>NZ_JBBKZS010000018.1:0-127579 GCF_037889955.1 Variovorax robiniae
TTTCAGCGAAGCCTTCGATTATGACTCAGTTTTTACAACTTCGTCAAGTCCGAGGGACTTTTTTCTCGACTTTTCAAACCACCCCGAAGAGCCCTGTCTGACGAAACGCTCCTGCGTTTCCTGTCGAGCCCACGAGTATATGCCGTTTTTTGACGCCTGCAACCGAAGCTGCGAAAAAAGTACCGGCTAGTAGGTTTCTTCGATTCGGCCACCCTGCGAACCGGGGCCGACGCGCACTGTACACGCGACGCTCAACTCACGTGGACACAGAGATAGCGAACCGCAGGCTACGGCCTGGGACCGCTTCCGACGTATCGGCACCTGCGTGGTGAGTGCTCGGTAGCAAAGGGGAGTCAGGGCAGCGGGTATGAAGGCTCCCCCGGATAATCCCTGCCACATGGCACTCATCACACTCCTCGACGCGCAACTCGCGTTCGGTCACGTCCCGCTGCTCGATCATGCGGACTTCTCTTTGCTCGAATCAGAGCGTATTGGCCTCATCGGGCGTAACGGCGCGGGCAAGTCTTCGATGCTCAAGATTCTCGGGGGGCTGGAGAAGGCGGACGACGGCACCTTGCAGCTGCAGCAGAACCTGCGCGTGGCCTATGTGGCGCAGGAGCCTGCGCTGGACATGGAGGCCAATGTCTTTGACGCGGCGAGCGAGGGTCTGGCGCATGTGATCGCTTCACGCGAGATGTATCTGAATGCCGTGGAGGGTGCGGACCTGGACGCGCTGCAGTCTGAAATAGAGGCCTACGACGCCTGGAACTGGGAGCAACGGGTAGAAGAGACGCTGCATCGCCTGCACCTGGACCCGGAAGCGCGCGTGGGATCGCTTTCCGGGGGCACGCGCAAGCGGGTGGCTCTGGCGCAGGCGCTCGTGACCGCGCCCGATGTGCTGCTGCTGGACGAGCCGACCAACCATCTGGACCTCGATTCGATCGAATGGCTGGAGCAGTTGCTGATCGATTTCAAGGGCAGCGTGGTGACGATCACGCATGACCGGAGCTTCCTGAATCGCGTGGCGACCCGGATCATCGAGCTCGATCGGGGCAAGTTGAATTCCTATCCCGGCAACTTCGAGCAATACCTCGTACAGAAAGAGGAGCAGCTGGCACAGGAGGCGGTGATCAATGCCAAGGCCGACAAGCTGCTGGCCCAGGAAGAGATCTGGATCCGCAAGGGGGTGGAAGCGCGCCGTACGCGCAGCCAGAGTCGCATCACCCGCTTGCAGGAGCTGCGTGCCAGCCATGCGGCACGTCGCAACGTGCAGGGCAGCGTCAACATGGATGTGGTCTCGGGGCAGTCGAGCGGCAAGATCGTGGCGGAGCTGACCCATGCATCCAAGTCCTTCGGCGCCAAGACGGTGGTGCGCGATTTCAGCAACACCATCCTGCGTGGGGACAAGGTGGGGCTGCTGGGGCCGAACGGCGCTGGAAAGACAACGCTACTGAAGCTGATCCTGGGCGACCTGGAGCCCGACAGCGGCAAGGTGCGTCGCGGGACCAATATCGAGGTCGCTTACTTCGACCAGATGCGCGAGAAGCTGGACCTGGACGCGACGCTGGAGGATTTCATCAGCCCGGGCAGCGAGTGGATCGAGATCGGCAAGCAGCGCAAGCATGTGAAGAGCTACCTGAGCGACTTCCTGTTCTCGCCGGCGCGTGCCAATTCGCCGGTGCGCTCGCTGAGCGGCGGAGAGCGCAACCGCTTGCTGCTGGCGCGCCTGTTCGCGCGGCCGGCCAATGTGCTGGTGCTGGACGAGCCGACGAACGATCTGGACATCGATACGCTGGAATTGCTGGAAGACCTGTTGCAGAACTATGACGGCACGGTTTTTCTCGTCAGCCATGACCGGACCTTCCTGGACAACGTGGTGACGAGCACGATTGCCTTCGAGGGCGACGGCTATTGGCGCGAGTACGAAGGCGGGGTGCAGGACTGGCTGATCCAGTCGAAGCGGGCCCGGGAAATCAACGCGCAACGTGCGGCCGCCGCTCCGGCGCCTGCACCTGCGCCGGCTGCCGTTGCGGCGCCGGCTGCCACGACGGGCGCGGCGACGCGCAAGAAGCTCAGCTACAAGGAGCAACGCGAACTCGACGCCCTGCCAGGCCGGATTGCGGAACTGGAAGACGAGCAGAAGCAGATTTCCGAGACGCTGGAGCGCGACGGTGGCGCGATCTACTCGACGGAGGCCTCCCGGGCTGTGGAGCTCGGCGAGCGCCATGCCCGGATCGACGACGAGTTGATGGCTGCGCTGGAGCGCTGGGAAGAATTGAGCGCCGCTGCCCGCTGAGGCCGGCGCGTCTGTCTGACATGTCGGGGCGGTGCGGCGCGCTATACCGCATGCCATAACGACTTCCACTGGCATGTCATGTTCCGTCCGCCGCGCTGGCTTCTCGCTTTCACCGCTTCCATTGGCCTGTTCACGGCCGGCGGGTGCGCAGAGCTTCCAACCCAGGTCGATCGCCCAGTGTCCCATGCGCTGGTGTCACCGGCAGGGACGTCATTTGCGGCGCTGGTGAAGCAACGCCATGACGCGGCGCAGGCGCGCTTCGACTCCGGCTTTCAACTTCTCGACGGTCCGCAGGCTGCCTATGGCAGCCGGCTCGCGCTGGTGGAAGGCGCGCAGAAGACGCTGGACCTCCAGTACTACGCCATCCATGCCGATGCCAGCACTCGGCGACTGATGTCCGCAGTGCGAGAGGCCGCAGCGCGCGGCGTGCGGGTGCGCATCCTCATCGATGACTTTCACAGCACGGGGCGCGACGCGCTGGTGCTGCTGTTGACCTACGACAAGAACATCGAGGTACGGCTGTTCAACCCGGTCGCCGGTGCGCGCAGCTCCACACTCGGACGGCTGGTCAACTCGATCGAGGATCCGCAGCGCATCCAGCAGCGCATGCACAACAAGCTCTTCCTGGCCGACAACGTGCTGGGCGTGACGGGCGGGCGCAACCTCGGCGACGCGTATTTCGGCATCGGGGAAGACGGCAACTTCGTGGACCTCGACGTGCTGGCCGCGGGGCCGATCGTGCAGGACCTGTCACGAAGCTTCGACAGCTACTGGAACAACGAGCGCGCCTATCCCGTGGAGGCATTGGTCAAGCGCGAGGAACTCGAGGCGATCCGTGCCAAGGCGCGTTCGGACGCGAAGGAAAAGCCCGAGGAGGACGCCAAGGCCGCGAAGAGCCGGCGCACCGTCGCGTGGGATGAAAAGGCGGCCGACCTGCAGGGCGCCGAGTTCATTTGGGCACCCGCGGCGATGCTGGCAGACAAGCCCGGGAAGATTGCGGCCAGCAATGATGAGGCCGCCAGTGCGAACGCGACGCCGCGCGGCAATGCACCCGGGCTTGTCGTGACGCAGCCCGGCGGCATGCAACGGACGGCGGCCAAGGCGCCAGGCGGGCGTCAGGCGGCCGTCGAGGATGCGGCCGACACGACTGCGGGCAGCGAGACGCTGGTCGAGGGGCTGCTCCAGCTCGTCGGGCAGGCGCAGAGCGACCTGCTGATCATCTCGCCCTACTTCGTGCCCGGGCCGGACATCACGCAGGCGCTGGCGGCATCGCGTGCGCGCGGTGTTCGCGTGCGTGTGCTGACCAACTCGCTGGCGTCGAACGATGCGCCGGTGGCGCACGTCGGCTATGCGCGGCATCGCGAGGGGCTGCTGAAGATGGGCATCGACCTGTACGAGATGCGCAGCGAGCAGGCCGGCATCGGGAGTGCGTTCGGCTCATCGGGCGGTTCAGTGACAGGCGCTTCGCGCGCGATGCTGCATTCGAAGGTGCTGGTGATGGACAACCGGCTGCTGGTCGTTGGCTCGATGAACCTCGACCTTCGCTCGCAGAAGCAGAACACCGAGGTTGCGTTGTTGATCGGCAGCCGCAAGCTGTCGGGAAACACGACCGAGTTGATCGAGAAGACGCTGCGCGAGGGCGCATGGCATGTGCAACTGGTCGATGGCCGGCTGACCTGGCGCGCGCCGCAAGGCAGCGGTCTCCAGGACACCACGACCGAGCCCGATGCCAGCGCGGGTCTCAAGCTAATGCTCAAGGTGCTGGGGCCACTGGCGCCGGACAGCATTCTTTGAGGGCCGGCCGGATCACCCTCGCACCCGCCCAAACACCTTCCAGAACTCCGCATCCTGCGCCGTCGCGAAGTTGATCCGCATCAGGGTACTTGGCGGCCGCCGCGCGTGGAACAGCGAGCCGGGCGCCAGCAGGTAGCCCTCGTCGAGCATGCGCTGCGTCAGCGCGTCGGTGTCGACGCCGGTATCGACCCAGCCGAACAACCCCGCCGGCTCCGACACGAACGTGCAGCCGTGCGACAGCGCCAGCTTCACCGTCCGCGCACGGGCCCCATCGAGTCGCACGCGGATGCGATCCGCATGCCGGCGCAGTTGGCCCTGGTCGATGCACCAGGCCAATGCGCGTTCGAACAACGCGGGCGTGGTCAGCGTCGCGAGCAGCTTGGTCTCCAGCAGGCCGCCCAGCAAACCCGGCGGCGCCGCGAGAAATCCGATGCGCCAGTTCGGCGCGAGAATCTTGGCAAAGCCACTCACGTAGATCGTGCGCTGCAGTCCATCCAGCGCACACAGCCGCGTCGCATGCTCGGGCGCGAGGTGGCTGTAGGTGTCGTCCTCGACGATGTGGAAGTCGTGCTTGTTGGCCAGTTGCAGCACGCGGTGCGCGCTGCCGGGCGAGAGGCTGTAGCCGGTCGGGTTGTGCAACACGCTCACGCTCACGAACAGCTTCGGGCTGTGGGCCTCGCAGTACTTGGCCATGACCTCCAGGTCCGGCCCGTCGGCGCGGCGCGGCACCGGCAGGATGCGCATGCCCAGCGACTCCAGCCGCGCGAACTCGATGGCCCAGCCGGGCTCCTCGACCATCACCGGATCGCCTGCGCGCAACAGTGTGCGGCTCACGATGTCCAGTGCATGCGTGGCGCCGATGGTGGTGATGATCTGGTCGGGCGCGGCTGGAACGTTGATGCTGACCAGTTTCTGCGACAGGCTGCGGCGCAGCGCCGCATCGCCCAGCGGCTCGCCGTACTGCAGCGACAGATCCTGTAGCGCCCGTGTACTGGTCAGGCGGCGGAGCGAGGTCGGCATGAAGGTCGACTCCATCCAGTCCGGCGGGAACACGCCCATGCCGGGCTGCGGCTTGTCGCTCTGGCGGTGGAACATGCCGCGGATCAGCGAGCTGGCGTCGGCCGGCACGCCGCTGGCCGGCAAGGGCATCGCGAGGGTGTTGACCACCGCGCCCGGCGCCCGAACCTCCTGCTGCGCCACCGCCGAATCCCGCACATAGAAGCCGCGCTGACGCCGCGCCTCGACCAGCCCCTGGGCCAGCAACTGGTCGTACGCCGCGACCACCGTGTGCGGGCTCACCCCCTGCTGCCGCGCACATTCGCGCACGGAGGGCAGGCGCGCGCCAGGCGCGAGCAGGCGCGTCCGGATGCGTTCGGCAAAGCGACCGGCCAGTTGTTCTGTCAACGACTGTGTGGAAGTTCTCGTCAGCATGCGCGTCTTGGGATCTGTGTCGATGGTCGAACCAGTACAGACGCAGCCCATGTTCGACCATCTGTACTGGTACTGTAATGGTCATCAGTTTAGAGTGTGTGCCATGAACTGGCAAGAATTCACTGCGCTGCTGGTGTTGGCCACGGCAATGAGTTTTTCGCCAGGTCCCAACACCACGCTTTCCACTGCCCTCGCGGCCAACGGCGGCTTGCCGCGCGCGATGCGCTTCATTATCGCGGTGCCAGTGGGCTGGACGCTGTTGCTCGCGTTGTGCGCGGCCGGCATCGGCGCGCTGGTGACGGCCGCGCCGATGCTCCGGCTGGCCATCAAGGGCCTGGGCATTGCCTATCTGCTGTGGCTGGCGTTCAAGCTGAGCGGCAGCGGGACGCTGGGCCAGGCCGATGGTCGGCAGCTCGATGTCGGTTTCGGCCAGGGCGTGATGCTGCAGTTCGTGAACATCAAGGCCTGGCTTCTGGCGCTCACGCTGGTGGCAGGATGGATCGCCGGCCGGCCCGACGCGCTGCATCGCTTCGCGATCGTGGCGCCGGTGATGCTGGGCTATGCCTTTGCCAGCAACTTCCTCTATGCGTTTATCGGCGCGCTGCTGCGGCAGTGGCTGGCGCATGGCACGCGCCTGCTCTGGTTCAACCGCGCGATGGCGGCTGTGCTGGTGTTGACGGCCTACTGGATGTTCGAGACATGAAGCTCAAGGACGAGACCCTGGGGATGTGGCTCGGCGTGCTGGGCGTGGCGATCTTCGCGGTGACGCTGCCGATGACGCGGCTGGCCACGGGCACGACCGAGGCGCCGCAGCTTTCGCCGTGGTTCGTGACGGTCGGCCGCGCGGCCTTGGCGGGGCTGTTGTCGCTGGCCTTCCTGCTGGCGACGCGCCCGCCCTTGCCGCAGCGGCACCAATGGAAGCCCTTGGGCATGGCGGTGCTGGGCAATTGCCTCGGCTTTCCGCTGCTGCTGGGCTACGCGCTGCGCACGGTCACCGCAAGCCATGCGGCCGTGATCACCGCCCTGTTGCCCCTGGCGACGGCGGCCGTGGCGGCGTGGGTGCTGCACCAGCGTGCGCGCTTGGGATTCTGGGTATGCGCGGTGCTTGGCAGCTCGCTGGTGGTGGTCTTCTCGGTGCTGCGGGCGAGCCAGCACGGCCATGGCTTCAGCTTCGAATGGGCGGACCTGATGCTGGTCGGCGCGGTGGTTTGCGCGTCCGTCGGGTACGTGTTCGGCGCGCAGGTCACGCCGTCGCTCGGCGCAGAGCGCGTGATCTGCTGGGTTTGCGTGATGGCGCTGCCCTTCAGTCTGCCGGCAACGCTGGCGCTGTGGCCGCAGCAGCCGGTGGCGACTTCGGCGTGGGTCGGCTTCGCGTATGTCGGCATGTTCTCGATGTGGATGGGTTTCTTCGCCTGGTATCGCGGGCTGGCGATCGGAGGCGCGCTGCGGGTGAGCCAGACCCAGTTGCTGCAACCATTCCTCTCGATCCTGGCGGCCGTGCCCTTGCTGGGCGAACAGCTCGACCTCGTGACACTGGCCTTCGCGGCGGCCGTGGTGGCGACGGTGGTTGTCGGCAAGAAGCTGTCGCAACCGCGCGTCGTCGCGCGGCCCGCTACCGCAGGAGGAACAGCATGACCGCAGAAACCTGGCTGGCCTTCAGCCTCTTCGCCCTGGTGAGTTCGATCACGCCGGGCCCCAACAACACGATGATGCTGGCGTCGGGCGTCAACTTCGGCTTTGCCCGGTCGGTGCCGCACATGGTGGGGATCACGGTCGGCTTCTGCTTCATGGTCCTCTTGATGGGCCTGGGCCTGGGTGCGGTGTTCGAGCGCTTTCCGGTGCTGTACACGGTCATGCGCTACGCCGGTGGCGCCTACATGCTGTACCTGGCCTGGAAGATCTTTCGCAGCGGACCCGCGAGCGATGCGGCAAAGGACGGTGCGACCGAGGTCCGGCCGATGGGCTTCACCGCTGCAGCGGCCTTCCAGTGGGTGAATCCCAAGGCCTGGGTGATGGCGCTGGGTGCCATCACCACCTATCTCCCTGCCGAACACTCGCTATGGCAACTTCTTGCCTTGACGGGCGTGATGGCGGTCATCAACATGCCAAGCACCGGCTCCTGGGCGCTGTTCGGCAGCAGCATGCGCCGCTACCTGCAGCAACCCGCCTTCCTGCGCGCCTTCAACACCGTCGCGGCCCTTGCGCTGGTCGCCTCGCTCTACCCTTTGCTCACCCATTGACCCTACACATCACCGAACGGAGAACAACATGACCACCACCTGGAAACTGGCCACCCGCGCCGAGAAGATGAATCCTTCGGTGCTGCGCGAGATCCTGAAGGTCACCGAGCGTCCCGGCATCATCAGCCTGGCCGGCGGCCTGCCCTCGCCCAAGACTTTCCCGATCCAGGCCTTCGCCGACGCCTGTGCCCACGTGCTGCACACCGACGGCCAGGCCGCGCTGCAATATGCCGCCAGCGAAGGCTACGGCCCGCTGCGCCAGGCGGTGGCCGACATGCTGCCGTGGAACGTCGATCCGGCGCAGGTGCTGATCACCACCGGCTCGCAGCAGGGCCTGGACCTGGTCGCCAAGGTGCTGCTCGATCCGGGCAGCCGCGTGCTGGTCGAGACGCCGACCTACCTCGGCGCGCTGCAGGCTTTCGCGCCGATGGAGCCGGTGCCGGTGAGCGTGGCCAGCGATGACGACGGCGTGGTGGTCGACGACCTCGTCGCCAAGGCGGCGGGCAACGCTTCGCAGGAAGCGGCGCGCTTCGTCTACCTGCTGCCCAACTTCCAGAACCCGACCGGCCGCACCATGACCGAGGCGCGTCGCCAGGCGGTGTCGGAGGCCGCCGCCAAGGCCGGCCTGCCGATCGTGGAAGACAACCCGTACGGCGAACTCTGGTTCGACCAAGCCCCGCCGCTGCCGCTGGCCGCGCGCAATCCGGACGGCGTGATCTACCTCGGCTCCTTCTCGAAGGTGCTGGCGCCGGGCCTGCGCCTCGGCTTCCTGGTGGCGCCGAAGGCGATCTATCCGAAGCTGCTGCAGGCCAAGCAGGCGGTCGACCTGCACACGCCTATCTTCACGCAGCGCATGGTCTCGGCGGTGATGAAGGACAACTTCCTCGCCAGCCACGTGCCGACGATCCGCGCGCTCTACAAGCGCCAGCGCGACGCGATGGTCGCGGCCCTGCGGCGCGAGATGAAGGGTCTGGACGTGCAGTTCAACGTGCCCGTGGGCGGCATGTTCCTCTGGGCGCGCATGCCCGAAGGCATCGACACGGTGAAGCTGCTGCCGCGCGCGGTGGAACGCAACGTGGCCTTCGTGCCGGGTGCGCCCTTCTATGCCGGTCCGGGCGACACGCGCACCATGCGCCTGTCCTTCGTGACGGCCAATGTGGACGAGATCGACACGGCCATCGCTGCGTTGGCCGCCGCGGTGCGCGAGGAACTGGCGGCGCAAGCCAAGGGCCAGCCCGCGCCCGCCCTCGGCTGATCGCGCTTCAAGGGACCGCGCCATGCACATCGCCATCCTCACCTTCGACGGCTTCAACGAGCTCGACTCGTTCATCGCGCTGGGTATCCTCAACCGCGTGAAGAAGCCGGGCTGGCGCGTGACACTGGCCGCACCGACGCCGTCGGTCACTTCGATGAACGGCGTCACGGTGCAGATCGGCACCTCGCTGGCGGACGCTTGCGCGGCTGATGCCGTGCTCGTTGGCAGTGGCATGTGCACGCGCGAGATCGCGGCCGATGCGGCGGTGATGTCCGCGCTGCGGCTCGACGCCTCGCGCCAGTTGATCGGCGCGCAGTGCTCGGGCACCTTGCTGCTGGCGAAACTGGGACTGCTCGGCACCGTACCGGCTTGCACCGACCTCACGACCAAGCCGTGGGTGCAGGAAGCGGGCGTGCAGGTGCTGGAGCAGCCTTTCTTTGCCCAGGGCAACGTGGCGACGGCGGGCGGCTGCCTGTCTTCGACCTACCTGGCGGCCTGGCTCATCGCGCGCGCCGAAGGCGTCGAAGCGGCAGCAGCAGCCATTTACTACGTTGCGCCGGTCGGCGAAAAGGACGAATGGGTCGCGCGCACGCTGCGCAACATCACACCCTACCTGCCGACGACCGCGCCCGCTGCGCATCTCGCGGTCACCTGACGCGCGGCGGCTCGCATGATCGACCTCGCGACTTGGGGCTTGTTCGGGGTCGCGCTGCTGGCACTGTTCGCGTCGCCGGGGCCGAACATGGCGTTCGTGCTGTCGCATGGCGTGGCGCACGGGCCGCGTGGCGGATTCGCAGCGGCGCTCGGCATCTCGGCCGCCGACCTGGTGCACACCTTGTGCGCAGCAACCGGTGTCACCGCGTTGGTGGCCGCCTGGGCACCGGCCTTCGACCTGCTGCGCTGGCTCGGCGCGCTGTACCTGCTGTGGCTGGCGTGGCAGGCGCTGCGCCACGGCGCCGCGCTGCCTGACGCATCCGACCGCGCCGGCAGCTTCGGGCGCATCGTGCGGCAGGCCTGGCTCAACAACCTCGTCAATCCGAAGGCGCTGCTGTTCTTCATGGTGTTCCTGCCGCAGTTCGTCGATCCGGCGCGCGGTTCGGTCGCGGTGCAACTGGTGGTGCTGGGTGTGGTGTTGGCGCTGGCCGCCTTGCTGTTCAATACTGTGCTCGGCGCTTGCAGCGGGCAGGTGGGGCGCTGGCTGCGGCGGGGACCGAAAGCCAGCCCGTGGCCTGGCCGCATGCTGGCGGCGGTCATGTTCGGTCTCGCGATGCGCCTGCTGCTGCTCGACCGCCCCGCCCGCTGAACCTTCATCTCTCGAAAGAACCGACAAACATGCTCAACATCTGGGGCCGCATCACATCGATCAACGTGCGCAAGGTGGTCTGGTGCGCGCAGGAACTGGGGCTGGACTTCCAGCGCACCGAGGCCGGCGGCAAGTACGGCGTGGTGCAGACGCCCGAGTACCACGCGCTCAACCCGAATGCGCTGGTGCCAGCCATCGACGACGGCGATGGCGAGGACGCCTCGCATGTGAAGCTGTGGGAATCGAACGTGATCGTGCGCTACCTGTGCGCGCGCTATGCGCCCGGCACGCTCTACCCGGAGCCGTTGCCCGAGCGCTTCGATGCGGAGCGCTGGATGGACTGGCAGCAGACCACCTTCAACCGCGCCAGCGCGCCGGCCTTCGTGCAATGGGTGCGCACGGCCCCGGCCGACCGCAACCCTGATGTGATCGCGACCTCGGTCCACGCCACAGAGCGGCTGCTCGGAATTCTCGATGCGCACCTGGCCACGCGCCGCTTCATGCTCGGCGAAAGCTTCACCATGGCCGACATCCCGTTGGGCTGCGAGGCGCACCGCTGGTTCGGACTGCCGCCGACCGAATACACGCGGCCGGCCTGGCCCAATGTCGAGCGCTGGTTCGGTGAACTGAGGTCGCGTTCCGCCGCGCGCGGCGTGCTCGACCTCGCATTGGAGTGACCCCGATGAAAGCCCGTGCCTTCCAGCAAGTCGATGTCTTCACCGCCGTGCCTTATCGCGGCAACCCGGTCGCCGTGGTGCTCGACGGCAGCGAACTCGACGATTCGGAGTTCCAGCGCTTCGCGCAATGGACCAACCTGTCGGAGACCACCTTCCTGCTGCCGCCGACCGAGCCCGGCGCCGACTACCGCATCCGCATCTTCACGCCCGGTGGCGAGATGGCATTTGCCGGCCATCCGACACTCGGCAGTTGCAGGGCCTGGCTCAAGGCCGGCGGCAAGCCGAAGTCCTCGGAATTCATCGTCCAGCAATGCGTGACAGGCCTGGTCACGATCCGCCGCGACGGCGCGCGCCTGGCCTTTGCCGCACCGCCGTTGAAGCGCACTGCGCCGAGTCCGACGATGCTGGCCAAGATCGCCCACGCGCTGGGCCTCAAGGCGGCGCAGATCCTGGCCGCGCAGCAACTGGACAACGGGACGAACTGGCTGGGCCTGCTGCTGGACGAGATCGACAGCGTGCTGGCGCTCACGCCGGACCATCGTGCGCTGAAGGAACTCGGCATGAAGGTCGGCGTCGCGGCCATTGCGCAGGCGCCCTCCCCCTCGCAGCTGATCGCACGCTCGAACCGCGAGGCCCGGGCCTTCGGCGGCAGCGGGCAGGGCACCGTCGACCTGGAGGTGCGCGCCTTCGCGGCCGCCACCGGCATCGAGGAAGACCCGGTCACCGGCAGCCTCAACGCGAGCCTGGCCCAGTGGCTCATCACCGACGGCCATATGCCCGAACGCTACCTCGTCGGCCAGGGCCAGTGCCTGGGCCGCGACGGGCGCCTGAGCGTGGAACGCGACAAGGAAGGCCGCTTCTGGATCGGCGGCGACACGGTCGTGTGCATCGAGGGAGCGGTCACGCTCTGAAGCCATGCGTCGCACCGGCAAGACCGCCCAGCTCGATCACCTCGTGATCGCCGCGCGCACGCTCGATGAAGGCGTGCAGTGGTGCGAGGCGACGCTGGGCGTCACGCCGGGACCGGGCGGCGTGCATCCGCTGATGGGCACGCACAACCGGCTGCTCAAGGTCGCATCGCCGGCCTTTCCTCTGGCCTACCTCGAGATCATCGCCATCGACCCCGGCCGCCGCCCGACGCGCTCCGGCAAGCTGCACCGCTGGTTTGACCTGGACGACCCGATGCTGCAGCTTGCGGTGTCGCGCGGCGGGCCGCAGCTCATCCACCTCGTCGCGCGCGTGCCCAACGCCGCGGAGACGGTGCATGCGCTGGCGCACATGGCCTCGCACATCGACCGCGGCCACCTGATCGAAGCCTCGCGCGACACGCCGGCCGGCCGGCTCGACTGGCGCATCACGGTGCGCGACGACGGCCAGCGCCTGTTCTATGGCGCCTTGCCGACGCTGATCCAGTGGGGCGCGGTGCACCCGGTCGACACGATGCCGGATGCAGGCGTCGAACTCGTCGGGCTGACCGCCGTGCACCCGCGTGTCGACAGCCTGCGCATCGCGCTCGAGGCCATCGGCTTCGACGCGATGACCTTGCAGCAAGGCCCACCCAACCTCTGCGCCACCCTGAACACGCCGCGCGGCGTCGTCACGCTCGAATCGAAAGGACACTGAACATGCTCGCCCTCCACGAACTCGCCTGGTTCGCACTGGCCTCGCTGCTGCTCGCACTCACGCCGGGGCCGAACATGATCTATTGCGTCTCTCGCACGCTGGTGCAGGGACGGCGCGCCGGGCTGATCTCGCTGGGCGGCGTGATGCTGGCCTTCCTCGTGCACCTGGTGGCGGCAGCGCTCGGGCTCACCGCCGTGCTGCTCGCGGTGCCGCTGGCCTTCGACGCAATCCGTCTCGCCGGCGCGGCCTACCTGTTGTGGCTGGCCTGGCAGTCCGTCAAGCCCGGCGGCACGGCGCCCTTCGAGCCGCGTTCGCTGCCGGCCGATCCGCCGGGCAAGCTGTTCCGCATGGGCTTCATCACCAACCTGCTGAACCCCAAGGTGGCGATGTTCTATCTCTCCTTCTTTCCGCAGTTCATCCATCCGGAGCGTGGCTCGGTGCTGTGGCAGAGCGCCCAGCTCGGCACGGTGCAGATCCTCGGCAGCGGCCTGGTCAACAGCATGATGATCGTCTTCGCGGCGGCCATCACCACCGTGCTGTCGCAGAGCACGGGCTGGCTGCGCGCGCAGCGCTATGTGATGGGCAGCGTGCTGGCCGCGCTGGCCGTGCGCGTCGCGCTCACGGAGCGCAAATGAACTTCACGCGCGAGGAGATCGAGGCTGCGCAACGCACCGTCTACGCGGCCATGCCGCCGACGCCGCAGTACGTGTGGCCGCTGCTTGGCGAGCGGCTCGGCTGCACGCTCTGGGCCAAGCATGAGAACCATACGCCGGTGGGCGCCTTCAAGATCCGCGGCGGCCTCTGCTACGTCGAATCGCTGGTGCGCGAGCAGCCCGGGGTGCGCCATGTGATCAGCGCCACGCGCGGCAATCACGGCCAGTCGATCGGCTTCGCGGCGCGGCGCCACGGATTGGCCGCGACCATCGTCGTGCCGCATGGCAATTCGGTCGAAAAGAATGCGGCCATGCGTGCACTGGGTGTCACGCTGGTCGAGCATGGCGACGACTTTCAGGCCGCCACCGAACATGCGGCGCTGCTGGCCGAGCGCGATGGCCTGCATCGCGTGCCTTCCTTCGCACGCGAGCTGGTGCGCGGCGTCACGACATGCTGGGTCGAGTTCTTCGAGGCGGTGAAGCGCGCCGGTGATGTGCCGGATGTGCTGTTCGTGCCGATCGGCCTCGGCTCCGGCTTTGCTGCAGCAGCCGCGGCGCGCACGCATTGCAAGGTGACGACGCGGCTTGTCGGGGTGGTCTCCGCACATGCGACCGCCTATCGCGACTCCTACATCGCAGGCCATGCAATCGATGCGCCGGTGAGCACGCGCCTGGCCGACGGCATGGCCTGCCGGTCGCCGGTGCCCGAGGCGTTGGAAGTGTTGCGCCGCGAGGCCGATGAGGTGATCACCGTCACGGACGATGAGGTCGCGAGCGCCATGCGCATCCTCTTCACCGACACGCACAACGTGGCCGAAGGCGCTGGCGCCGCAGCCTTGGCCGCCGCGATACGGCAACGCGAACGCTGGCGCGGCAAGACAGTCGGCGTCGCGGTCAGCGGCGGCAATGTCGATGCAACACTGTTCGCCGAGGTGCTCAAGACGACGCCTTGAATGCGGTCAAATTCGACTGTTTGGCTCGGGCAAATTCACCTACGACTTAAGTTATAGATCCGAACTAGTCCCTACAATGTCCTTGCCGGACAGTGATTCGCGTCAAAACGAGTCCTGGTTTTTTTCTCTACCTCCCTGGAAGAAAGCCGCCGGACTTCGCGGCCGCCTCGTGCGGCCGCTTTTTCTTTGGGGGGTCGCAAGACGCTTGGCGAACTCGTCGCAGCCGGGACAAGCGCCCCGCCCGCCCTTTGCCAGAATCGACCGCATGGGAACCCTCTACCTCGTGCGCCATGGGCAAGCCTCCTTCGGCGCGGCCGACTACGACAACCTGAGCGCCCTGGGGCACAAGCAGTCCGTGCGGCTCGGCGAATACTGGCGCGAGCGCGGCATGCGCTTCGACGCCGTCATCACCGGCACGCTGAAGCGCCATCGGCAGACCTGGGAAGGCATCGCCGAAGGGCTGGGCCTCACCGAGCAGGACGTGCTGCCCTGGCCCGGCCTCAACGAATACGACAGCGAGGCCGTCGTCGCCACCATCCACTCCGGCGCGCTGCCCAAGGCCGACACGCCCGAGTTGTACCGCGCGCACTTCCGCCTGCTGCGCGACGGCCTCACCCAATGGATGCAGGGCAAGACCGAGCCGGTCGGCATGCCCAGCTACGTCGACTTCCTGGCCGGCGTGACCAACGCGCTCGACCACGTGCGCGACAAGCATCACGGCGCGAAAGTGCTGGTGGTGTCGAGCGGCGGACCGATCTCGACCGCCGTCGGCCATGTGCTGGGCACCAGCGCCGAGACCACCATCGAGCTCAACCTGCGCATCCGCAACACCTCGATCACCGAGTTCGCGTTCACGCCCAAGCGCCACATGCTGGTCACCTACAACACGCTGCCGCACCTCGACGGTCCCGCCTACGAGAACTGGATCACCTACTCCTGAGGAAGTAGGCGACGCAGCAGGCGCGGTTCGGCGCATGATCGGCGGATGCTTTCCGCCTTCGACATCTTCAAGATCGGCATTGGTCCTTCGAGCTCGCACACCGTCGGCCCGATGCGCGCCGCGCAGCAGTTCGCCAGCAGCCTGGAACGCGACGGCCTGCTGGCCGCGACCGCCCATGTGCGTTGCGAGCTGTTCGGTTCATTGGGCGCCACCGGCGCGGGACACGCGACCGACCAGGGCGTGATCCTCGGCCTGTTCGGCGACACGCCCGACGCCGTCGACCCGGCCAGCGTGCAGCCCCGGCTCACGGCCTTGCGCAAGTCGGGCCAGTTGCTGCTGCTGGGCCGCCATGCGATCGCCTTCGACCGGGTGCGCGACATTCCCTTCCTCGGCGAGGAATCGATGCCGGAACATCCCAATGCGATGCGCTTCACGGCCTCGGCGGCGGACGGCTCGACCTTGGCGCAACGCTGCTACTTCTCGGTGGGTGGCGGCTTCGTGGTCGAGGGCGGTGCGCATCCGGATGCCGTGCCCGAGGTCGCGCGCGACTGGCCCTGGGCCTTTCGCACCGGCGACGAGCTCATGGCCCAGACCCGTGCCAGCGGCCTGTCGGTCGCGCAGCTCATGATGGCCAACGAATGCGCCTGGCGTCCCGAGGCCAAGGTGCGCGCCGGGCTGCTGCGCATCTGGGCCGTGATGCAGCAGTGCGTCCAGCGCGGCTTCGGCATCGACAACCCGATGGCCACCGCCCCGTTGCCCGGTCCGCTGCGCATGCGCCGCCGTGCGCCCGACCTGCATCGCGAGCTCATCGCGCATCAGGGCGCGGCCGACCCACTCGCGGCGATGGACTGGGTCAACGCGTTTGCCATGGCGGTGAATGAGGAGAACGCGGCCGGCGGCCGGGTGGTCACCGCGCCGACCAACGGCGCCGCCGGCGTGGTGCCGGCCGTGATGCATTACTACACGCGCTTCGTGCCAACGGCCAGCGACGACGGCATCGTCGACTTCCTGCTCACCGCGGCGGCGATCGGCATGCTCTACAAGGCCAACGCGTCCATCTCCGGCGCCGAGGTCGGCTGCCAGGGCGAGGTCGGCGTGGCCTGCTCGATGGCGGCCGGTGCGCTGGCTGCCGTGATGGGCGGCACGCCGGCGCAGGTCGAGAACGCGGCCGAGATCGGCATGGAGCACAACCTCGGCCTGACCTGCGACCCGGTCGGCGGCATGGTGCAGATTCCCTGCGTGGAACGGAATGCGATGGGCGCGGTCAAGGCCATCAACGCGGCGCGCATGGCGCTGCGCGGCGACGGCAGCCACTACGTGTCGCTCGACGCGGTGATCCAGACCATGAAGCAGACCGGGGAGGACATGAAGTCCACCTACAAGGAGACTTCGCTGGGTGGGCTGGCGGTGAATGTGGTGGAGTGCTGATCCCGGACGGGTTCACGGCGCGGCAGGTCCGCGGCCCCCACTCATTCGCGTCAGGCCGCCGAAACCGCTATTTCGTCTTGATCACACCCGCGGCGCGCGGAGGCGTCTGCACCGAGACCGGGCTCACGTCCTGCCGCGCGCCCGAAGTCGTCGGCCGGTAGACCTCCTCTTTCCAGCCCTTGGCGGAATTCACCGCGCTGAAGGATTTCTCGGCGCGCACGCCGTTGCAGACGGTGTCGGAGAAGGAAATCTTGCCTTCGGCATCGATGCAGCGATGAACGCCCGCCATCGCGGGGGCGGCGGCCAGCGCGAGCAGCACGGCCAGGACAGGGGTGGAATGCAGATTCACGAGTTGGCTCCTTTTCGGGAAATCGTTCAACGCAACACCCGGCCTTCGGCCGTGATGTAGACCAGGTCGACCGTGCGGGCCGTGTCGTGCAGCGGCGGGCGCAGGTTCACGCGAAAACCGCCGACGTCGTAGTCGTTCATGCCCGCCATGGCCTTCTGCAGGACGGCGCGCGTGGGTGCCGGCCCGGCGCGGCGCACGGCCTCGGCCAGCGACTTGGCGGCGATGAAGCCTTCGAGGCCTTCATACGATGCGGTCTGGTCGGAGTCGGCCAGCGCGGCGAGGTATTCCTTGACGATGGGCGTGCGGCTGTTGTCGCGAGGGGCCGGGACCACCTGCGAAATGATCACGCCGCGGATTTCCTTGCCGAGCGCGGTGTAAAGCGGGTCGATGCCGACGACGGAGAAGGTCATCAGTGCGCTGCCGTAGCCGGCCTTGCGCATCTCGCGCACGAAGGCGGCGGTGGTCTGCGACAGCGAGGCCTGGATGACCGCCTGCGGCTGCGACTTCATCACGGTGGCCACGGCCTCGGAGACCTTGGTGTCGCCCGATGTCACTTTGGCCACAGCTACCGGCGCGGCCAGCTTGAGTTCGACCGCGGCGTCCTGCAACGCTTGCAGGGCGGCGCGACCCATGGCGTCATCGTCGACCACCACCGCGATGCGCTTCTGGCCCAGCGTGTCGCACTGGCGCAGCATCGCGTAGGCCTCGTCGGCCATGCTGGGACGGACGTGAAAGACGTTGCCGTGGTTCCTGTCGCGCAGCGAGTCGGCTGCGGCAAAGGGCGCGAAGAAGGGGGCGCCCTGCTTCTGCGCGAGCGAGGCGCCGGCCTCGGCGCTGGCCGTGCCGACGAAGCCGAACAGCACGTCCGCGCCCTCCGCAAGCAGCTTGTTGGCATTGGCGCCGGCCTTGTCGGCGCTGTAGCCGTCGTCAAGCTGGCGCAATTCGATCGTGGTGCCACCGGCCGCGGCGGCGCGGTCGTTGTATCCGCCCACGAAGAGCTTGGCGCCCCCGGCGAATGCCATGCCGATCTCACTGGCCGCACCCGTCATGGGGATGGACTGGCCGACGATCAGTTTGCCGGATGGCGTGCCCCGCTTGGCGCCTGTGCTTTGCGCGTGCAAAGGGCCAGTCAGCCCCAGCAGCGCCCAGGCGCCGGCTGCCTGGGTGAATCGTCTGCGCGTCGCCTGATGAGACATTGAGAGACCTTTGCAACAATAATTTACAAAGGTGAATCATAGGATGTCCACTCGGCCTATGTCCAAAGCCTGGCGCATGTAACGGCGAAAGCAAACGTGCAGTTCAGCACGCTTCGAGCGGTTGGCCGGGCCTCGGAGCGCAGAGTCTTTCGTGGGCACCCGCGGATCCGGCTTTGCCGGGCCGCTGGGTGCGCCCCCTTGAGGGCTGAGGGCCGCGGCTCCAAGCCTGCCTGCGCAGGCTTTGACGGACCGCAAGAGCAGCAGCCTCCGGCGGCCGCCCCGGCGCCGGAGGCGCTTCGGGGGTGAGCCTATTTCAGGCGGTCGCAGGCGAAGGCGAGCGCATGCCGCGCGCGCCTGCGCGAGGACGCGTGTAACGGTCGATCGCCAATCCCTCCGTGCTGATCTCCGGCCGCTGCCCGGTCACCATGTCGGCGACCAGCTTGCCCGAGCCGCAGGCCATGGTCCAGCCCAGCGTGCCGTGGCCGGTGTTGAGGAACAGGTTGCCGAATTTCGTGGCGCCGATGATCGGCGTGCTGTCCGGCGTCATGGGGCGCAGGCCGGTCCAGAAAGACGCGCGCTTGACGTCGCCACCGGGGAACAGGTCGTTGACCACGAGTTCCAGGGTGGCGCGGCGGCGCGGGTCGAGTCGCAGGTCGAAGCCGCCGAGTTCGGCCATGCCGCCCACGCGGATGCGGTTGTCGAAGCGGGTGACGGCAATCTTGTAGGTTTCGTCGAGCACGGTCGATTGGGGCGCGAAGGCCGGATCGACCAGCGGCACGGTCAGCGAATAGCCCTTCACCGGGTAGACCGGCAAGTCGAGGCCCAGCGGCGTCAGGAAATCGCGCGAGTAGCTGCCGAAGGCGAGCACGAAGCGGTCGGCGGTCAACACCTGGCCATCGACGCGCACGCCGGTGACGCGGCCACCCTCGGTGACCAGGCCGTCCACCGACTGATTGAAGCGGAAGTCCACGCCCAAGCCGTGTGCCAGTTCGTAAAGGGCGTTGGTGAAGCGATGGCAGTCGCCGGTTTCGTCGTTCGGCAGGCGCAGGCCGCCGGTGAGCCGATCGCGGGCCTGTGCCAGGCTGGGTTCCACCTGGCCCAACTGGTCACGGGTCAGCAGTTCGAAGGGGACGTTGCATTCCTTCAGCACGGCGACGTCGCGCTGCACGGCGTCGAGCTGGGCCTGCGTGCGGAACAGTTGCAGCGTGCCGCCGGTGCGCTGCTCGTACTCGATGCCGGTGTCGGCGCGCAGTTGCTGCAGGCAGGCGCGGCTGTATTCGGCCACGCGCATCATCCGTTCCTTGTTCACGGCATAGCGCTCGGGCGAGCAGTTGCGCAGCATCTGCGCCATCCACTGCAGCTGGAACAGGC
The DNA here is from genome assembly GCF_037889955.1 of Variovorax robiniae. Lineage (NCBI taxonomy): Bacteria > Pseudomonadati > Pseudomonadota > Betaproteobacteria > Burkholderiales > Comamonadaceae > Variovorax > Variovorax robiniae. Next base: position 19,510 of record NZ_JBBKZS010000018.1, read on the forward strand.
TGCCGTCGAGCCGGACCGCAAGCGGGGCATGCTTCTGGAACATCCACTTCATCGCCTTGAGCGGGATGCCGGGCGCGGCCCATGGCGTCGAGTAGCCGGGGGACACCTGGCCGGCATTGGCAAAGCTGGTTTCCAGCGCCGGGCCAGCCTGGCGGTCGAGCACCGTGACGCTCGCGCCCGAGCGGGCCAGGTAGTACGCCGTGCTGACACCGATGACGCCGCCGCCAAGAACAATGACTTTCATTGCTGATTCCGAATGTGGTGAGGAATTCGGATAATTTATGCGGCCTGCATCCGTGGATTTGATTGAAGTTTGTTGGCCTTGCAGTGAATATTGCTGCCGCCCACCCCCGTTTTGACCCGCTGGAAGTGAAATGACCGAACTCGACCGCATGGACCGCAAGATCCTCGACATCCTCCAGCGCGACGGGCGCATTTCGATGACCGACCTGGCGCAGCAGATCGGGCTGTCCACATCGCCCTGCTCCGAGCGCGTGAAGCGCATGGAACGCGCCGGCGTCATCACTGGCTACCACGCACGCGTCTCCCCGCAAGCGCTGGGGAAGTCGCTGCTGGTGTTCGTCGAGATCACGCTGTCGTCGAAATCCGCGGAGGTGTTCGACAAGGTGCGCGAGGAGTTGCTGCACGTGCCGGACGTGCAGGAATGCCATCTTGTCTCAGGCAGCTTCGACTACCTCGTGAAGGCCCGGCTCGGCGGCATGGACGAGTACCGCAGCCTGCTGGGGGATGTGCTCAAGAAGCTGCCGGTGACGGCGCAGTCGCACAGCTATGTGGTGATGGAGGAGGTGAAGGAGAGCCTGGCGGTGCGGACGGACAGGTAGCGCTCGATCGAGATCAGGCCTGCCACACGCCGTAGCCGAGCGAACGCAATCGGATGCCCAGCTCGACCTCCATCAGCGCCGCCTCGTCGCGCTTCATCGGGTTGTAGCGCTCGTACAGCGCGGGCAGCAGCCGCAGGCCGTGGTCGCGCACGAACACGTTGGCCTGGATGCCGGCCTTGTGCTTGTCGAAGCGGATGTCCGGATCGAGCCCGGTCATGCCCACGTAGACGAAGGGCTTGCCGAGCAGGTAGTCCGGGTTGGCGCGGCGGAAGCGCGCGCTTTTCCAGACGGGGTCGTCCAGTTCGACGACGTACACGTGATAGCGGGGCTTGCCCAGGACTCCCTCCCCGGCGCTCGCGCGCTCAGCCCCGGTTGTCGCTGGCGTGCTCTTTCATCTTCGCCAGCGCCACCATCAAGGCGGCGCCGCCCAGCGTCTTGATCAGGCCCGAATGCTCGGCATAGAACTGGCTCACCTGGTCGACCACGCCCGGATGCGCCTGCTCGGCATGGGCCGCGATCTCGGTGACCTGCGCCGGCGACAACTGCGAAGCCTGGTCGGGCGTGACCTGGGTCTGGCCGGGTTGCAGCACGCGGCCCAGCGCACCACCGGCGATCGCGGCGGCCGCGGCCGGGCCGAGCGTGGCCAGGATCTGGTTCAGCACACCGGCCTTCTGGTTCGGCGAGGAATTGCCGAACATCTGGCCGACCATGTTGCCGAAGGGCGGGGTCTGGTCGGAACGCATCGCCGCCGCGAGGCCGGCCCCGAGCTGGTCTTGCGAAGCATGTTGCGTCACCTGGTCGAAATGCGTCTCGGCATTCGCGGCATTGGCGCCGCTGCCCGCACCCGACATCACTTGTTGAAGGATGTCCAGCAGTCCCATGGTGTGCTCCTTGACAGGCTGTCATGCCCCGGCGACGTGCCGGGAACCCGACATTCTCAGCTTTTGCGCTTGATCATGCCCCACACGAAAAGCAGCACGATCGCGCCCACCACCGACATGATGAATCCTGCCGCCTCGTTCGGGCCGTACCAGCCCAATGCCCGACCGAGGTAGCTGGCGATCAGCGCGCCGGCAATGCCGATCACCGTGGTGAAGATGAAGCCGGCGGAGTCGTCGCCCGGCTTGAGCGCACGCGCGATCAGCCCTGCAATGAAACCGATGATGATGGTCCCGATGAGTGAAAGCATGGCATTCCCTTGAGCAAAGGTGGAGGGTTCGACGGTGCCGCCAGCGGCGCGGATCATGATAAGCCGCGCCGGCGCTCAACGTCACGGAAAGGCGCGCGGCGGCGAGCGTGTCCTACACCCTGTCGCGCCAGGCGGCGCTACAACGGCGCATGCTCGAAAAACTCCCCGATGCCATCGGCCAGGCCTTGCATGACGTCCGCGCCGGCCTGGACCAGATCGTCTTCAACACGCTGGGCCTGCGGACCGGCATGGCCACCATCGAAGTCAGCAGCCTGGCCTTTGCCGACCACGCGCCGATCCCCGCGCGCTACACCGCGGACGGCGAAGGCTGCTCACCGCCGCTGGCTTGGCGCGGCCTGCCGCCGGAAGCCATGGCCGCGGTGCTGCTGGTGGAGGATGCCGATTCGCCGACACCCCATCCGCTGGTTCACGCGATCGTGGTCGACCTGCCCGTGGCGGACGGTGTGATCGCCGAGGCCGCGATGCCCAGCGCCGACGTGGCCGGCGTGGGCTTGCACGTCGGGCGCAATTCGTACCTGCAGGCGGCGTGGCTGCCACCCGATCCTCCCCCCGGGCATGGGGTGCATCGCTACGCGTTCCAGGTGTTCGCGCTGCGCGACGGCGAGGCGTTCTCGGACACGCCGGGCCGCGACGAAGTGATCGAACGCCTGCGCGAGCGCGCCATCGCGAGCGGGTTGCTGATCGGCACTTGCGAGCGGGCGGACACGTCGATCCAGGATCCGCTGGCGGAGACCGTGTCCGGCGTCACGCAACTGGCAGGCTGAAACCTGCCGGCCGCGTCTTGCGTTACGCGTTTGGGAGCATCCGCCCGACTTCGCGCGGGTCCAGGCCGTACATCTCGGCGAATTCAGCCACCGTCTTGCCGCTGGCGGCAAAGGCGCGCTGCAATGCCTCGCGTTTGGCCGTCTGCGCGGACAGTTCGGCAAAGGCTTCGTCGGTGAGCTCGTTGTTGGCCGGGTCCTGGCTGCGCACCAGGGCCTGGTAGTCCTCGCGCGCGAGGCCGGACTTCTCGAAGGCGTCGAGGATGCGCTTGCGCGTCAGAGGGCGCAGGTCGTCGGCGGTGCGGGCCTGGCGGCGCTTGAACACTTCGAGGATGGCGTGGTGAACGTGCTCCGGGGCCACGTCTTCCACGGGCTGGCCGTCGAGGCCGTGGCGCTTGTCGCCGGCGGCCACGCGTTCGAGGTACTTGGTCGAACGGGTGTGGATCGCGAGCGCCACCTTGAGCTCGTCCTTCTTCAGCGCCTCGGGGTGCTTTTCGAGCAGTGCCTGGAACACGCCACGCTGCAACGGCAGGAAGCGCGCGCCGAACAGGTCGGGATAGAGGCCGAACAGGGTTTCAAGCGCCGGGTGCGTCTTGCGCGGGCCCTTCTGGGCCTGCTGCGGCGGCCTGCCTTGTTGTGGCGGCTGCTGCGAGGGGGACTGTGGAGCGCCTTGCGCCTGCGGCGCGCGGCCAGCCGGGCGCGGCTTGCGCTTCTTCTTGGGCGCGCGGGGCGCTTGGGGTTCGGGGGTGTCGGTCATCATGCGGGCCCGATTGTCGCCGCTCGCACGAAACCGGGCTCCGCCCGGCCTTGTGCGCCCATGTCCAGTCCGTGAAAGACCGTGGCTGAATGGCCGCGCGACAGCTCAGGCCGGGTCCGCCAGGGTCGACAGCGGCAGGCGAGAGACTTCCGCGAGCAGCAGCGCCAGTTGCGCAGCCGCCGCGTCGACCACCTTGCGTCCCTTCTCCGCCGTGGCCGCCGCAGCATTGCCGGCCGCGCCCTGCCGGTTGTAGTCCTGCATGGCCCAGCCGAGCTTGGCGCTCCTGCCATTGCCGAGGATCGCGTAGTCGGCGGCGCGCTGTTGCGAAGTCGAGGGGAAGTCCCGTGCCGCATCGGTGCGCACCAGCGGCGCACGCAGCGCCAGCATCATCGAGGTCTCGATCTCGCCCGCATGCACGCCGAAGCGATGCTCCTGCGCGCTGAACTGTTCGTTGGCCTCGCCCAGCGGCAGGTTGAACCAGCTCACGCTGTAGACGATGAGGTCGTGAGCCTCGCGCAGTTCGCGCGCCACGATGTCCATCGCGCCCACATGCCCGCCGTGCGCGTTGAACAGCACCAGCTTCTTGACCCCGGCGCGCGCCACGCCGGCGCCGATGTCCTTCCACAGCCGAATCAGCGTCTCGGCCGACAGGGTGAGCGTGCCGGTGAAGCGCGCGTGCTCCGGGCTCAGGCCGATGGCTTGGGTGGGCAGGAACAGCACGGGCAAACCATGCGGCAGCTGCGGCAACGCGGCCGCGACGATGCCGTCGACCAGGCAGGTGTCGACGCCCAGCGGCAGGTGCGGTCCATGCTGCTCCGTCGCGCCCAGCGGCAGCACCGCCACCGTGCGCGCCGGATCGAGCGCGGCGAAGTCGCGCGTCGTGAGTTCGGCCCAGAAGCGATGGGGTGCGATGGTGGCGTCCGTCATGCGGCGGATCTTAGGCGAGGGCGCTGTTCAGCGTTGCCGTGTCAACGTGCCGGGCGGTCGCCTTCCACATATTCGGTCGCCGCGCCGAGGCAGTCGAACACGGCCGGCGCGATGGTGCGCGTCAGCGTGCGGGTCAACTGCATGCGCCGGAACGCGCCGCCTGCATGGCGCGACACGCGCGAGTAGAAGCGCTCCTCCATCTCCGTGACCATCCGGGCATAGGCCTCCGCCACGCTCTCGTCGAGCCGGAATCCGTCGTAGTTGACGATGACCGGAACCTTGCGGCCGATCGCCTCGCAGCATGCCGACACAGCCTGGCGAATCCGCGCGACATCGTCCTCGCTGCGGACATGCAGGTGCTGGAAGTGCAGGAACAGCAGGTCGCGCTGGGCGTCGTGCTTCACGCGCCCGCTCAGGTCCAGGTCGAGCAACTGGCTGCGCAGGCCGATGGGGCCCGGCGCGAAGATGCGCGCGTCCATGACCTCGGGCTGGTCGATGATCGGGCGGAAGCTCATGTGGGCCAGGATGTCGCGCTCGATGTCGATGCCCGGCGCCACCTCGGCCAGTCGCAGGCCCTTGGCCGTGAGCTCGAACACGCAGCGCTCGGTCACGTAGAGCACGCGACGGCCCTGCGCGGCGGCGTGCTTGCCAGAGAAGGTGATCTGCTGCACGGCAGAACAGAACTTGCGCGCGCGGCCTTCCTGCACGATGCACAGCCGCCCGCTTTCCACCGCCACCTCCAGACCGCCGGCGGTGAAGGTGCCCGCCAGCACCAGCGTGCGCGCGTTCTGCGAGATGTTGATGAAGCCGCCCGCGCCCGCCAGCTTGGGCCCGAAGCGGCTCACGTTGACGTTGCCCTCCGCATCGCACTCGGCCATGCCCAGGCAGGCCATGTCCAGGCCGCCGCCATCGTAGAAATCGAACTGCTGGTTCTGGTCGACGATGGCCTCGACATTGAGGCCCGCACCGAAGTCCAGCCCGCTGGCGGGCATGCCGCCGACGATGCCGGGCTCGGCCGTCAGCGTGAACAGGTCGAGCACCCGCTCCTCGTTGGCCACGGCGGAGACGCCCTCCGGCATGCCGATGCCGAGATTGACCACGCCATCGACCGGCAGCTCCATCGCGCAGCGCCGGGCGATGATCTTGCGTTCGTCGAGCGGCAGCGGCTTGATGTTGTCGAGCGGCACCTGGATCTCGGACGCGAAGGCCGCCGAATAGGCCGTGCCATAGGTCTGGCGATGGTTCTCCGGCTGCGCCACGACCACGCAATCCACCAGCGTGCCCGGGATGCGCACCGCGCGCGGGTCGAGCGAGCCGTGGCGTGCGATGCGCTCGACCTGCGCGATGACCACGCCGCCCGAGTTGTGCGCCGCCATCGCCATGGCCAGGTTGTCCAGCGTGAGGGCCTCTCGCTCCATCGTGATGTTGCCGTGCTGGTCGGCAGTGGTGCCGCGCACGAAGGCCACGTCGATCTTGAAGGCCTTGTAGAACAGCCACTCCTCGTCGTCGATCTCCATCACGCGGACCAGGTCCTCGGTGGTCACCGCATTGACCTTGCCGCCGCCCAGCCGCGGATCGACGAAGGTGCCGATGCCGACCTTCGACAGCGTGCCCGGCTTGCGCGCCGCGATGTCGCGGTAGAGCTGCGAGATGCAGCCCTGCGGCAGGTTGTAGGCCTCGATGCGGTCCTCCACGGCCAGTCGCGCGAGTTGGGGGATCAAGCCCCAATGGCCGCCGATCACCCGCCGCAACAGGCCGTCGTGCGCGAGTTGGTTCAGGCCCCGGTCGCGCCCGTCGCCCTGCCCGGCGGCGAACACCAGGTCCAGGTTGCGCGGCTCGCCGGTCTCGACGAAGCGCTTGGCCAGCGCCAGCAGCAGCTCATCCGGCGTACCGATGCCGACGAAGCCCGAGGTCGCGAGCATGTCGCCCGCGGCAATGACGGCCACCGCATCGGCGGCCGAGACGATCTTGTTGCGCATGCCTGTTGTCTCCGTCTCAATGCAGGCCCGTCAGGTTGTGTCAGCCCGGTGACGACCAGCAGCGTGATGACGGCGCCATTGTGCGGCAGCACTCCGGAAGAACCGTGCGCACTTCGCCGTTTCAAGGTTCAATCGCCCCATGGACCTCCAACTCACCGACCAACACGTTCTCATCACCGGCGGCAGCAAGGGCATCGGCCTGGCCTGCGCGGTGGGCTTCCTGCGCGAAGGCGCGCGCGTGAGCCTGGTGTCACGCGACCTGGCCCACCTGCAACGCGGCGAGCGCGAACTGGTCGCGCAGTTCAGCGAGGCCGGCGGCCATGTGGCGCTGCATGCGGCGGACCTGCGGCAATCGGCCAGCGCGATCGCTGCGCTGGATGCGGCGGAGCTGAACTTCGGCCCGGTCGATGTGCTTGTCAACTCGGCCGGCGCCGCCAAGCGCACGGCACCCGAGGACCTGGACGCGACGGCCTGGCACGAAGCCATGGACGCCAAGTACTTCACCTACATCCACATGCTCGACCCGGTGATCAAGCGCATGGGCCAGCGCGGTCGCGGCGCCATCGTCAACGTGATCGGCGCCGGCGGCAAGGTCGCCAGCCCGATCCACATGGCCGGCGGCGCGGCCAATGCGGCCCTGATGCTGGTGAGCGCGGGCATGGCCGCCGCCTATGCAGCCAAGGGCGTGCGCGTGAATGCGGTGAACCCCGGCCTCACGCTCACCGCGCGGCTGCAGGAAGGGCTCATCGCCGACGCCAAGGTGCAAGGCATCGGCACCGAGGAGGCGTTGCAACGGGCGACCGCACGCCTGCCGCTGGGCCGCATCGCCACGCCCGAGGAGATCGCGAATGCGGTGGTGTTCCTCGCGTCGCCGAGGGCCAGCTACATCACCGGTGCAGTGCTCGCGATGGATGGCGCCGTGACGCCGATGATCTGAGCCTGGCCCGACGATGTTTTCCCACGTCTTCGTCAGCGTCGGCGACTTCGAACGCGCCCTCACTTTCCACAGTGCGGTCATGCAAAGCCTCGGCGTGGCGCTTCGCTTCTGCGAGCGCGACAAGCCCTGGGCCGGTTGGCACAGCACGGGCGGCGCGCGGCCCCTGTTCGTGATCTGCCAACCCTTCGACGGCCAGCCACACGATCCTGGCAACGGGCAGATGGTGGCCTTCGCGGCGCCGGACCGGGCCACCGTGCGCGCCGCGCACCGCACGGCTCTGGCGCATGGCGGCACCTGCGAGGGGCCACCCGGCCTGCGCCCGCACTATCACGCGAACTACTACGGTGCGTACTTTCGCGATCCGGACGGCAACAAGTTCTGCGTCGCGTGTCACGCGCCCGAGGGCGACGGCACCTGATGCGGCTTTGCCGCATGCGCCGGGTCGGTGGGCGGTCGGTGGATCTGCTCGGGCTCCTCTGCCAGCCCCACACTTGCGTCCGAGGGTTCTTGCTCCTCGGCCTCCACCGGCGCCAGCATCGTGCCGCGGCAGTTCGGCGCGCCACAGTGGCAGGGATAGTCTTCCGGCGACGACCCATCGTCGGCCGTGAGGCAGTAGTCGATGAACAGTTCTTCTCCTGCATCGACCGGCTGCAGCGTCTGGAACTTGAGGATCAGCTTGCCCGCATCGTCGTATTCCTCCACCGCCTCGCAGTTCGGCTCGCACGAATGGTTGAGGTGCCGTGTCGCATTGCCGCCCTTGGCCCCGTCGATGGTCTCCTGGTTGGAGAGCGTGAACAGGTAGGTAAGCTGGTCGTTCCATTCCTTCGCCGCGATCTGCTTGGGCGTGTAGCGCCGACCTTCGTAGAGGCCGAGCAGCGCGAAGGCCGGCAAGGGTCGGGTGGCAAAGGCGCCGAGGCCATGCACGCCGCTCGGCGAGACGCGGATCAAGGGGGTGGCGGAGGGGTCGTGCTTGGACATGGGCATGGTTCGCGGAACACGCAAGTTTCGCGCACATCGCCCCGCTCACGAAAATGAACCAATGGGCTACTTGCCCCTCGACACCCGCCACACCGCGTTGCCCACGTCATCGGCCACCAGCAGCGCACCCGACTTGTCGAGCGCCACGCCGACCGGCCGTCCCATCGCCTTCTCGTCCGCATCGAGGAAGCCGACCAGGAAGTCCTTCGGCGGACCGCTCGGCTGCCCGCCGATGAAGGGCACGTACACCACCTTGTAGCCCGACTTGGGCTTGCGGTTCCACGAGCCGTGCTCGCCGATGAAGGCCCCATTGGCGAACTCGGCCGGCATCCGCTTGTCCGAGAACACCAGGCCCAACGGCGCGACGTGGGTTCCGAGCGCGAAGTCCGGCGCGATCGCCTTGGCCACGAGATCGGGCCGCTGCGGTTGCACCCGCACGTCGACGATGCCGCCCCAATAGCTCCAGGGCCAGCCATAGAACGCGCCGTCCTTCACCGAGGTGAGGTAGTCCGGCACCAGGTCGCTGCCGATCTCGTCGCGCTCGTTGACCACCGTCCACAGCACCTTGGTCTCCGGCTCGAAGCGCATGCCGTTCGGGTTGCGCAGGCCGCTCGCGAACAGGCGCTTGGTCCCGGTCTTCGTGTCGACCTCCCAGATCGCGGCGCGGCCCTCCTCGGCGGGCAGGCCGTTCTCGCCGATGTTGCTGTTCGAGCCCACGCTCACGTAGAGCTTGCTGCCGTCCTCGTTGGCGACGACGTTCTTGGTCCAGTGGTGGTTGATGCCTGCGGGCAGGTCGGTGACCTTCACCGGCGCAGCGCTCGCGGTGGTCTGGCCCTCGGTGTACGGGACTTTCACCAGCGCGTCGGCATTGGCGATGAACAGTTCGTTGCCCACCAGCGCCATGCCGAAGGGCGACATCAGCCCTTGCAGGAACACCGTGCGCACTTCCGCGACGCCGTCCCCATCCGCATCGCGCAGCAGGGTGATGCGGTTGGCGCTCGACACTTCGGCGCCGGCGCGTTTCATGATGATCGACGCCGCCTTCCCCTTGATGCGGTCGAAGATGCCGTCGCCACCATCCTTCGCGCCTTCCGGCTTGGGCGGCTTGTTGCTCTCGGCCACCAGCACGTCGCCATTGGGCAGCGTGTAGACCCAGCGCGGATGGTCAAGGTTGCGTGCCAGCGCCGCCACCTTGAAGCCCGGCTGTGCCGCTGCCGGGCCCTGTGTGTCGGTCCAGCCGGTGGCGGCGGCGACGTTGACGGTCGGGAACATCGTCTTGTTTGGCGGCGGCAATTCCGGCCGCGTGCCGACCCCGGCCTCGAAGGGCAGCCTCGCGGTCTCGCCGCAGCCGGCCAGCAGCAAGGCGGCAAGGCAAGCGGCAAGGGGCAAGGTGGTTCGGTATCGGGCCATGCGGTAACTCCAAAGATGACGTGATCGGCAAGTGCTGAACTGTGCGGCAGGCCTGCCCGAGGGGCTGTCGGCTGCGGGCGCATTCTGGCGTGGTCGCGCCCCCAAACGGCCTGGCCGCTCTGGGAGGCCTTGAACAAGTCCCGTCAAGCGCCTCGACTCGGAGCCTCCCTTACCATCGCCCCCATGACCGACGACCTGTTCCGCACCGACGCCTACCTGCGCGACTGCGAGGCGCGCATCCTGCGCATCGATGAATCCGGCATCGTGCTGGACCGCACCGTGTTCTATCCGCTCGGCGGCGGGCAGGCCGGCGACGCCGGCATCCTGGCCCTGGCCGATGGCCGCGTGCTCGCCATCGCCGACACGCGCAAGGCGAAGGACGCGGACGGCAAGCCGACCGACGAGATCGTCCATGTGCCCGCGCCAGACCAGGCCGAACTGCTGGCCGCCCTCAAGCCGGGCGACCCGGTCACCGCAAGCATCGACTGGGAACGCCGCCACAAGCTGATGCGCTTCCACACCTCGACGCACCTGCTGTGCCATCTGATCCCGTGGCCGGTCAACGGCTGCTCGATCACCCCCGAGTACGCACGCCTCGACTTCCACATGACCGACCCGCTCGACAAGGACGCGCTGAGCGCCGGCCTCGCGCGACTGGTCGGCGCGGCGCATCCGCTGGTGGTCGGCGCCATCACCGACGAGGAACTCGACGCCAACCCGGCCCTGGTCAAGAGCATGAGCGTGCAGCCGCCGCGCGGCACCGGCACCGTGCGCACCATCCGCATCGGCGGCGAGGAGCAGATCGACTTCCAGCCCTGCGGCGGCACGCACGTTGCGAACACCGCCGAGATCGGCGGCGTCGTCGTCACCAAGATCGAGAAGAAAAGCGCCAGCAGCCGCCGCGTCGTACTGGGCTGGGCCTGATGACCTGTCTTCGCCATGTCGCCAATGCGCGCTGTGCCTTCGGTCGCGAATCGACCGTTGCTGGCCGGCGGCACACAGCCGCTCGCCGGAACTTGCACGCCCGCCCCGGCTCCCATTGAGCGCATGACCATTCCCCGCCTCTCCCTCGCCGCGCTCCTGGCAGCGTTCTTCGCCGCCATCACGCCGGCTGCAGCCCAGTTGGCGCCGAAGGTCGGCTCGGTGGTCACCACGCCCCATGTCCGGGCCGAGTTGGTCGCGCAGGCGCCCGAAGGCGTCGCACCCGGCGCACCGGTGCGCCTGGGCCTGCTGATCACGCACCAGCCCGAATGGCACACCTATTGGAAGAACGCCGGCGATTCCGGCCTGCCGACCGAACTGGCCTTCACGCTGCCGGCCGGCCTGAGCGCCGGCGACATCGGCTGGCCGGTGCCGAAGAAGATCCCCGTCGGCACGCTGGCCAACTATGGCTATGAAGGCACCGTCCTGCTGCCGGTGCCGGTCACTGTTGCACCGGACTTCAAGCCACCCACCTCCCTGACCGGCACGGCCGCTGCCTATATCAAGCTCAAGGCCTCCTGGCTGGTGTGCCGCAAGGAGTGCATTCCCGAAGACGGCGAGTTCGCGCTGTCCCTGCCGGTGCAGGGCTCGACCGCACTGCACAAGGCCGAGTTCGATGCCGCCCAGGCGGCCGAGCCGGTGGCGCTCGCCAAGCCCGGCGCCGTCGAGGTGAGCGGCAACACGCTGAGGATCCGAATCGACGGACTGCCCGCCGCCGCGCACGGCAAGACGCTGGAGTTCTTCCCCGAAACCACGGACGTGATCCACACTGCCGCCGTCTCCGGGAAGGACTGGACGCAAGCCTGGCAGGGCGACACCTGGACCGCGACCGTCCCGCTGGCCGACCAGCGCAGCGCCAGCCCCACCGACATGCCGATGGTCGTGGCGCTCGCCGAGAAAGACAGGCGAGCCGGCCAGCCCGTCGCCTGGCGCGCCGACGCGCCTGTGTCGGGCACCTGGCCCACCCGGGCGCCGCGCGCCGAGGTGTCGCCCGCCCTGCAAGCCGCACTCAATGCCAACACAGCCAGCGCACCGGCCTCGTCGCCGGTCGCCCCCTTCCAGCAGGCTTCGGCCAGCTTCTGGATGGCGCTGGCCGGCGCGCTGCTCGGCGGCCTGCTGCTCAACCTCATGCCCTGCGTCTTCCCGGTGCTGGCCATCAAGGTGCTGGGCTTCGCCCGCCAGGCCGGCGACCGCGGCGCGCACCGCCGGGCCGGGCTGGCCTACACGGGCGGCGTCATGGTGTCGATGCTGGCGCTGGGCGCCGTGATGCTGGCCCTGCGCGCGGCCGGCTCCCAACTCGGCTGGGGCTTCCAGCTCCAGTCGCCCGCCGTGGTGGCGGCGCTGGCCGCGCTGTTCACCGTGATCGGGCTCAACCTCGCCGGCGTGTTCGAGTTCGGCAGCATGGCGCCGTCGCGGGTCCGGTCGGCCGAGGCGAAGCATCCGGTGCTCAACGACTTCCTTTCCGGCGTGCTGGCCGTGGTGATCGCATCGCCTTGCAGCGCGCCCTTCATGGGTGCGTCGCTCGGCCTGGCGATCGCCTTGCCGGCCGCGCAGGCACTGCTGCTGTTCGCGGCGCTGGGGCTGGGGCTCGCCTTGCCCTACCTGCTGGCGGCCTTCGTGCCGGCCGTCGCGCGGCTGCTGCCCAAGCCCGGCCGGTGGATGCAGACGCTGCGCCGGTTGCTCGCCTTTCCGATGTTCGCGACCGTTGCCTGGCTGGTCTGGGTGCTGGGCCAGCAGAGCGGCATCGACGGTGCCGGCGCCCTGCTCGCCCTGCTGGTGTGCCTGGCATCCGTGGTCTGGGCATTCACGCTGCGGGGCCGCACCCGCGCCATCGTGGCCACGCTCCTGGTGGCGATCAGCGCCCTGCTGACCGGCGCCATCGGCCACAACGTGCTCCAGGTCGTGGAACCGGCGCCCTTGGTTTGGGCGGCGCCCTCCGGGGAACCTGCCCGCTGGCAACCGTGGTCGAGCGAACGCGTCAGCGAACTGCACGGCGGCGGTCGCCCGGTGTTCATCGACTTCACTGCCGCCTGGTGCGTCACCTGCCAGTACAACAAGCGCACGCTGGCCGATGCCGATCTGCTGGCGGAATTCGACGCCCGCAAGGTGGCGCTGCTGCGCGCCGACTGGACCCGGCGCGACCCGGCCATCACTGCCGCTCTCGCTGCCCTGGGTCGCAACGGCGTGCCGGTGTACGTGCTGCAGGCACCCGGCAAGGCGCCCGTGGTGCTGACCGAAATTCTCGGCAAGGACGAGGTGCGGGCGGCCTTGGCGGCGTTGTAGACACGGGATCGGCAAGTCAAGCCGCGCCTATTCACCCCGTTGGTCTACGGGTTGTCACATCCACATGAGAAAAACGTCCTAAGCTGCGGCCGTTGTTCACTTTTGATTGAGGGACCTGCAGACGATGTCATCCCTTCCAGACTCCATTTCCACACGCTCCGCCAATGCGGCCCGGCGCGCCCGGGCGGCCCTGGACCGTGCTTCCCGCCGCGCCATCATGGCGGCCGCCGTGGCCCTCGGCGCCACCCTCCTGATGGGCACGGGCGCCCACGCGGCCCCCTCCATCGGCCAGCCGGCACCGGACTTCGTTGCGGTCGATACCGCCGGCAAGCAGCATCGGCTCTCGGACTTCGCCGGCAAGTACGTCGTGCTGGAATGGACCAACCCCGGCTGCCCCTTCGTCCGCAAGCACTACGGCAGCGGCAACATGCCGGCCACGCAGAAATCGGCGACGGCCAAGGGCGCTGTCTGGCTCTCCGTCAACTCGACCGAGCGCGCCTCCAGCGACTACCTGAAACCCACCGCGCTCGACAAGTGGATGAAGGACCAGGACGCCGCGCCCACCGCAGTGCTGATGGACGAGGACGGGGTGATCGGCCAAGCCTACGGCGCTCGCACCACGCCGCACGTGTTCATCATCGACCCCAAGGGCGTGCTCGTGTATGCAGGCGGCATCGACAGCATCGCCTCGTCGCGCCCGGACGATATTGCGCGCGCCACCAACTACGTGAACCAGGCGCTGGCCGAGGCCTACGGCGGAAAGCCGATCTCGGCCGCGGCGACGCGCGCCTATGGCTGCTCCGTGAAGTACAAGGCCTGACCCCCTCCAACGCGGGTCGCGCCCCGGCGGCGACAATGGGGGCATGCCCTTCGCCCCCCTGCAAAACGACACCTTCCTGCGCGCCTGCTGGCGTCAGGCCACCGATCACACCCCCGTCTGGCTCATGCGCCAGGCCGGACGCTACCTGCCGGAATACCTGGCCACGCGCGCCAAGGCGGGCAGCTTCATGGGGCTGGCCACCAACGTCGGCTACGCCACCGAGGTCACGCTGCAGCCGCTGGAGCGCTTTCCGCTCGACGCCGCCATCCTGTTCTCCGACATCCTGACCGTGCCGGACGCGATGGGCCTCGGCCTCTCCTTCGAGGCTGGCGAGGGCCCGCGCTTCGCACGCCCGGTGCGCGACGAGGCGGCCATTTCAGCGCTCCAGGCGCCGGACCTGGACAAGCTCCGCTACGTGTTCGACGCCGTCACCTCGATCCGCCGCGCGCTGAACGGGCGCGTGCCCCTCATCGGCTTTTCCGGCAGCCCGTGGACGCTGGCCTGCTACATGGTCGAAGGGGCAGGCTCCAGCGACTACCGCCTTGTCAAGACGCTGATGTACAGCCGTCCGGACCTGATGCACAAGCTGCTCGCGGTGAATGCCGATGCGGTCGCGGCCTACCTCAATGCGCAGATCGATGCCGGCGCGCAGGCCGTGATGGTCTTCGACAGTTGGGGCGGGGTGCTGGCCGACGGTGCCTTCCAGGAATTCAGCCTGGCCTACACGGCGCGCGTGCTGGCCGGCCTGAAGCGCAATGGCGCCGATGGCCAACCCGTGCCCCGCATCGTCTTCACCAAGGGCGGCGGCCTGTGGCTTGACGCCATGCGCGGGCTCGACTGCGAAGTGCTGGGCCTGGACTGGACCGTGAACCTGGGCCGCGCACGCGCATTGGTCGGTGAAGGCGGCGCAGGCGCGAAAGCGCTGCAAGGCAACATCGATCCGAACGTGCTGTTCGCGCCGCCGGCCCGCATCGAAGAAGCGGTGGCCAAGGTGCTGCAGGATTTCGGCGCGCCGCACACCGATCGCAGCATCGCAGGGCCGACGCACATCTTCAATCTCGGCCACGGCATCAGCCAATTCACGCCGCCGGAGCATGTCGCGGCACTGGTGGCCGCGGTTCAGGCGCAATCGCGTGCGGCGCGGGCGGTGAGCAACCACTAATTGTGAACCAATGTAACGGTGCCGTGTGCAATATTTGCGTTTGTCAAGCCACTTTCGGCGGCAGTGACAGACTTATGCACAAAAGATGTATCGCGGCACGCGCGAACGTCACTCCGATGTGGCACCTTGCTACCAAAGCGATAGCACGCGTAACTCGTTGATTTATATAGAGTTTGCGTTTTGCTTTTTTTACAGGCATTCCAGTGAAAGCCTTGATTTGCGTGGGTTTGGAGGGTGTCGGGCAGGGATATCAACAAAGTTATCCACATAAACTTTGGACACTGTGCAAAGCGCAAGAAAATCAACGACTTAACTCGTTTTGCTCCAAGCTTCTTTAAGAGCGCCCATGCCGGGCACGCTGCCATGACGACAGACTCGGGCGATGCCGGAACTGGGGTTTCTCCCGCGCCGGACTCGCATATTTGCAACACTTTGCAACACTTTTGGGTGCTGGACGTGGCCGTCCAGACCCCCGCGCACAGTGCGCTTGGAAACCTTTTGTCTTACGCAAGCACCGTGCCGATGCCGCCCGGCACTTTGGTGCGGGTGCCGCTGGGGCGCCGGGAAGTGCTGGGCGTGGTCTGGGCGTGCGAGGAGCGATCGGGCGATGAAGGCACGCGCGAGCTCAAGGCGGTGGCCGGCGCGCTGGACGCCCTGTCTCCGCTGGCCGAGGGCTGGCGCGACCTGGTGGCGTTCGCGGCGCGCTACTACCAGCGCTCGCTCGGCGAAGTCGCGCTGGCGGCGCTACCGCCGCAACTGCGCGATCTCACGAGCCAGCAACTCGCACGACGGCTGAAACGCCGGGCGACATCGGCGTCCACCCCGGTCGATGCGGGCTTGTCCTCTCAGGATTCCCCTCGGGGGGCGGGCCAGGCGCAGTCCGGCCCTGGGAGCCCGGACCTTGCCGCCGAAACGGATGTCGCCCATGCGGTCGAGCCCAGTGCGGAACAAGCCGCCGCCCTGGCCCGCTTCGAGGCGGAAACGGGCCCCTTCCTGCTGTTCGGCAGCACCGGCAGCGGCAAGACCGAGGTCTACCTGCGCGCCGTGGCCGCCCTGCTGGCGCGCGACCATGCGGCCCAGGCGCTGATCATGGTGCCCGAGATCAACCTCACGCCCCAACTCGAGGCGCGCGTGCGCGATCGCTTCGAGGCACGCTTCGGCGCCGGTGCCGTGGTGTCGCTGCACAGCGGCATGACCAACCCGCAGCGCCTCGCCAGTTGGCTGGCGGCGCACGCCGGACAGGCGCGCATCGTGCTGGGCACGCGCATGGCGGTGTTCGCCTCGATGCCGTCGCTGAAGTTGATCGTGGTCGACGAGGAGCACGACCCGAGCTACAAGCAGCAGGAAGGCGCCCGCTATTCGGCACGCGACCTGGCCGTGTGGCGTGGCCAGCGCGAAGGCGCCAAGGTGATCCTGGGCTCGGCCACACCGTCGCTGGAAACCTGGCACCACAGCCGCCCCGCCGACGGCGAGGATCCCGGCGGACGCTACGTGCGGCTGGCCATGCCCGGCCGCATCGGCGATGGCGCGCTGCCCACGGTGCGCGGCGTCGACATGAACCTGCAGCCGCCGAAGACGGTGCTGTCGGGCGCCTTGCTCGACGCCATCGGCCAGCGCATCGCGCGCGGCGAGCAGAGCATGGTGTTCCTCAATCGCCGCGGCTATGCGCCAGTGCTCGCCTGCGCCGATTGCGGCTGGAAGAGCGAATGCCCGCACTGCAGCGCCTACCGCGTGTTCCACAAGATCGACCGCACGCTGCGCTGCCACCACTGCGGCTTCACCGAGCGCGTGCCGCGCGCGTGCCCGGCCTGCGGCAACCCTGACATCGCGCCGGTCGGCCGCGGCACCGAGCGGCTGGAGGAGCATCTGGGCGAGTTGTTCGCGCCGGTCAAGCGGTCCGACGGCAGCCCCGTGCGCATCGCGCGCATCGACGCCGACAGCACGCGCAAGCAAGGCGCGCTCGCGCAGCAACTGGCCGAGGTGCACAGCGGCGAGGTGGATGTGCTGGTCGGCACACAGATGATCGCCAAGGGGCACGATTTCCGCCGCGTCACGCTGGTGGCGGCGGTCAACCCGGACGGTGCGCTGTTCTCCAGCGACTTCCGGGCGCCGGAGCGGCTGTTCAGCCTGTTGATGCAGTCGGCCGGACGCGCCGGACGCGATGCCAACTACCTCGCCACCCAAGGCAGCACGGCCGAGATGTGGATCCAGACGCACCACGGCAGCCATCCGCTGTTCCAGGCGCTGAAGCGGCACGACTACCCGGCCTTCGCGAAGCAGCAACTCGATGAGCGGCGTGTCGCCGGCATGCCACCCTTCGCGTTCCAGGCCCTGGTACGGGCCGATGCGCGCACGCAGGAGACCGCGCAGGACTTCCTGCACGCGGCCAATGCGGCGGCGGACGCGCTACCCCACGCGGCGCAGGTGATGCGATATCCCGCCGTGCCGCTCGCGATCCAGCGTGTGGCGAACGTCGAGCGGGCGCAGATGCTGGTCGAAAGCGCCTCGCGCGTGGCGCTGCAGCGCTTCCTGGCCGACTGGCAACCGCTGCTGCACGCCCTGCGCCGGGAGCCGGTCGGCAAGGGCGTGATCCGATGGCTGGTTGACGTGGACCCTCACGCCATTTGATCCATCAGCAAGGATTGACCTTGAACTCGACGCGACGGTCGAGGGCGTCGACCGCGTTGTCGGTGCCGCTGCCGACGATGTTCTCGCGGAAGCCCTTGCCGTCCGGCTTGGTGCGGTCGGCGAGGACCTGCGACTTGCCGATCAGTTGGTCGCGGATGAAGCTGCCGCGCTGCATCGAGAGCGTGTCGTTGAATTCCTGCGAGCCGGTGCGGCTGGTGTGGCCGACCACGGTCATGCAGACCTTGGCGTCGGTGGCCTTGGTCGCGAGCTGGTTCAGCCACATGCCGTACTGGCCGCTCACTGCCGGGTCGGGCCAGAACACCGTGCTGCCGGGGGTGAACAGGAATTTCACGCCCAGTTGCTTGTTGTCGATGCCGTAGGTCACGACCTTGCCGAAGGCGGCTTCGGCTTCCGGCATGCGGTTGAGCTTGACCAGCGACAGGTAGACGCCGGTCAGCACGCGCAATTGGTCACCGGCGGGCAACGCGGCGGCGGCGCTGTACTGGGCCAGGGCGTCGGCATAGCGGCCGGTGGCATAGGCCTCGGTGGCCTTGTTGATGGCGGGCGCCACCACGACGTGCTCCATGTAGTACGGGTCTGCCTTCTGGCCGGGGGCCGTCGACGTGGTGCGGACGTAGCCATCCACCACCTTGTCCTTGGCCAACACCGGGCTGTCCTGGTCCGTCGCCAGCGGCGTGCCGTCGAGGCCATCGTCGCGTGCGATGGCGGTGGCCTGCGCCGCGACCTTGCCGTTGCGCAGCTCCGTCAGCGCCAGCTTGATCTGCACCGGCGTACCGGGCTTGCCAACGGTGCGGGCGACGGTGCCGGTCAGCAGGTAGGTGGCCCTGGAAAGATTCAGACCCTCGAAGGGGATCACTTCCACCGTGTCCTTCGAGGCGCCCAGGCGCTCGATGACGCGCTTCTGCATGAGCTGCGTGGTCTCGGTCCGCGCGCCGCTCACGATGTCGATCATCGGGTCGATCATCACGGTGGTCCTGGGTTCGAGCTTGGACAGGAAGCTCGGCAGCGTGTGCGTCTGCGCCACCAGTGCGTCGGTCGCCTGCGCGATGGCCTGGTCGAAGGGCTGCACGGCGCTGGAGGTGCTGGCCTTCGGCGCGGCGCAGCCGGCGAGGGCCAGCGACAGCAGCACCGCCGAGGATGAGAGCGCGACCTGTTGGAAGCGCAAGGTGGATGGGGTTGAGGTCTTGATTGTGGTTGTGGTTGTGGTCATCGATGACATTCCCTTTTTAGAAAAGCGGTATCGCCGGCATTGAGCGGGCCGAGCGAAGCGGATTGAATGATTTCGGTGCAGCGCGCGCGATTGGCGGCGCTCCTGGCGGGTGCGGCCTGCGCGAGGTGCTCCGGCCGGGTGGGCGGGGCTGGCGCCTCGGCATGGGACGGCGTCGTGGGCGTGGTTTCGACGCGAGGCGATGTGGCGGGGGCGGCCGCCACAACGGGCGGTTTGACGTGGCTGTCACCGCTCGCGGGCGGGGTCGGTGCTGGCGCGGTCGGATGCTTCAAGGCAACGGTGGTGGACGGTGCGCTGTCGGGCGAAGTCTTTGCTGCCGTTGCCGGTGGCGCCGATGCGGATGCGGTTGCTTGTGCGTGGCCCGCGCTGGACGCCGCAGGCGGCGCTGCTGCCTGGCTGCGTGCCGACGCAGGCGCAGGCGTTGCAGGTGCGGAAGCCGTGACCGATGCGGGGGCGTGTGATGTTGGCGCTGCCGTCGGCGCTGCCGGGGTCCGGGTCGCCTGCGACACAACTGCGGGCGTCGGTACCGGCGGAACTGTGGCCGTCGGCGCGGATGTGGCCGTCGATGCGGGCGCGGGGGCGGGGGCGGATGCGGGGGCGGATGCGGATGCGCTCTTCGTGGTGGTGGAGGGCTGGAGCCTCGACACCATCGGCGGCGGGGTGGTCGAGCCCAGTCGATAGCCGATGGCGGCCAGCACCAGCACGAAGGACATGCCCAGCAACACGTGCAGCGGCATCCTGGAACGGGCCGGCTTCTCGCGCGCCCAGCTCGGCAGCGTGGTGGCAGCGGCGGCGCCGGTGTCCACGGCCACGATGGCGCCGAGGGGGGCTGTCTCTGGCTCAGGCGCGGCTTCGGGCATGGCGCCCGCCCCCAGTTCGAATTCCGATACCGGCATCGGGGCGGACGCCGGTGCCGGTGCTGGCAACGACGCTTGTGCGATCGCCGGCGTGGCGGTGTTCGCCAGGGCGGGCTCGGGCGCCAGCGCGGCATCGCCTGCACCGGCCGGCGGCGTCGCGGGACGTGGCGACGACTCATCCGCGAACTCGAAGGTCGGCGCGAACTCCGCGGCCAGAGGCGCCACACCTGCCATCGCCGGCAACTCCGGCGATTCCTGGGCGGGGTACGAGGCAAAGTCGAAGGTGGGCTCGGTCCGCCCATCGGTGCCGGATTGCGCCACCTGGAACCGCGCCTCGCGCGGCGCCTCCACAGGTCCGTTGCCGACCGCCTCGCCATCCAGCTTGAGCAGGAAATCGGCCACGCTCTTCGGCCGGTCCGCGGGGCGGACGGCGAGCGCGCTGTCGATGGCGGCGATCAGGGCCGGGCTGAACCGGCCCCTGGCCACCTCGGAGAGCGGCTTCAGCCGATCGTCCTTGACGCGGTCCACCGCGGGCTGCGGCGGCTTGCCGGTGACGGCGGCATAGGCCACCGCCGCCAATGCGTACAGGTCGGTCCACGGGCCCTGCTTGAGCGACGGATCTTCCGCGTACTGCTCGATCGGCGAGAAGCCCGGCTTGACTACCGCGCTGAGGTCGTTGGTGAGGTTGCCGATCACGCGCCGCGCGGCGCCGAAATCGAGCAGCATCGGGCCGTCGTCGGTCAGCAGGATGTCGTCGGGCGCGACATCGCGGTGAAAGCAGTTGACCGCATGCATCGCGGCCAGCCCGTCGAGCAGCGGGCGCAGCAGGCGCCGCAGTTCCTCTTCGTCAGGCGAGCGGCCCAGCGCGGCCAGTTCGTCCGCGAGCGTCGGTCCCTGGCAGTAGGGCATGGCCATGTAGGCCGTGCCGTTGGCTTCCCAGAAGCGCAGGACCTTGACCAGCGCCGGATGATTGAAGCGCGCCAGCAGCCGTGCTTCGTTGATGAAGCTGCGCAGGCCGACGCCGAAGGCCTCACGCGTTCGATGCGAGCGCGGCGTGACATAGGGCGACAGGGGCGCCCGGACACCGAGGCTCGCGGGCAGGTACTCCTTGATGGCGACATGCCGCTCGAGCAGGTTGTCGAAGGCGAGGTAGACGATGCCGAAGCCGCCCCGGCCGATCACGCCGATGACTTCATAGCCGGCGAGTCGCGTGCCCTCGCGCAGCCCGGAGTCATCGCCTGGCGGCTTGGCCTGGGAATGGGTGCTGGTGCCCACGGCGGCAACGGCAGCGTCCGTGACAGCGCCGACGCCCGTCTCGACGGCACCCTCATCGTCCTTCGTGCTCATCGCGTCGATGGGCACGGTGTGCTGATGCACCAGGTTCGGGGTCTTCATGACCCCGCCCGTCGATGACTCGCGCACTCCCTGCTCTTCCGAGCGAACTTCCGCCGCTTGCATGTAGCTCCCTGTTGGTCGAGGGACTCTAGCAGTGAGCACTAACGAAAGTATTCGCTCTTTGTCACGCTTGCAGGCTGAATGTGCAGGCCGGGCACACGACCTTCGGCCGATGCGTGAACTTTGCCTGTCCTCTAGACGGCGGGCGTGCGGAAGCAGATGATGCGGCCCATGCCTGCTGCTCAATTCCGCCGGATGGTTGTGCTTTTGTGCTTCGCGCTGATGCCGTGGGCTGCCCATGCGCAGGATGCGGCCTCATTGAAGAGCAAGCACGGCTCGCTCAGCGCACAACTCGCCAACAATCCGTTCAAGCGGCCGCTGGTGCTGGAGTCCTCGGAAAGCTCGAACCGCCTGGCCGGCGACATCTACGCGGTGATCGACCATTCGTTCGCCGAGGTGAAGCAAACCCTGCAACTGCCGGCGAGTTGGTGCGATGTGCTGATGCTGCACCTCAACACGAAGTACTGCGCCGTTGCGAAGGCGGGCGCGGACACTTCCCTGTCGGTCGCGCTGGGACGGAAGTTCGACCAGCCGCTGGCGGATGCGCAACGTGTGAAGTTCGTGTGGCAGCCGGTGGTGGCGGGCGATGACTACCTCAATGTGGGGCTGGCAGCCGCCGAGGGGCCGCTGTCGACGCGGGACTACAAGATCGTGCTGGAGTCCGTGCCGCTGGAGGGTAACAAGAGCTTCATCCACCTGTCCTACTCGTATGCCTACGGCACAGCCGCGCGTCTGGCCATGCAGGCTTACCTGAGCACTATCGGCAGCGACAAGTCGGGCTTCACCGTCACCGGCAAGGACGACAAGGGCGCCCCCAAGTACATCGGCGGGGTGCGGGGTGTCGTGGAGCGCAACACCATGCGCTACTACCTGGCGATCGACGCGTTCCTTGACGCGCCGGCCTCGGCGCAACTCGACGCGCGGCTGGGTGCGTGGTTCGATGCGACCGAGCGTTATGCGCTGCAGTTGCACGAAACCGAGCGCAATGATTACCTGACCATGAAGCGCAACGAATACCAGCGCATGAAGACCGGAGGGTCTTGACGGCTCTCGGCTTGCTGGTCCCCGTTCAAGGGACCGCGACTGGCTCCTTTGTCATGTGCACATACTGAAGCGATTGGTCGCCACGGCGGCGGCGTGACGACGGCCATGCCAAAAGTAATACGACCGGGACGGCAAGCACCAACGCCCAACCGGCGCGCAGGGCACCTTCATACCAGAGCAAGCCTGTACCGGCTGCCAAGGCGAGGCCGAAGAGCCAGCGAAGAAGCGTAGCCATATGTTTCTCCAAGGAGCATTCAATCCATTCTGGCAGTCGACCTGAGAACTTAGGTACTCGCCAAATGGACGATGTTGGACTATTGCAGCAAGCAAGGGGCAGGCCTGTAGGAAATTTTCTGAAACATCGATTGACGCAGGCCTACCGCTCAGCAAGCTGTCAGTATGCATGCATCTCATTGGCTCAAAATCCGGCGGAAATGCACTTGAAACTGCGCTATCACATCGTCGTCGCCCTCGCCGTCGGGGCAACAAGCGTCGCCTCCGTGGCGGCGGAGATCGAACTCGAGGGCAGCCGCCTGATCGTGTCGGGGATGCTGGACGGCAGCGCCTTGCCGGAATTCGTCATGCACGTCAACAACAGCCGGATCCGCACGGTGATGTTCGACAACTCGATCGGCGGCAGCGCGGAAGTCGCGGAAGCCTACGCCCAGGCCATTCGCAGCAAGGGCCTGTCGACCGAGGCGCGCGGCCAGTGCCAGGCGGCCTGCGCCTATGCCTTCCTCGCCGGCAAGGAGCATCGATTCGGGCGCGGCGGGCAGGTCAATGCCCTGCTGATCCCGTTGCCGCGCAAGCCGACGCAGGCCGAGTTGGCGACTGGCGGCTGGCGCAGCGACGAGGCGCGGCACGCGGCGCCGCCCGCGCCTGCACCCGCGGCCGAATCGGTGAACGTCGCATCGGCCGCTTCCGCGAGCGCGAGCAGCGACGCCCCTGCCTCCGATGCCGGCCCGGCGCCCAAGGAAGCCTGGATGCCGGGCAAGGGCATCCTGTTCACCTCGTCACCGACCTTTTTCGGGCGGGTCTACAACACCTACTACTGCGACGGCAACCAGGGAGCGGACCTGTCGCGCTGCGAGCGGATGTCGGATGCCGACCCGTACAAGCTTGGCGTGCTGACGCAATAGGCGTCGTTCATTTCGCCGCCGCGGCTGCCGGGTGCAGCCAGCCCACCGCCACTGGAAAACTGAAGAAGGCCGCCACGGTCGTCCACAGGATGATGCGTGCGATGCGGCCGTTGTCGGCGCCGAAACGCTCGGCCAGCATCGATACATTGCTTGCACTTGGCAACGCGGCCAGGAGCACCAGCGCGACCATCGACGGTTCGGACAGCGGCAATCCGGCCGCCATGGCCAGGCGCGCCATGCCGAGCATCAGCAGCGGGTGGAAGAACAGCTTGGCGACCACGACCGGCAGCACGACATGCACCGCGTCGGCGCGCCGCCGACCGCGCGCCAGCAGCGCCGAGCGCGCCAGCACCGTGCCGATGGTGAAGAGCGCCACGGGTGATGCGGCATCGGCCAGCATCGCCACCGTGCGGTCGAGCGGGCTTGGCAGCCGGTACGACAGCGTTGAGGCCAGCGCACCCAGCAGGATCGACCAGGGCATCGGGTTCAGCAGGATGCCGCGCAGCGCCTGGCGCAGGGCCCGGGCCACGCCGGGTCGCCCCGCCGCGCCGCCGTCGCCCGCGTCCAGTCGCGACAGCGCGATGCACAGCGACGAGGTGATCACCATGTCGAAGGTCAGCGTGATGATCACCGGCCCCGCCGACGCGGCGCCCAATATCGCGCTCAGCAAGGGCATGCCCATGAAGCCGGTGTTCGGGAAGGCCGCGACCAGCGCGCCGAAGGAGGCGTCGTTCCAGCCCATGCGGCGGCGGCTCGCCATCACCACTGCGGCCACGGTCAGCAGGCTGCACAGGCCCCAGACCAAGGCGACGCTCGCGTCGAGCAGCTGGCCGATCGGCGTGCCCGCACCGAAGCGGTACAGCATGCAGGGCAGCGCGAAGTACAGCACGAAGATGTTGAGCCCCGGAATCGCCGCCAGCGGAAGCACGCCGCGCCGGCCGGCCGCATAGCCGGCCGCGATCAGCGCGAAGAAGGGAAAAGTGACGAGGAAGACGTCGAACACGGCGGCGATTGTCGCTGCCGCCGCAAGTGGGAACGCTACAGCTGCAGGGAGAGCAAGGAGGCCAGGTGCTCCATCGCCTTCTCGTGCAGCGGCCGGTCGCGCCAGGCTTCCAGCGTGATGCGCCTGGACTGCTTCAGGTCGGCTTCGAACTGCACCGTTTGCGCGGCGGCGAAATCGGCGTCGTAGATGTTGAGGTTGGCCTCGTCGTTGAGGCGGAACGAGCGGTTGTCAAAGTTGGTGGAACCGACCGACACCAGCAGCCCGTCGACCGTGAACACCTTGCAATGGAACATGGTCGGCTGGTATTCGCTGATCTGCGCGCCGGCTTCCAGCAACGGCCCCCAGCCGGCGCGCGAGGCGCCGCGCACGGTCTGCGAATCCATGATCGGCCCGGGTGTGATGATGCGCAGGCGCACGCCGCGCTTCATCGCCTCGACCAGCGCCGCGGTGGTGAGATCGTCGGGCACGAAGTAGGCGCTCGACAGGTCGATGGTCTTCGTCGCCGCGGCGATCGACAGCAGGTACATCAGGTGCATGCTCTCGCTGCCGCCCGAGGGCGAGCTGCTGAACACCTGCGCCCGGCCGCCGCCCACCGGAGTCAACGCGGGGAAGTAGCGCTCGCCATGCAGCACCTCGCCCGAGGCCTTGATCCAGTTGTCCATGAACACGGCTTGCATCTGGGCCACCACCGGACCTTCGGCCCTGAAGTGCGAGTCGCGCCAGTGCTCGGCGTCCTGGCCGTTGCCCGTCCATTCGGGCGCGATGCCGACGCCGCCGGTGAAGCCGACGCGGCCGTCCACCACCAGCAGCTTGCGGTGCGTGCGGTTGTTCATACGCGCCATGTCGTACCAGCTCGGCTTGTGGAATTTCTGGATCTGCACGCCCGCAGCTTCCATCTCCTTGAGGAAGTTCTCGTCGATCTTGGCGCTGCCGACCCAGTCGAGCAGCACATGCACCTTCACGCCGGCC
The DNA here is from genome assembly GCF_037889955.1 of Variovorax robiniae. Lineage (NCBI taxonomy): Bacteria > Pseudomonadati > Pseudomonadota > Betaproteobacteria > Burkholderiales > Comamonadaceae > Variovorax > Variovorax robiniae. The sequence continues at coordinate 44,901 of NZ_JBBKZS010000018.1, forward strand.
TTGGCGCGCTCGGTCAGCGCGTCGGCGAAGGCGCGGCCGATGTCGCCGGACCAGTAGATGTAGGTTTCGAAGGTGATGCTCTGTCTGGCGCCGCGGATGGCGGCGAGCATCGGCGGGAAGATCCTGTCGCCGTTGTAGTAGGCCTCGAAGCGGTTGCCCTCGAGGATCGGCGGGCCGAGCAGCACGCCGAGGGCGCGCTGGTATTGGGCGTCCTGCAGCGCGTATTCGCGGTGCACCTGCTCCTCGAGCTTCTTCTCGCCGCTCATGAAGTTGAGGACGAGCAGCGTGGCCGCGAGCGTCAGCAGGAAGGTCCAGACGATTGTTTTTGTTTGTTGTCTCACAGCGGAAAAACCTAGCACAACATGTAACCGGACGTTGTAGTCCAGCCCAGTATCATTGCGCGCTTTCCCGTCTGGTTACCCTCTCCCCCATGTCTTCCGGTCTCAATCCTGCCCAGCAGGAAGCCGTCAACTATGTCAGCGGCCCTTGTCTCGTTCTTGCAGGCGCGGGCTCGGGCAAGACGCGCGTGATCACGATGAAGATCGGCCGGCTGATCCAGGCCGGGCTGGAACCCAAGCGCATCGCCGCCATCACCTTCACCAACAAGGCCGCCGCCGAGATGCGCGAGCGGGCCAAGCACCTGATCGGGCGGGACGCCAAGAATGTGATGGTCTGCACCTTCCACGCGCTGGGCGTGCGGATGATGCGTGAGGACGGTGGCGTGCTCGGCCTGAAGCCGGCCTTCAGCATCCTCGATGCCGACGACGTCACCAAGATCCTGAAGGACGCGGGTGGCACCACCGACGCGGCCACGGCCCGCATCTGGCAGTGGACCATCAGCAAGTGGAAGAACATGGGCCTGAACTCGGCGCAGGCCGAGGCCGAGGCGGCAGACGACAACGAGCGCGTGATCGCGCGGATCATGGCGCGCTACGAGGAGCGGCTGGTCGCCTATCAGAGCGTCGACTTCGACGACCTCATCGGCATGCCGCTCAAGCTGCTGAAGGACTTCCCCGAAGTGCGCGCCAAGTGGCAGGCGGCGCTGGGCCATGTGCTGGTCGACGAATACCAGGACACCAACGCCACCCAGTACGAGGTGCTGAAGGCGCTGGTCGGCGAGCGCGGCCGCTTCACGGCAGTGGGCGACGACGACCAGTCGATCTACGGCTGGCGCGGCGCGACGCTGGACAACCTGAAGAAGCTGCCGGTCGACTTCCCGAACCTCAAGGTCATCAAGCTCGAGCAGAACTACCGCAGCACCAGTGCGATCCTGCGAGCGGCCAACAACGTGATCGGGCCGAACCCCAAGCTGTTCCCGAAGACGCTGTTCAGCGAGTTGGGCGAAGGCGAACCGGTGCGCATCGTCGATGCCGACAGCGAGGCGCACGAGGCCGAGCGCGCGGTGGCCCGCATCCAAGGCCTGCGCGAGACCTCGCAGCACAAGGAATTCCGCGACTTCGCGATCCTCTACCGCGCCAACCACCAGGCGCGCGTGTTCGAGCAGGCGCTGCGCAAGGCGCAGATTCCGTACAAGGTCTCGGGCGGGCAGAGCTTCTTCGACCGCGCGGAGATCAAGGACCTCTGCGGCTGGTTCCGCCTTTGGGTGAACCAGGACGACGACCCGGCCTTCCTGCGCGCCGTGACCACGCCCAAGCGCGGCATCGGCCACCAGACGCTGCAGAGCCTGGGCGTGTTCGCCTCGCAGTACAAGCTCAGCCTGTTCGAGGCGCTGTTCAGCTCCTCGTTGCCCAGCGTGATGCCCAAGCGCGCATTGGAAGGCCTGCACGAGTTCGGCCGCTACATCAACGAGCTCGAGTACAAGGCCCGACAGACGCACGGCGCCGAGGACTCGCGCGCCTTCATGATGGAGTGGCTGAAAGAGATCGACTACGAGAAGCATCTCTACGACGGCGAGGACAGCGAGCAGGCCGCGGCCGCGCGCTGGACCAACGTGATGGAGTTCGTCGACTGGATGACGCAGCGTGCCGGCGGCACGATCGACGACACCAGTGGCGCGATGGAAGTGAGCGAGCGCAAGAGCCTGCTCGAGGTGGCGAAGACGATCTCGCTGCTGTCCACCATCAGCGAGCGCGAGCAGGACCAGAACGTGGTGACGCTGTCGACGCTGCACGCGTCCAAGGGCCTGGAATGGCCGCATGTGATGCTGATTGGCGTGACCGAGGGCCTGCTGCCCTTCAAGCTCGACGACGACAACGGCCGGCAGGAGAAGGTCAGCGACGACATCCTCACGCGCCTGCAGGAGGAACGCCGCCTCATGTACGTGGGCATCACGCGCGCGCAGCGCAGCCTGGCGGTGAGCTGGACCAAGAAGCGCAAGAAGGGCCGCGAAATGGTGCAGGCCATCCCCAGCCGCTTCATCGCAGAGATGGGGCTGGACAAGACCACCGCCAAGGAAGACCCGCGCGAGAAGCTCAAGGCGCTGCGGGCCGAATTTGCCAAGCGGGCGGCGGACGGTGCGGCGGCCGCTGCCGCAGCGGCGGCCGCCGCGCCATGAGCGGCATGCGTTGCGTGCCCTGGCTGGCGATCCTCGCGGTCGCCTGCGTCGGCTGCACGGGTCCCGCAGCGCAGGTGGGCGCGCCACGGCCCTCGGCCCCCATGCCCGCCGAGTGCCCGCCCGACACGCAATCGCTGCCCCTTGAAGCCCTGTTCGGCCGCTGGGAGTTGCGCATCGACGGCCAGCCCGGCACGGCCATCGTCGACATGGCGCGCCATCCTGATTACGCCGGCGTGCGCGGCACCGTCACGCGCGAAGGCAGCACGGCGCCTTCCCAGATCGCCGGTGACATCGACGACGAAGGCCTCCTGAGCATCGACCAGTCGGACGATGGCCACAGCATCAACGCGGTCTGGTCCGGCAGCATGCAACCCGGTTCCTGTGGGAAAGTCTTCGAAGGGACGTGGCGCAAGGCCGCCGACGAGCGTGGCACACCCTTCGTGCTGCGCAAGCTTTCATCCGCGCGTGGCAACACGACGCCTTCGACTCGACAATGAACAGACCTCTACTGGCCCTGCCCGCGATGTTCGCGGCGCTGGGCCTCAGCACCATTCCCCATGCGCAGGCCGCGGAACCACCCCCCAGCCCGCTGTCCGAATCCCAACTGACTTGGCAGGCCTGCCAGCGCCTGAGCAGCAACAACGAGGCGCGCCTGGCGTGCTTCGATCGCTGGGCCCAGCAGCAGACCCTCCCGGCAGCGGCCGTGCCTGCCGCGCCACCCGTGCTCGCGACCACGCCACCCGCGCCGGTCGATGCCAGCGTGCCGGCCACGCGCGTCGTCAGCGTGGCCACCGAAGAAGGCTGCCGCGACCGCCAGTACTCCACGCTGTCGCGCTTCTGGGAGCTGGAAAAGGGCTCCGACTGCGGCACCTTCACCTTCCGCGGCTACCGGCCGCTGGACGTGTCCTTCGCCATCGCCGACGGCAAGCCCAAGATCCCCACGTCGCCCGCCGAGGGTCACACCGGCACCTACATCCCCTACCAGGCGCAGGAGATGCGCATCGGCCTGTCGGTGCGGACCAAGCTGGCCCAGGGACTGCTCACTGGCAACGACCCTGAGAAGAAGGACTCGCTCTGGTTCGCCTACTCGCAGCAGTCGACCTGGCAGGTGTTCAATTCCGACATCTCGCGCCCCTTCCGCACCACCGACCACGAGCCCGAGATGATGTACGTCTACCCCACCGACGTGGCCTTGCCCGGCGGCTGGCGCTGGCGCTACGCCGGACTGGGCCTGGCGCACAACTCGAACGGCCAGAGCCTGCCCTATTCGCGCAGCTGGAACCGCTACTACCTGATGGCCGGCGTGGAACTGGACAACCGCTTCACCGTCACCGGCCGCATCTGGAAGCGCATCAACGAGAGCGTCGCCACCGACGACAACCCCGACATCGAGGACTACATCGGTCGCGCCGAACTCACCGGCACCTGGAACATCAACCGCGACAACATGGTGGCCGCGACGGTGCGCAACAACCTGCGCAGCGACGGCAAGGGCTCGATCCGGCTGGAGTGGTTCAAGGTGATCGGCGACCCGGCCAAGAGCAACCTGCGCTTCCATACGCAGCTGTTCCATGGGTATGGGGATACGCTGGTGGACTACAACCGCAAGCGCACTGTATTGAGCGTCGGGTTGAGCCTCGTCGATTTCTAGGCTCGCGGGGGTCGACGGGGCCGCCATTCGGTCTACCCCCGACGGGGGTTGCTACGCACTTCGGCAAGTTGCAAAGCGCGAGGTCGTCCACTAATGTGAAACGAGCCAGTCGAGGGGAGGCCACGCTCTGCGCGGCGCACTGCCAGCAATCACCCTGTCAAGGAGGATTCCCCATGCCCCTGTTTCTCATCGAGCGCAACTTCGCCGAGCAGATCGAGCTCAATGTCGACGGTGTCAACGCAATCACCCAGATCAACGGCGAGGAAGGCGTGAACTGGCTGTTCTCTTTCCTGAGCGCCGACAAGCGCAAGTCCTATTGCCTCTACGAGGCGACCAACCCGGAAGCGATCCGCGAGGCGGCGCGGCGCGCGAACGTGCCGGCCGACGTGATCATCGAGGTCTCGCAATTCAACCCGGAGCGGATGCTCGCGGCCGCGGCCTGACAGTTCTCACGTCGGCGTGGTATTGCCATCTCGACTTGTGCTCCCGTCGGGGGCGGGTGGGGGTGTTGCCCGGCCCCCGGGGCCCTGGTAGTCAGGTCGACGGGCGCCGCTGGTCAGGACTGACTATTTCGCCGGGTTGGGGTGCTGCGTACAACGGCAGCGTGGTTCAGCGTTCAGGTGAACGCGCCATCTACCGGAGAAACTCATCATGCTCAACCCCGAGTCCATTGCCCAGTTTTCCGCCTCGCTGCGCGGGCGCGTCGTGCAGGCCGGCGACGCCGACTACGACGAGGCGCGCAAGGTCTACAACGCGATGATCGACCGAACGCCGCGCCTGATCGTGAAGTGTCGCGATGTGGCGGATGTCATGCGCAGCGTCCGCTTCGCGCGCGAGCATTCGCTTCTACTGGCCGTGCGCGGCGGCGCCCACAACGGCGGCGGGCTGGGCACCTGCGACGACGGGCTGGTGATCGACCTGTCAGGTCTCAATGGAATCCGCGTCGACCCGCACGGGCGCACGGTACGCGTCGAAGGCGGCTGTACCTGGGGCGACGTGGACCATGCAACGAGCGCCTTCGGCATGGCCACGCCCTGCGGGATCATCAGCACCACCGGTGTCGGCGGCCTCACGCTCGGCGGCGGCATCGGCCACCTGTCGCGCAAGTGCGGGCTCACGATCGACAACCTGTTGGAGGCCGACGTGGTGCTGGCCGATGGCTCGATGGTCACGGCCAGTGCCGACAAGCACCCCGACCTCTATTGGGCACTGCGTGGCGGCGGCGGCAACTTCGGCGTGGTGACCTCCTTCGTGTTCCAGATGCACCCGGTGTCGATCGTGTATGCGGGGCCGACCTTCTGGGAGCTGGAGAAATCGGCCGAGGTGCTGCGCTGGTACCGCGACTTCATCACCCAGGCGCCGGAGGAACTCAACGGCTTCTTCGCCTTCACTTCCGTGCCGCCGGCGCCGCCCTTCCCCGAGGCGCTGCATGGCCGGCCGGTGTGCGGTGTGGTGTGGTGTTACACAGGCACGCCGGAGCAAGTCGGTGGGGTGTTCAAGCCGGTGCGCGAATTCAATTCACCGCTGCTGCATGCCGTGCAGCCGATGCCCTTCCCTGTCTTGAACACGGCTTTCGACGGGCTGTATCCGCCGGGACACCAGTGGTACTGGCGCGCCGACTTCGTCAACGAGTTGTCGGATGCGGCCATCGCCGAGCATGTGCGCTTCGGTGCGCAGATGCCGACGGGGCAATCGACCATGCACCTCTATCCGATCGATGGCGCCGTGCATCGGGTCAAGTCGTCCGACACGGCCTTCGCCTATCGCAATGCGCGCTGGGCCGAGGTGGTCGTCGGCGTCAGCCCCGATCCGGCGGACGCGTCGAAGATCACCGCCTGGACCAAGGCCTACTGGGACGCGCTGCATCCGTACTCGGCCGGCGGCGCCTACGTGAACATGATGATGGACGAAGGCGAAGATCGCATCCGCGCTTCCTACCGCGACAACTATTCGCGGCTTGCGCAGATCAAGCGGCGGTATGACCCGGACAACCTGTTCCGGGTGAACCAGAACATCCGGCCCGCCCAGGAGGCGGTGGCGGAGGCCGTGGTTACTCCTTGAGCAAGCCTTCGCGCCGCGCAAACGCCGACGCCTCCGTCCGGTTCGCCGTGTAGGTCTTCTCCAGGATGCTGCGCACATGGTTGGCCACCGTGTTCGGGCTGATCTGCAGCACCTGGCCGATCTCGCGGTTGTTGCGGCCCATGGCCATCAGCCGCAGCACGCCGACTTCGCGTTCGGTCAGGCCGGAAGGCAAGGCGGGCGGTGGCGCGGCGAGGGTGTCGACCAAGGCGATGATGCGCTGCGACAGCGACTGCATGCCGAGTGCGGTGGCCTCCGCCAAGGCCTCGACCAATAGCGCGCTGGCGCGTTCCGTGTCGCCGGCCAGCGCCCGCCGCAGCAGCATGACAGCGTACGCATGGCGGCTGTGCGCGAGCCAGGTGCGCGAGCCGGTCTGGCCGTCCATCGCCAGCGCGGCCTCGAAGTGGCGCTGCGCCACCACCCATTGCCGCATCACCATCGCCAGCCCGCCCAGCAGCCGGTCGGCCGAGCCGAGGCAAGGTCCGCCCGAGTCGGCCACGAGGTTGGCACCGGCATGGACTTTCAGCACCGCGTAGAGCACGGCGGCGCGCGTGGCATCGCCGAGGTAGATGCACACCTCGGCCGCGAACATCATCACCGTCATGGTGCTGGCATCGATGGCGGACGTGGCTGCACGGTCCCAGGGCAGGCTGTTGAACTGCGCCTCGCATTCGGCGCGCATGTCGAGTTCCGCATACAGCACGGCCAGGCCCGGCACCCAGGTCTGCGCCTGCGGCGTGGTGCGCACGAAGTGCTGCAACAGCGGCAGTGTCTCGCGCAGCCGGCCCTGCTCCCGCCGCAGGCAGAACATCTGCATGCCGTAGACGCCAACCGCCAGTGCCTCGTTGGCGCGGCGGCCGATGGCCAGTGCCTTGCCCGCCCATGCCTCGGCTTCGGCGAAGCGCCCTTCGTTGATGGCGATCACGCCTTCGACGTAGTTGCAGATCGCCTGCTCGTGCAACGCGCCGGTTTCCTGCGCCTTGCGCAGGCCATACGGCCGCACGCGCGCCAGCGTCGCCACGTCGCCGGCACGGATCAGGTCCACCAGGAAATACGGCAACAGGCGCAGCAGGTCGCGGTGCAGCTTGAGGCTGTCGGCGATGCCCCAGGCCTCGCTGGCGGCGGCCAGGTGTTCGCGCAACTGGTCGGGCCAGTACACGCCCGCGGCAATCGAGGACAGGGCCAGGCACAGGCCGCGTCGGTCGCCGAGCCGGCGCGCGAGCGCCACGGCGCAGCGGTGCGCCTCCTTGGCCTCGTCGGCACGGTTGCAGTAGACATAGCCGCGGCACAGGTGTGCGAGCAGTTCGACGCGCAGCGGGTCATCGGTGCGGTGCAGCGACAGCGCCTCCAGCAGCAAGGCCACCGACATCTCGCCCGAGCGCGCGGACTCGACGTTGCTGATCTCGAAGCCTGTCGCCGCCTGCGCGAACAGCGCAGCCAGGCCGTGGCTGCGCGCCAGTTCGGCTGCCTCCAGACAGGCCGCCCGTGCCAACTCGCCGGCACCGAGCAGGCCCTCGACTTCGGCCAGCTTCAGCAACAGCGTGCAGCGCTGCGCCGCGTCCTTGCCGAAGTGCTGCTGTTGCAGATGCAGCGCCAATCGATAAAGGCGCGCGGCTTCCTCGAAGGCGAGCAGTTGCGTCGCATGCTCGGCCGACTGCTGCGCGTAGTCGAGCGCCTTGCCGGCGGCGCCCGGCCCGGCCTCGCTGAAGTGGTAGGCCAGTTGCGGCAGCACCGCCGTGTTGTCGCTGCCGCTGCGCGCCTCCAGGATCTCGGCAATGCGCAGATGCAGCCGCGCGCGGCGCAGGCCGAGCATCTCGTCATAGATGCATTCGCGAATCAGCGCATGGCTGAAGCGGAACTGTTGCGACTGCGGCACCGGCTCGATCAGGCGCACCGCCAGGGCTTCTTCCAGCGCCTCCAGCACGTCGTCCTCGGACTTGTCGGTGTCGAGCTGGGCCAGCAGCTCCAGCTCGAAGACGCGGCCGATGCAGGCGGCAATCGACAGCAGCCTGGATGCCGGCACGCTGAGGCGATTCAGGCGCTTGCCGATCACCTCGCGCACGCCGGTGGGGATCTTCTGCAGCAGGTCGTCCATCGAGCCGGAGGCATTCGGCGCGCGCGTCTCCGTCATGTAGCGCATCGTCTCCTCGAGGAACAGCGGATGCCCCTCGGTGCGCGCGTGGATCGCGTCCGCCAGGTGGGCGCCCGCCGCGCCGCCGCTGGCCGCCGCGATGAACTCCTGCGTCTCGCGCTCGCTCAGGCCGGCCAGCTCGATGCGGCGCAGCACCGGCGAGCGGGCCAGTTCACCGAGCGTGTCGAACAGCGGATGCTGGCGCGACAGCTCGGTGTCGCGATAGGTGCCGATCAGCAGCAGCGCGCTGTCCTCCAGCTCGGTGACAAGGAAGGCGAACAGGCGCAGCGAGGTCGCATCGGCCCAGTGCAGGTCCTCGAAGATCAGCACCTGCGGCATGCGCCGCGCCGCGCGCCGCCAGAAGCCGGCCACCGCATCGAACAACTGGAAGCGCGACTGCGCGGTGTCGACAGTTTCAGCGTGGGCGTCGGGTGGCTGGAGCGGCACGGCCTGCGCGACCTCCGGCACGATGCTGGCGATGTCCGCCAGGCCGGTGCCCAGCGTCTCGGCCTGCCGCGGATCGCCGCTGCCGCGCAGGTACCCGCGGATCAACTGGCGCCACGGCCAGTACGGCGGCGCGCCGGGTTCTTCGAGGCAGCGCCCCCACAGCACCGACACGCCCTGCGCCTCCGCGTGCGCCGCCATTTCCTGCACGAGGCGCGTCTTGCCCATGCCGCCGGAGCCGGCCAGCAGCACGACCTGGCCCCGGCCCTTGCGCGCGTTGTCGAGCGCCTTGGCAAGCTGGGCGATCTCCTGGCGGCGGCCCACGAACAGGCCGGCGGCACGGGACGACGGGCGCTGCGGGGACGGCGTTGCATCACCGCCGGCGGTCAGGCCTTGCTCCGCATCGGCGGTCTCCGGGCCCAGGTCGACGGCAAACGCATGGATCGGCGTGGCGATGTTCTTGAGCGGCTGCACGCCCCGGTCCTTGAAACGTGCATCGACCCGGCCCAGCACCACCCCGCGCACGGCCTCCGACACGGTGATGCCGCCCGGGTCGGCCAGCGCCTGCAGCCGCGCGGCCACGTTGACGCCGTCGCCATAAACCGTGCCGTCCTCCTTCTCGACCACGTCGCCCAGGTGCACGCCGATCCGAAAGCGCATGCGCCGGTCTTCCGCCACGGCCCCGGCCGACAGGCCCAGCGCCTGCTGCACGGCCAGCGCCGAAGCGACCGCGCCGGTGGCCGCATCGAACACCGCGAGCACCGAATCGCCCGCCATGTCGACGACGCGCCCGTGGTGCGCCGCGACATGCTGCCGGAACACGGCGCGTGCAGCATCGAGTGCTGCGACGGTGGCGCCCTCGTCCACCGCCATCAGGCGCGAGAACTCGACGGCATCCGCCGCGAGGATGGCCGTGAGCCTGTGCTTGACGGATGGATCGGTCATGGCAGCCGGAGCAGTATCAGCATCCCCACTCTCACGGTCAAACGTCCGCCTGTGGCACATTGGAAGTCCTCACGAGGAACTCGCATGGCATTGCCTGACCTGTACGCCCTTGCCACCCAAAGCCTGGAGACGGCGTTCGCCACCACCTCGGGCACCATCGCGCTCTTTGCGGCGGGGATCGCGGGGCTGCTGGTGGTGGTCAGCTCCTTCGTGAAGACCATGATTCCGCTGCGCTACCTTGCCGTGGCGGGCAATGTCGGCTTCCTGATCTACGGGGCGCTGCATCCGGCTTTCATCATGATCCTGCTGCACGGCGCGCTGCTGCCGATCAACATCTGGCGGCTGGCGGAAATGGCGCGCCTCACGCGGCAGGTGACCAAGGCGGCCGAGCAGAGCGACCTCTCCGGCGTCTGGCTGCGGCCCTACATGCGCAAGCAGCGGCTGCGCGCGGGACAGGTGCTGTTCCGCAAGGGCGACCAGGCCACGCACCTGTACTTCCTGGCCGACGGCCGCATGGAATTCGTCGAGATCGGCCAGGAGATGGAGCCCGGCCGGCTGTTCGGCGAGATCGCCTTCTTCGCGCCCGACAAGCGCCGCACGCTGACGGCCCGCTGCGTCACCAAGTGCACCGTGCTGCGCATCGACGAGCACACCTTCCGCGAACTCTACTTCCAGAACCCGGCCTTCGGCTTCCAGGTGGTGTCGCTGGTGGCCGGTCGCTTGATCGCCGACCGCCAGCGGCTGGAAGCGATGGTCGCGGAACACAGCCGGCCCGCGGAACTTGCTGCGGCGGGCAGCGTGCAGTGAAGGAGATCAATGCAGCAAGGTGCGCGCGGCATCGATGATCGCGTCCTCAGACGGCAGCTTGCCGATACCGGCGAGCCCTTCGTCCTGGCATTCGATGTTGGCCCAGCGCACGATGCCCTCGCGGTCGATCATGAACAGCGCCTTCAGTTGCGGCCATTGCCGCTCGACATCGCCCTGGTCGCTCGCCGTGGGGACGAAGCCATCCATCTTGTCCATCGCCTTGCCTGCCTCCGGAAGCGGCATCGGGTGGGGCAGGTCGCCGAAGGGATTGACGACGGTCTGTCCCATCTCCTCCAGCATCTCCGGCGTCGGCTCCGGCTTGGGCACGCCGAAGGCGCGGTGTGTCGAGAGAAAAGGATCGGACGCGAGCCGCAGCCGGGTCGGCCTGAACTTGAAGTACATGCGCGCGTTCTCCGGATCGGTCGCGACGACGGCCAGGCTTTCCACGCCCAGGGCCTTGAGCTTGCCCTCGAAGCCGCTGAGCTGGGCCAGTTGTCGTCGGCAGAACGGGCACCACAGGCCCAGCATCAGCGCGAGGAACACCGGGCTGCGCCCGCGGTAGTCGGCCAGTGAAATCGTGTCGGAACCGGCCACGGCCGGGAGGGAGAAATCGGGCGCCGGCTGGCCCGGGCCCACGGGTTGCGTCATTGCAGCAGTCATGTCGACTCCTTTGGCAAATTCAGCAGAGGAACGGAAGCACCATCAACTGGTCGGGCTCGAGGCCGGCGCGTTCGCACACCGCCTGGGCCTTATGGAACCAGCCCTCGGCCTGGGCCGGGCGCCCCGCGTCGAGGTACAGCGTAGCCAATCCGTCGTAGCAAGGGAAGAGCAATTGCGGCTCGTCGGCCTGCTCGGCCAGTTGCAAGGCTTCCGTGTAGGACGTGAAGGCCTTGGCCGGGTCGCCGTGGCACTGGTAGATCTGGCCCAGCACGATCAACGGCACGGCCAGGTGGTCGAGCAGGCCGAGGCGGCGGTCGAGGCTGGCAGCGGCACGGGCGGCCTCGATGCCCTCCGCCTCGCAGCGGTTGGTGAGCGCGCAATACGCGACGGCCAGGTTGGCATACAGGCGCGACTGGAAGCCGAGGTCGCCGACCTTCTTCGCGGTTTCCAACCCGCGCAGGCAGGTGTCGATGCTGCGCTGCGGGTCGAGCGTGGCATAGAGCACGCCCAGGTTGGTGTAGCCGCGGCAGGCGGCCTGCAGCAGGTTGTGGGCTTCTGCCTGCGCGACGCTGAGTTCGATCTGCTCCACGGCTTCCTCTTGGCGCCCGAGCCGCGCGAGCGTGACGCCGAGGGTGTTGCAGGCCTCGGCGCGCACCACGATGGCCTCGCGCGTGCGCCCGGCGCCATCGTCGGGCACCTCGGCCAATGCGCGCTGTGCGAGCGTGAGGGCGGTGGCGTTGTCGCCGGCACGGAACGCGAGGCGGCCCATTTCCTGGAACAGATGGGCACGCTCGATGGGATCGCCCTGCTCGCCCAGGCGCTGCAGGCCGGCGCTGAAGCAGGCACCGGCACGATCGCGTTCGCCGGCCTCCCAATGCAGGCCGCCGATCTTGCGCAACACACGCGCGCCGCGGACCGGGTCGTCGTGACCTTCGATGGCCTGCTGGATGGCGTCGTAGTGGGCGAGCGCATCGGTGCGGCGGCCTTGCAGGCCGAACAGGTCGCCCAGGCGTTCGCGCGCATCGAGCTGCGCCGCCTCGACTTCGGCGATGGCCTGCGGGGTTTCCGCCAGGGCAAGAGCAAGGGTCGACAGCGCGCGCTCGTAGTGGCGCAGCGCATCGTCGTTGGCATAGACGTCGCGGGCCCAGTCGCCCGCCGCGAGCAGGTAGTGCGCGCCGCGGGCCTTGTCCGGCGACAGGCTCCAGTGATGACCGAGCGCCTCCAGCTCGGCCAGGCGACGAGGGCTGCCGGGCGCTTCGTCCATCGCGGTTGCAGCAGCGTCGATGTCGTGTTCTGTCACGATGCCCGTCGTCAGGGCTTCCAGCGCGCGGCCGACTCGAAGATGCAGTTCGGTGCGCCGGGTCAGCAGCAGGTTCTGGTAGGCCACGTCATGCAGCAGCGCATGGGTGAAGCGCCAGTCCGCAAGCTCGGTCGCACCGGCACGGACCAGGTCGGCCGCGGCGAGCCGGGCCAGGGCGGCGTCGATGAGAGCCGGTTCGCTGGCGATGCGCCGCAACAGCGCGGGATCGAAGCGCGCGCCCAGCACCGCGGCCTCCTGCAGCGCTCGACGGTCTTCCATGCCGAGCCGGTCGATGCGCGACAGCAGCAGGCCATAGAGCGTCTGCGGCACGTCGACCGCATCGTGCGGCGCCCCGCAGACCCATTGACTGCCCTGGCGCGACAGTTGGCCGCCACCGGCCAGGCTGCGCACGATCTCCTCGACGAACAGCGGATTGCCGCCGGCACGCGCCGCGACCAGGTCACGCACCGGCGCCAGGCCATCGCCATCCGATGGGCCGAGCAGATGGTTCACGAGCGCGCGGGCCTCGTCGTCACCCAGCGGGGCGAGCACGATGTCCGAATGCTCGGCGCGCACGACACCCACGCCGCGCACATCAGGGCGCTGCGCGACCAGCAGCATCAATGGCCGGTCGACGAAGTGGTCCAGCGCGTCGCGCAACAGGCCGATGGATGCGGCGTCCGCCCATTGCAGGTCGTCGACCACGAGCAGGAGCGGCTGCGATGACAGGCGTCGCTCGATGAGCGCCCGCGCGGCCAGGGTGATCTGGCGCTGCAACTGCTCGGGCTCGATGTCGGGCGGGCGGCCTTCCTGGATGCCGAGCAGGTAGTGGATGACCTGCGCCACCGCCGCGGCCTCGTCGGCATCGGCGCCGAGGGCCCGCAAGCCTTCCTGCAGCTTGTGCCGGGCCACCTCCAGCGAATCGCCGGCCTCCACGCGGTAGGCATCGCGGAACAGTGCGCCGAAGGTGCCGTAGGTCGGCTCGCCCAGCGGCGAGCAGGTGGTCCGGCGCACGCCCGTCGCGACCAGGCGTGCATCGCCTGCCAGACGCAAGAACAGTTCGGAGAGCAGGCGCGACTTGCCCGCGCCGGCCTCGGCGGTGAGCGTGACGAGCTGCGCCCGGCCCTGCTGCATGCGGTCGAACGCGACGAGCAGGCGTTCGATCTCGGCGTCGCGCCCGACCAGCGGCGCGGCCAGGCCCAGGTCGGCCAGGCCGCGTGCCGAGGCCTCCAGCTGGCGCACGCCGAGCAGCCGGTGCACGCGCATCGGCTGCGCCTTGCCACGCAGCCCCAGCTCGGTCGGCGCGTCGAAGTCGAAGCGATGGCGCACCATGGCCTGCGTGGTGTCCGACACGAGCACCGTGCCGGGCTCCGCGGCGGTGAGCAGGCGCGATGCGGTGTTGACGGTGTCGCCGGTCACGGCATAGGTTTCGCCCGCGCCGCTGCCGAGGCTGCCCGCGACCACGGCGCCGGTGTGCACGCCGATGTGCAGCGTCACGCCGCGGCCCAGGCGCGCGGCCCAGCGCTCGCTCAGGCGCTCCACGCCTCGCAGCATTTCCTGCGCGGCCTCGACGGCGCGCAGCGGATCGTCCTCGTGCGCATGCGGTGCACCGAACACGGCCATCACCGCATCGCCGACGAACTTCTCGACGAAGCCGTCGTAGTGCACGATGGCCTGGGCCATGGTCTCGAACAAGGCGTTCTGGAAGCTGCGCACCGTCTCCGGGTCCAGCCGCTCGGCCAGGGAGGTGAAGCCGGTGAGGTCGGCGAAGAGGATGGTGACCTGGCGGCGGTCGGCTTCGTGGGCCGGGGCGTCGGGCGTGGGCGTCGTTGGCGCGGGTGCGGCTGCAAGGGTTGGCAGTTGCGGGGGCTGCTGCGGCGGCGATAGTGCGGCCCGCGGCGATGCCTTGGCCCCGCGCGGCGCGCCGCAGCGCGGACAGAACGCGAAGTCCGGCTCGCAAGCATGGCCGCACGACGGGCAAAGGCTCTCCAGCCGACGGCCACAGCGCGGGCAGAAGGAAGCGTCGGGCGGCGCCTGCGCACCGCAGCCGGAACAGGTCGAGGTCATCGTGTGTCGCTGGCCGGATGCTGCGCCGTTTTGAGGAAGCGCGCCACTGGTGGCTCGAACCCGGGATCCGCCGATCCCGCGCGAATGGCGCAGACGTCGCAGCTACGGGCCAGGTGGCATTCGCGAAGGCTCCTGCGTGCGGGGGCCGGACGCAGAAAGAACTCAACAATCCCCAGGCCGCCGCTACCAGGCCGACGGCAGCTTGCGCAAGATCACCAGCCGCCCATTGCGCTGCGTCACATAGCCGCCAGCCGTCAGTTCCTTCATCACGCGGTTGACCATCTCCCGCGACGCCCCGACGCGATCAGCGATGTCCTGCTGCGTGAGCTTCTGGCGCAGCACGCGCTCACTGCCGATCTGCTCGGACATGTCGTTCAACACCCGCACCATGCGGCCGTAGACGTCTTCCGTGGCGATGCTGCGCACCTGCTCGGTCAGGCGCCGCACCATGCGGATCAGCTTGCGCGTCAGGTGCATCGCGAAGTCGGGGTACTCGATCATCAACTGGCGCAGCTCCGATCCCTGGACCACGCGGCACGTGCAGGGCTCCATGGCCTTGATCGACGCGGAACGCTTGGCGCCGTCGAGCGAGAGTTCGCCGAAGTACTCGCCCGGACCGTATTCGGTGAGCACCACGTCGCGGCCTTCCTCCGAACTGGCATAGACCTTCACGCGCCCGGTCAGCATGATGTAGAGCGAGTCGGTGGTGTCGCCTTCGTTGATGAGGATGGTCTGGGCCGGGAACGCACGCGTCGCGCCGCGCAGCGCGATGGCCTCAAGCAGGGCGGGGGGCAGTTGATCGCTCACGCCCTCGTCGTCGGAACTCATCGGTCACTCCGTTTTTCTGGCATCGCGCACCTGCCCGGCGCAACGCCAACCCTCGTGCGTCGCTCTTGTGCCGTGCAACAAATTATCCGGTCTTGACTGGCTGTGATCAATGTCACATCGGTGATGCGCATTGGGCACTCGTCCGCGCGCGGACGGCTGGGTAGATTAACGCGAACCTCCCACAACTGCACCACTTTGGAGCCCCTCGATGTCCGCGCAGTCCAAGCACATGGTCCGCCTGATCGCCCTTTGCCTCGGCATCGTGCTGTCCGCGCTGCTGACCGCGTGTGCCAGCCTGCCGGCCGACGTGATGCGCCAGCCCTCGCACAGCCTGACGGACGACGCCCATGGCGCGACCCGCCTGACGGACGTGGCCGATGCCTCGTTGCCCGCCGACGACGACAACATCTCCGGCCTGCGCCTGCTGCCCGACGGCGGCCAGGCACTGGAAGCGCGCATGGCGCTGGCCCACGCCGCCGGACGCACCATCGACGCGCAGTACTACCAGATTGCCAATGACGCCTCCGGCCGCGAGTTCCTGCATGCGCTGGCCCGCGCGGCTGACCGCGGCGTGCGCGTGCGCCTGCTGATCGACGACCTGCATGCGGGCGGCGAGGATGACCTGCTCGCGGGTCTGGCCGCCACGCCGAATGTCGAGGTGCGCATGTTCAACCCGCTGGCGGTGCGCGGCGGCGCCGTGCCCTCGCGCGTGCTGCTGTCGCTCAATGATTTTTCGCGCGTCAACCGGCGCATGCACAACAAGCTCTTCATCGTCGACAACGCCTTCGCGATCAGCGGCGGGCGCAACATCGGCGATGCCTACTTCGGCCGCAGCCAGCCCGCCAACTTCATCGACATGGACGTGCTCGCCGCCGGCAAGGTGGTGCGCGAGCAATCCGCGGTGTTCGATGCCTACTGGAACAGCGAGCATGCCTATCCGATCCAGAGCCTGGTGTCGACCGAGCGGCTGCCGCAAGCTGCACGCGCACAGTTCGATGCGTGGGCACAAGGCAGTGCGGGTACGACGGCGGTTCAGGCGATGGCCGAACGGGACCTGCTCGGCCAAGGCCCGGTCGGCGCGCAATTGGCCAGCGGCCGCATCGACCTGCACCTGGCCACCGTACGCGTGATGGCCGATGCGCCGATGAAGGCGACGCATGAGCAAAGCCTGGCCGACAGCACCGTCATGAACGGCAACCTGGAGCTGCTGCAATCGGCGCGCTCCGATGTGCTGGTGACCTCGCCCTACTTCATCCCGGACACACGCATGCTCGACATCCTGCAAGCCTCCACGGCCCGCAAGGTGCGCGTGGCGGTGCTGACCAATTCGCTCGCCACCACCGATGAGCCGCTGGTGCACGTCGGCTATTCGCGCTACCGCGACGAGCTGCTGGACATGGGCGTCGCGCTCTACGAAATGATGCCCGGCGTGGACGCGCCGCAAGCCACTGCTGCGGTATCGCACGGCTCCCTCGGCCGCCTGCATGCCAAGCTGGCCGTGGTCGACCATCGCTGGCTGTCCATCGGCTCGATGAACATGGATCGCCGCTCGGCCCATTCCAACACCGAGATGGGCCTGGTCATCGACAGCCCCGAGCTGGCGATGCAGGTCGCGACGCTCCTGCAACGCGAGCAGTTGCCGCGCAGCTACCAGTTGCGGATGCAGCCCGGTGCAGCGCGCCCCAAGCTGCAATGGGTCGCGCCGTCCACCACGCAGCCGCTGGTGTTCAGCGCGGAACCCAGCCGCAACTGGCGCCGGCAGCTGGGCGTGTCGTTCACGTCGATGTTCGTGAGTGAACAGCTGCTGTGAGGGCGTTCAGGCCCGCTTCGACACCAGCGTCAGGATGTCGTAGCTCGCCACCACCTCGTCGAGCTGGTTGGTGACCTCCACATCCCACGCGACCACGCCTTGGCCGACGCCGTTGGCGTCCTTCTTGTTGCGATCGATCTTGCGCTTGGCCGTGAGGCGCGCGCGGATCGTGTCGCCGATGCCGACCGGCTTGACGAAGCGCAGCGTGTCCAAGCCGTAGTTGGCCAGCACCGGCCCCGGCGCGGGCGACACGAATAGGCCGGCCGCCGCCGACAGCACGAAGTAGCCGTGCGCGATGCGCTTGCCGAAGGGCGATTCCTTCGCCGCCACTTCGTCGAAGTGCATGTAGAAGTAGTCACCCGAGATGCCGCCGAAGGCGACGATGTCGGCCTCGCCCACCGTGCGACGATGCGTGAGCAGCGAGTCGCCGATCTGCAGGTCCTCGAAGTGCTTGCGGAAGGGATGCGATTCGCTCTCTTGGCGTGCCGCACCGCGCATGTACTCGCCGGTGATCGCCGCGATCATGGTCGGCGAGCCTTGCACCGCCGTGCGTTGCAAATAATGCTTCACGGCGCGGATGCCGCCGAGTTCCTCGCCACCGCCGGCGCGGCCCGGGCCACCGTGCTTGAGCTGCGGCAGCGGCGAGCCATGGCCGGTCGATTCGGCGGCGGCTTCGCGGTCGAGCACGAGGAAGCGGCCATGCAAGGCAGCCACCGCGGGGATGACGCGCGCCGCCGTCTTCGGGTCGCGCGTGACCAGCGTGCCGACCAGGCTGCCGCGTCCGCGTGCGGCCAGCGCCACCGCCTCGTCGATGCCGTCATAGGCCATCAGCGTGCTGACCGGGCCGAAGGCCTCGACGTCATGCACCGCATCGTGTTCCATCGGCTTGCGGCTCAGGAGCAGCGTCGGCGAGAAGAACGCGCCGTTGGCCACGCCATCGCCCACCGGCGCAAAGCCGTCGCGCGCACCGTAGACCAGCTCGGCGCCCTGCATCAGCATCGCAACGCGTTCCGACACGTCGTCGAACTGCGCACGCGAGGCCAGCGCACCCATGCGCACGTCCTCACGCGTCGGGTCGCCGATGACGGTCTTGGCCAGGCGTGCGCGCAGTCGGTCCGCGACCGCATCGACATGCTGGCGCGGCACGATCGCGCGGCGGATGGCGGTGCACTTCTGGCCGGCCTTGGTGGTCATCTCGCGCGCCACCTCCTTCACGAAGAGGTCGAACTCCTCGTCGTCGGGCGTCACGTCGGGCGCGAGGATCGCGCAGTTGAGCGAGTCGGCCTCGGCATTGAAGGGGATCGAGTTGCGCACGACGTTCGGATGCACGCGCAGCTTGGCCGCGGTGTCGGCCGAGCCGGTGAAGGTGACGAAGTCCGAGCCGTCGAGACGGTCCAGCAGGTCGCCCGTACCACCGATGACCAGTTGCAGCGCGCCTTCTGGCAGCAGGCCCGATTCGTTGATGAGGCGCACCAGCGCCTCGGTCAAGTAGCTGGTCGCGGTGGCGGGCTTGCCGATGCAGGGCATGCCGGCCAGGAAGCTGGGCGCGAACTTCTCGAGCAGGCCCCAGATCGGAAAGTTGAAGGCATTGATGTGCACGGCCACGCCCTGGCGCGGCACCAGGATGTGCGTGCCGGCAAAGCCGCCCTTGCGGCCGAGCGGCATCGCCGGGCCTTCATGCACCAGGTTGCCCGAGGGCAGTTCGTTGCTGCCCATGCTGGCATAGGCCAACAAGGTGCCGGCGCCGCCTTCGATGTCGATCCAGCCGTCGGCACGCGTGGCGCCCGTGTGGGCCGAGATGGCATAGAGCTTTTCCTTGTGCTGCGCGAGGTACTTGCCCAGCGCCTTGAGGCGTTCGGCGCGCTGCTGGAAGTCCAGCGCCAGCAGGGCGGGCAGGCCGACCTTGCGCGCATGCGAAACGGCCTCGCCGAAGTCGAGTTGCTCGGCATGCGTGTGGGCTACGGGCTGGCCGTTGATGGCGCTGTTGAGCGTCTGCGCGGCCTGGTTGCCAACCCAGCGGCCGGCGATGTAACTCTGGAGAACGTTGGTCACTTGTGAATGTCCCTAGCTAGTTGTGTGAAAGAGGATCAGGCGTGGGCCGGCGCAGCGTCGTCGCGCTGCGCATTGCCGATGCCGAGATAGGTATCGATGATTCGACGGTCATGCAGCAAATCGCTGGCCGCGCCGGACAACGCGACCGCGCCGGTCTCCAGCACGTAGCCGCGGTCGGCCACCTGCAGCGCCGCCCGCGCGTTCTGCTCGACCAGCAGCACCGAGACGCCGTGGTTGCGCAGCGAGGAAACCACCTGCAGCACTTCGCGCACGATCAGCGGTGCGAGGCCGAGCGAAGGCTCGTCGAGCATCAGCAGGCGCGGCCGCGCCATCAGCGCACGGCCGATGGCCAGCATCTGGCGCTCGCCGCCGGAGAGCGTGGAGGACATCTGCTCGCGCCGCTCGCGCATGCGCGGGAAGATCTGGAAGACTTCTTCCATGCGCGCCTTCTGGTCGCGCTGGCCCTTGCGCCAGCGGTAGAAGCCGCCCAGCAGCAGGTTGTCTTCCACCGACATCTCGCCGAACAGCTCGCGCTTCTCCGGCACCAGCGCCACGCCGCGCGCCACCATGGTCTCGACGGTCGGTCGTGCGATGCGCTCGCCGGCCAGCGTGAGCGAGCCAGTCGATGGCAGCAGGCCCATCGCCGCGCACAGCAGCGTGGTCTTGCCCGCGCCGTTGGGGCCGATGACGGTGACGATCTCGCCTTCGCGCACGTCGAGCTGCACGCTGTGCAGTGCCTCGACGCTGCCGTAGGCGACGCTGAAGGCGTCGAGTTCGAGTAGCTTGTTCATTTGATCCTTCCGCTGCCCTGCGAGCTCAATCCGCACCACCCAGGTAGGCATCCAACACGCGCTGGTTGGCTTGCACCTCGGCCGGCGTGCCTTCCGCGATGACCGTGCCGAACTCCAGCACCGTGATGCGGTCCGCCAGGTTCATGACGAACTCCATGTCGTGCTCGACCACCAGGATGCCGAGGCCTTCGGCGCGCAGTTGCGAAAGCAGTTCTGCCAATGCGCGCTTCTCCAGGTGGCGCAGGCCGGCGGCCGGTTCGTCGAGCAGCAGCACGGCCGGCTGGCTGGCCAGCGCCCGCGCGATCTCGACCACGCGCTGCTGACCCAATGCCAGCGAGGCGGCGGGCGTATCGGCATGCGCGCCGAGTCCGCAACGTTCGATCTGATGCCGCGCCTCGGCCAGCAAAGCCGCCTCTTCGCCACGGTCCAGCCGCAGCATCGACGCGATCCAGCCGCGCTTCGCGCGCAGGTGCCCGCCCAGCGCGACGTTCTCGATCACGCTGCGTTGCCCGAGCAGGCGCACGTGCTGGAAGGTGCGGCTCAGGCCCAGCGATGCGAAGTCGCGCGCAGGGTGTTCGCGCATGGGCTTGTCCATCAGGCGCACTTCGCCTTCGGTCGGATCGTCCACGCCCGAGATCATGTTGAAGAAGGTGCTCTTGCCCGCACCGTTCGGTCCGATCAGCGCATGGATCTCGCCGGCCTTCACGTTCATCGTCACGTCGTTGTTGGCAACGAGGCCGCCGAAGCGCTTGGTGACCTTGGACGACTGCAGCAGCACCGTGCCGCGCGCCGGCAGCACGCGCCGCGCCAGCGTCGCCATGCCGCGCGGTGCTCGCGCCGTCTCCGGCCGCAGGAAGCGCTGGCCCAGGCGCTCCAGCGCCGGCCACAGGCCTTCCGCGAAGCGCTGCAGCACCAGCAGCATCAGCAGGCCGAACACGATCACTTCGAAGTTGCCGCTGGTGCCGAGCAGGTTCGGCAGCACGTCCTGCAGCTTCTCCTTGAGCAGCGTGATCAGCGCCGCACCCAGCACCGCGCCCCACAGATGACCGGCACCGCCGACCACCGCCATGAACAGGTATTCGATGCCGATGTTGAGGTTGAAGGGCGTCGGGTTCACGAAGCGCTGCATGTGCGCATACAGCCAGCCGGAGATCGCGGCCAGCAGCGCGGCCAGCACGAACAGCTTGATGCGATAGCGGGCCGTGTCCACGCCCATCGACTCGGCCATGAGCCGACCGCTCTTGAGCGCCCGCACCGCGCGCCCTTCTCGCGAATCGAGCAGGTTGTGCAGCAGCCACAGGCCGAGCAGCAGCACGCCCCAGATCACCACGCCGAGCGCACGCGGCGAGGCCAGTGACCAGCCCGCGATGACCAGCGCCGGCACGCCGGTGATGCCGGTCTGCCCGCCGAGGAACTCCATGTTGCCGAACAGGTAGTAGAGGCTCAGGCCCCAGGCGATGGTGCACAGCGGCAGGTAGTGGCCCTGCAGCTTGACCGTGACGGCACCGAGCATCCAGGCCAGCGCGAAGGTCAGCGCCAGGCCCAGCAGCAGCCCGACCCAGGGCAGCAAGCCGGTGCCGACCACCGCGCCGACCGTGGAGGCCGCCATCGGCGAGGTGCAGGTCCAGGCCGTCGCATACGCGCCCATACCGACGAAAGCCGCCTGCCCGAAGGAGGTCATGCCGCCGACACCGGTGAGCATCGCAAGGCCCACCGCGACGATCGCGTAGAGGCCGATGTAGCTCATCACCACGACAGTGAATTCAGGCAGCCAGTTCCAGATCACCGCCAGCGCCAGGACGGCGGCGAGCGTGAGATGGCGGCGCGTGAGGAAACCGTTTGCCGATGTCTTCGGCAGCGAAGTGTTGTTGGCGGAGGTGGTCATTCCTCGTCCTCCACATGATGGCTGCGCAGCGAACGCCACCACAGCACCGGGATGATCAGCGTGAAGACCAGCACTTCCTTGAAGGCGCTGGCCCAGAACGACGAGAAGGATTCGAGTTGCCCCACCAGCAAGGCGCCGAGCAATGCGGCGGGATAGCTCGCCAGGCCGCCGACGATGGCAGCGACGAAGCCCTTCAGGCCGATGAGAAAGCCGGTGTCGTAGTACACCGTGGTCAGCGGTGCGATCAGCAGGCCAGACACGGCGCCGATGAGCGCAGCCAGGGCAAAGCTCACATCACCCGCCAGCTCGGTAGGGATGCCCATCAACCGCGCCCCGACGCGGTTCATTGCGGTCGCGCGCAAGGCCTTGCCGACCATCGAGCGGCCGAAGAACTGGAACATCAGCACGACCAGCACGAAGGTCACGCCTATGACGACGAGCGACTGTCCGCTCACCTGCAAGCCACCCAGCTCGAAGCGCGCTTCCGAGAACGCCGGCGTGCGCGATCCTTCAGCGCCGAAGAAGAGAAGCCCGAGCCCCACCAGCACGCCATGCAGCGCGACGGAGACGATCAGCAGTGTCAGCACCGTGGCATTGACCATCGGCCGAAACGCGAGGCGATAGAGCAGCGGTCCGAGCGGCATGACCAGCACCAGCGTGGTGAAGGCCTGCGCCGCCACACCCGCGGGCCGCCACACCAGTGCGAGCGCACAAGCCAACGCAGGAAAGGCCACGCACCACAGAATTGCGGAGGCCCATTCCACCGTGGCGCCCCGCTTCCAGCGCCAGGCCTCGACGATGAGTGCCGCCGCAGCCAGCACCAGCAGCAACCACAGCGTCGGGGGCACGCGACCGGCCTGCATCATGGCCATCGACAGCGCGCCGAAGGCGACGAACTCACCCTGCGGAATGAAGATGACGCGGGTGACGGAGAACACCAGCACCAGAGCCAGCGCCATCAGTCCGTACACCGCGCCATTCACGAGGCCGTCCTGCGCAAGCAGCAGGGCGATCTGTGCGTCCATAAGAAATTACCTCGAGCGAGAAGGTGGGAAGATTTCGTAGCGAGCGCCTCGAGGTCGGGTCGAGGAGCGGAACCGTACTCTCGTACGGTGAGCACCGCAGGCCCGAGATCGGGGCGCGCAGTAGAAAGATTCCTACCTTCTCAAGGTTGGTATTTCCAGGCGCCGTTCTCGATCTTGACCATCACGCGTGCGCGTTGGTCCAAACCCAGGTGGTCGGTCGGCGACATCGTGAAGATGCCGTGTGCACCAGGCATTTCCTTGATCTGCTCCAGCGCATCGCGCAGCGCAGCGCGGAACTCCGGCGTGCCGGGTTGCGCCTTCTTCAGTGCCACCGGCACCGCGGTCGTCATCAGCAGGCCGGCATCCCAGGCATGGCCGCCGAAGGTCGAGACGCTGCCCTTGCCGTTCGCGCCTTCATAGGCGGCGATGTAGGCCATCGCGCTCTTCTTCACCGGGTTCGAGGCGGGCAACTGGTCGGCCACGAGCACCGGGCCCGAGGGCAGGAAGGTGCCTTCGACATCCTTGCCGCCGACACGCAGGAAGTCGTTGTTGGCCACGCCGTGCGTCTGGTACAGCTTGCCGGCATAGCCGCGTTCCTTCAGCGTCTTCTGCGGCAGCGCGGCGGGCGTGCCCGAGCCGGCGACCAGCACCGCATCGGGCTTGGCCGACATGATCTTCAGCACCTGGCCGGTGACCGAGGTGTCGCTGCGGCTGAAGCGTTCGTTGGCGACGATGGTCAGGCCCTTGAGGCCCGCGGCCTTGCCGAATTCCTGGAACCAGCCTTCACCGTACGCATCGGAGAAGCCGATGAAGCCCACGGTCTTCACGCCCAGTTTCTGCATGTGCTCGGCAATGGCCAGCGACATCATGATGTCGTTCTGCGGCGTCTTGAAGACCCACTTGCGCTTGTCGTCCATCGGCTCGACGATGCGCGCCGACGCGGCCATCGAGATCATCGGCGTCTTGGCTTCGGAGATGACGTCGATCATCGCCAGCGAGGCCGGTGTGACGGTCGAGCCCAGCACCACGTCGACCTTGCTTTCCGTGATCAGCTTGCGCGTGTTGGCCACGGCTGCCGTCGTGTCCGACGCATCGTCCAGCACGATGTAGTTGACCTTCTGCCCGCCGATGGTCTTGGGCATCAGCGCGATGGTGTTTTTCTCCGGAATGCCGAGCGATGCCGCCGGGCCGGTGGCCGACAGCGTGACGCCGACGTTGATGTCGGCCTGCGCGGCCAGCGCTGCGCCGAGCAAGGCGATCAGCAGCAGGGGTTTGAACGATTTCATGGGTGGTCTTCTCCGGAGTGAATTTGGAAAGGAATGCTTGAAAAATTGAGGCGAAAAGCGCTCGGGCGTTAGTGGACGGTGTTCATGCGTTCCCCGTCATCGGGATGTACCCGCGCGCCCGGTTACACCACTAGCGCTCATCAAAAGAGAGGACCACACGCTCCGTCAACGGATGCGCCTGGCAGGTCAGGATGAAGCCGCTCGCCACTTCCTTCTTGTCCAGCGCGAAGTTGCGCTCCATGCGCACCTCGCCCTCGACCACCTTGGCGCGGCAGGTACCGCACACGCCCGACGTGCAGGAGTAAGGCACCTCCATGCCCGCAGCCGATGCCGCGTCGAGGATGCTCGGCTGGTTCTTGGTGAACGAGATCTCGCGTTGCAGGCCATCGCGGATGATGACGATGCGCGCCGTCTCGGCGTCGCCGGGCTTGGCTTCATGCACCACCGCGCCCACAGGCCCCGTCGATGGCAACGCGACGCCGAAGCGCTCGATATGAATGCGCTCCTCGGGCACGCCGGCCTCGAGCAGCGCGGCCTCGGCCTCGTCGTTCATCTGGAACGGCCCGCACACGAACACATGATCGATGCCGCCTGCGGGCACCACGCTCTTGAGGAACTCGCCGATCTTCTCGCGGTTCATCAGGCCGTGGTTGAGCGGCGCGTCGGTGTGCTCGTCGGAGAACACCATCTGCAACGACAGCCGCGTCATGTAGCGGTTCTTGAGGTCTTCGATCTCTTCCTTGAACATCGTCGACTGCAAAAGGCGGTTGCCGTAGATCAGCGTGAAGCGGCTCTTGGGTTCGCGCGCGAGCACGGTCTTCATGATCGACAGGATCGGCGTGATGCCGCTGCCGCCGGCGATGCCGACATGGTGGCGCTTCGATGCCGGGTCGAGCGGCACGAAGAAGCGGCCCTGCGGCGCCATGACCTGCACGGTGTGGCCGGGTTGCAGGTGCTCGTTGATCCAGTTGGAGAACACGCCGCCGCGCACCTTGCGCACGCCGACGCGCAACTCGCCGTCGTCGACACCGGCGCAGATCGAATACGAGCGGCGCAGGTCCTGCCCGTCGATGTCGGTGCGCAGGGTGAGGTACTGGCCCTGCGTGAAGCCGAACACTTCGCGCAGGTCGGGCGGCACGTCGAAGGAGACGATGACGGCCTCTTGCGTGTCGGGCTCGATGGCGCGCACACGCAGGGGATGGAACATGACGGACATGGTGTTCTCGCTCAGATCGGCTTGAAATGCTCGAAGGGTTCCTTGCAGGCCAGGCAACGGTAGATCGCCTTGCACGCGGTGGAACCGAAGGCCGCGAGCCGCTCGGTGTGGAAGCTGCCGCAACGCGGGCAGGCCAGTTGTTGCGCCTCGCTGCGGCGGCCGAAGAAGCGGATGGGCACGGCTTCGCTGGAGGTCGCCGGGCCGGGTGGCGCGATGCCGTATTCGGCCAGCTTGCGGCGGCCTTCGGCGCTGATCCAGTCGGTGGTCCAGGCGGGCGCGCGGCGCAGGCTCACGCGCGCCGGGCCGAGGCCTGCCGCATCGATCGCTGCGAGCACGTCATGCTCGATCACCTCGGTGGCCGGACAGCCGGAGTAGGTCGGCGTCAGCACGATCTCCAGCGCGTCCTCATGCGCGATCACGTCGCGCACGATGCCGAGGTCGCGCACCGACACGGCTGGCACTTCGGGGTCGAGCACCGTCGCGAGCACGTCCCAGGCCGCGCGCGTGCGCTCGTCCTGCTCGGGTGCTGCGCAGAGCGCCACGGTCACCACACGCCCCCGGGAAAGCTGCGTTGCAGATACTGCATATCGGCCAGGATGAAGCCCATGTGCTCGCTGTGCACGCCGCGCTTGCCTTCGCTGCGGAAGGCGGAATCGGCGGGCATCTGCAAGCCGGCTTCGTCGAGGATCAGTTGCATCTCGGCCTGCCACGGTGCCTTCAGCTCGGACCACAGCGGACCCATGCCGTCTGCATGCGCCTGCTCGTCCGCGGCATCGGTGTCGAACATCTCGGCGGCATAGCGCCACAGGTGCGCCAGCGCGGCCTTCATGCGTTCGCGCGATTCGTCGGTGCCGTCGCCCAGTCGCACCACCCAGTCGCCCGAATGCTGCTGGTGGTAGCGCGCTTCCTTCAAGGCCTTGCCGGCGATGGCCTGCACTTCCGAGTCGCTGGAACTCGCGAGCCGTTCCCACAGCAGCTTGAGCCAGGTCGAGACCATGGTGTTGCGCAGCACGCTGACCGCGAAGTCGCCGCGCGGCAGCTCGACCAGCGTGAGGTTGAAATAGTCGCGCTCGTTGCGCAGGAAGGCGAGCTGGTCTTCGTCGTGCTGCTGGCCCTCGATCTCGCCGGCACGCGTCAGCAGGGCGCGCGCCTGGCCGATGAGATCGAGCGCGATGTTCGACATGGCGATGTCTTCCTCGAGGATGGGCGCGTGGCCGCACCATTCGCCGAGGCGTTGCGCGAGGATCAGGCAGGTGTCGCCGATGCGCAGCAGGTATTGCGCGGGAGGCGTCAGCTGGAGTTCGATGGAGGCTGTGGACATCGCGCGCTCACATGTGGTCTACGGCCTGAGGGAGCGCGTAGAAGGTGGGGTGGCGGTAGACCTTGTCCTCCGCCGGATCGAAGTACATGTCCTTCTCGCCCGGGTCGCTGGCCACGATCTGCTCGGACAGCACGACCCACACGCTGCAACCTTCCTGGCGGCGGGTGTAGACGTCGCGCGCCATCTGGATCGCCATCTTCGAATCGGCGGCATGCAGGCTGCCGCAATGCTTGTGGTCCAGGCCCGCCTTGCTGCGGACGAACACTTCCCACAACGGCCATTCGTTTTCGACTGAGCTCATGCTGCTTCCTTGAGATTGGTTTGCTTGCGTGCGTGTGCGAGTGCGGCGTCGCGCACCCATGCGCCGTCTTCCCATGCCTTGACGCGGGCGTTGAGCCGTTCGCGATTGCACGGCCCGTCGCCGCCGATCACGCGCCAGAACTCGCTCCAGTCGATCGGGCCATGGTCATGCGCCTGGCGTTCCTCGTTCCACTTGAGGTCCGGGTCGGGCAAGGTCACGCCGAGGATGCGCGCCTGCTCGACGGCGGCATCGATGAACTTCTGACGCAGGTCGTCATTGCTGAAGCGCTTGATGCCCCAGCGCATGGATTGCGCACTGTTGGGCGACTGGTCGTCCGGCGGACCGAACATCATGATCGACGGCCACCACCAGCGATTGACCGCGTCCTGCACCATCGCCTTCTGCGCATCGGTGCCCTTGGTCATCATCGTGAGCAGGGCTTCGTAGCCCTGGCGCTGATGGAAGCTCTCTTCGCGGCAGATGCGGATCATGGCCCGCGCATAGGGCGCATAGGAGCAACGGCAGATCGGCACCTGGTTCATGATGGCCGCGCCATCCACCAGCCAGCCGATGGTGCCGATGTCGGCCCAGGTCAGCGTCGGGTAGTTGAAGATCGAGCTGTACTTGGCCTTGCCGCTGTGCAGCGCATCGAACATCTGGTCGCGCGAAGTGCCGAGCGTTTCTGCCGCGGCATAGAGGTAGAGGCCGTGGCCGCCCTCGTCCTGCACCTTGGCCAGCAGGATGGCCTTGCGCTTGAGCGTCGGCGCGCGCGAGATCCAGTTGCCCTCGGGCAGCATGCCGACGATCTCCGAATGCGCATGCTGGCTGATCTGCCGCACCAACGTCTTGCGGTAGTGGTCGGGCATCCAGTCCTTCGCCTCGATGAAGTCGCCGGCATCGATGTGCGCATCGAAGTTTTCTTCCAGGCGCATCTCGTCGGCGGAGCGCACGACCTTCTTGCCGTCGGGCTCCTTGCCCATCGTGTCCATGGCTTGCGTGTACATGAGCTGTTCTCCTTGTTCAGCGGGGACGTTTGTCGACCACGCGGCGGGCCTTGCCGGTCTGCGTGCGCTCGATCGTGTTCGGGTCGAACACGCGGACTTCGGTCGAAATACCGACCAGCGTCTTGATGCGGTGCTGCACCCACTTGGCCACCGCGACGCGATCGCTCTCGGAGATGATGCTGTTGGGCTGCAGTTCGCAATGCACCTCGACCTGGTCGAGCAGCCCTTCGCGGCTGATGTGCATCTGGTAGAGGCCGGTGAGCGCCTCGTGCGCGAGCACGATCTCCTCGACCTGCGTGGGGAACACGTTGACGCCGCGGATGATCATCATGTCGTCGCTGCGGCCGACGATCTTGCCCATGCGGCGGAACGAGCGCGAGGTCGGCGGCAGCAGGCGCGTGAGGTCGCGCGTGCGGTAGCGGACGACCGGCAGGGCTTCCTTGGTCAGCGAGGTGAAGACCAGTTCGCCCTCCTCGCCGTCGGGCACCAGCTCGCCGGTGATCGGGTCGATGATCTCGGGATAGAAGTGGTCTTCCCAGATGACCGGGCCGTCCTTGCTCTCGATGCATTCGCTGGCGACGCCCGGGCCCATCACTTCGGAGAGGCCATAGATGTCGACCGCGTCGATGCCGGCCTTGTGCTCGATGTCGTGGCGCATCGCCTCGGTCCACGGCTCCGCGCCGAAGATGCCAACCTTCAGCGAGCTTTCGCGCGCATCGATGCCCTGCCGCGCGAACTCCTCGATCACCACCTGCATGTAGCTCGGCGTGACCATGATGATGGACGGCTTGAAGTCCTGGATCAGTTGCACCTGCTTCTCGGTCTGACCGCCGCCCATCGGTACCACGGTGCAGCCCGCGCGCTCCGCGCCGTAGTGCGCGCCGAGGCCGCCGGTGAACAGGCCATAGCCATAGGCGATGTGGATCAGGTCGCCGGGACGTCCGCCCGCGGCACGGATCGAACGCGCGACGAGTTCGGCCCAGGTGTCGATGTCGTTCTTCGTGTAGCCGACCACGGTCGGCTTGCCGGTGGTGCCCGACGATGCATGCACGCGCGACAGCTTTTCGCGCGGCACGGCGAACAGGCCGAAGGGGTAGTTGTCGCGCAGGTCGGACTTCACCAGGAAGGGGAACTTCGACAGGTCGCTGAGCTGTTTCAGGTCGCCCGGCTTCACGCCCTTGGCATCGAAGGCCTTGCGGTAGTGCGGCACGTTGTCGTAGGCGCGTTGCAGCGTGTCCTTCATGCGTGCGAGCTGCAGCGCGGCGATCTCGTCGCGGCTGGCGGTCTCGATCGCCGACAGGTCGCCGGGGGCGGGTTGCTTCACGGGCATGTTCTTGTCTCCTCTTCAGGCTGGCAGCGGGTCAGGCGGGCTGGACAGCCGGCTTGCCCTTCATGGTGTACGAGCGGCCGCGGAACACCGCCAGGCGCTCGCCGCGCTGGTTGGTGACCTCCGTGTCGTAGACGCCGGTGCGCCCGGACTTCGACACCTCTTCGCATCGCGCGACGAGTTCGTCGCCGAGCCTGCCCGGCGCCATGAAGTCGATGCCGAAACCGGAGGCCACCGTGAGTTCGTTGTACGAATTGCAGGCGAAGGCGAAGGCCGAATCGCACAGCGTGGCGATGAAACCGCCGTGGCAGATGTCGTGGCCGTTGAGCATGTCTTCGCGCACCTGCATGTGGATCGTGGCGCGGCCGGGCGCGACCTCGACGATGCGCATGCCGAGCGAGCGCGTCGCGCGGTCGTTGCGCAGCATGCCTTCGCGGACATGCTCGGCGGTTTGTTGGGGCGTTTGGACTTCAGTCATGGGAAGCGAATGGGTCAGCGGTCGGTGAAGGTCGGCGCGCGCTTGTTGCGGAAGGCATCGACGCCTTCGAGGTAGTCGTGTGCACTGCCCAGTTCGGATTGCAGCGTGGCCTCCAGTTGCAGGGCCTGGCGCATGTCCATGCCTTGCGCTGCGGTCAGGGCCTGTCGCGTCGCGACCAGCGCGCGCGTCGGCATGCCGGCGAGGCGCGTGGCCAATGCGTTGGCTGTCTCGAGCAGCGAGGTGTCATCGACGCACTGCCAGATCATTCCCATCTGCGCCGCGTCGGCCGCGGGCACCTTGTCGCCCAGCATGGCCAGGCCCATGGCGCGGGCCGAACCGATCAGCCGCGGCAGCAGCCACGTGCCGCCGGTATCGACGACGAGCCCGATCTTCGAGAAGGCCTGGATAAAGCTGGCCGAGCGCCCCGCAACCACCAGGTCGCAGCACAGCGCGAGATTGGCGCCCGCACCGGCAGCAACCCCGTTGACCGCAGCAATCACCGGCACCGGCATCGAGCGCACGCGCTCCACCAGCGGCGCGTAGTTGGCCTCGATCAGCTTGCCCAGGTCCTGCCCCGGCGCAGCCGCCGGGTCGCTCAGATCCTGCCCCGCGCAGAAGCCGCGCCCCGCGCCCGTGATGATCACGCAGCGCACCGACGCATCGTTCGCGGCGGCATTCAAGGCCGCCAGCAGCTCCGCATGCATCGCGCTCGTGAAGCTGTTCATCGCGGTGGGACGGTTGAGCGTCAGCGTGGTCACGCCGCCTGCCTGTGCTACCAAAATCGTGGGTTCTGTCATCTCTCTATTGCTCTTAAAACATTATTGACCGACCGTTCGGTAGAGTTTATTATTTCCCGACTTCGCTGCGCAAGTCGTTTGACCTAGTGCAAACCCTAGCCCCCAAGAAAACAGAAGGAAGAGACATGCCCTGCTACTCCATCGAAGGCGTCGTGCCGGTGGTCGACCCGAGTGCCTACGTGCACCCCACCGCCGTGCTCATCGGCGACGTGATCGTCGGCCCCAACTGCTACATCGGCCCCAATGCCAGCCTGCGCGGCGACTTCGGTCGCATCGTGCTCCACGCCGGGGCCAATGTGCAAGACACCTGCGTGATGCACGGCTTTCCGGAGCAGGACACGCTGATCGAGGAGAACGGCCACGTCGGTCACGGCGCGGTGCTGCATGGCTGCGTGATCCGGCGCGATGCGCTGGTCGGCATGAACGCGGTGGTGATGGACGAGGCCGAAATCGGCGCGAATTCCTTCGTCGCGGCCTGCGCCTTCGTGCCCGCCGGCATGAAGGTGCCGCCGCGCAGCCTAGCCGCCGGCATGCCCGCCAAGGTCAAGCGCGAACTCAGCGACCAGGAGATTGCCTGGAAGCTCGACGGCACCCTCACCTACCAGGAACTCACGCGCCGCTGCCAGGCCAGCCTGGTCGAGGTCGCGCCGCTTGCCGCCGTCGAGGCCGATCGGCCGCGCGTACAGCATGCGCCGGTGAAGACGCTGATCGCCACCAAGCGCGACGAGTAGGCGCCAGCCCATGCCGCGCGGAAGAGCCGCCACCTACGAAGACCAGCGGGAGATGATCCTGTCCCGCGCCGCCGCGCTGTTCGCGAAGCGGGGCTATGCCTCTGCCTCGATGAACCAGGTCGCGGAGGCCTGCGGGCTGTCCAAGGCCTCGCTGTATCACTACTACAAGGACAAATACAGCCTGCTCGTCAGCATTGCCGAAGGGCACGTGTCGCGCCTGGAAGCCCTGATCGACGACGAGGCCGCCGCCCATTTGCAAGGCGAGGACAGGCTGCGCCACCTGATCCACCGCATCGTGGCCGAATACGCCAACGCCCAGGACGCGCACCGCGTGCTGACCGAGGATGTGAAATTCCTGGAACCCGAGGACCGCGAGCGTGTGCTCGACAAGGAGCGCCACGTCGTCGCCGGCTTTGCGCGTGCGGTGTCGGAGATGCGCGCGGGCCAACCCAGCGCGCACCTGTCGAAGCCGCTGACCATGCTCCTGTTCGGCATGATCAACTGGATGTTCACCTGGATGAAGCCCGACGGCGAACTTGGCTACGACGCCATGGCGCCGATCGTGGCGGACCTGTTTCTGGGTGGCATTGGCGAGGTGCGGCTGCCGGAAGCGGCAGCCACGGCCGACCCGCACGCCCGCACCATCTGAAACAAGAGCGCGCCCCTTCGTGGGCACCCGCGGAGCCGGGTTCGCCGGGCCGCTCGGTGCGCTCCCCTTGGGGGGAGCGCCGCAGGCGCGTTCGGGGGTGGGTCAGCTTCCGCTCGACGCCTCGGTCATCTTCGCGATCACCTGATCCAGGCTGAAGCTTGCCGCCTTCTGCCGAGGCGGGAATTCCTTGAAGGTCGCGAGGAACTCCCCGACGATGGCCTGCGCCGGCACCAGCAGGTAGATGTGCCGGAACATCCAGTCGTAGAAGGTGTTCGATGTGATCTGCGCACGCTCGTACGGGTCCATGCGCAGGTTGAAGATGTAGGGCGTGCGCAGCACCACGAAGGGCTCCTGCCAGATCTTCAGCGTGCCCGTGACGCGCTGCTCCATGAACAGCATCTTCCAGTGGTCGTAGCGGATGGCCGCCACGTCGCCCTCGTCGGTGAAGTAGATGAAGCCGGGACGCGGGCTCTTCTTCTCCTTGCCTGAGAGGTAGGGCACGAGGTTGTAGCCGTCGAGGTGCACCTTGAAAGTCTTGTCGCCGATCTTGTGGCCCTTCTTGAGCTTTTCCTTGATGTCGGGCTCGCCCGCCGCGGCCAGGATGGTCGGGAACCAGTCGAGGTGGCTCACGATCTCGTTCGATTCCGATCCGGCCTCGATCACGCCAGGGAAGCGGACCACCAGCGGAATGCGATAGGCGCCTTCCCAGCTCGAATTCTTCTCGTTGCGGAAGGGCGTCGTGCCCGCATCCGGCCAGGTGTTCATGTGCGGGCCGTTGTCGGTGCTGTACTTGACGAAGGTGTTGTCGGCGATGCCGAGTTCGTCCAGGAAGTCGAGCATCTCGCCGATGCACTTGTCGTGGTCGATCATCACATCGTGGTACTCGGACTGCCAGCGGCCGGACTGCCCGCGGCTTTCGGGCTTCACGTGCGTCCACGCATGCATGTGCGAGGTGTTGAACCACACGAAGAAGGGCTCGCCCGCGTCGTGCGCGGCCTGGATGAACTTCTTGGCCGCGGCCATGAATTCGTCGTCGCAGGTTTCCATGCGCTTCTTGGTGAGCGGCCCAGTGTTTTCGATCTTCTGTCCGCCCTTTCCATCGGCCCAGCAGTGCAGCACGCCGCGGGGTCCGTACTTTTTCTTGAAGTTGGGGAAGTCCTTCTCGTTCGGGTAGTCGACTTCCTCGGGCTCCTCTTCCGCGTTCAAGTGGTAGAGGTTGCCGAAGAACTCGTCGAAGCCGTGCATGGTCGGCAAGTGCTCGTCACGGTCACCCAAATGGTTCTTGCCGAACTGGCCGGTGCGGTAGCCGAGCGGCTTGAGCGCCTCGGCGATGGTGATGTCCTCGGCCTTCAAGCCCAGTTCCGCGCCGGGCAGCCCCACCTTGGTCAGGCCGGTACGCAAGCCGCACTGCCCGGTGATGAACGACGCACGCCCGGCCGTGCAACTCTGCTCGGCATAGGCATCCGTGAAGATCATGCCTTCCTTGGCAATCCGGTCGATGTTGGGCGTGCGGTAGCCCATCATGCCCTTGGTGTAGCAGCTCAGGTTCGACTGACCGATGTCGTCGCCCCACATGACAAGAATATTCGGTTGCTTGGTTTTCGTCGCCATTCTGTCGCTCCTTGCGTTGGGATCGCCGCCGGAAAGGCAGCACTGCACCAGCGGCCACAGCCTCGGTGAGGAAGCGATCTTCCGCGCGGTGCATGGCGTCGCAACTAGCTTTTGGTATAGCGGTGCGAGGTGCCTGTCCCGCTCGCAAGAACTGCAGGGGATGCATGGGATGCAAGAGAGCCCCTCCCATCTCAGCTTGCTGATGCCCAGAAGACAGACTTTCAATGCCGCCAAGGGCAACAGTCCATGTTGCATTTTCCCCATATTTATTGATAAATGACTAGCAAATCCAACATACTCCAGCATGCCCCCACCCACCTTAGCACTCGAACTAGCTGTCATGGCGCTCGCCGACCAGCAGCCACTGCTGCGCGCGCGCGATCTGGCAGAGCATGGACTCCCCACGATGGCACTCAGCCGGCTGGTCGCGGCAGGGAGGATCGAGCGGGTCGCCCGAGGTGTCTACAGCCTGCCAGGACGCACACTGAGCGAGCACCGCTCTCTGGCAGAGGTCGCCATTCGCGTCCCGCAGGGCATCGTCTGCCTGCTGTCCGCGTTGCGCGTGCACGGGTTAGGCACGCAAGCGCCGTTCGAGGTCTGGATCGCGATCCCCCGCAACTCACCCACGCCCAAACTCGACCAGCCTGCACTGCGTGCCATCCGCATGTCCGGCCCCGCACTGTCCGAAGGCGTCGAACTCATCGAAATCGATGGCGTCAGCGTTCCGGTCTTCAACGCTGCCAAGACCATTGCCGACTGCTTCAAATTTCGCAACAAGATCGGCCTGGACGTTACGCTGGAAGCGCTACGCGACGGATGGGCGCAGCGGAAGGTGACGATCGACGCGCTCGGGCACTACGCGACGATCGATCGCGTATCCAACGTGATGCGGCCCTACCTCGAAAGCGTCATCACTTGAGCCGCAACATCGCTGGGTCGATCCGCGCCCGGCTGAAGCAAATTGCAGATGCCAAGAAGCAGGACTTCAACTTAACGCTCACTCACTACGGCCTTGAGCGCCTGCTGTACCGCTTGTCCATCTCATCCAGCGCCTCCAACTACCTGCTCAAGGGCGCACTGCTGTTTTCGCTCTGGTACGACCAGCCACATCGGCCCACTCGCGACGTCGACCTATTGGGGTTCGGGCCAGACGACGTCGCGTCGACTGTGAGCGCGTTCCGTGAGATCTGCCAGATTGCAGTGGACGATGGGATCGCTTTCGATGCTGCGTCAGTGCAAGGTGCAGTGATCCGCAAGGAAGCCGGCTACGGAGGCGTTCGGATCGATCTGCGAGCGACACTGGATGGTGCACGAATCGCGCTGCAGGTGGACATCGGCTTCGGCGACGCGGTCACTCCGGCGCCGGAAGCCGTAAGTTACCCGGTACTACTCGAAGACTTGCCGGCCCCGCAGTTGCGCAGCTATCCCAAGTACACCGTCGTGGCCGAAAAGTTCCATGCGGTCTGCCTTCTGGGCATGGCCAATACCCGGATGAAGGACTACTTTGACCTCTGGGTGCTGATGACCGAGGGGACGTTGGACACCAGCGAACTGCGGCGTGCCATTGCAGCCACTTTCGAGCGCCGGAAGCTTTCGATGCCCAGCAACCTCCCTACAGGCTTGAGCGAAAGCTTCTCCGATGACAGAGCGAAGAAGGCGCAGTGGGCGGCATTCTTGAAGAAGAACCGCCTTGAGGCGATGGACCTCGCGCACGTCGTGACACGACTGCGAGAGGAGTTCCAGAAGTGCCGCGCGTTCTGACGCCCCGCACCAATCCACCCAACGAATGCGAAGCGCCGCAAACTGAAAAGCCCTTGATCCGTCTGGAATCAAGGGCTTTTGATATTTGGTGGCCTGGGGCTCTCCCACAAGATGTCCGCAAACCCGCTTGGGATCTACGTTCTCACCTTCCGCACACCATCAGTTACTGCACGAGTTACTGCAGCGAGCGACCATTGGACCCGCCCTCAATCCAGCCAATGCCATGCACGCTAAGCTTATCAGAGGCCTATGGGATCCAAAAGCTGACACGGGGCTTGGGGCAAGTCCCAAGCTCCAAAGATAAACAATTGGGGCGCTCTACCTAGGCGTCGGTTTCGACCGCCAAGGACCATCCGCTAAGGACCAATCCGTAACTGCAAGGGGTGCTGTACCTGCTTTGCAGGCCCGGCTGAGAAAGTTCCTTTGATTCGCGCGATCGGCAACGGGGACCGCATCGACCCCGCCCCGCGCCGGATCGACGTGGTGAGCATCCCGGTGTTCTCGAACACGCTCGATTGGACTGATGTTGTAGGCCGCGTCGTTGACTATGCGCGGACGATCAGCAATGTCACGTTCCTCGTTGACATCGGCGGGCAGGGCGAGCAATTCGCGCGCCTCTTGGAGCGCGTCGGGATCGGCAACATCGTGCGGGTGCAGTGGGGCGAATTCTGTTTCAAAACCAAGAACAAGAAGCGGTTTCACAACCTGCGTGCGCGGTCGCCAGACTGGGTGAAGGTCATGCGCAAGGGCGCGGTGCCGGCGGGAGCGTTTCAAGCGCAGGTGATCCGGTACATTGCCGAAATTCGAACTTAGGAGCGAGGCGGGAATGGTCAAGAGTCTCATGGTCGGAGCGTCAGGCGCCTTTGTGCTGGTGCTCATCGGGTCGTTGTTTGCCGGCGGTGGCGATGCCATCCGGGCGATGTTCGGGAGGCCGACGGACAATCATTTCGCGTACGTTGCGATCGCTCTTTTTTCATATCTCGCCGGTCAGTTGAGCGTCAATGGCGCATCGTCGTCGGGTCGATTTGACGCTGACTTGCTCGACACGTCGCGTCTCCAATGGTTAGCCACTGTGGCGTTTCTCGCGATCTACATTTGGATTAATCGGGACATGGTGCAGTCGCAGGCACAGTTGGTCGACGGCA
This sequence comes from Variovorax robiniae, assembly GCF_037889955.1. Taxonomy (NCBI): domain Bacteria; kingdom Pseudomonadati; phylum Pseudomonadota; class Betaproteobacteria; order Burkholderiales; family Comamonadaceae; genus Variovorax; species Variovorax robiniae. The sequence goes on from NZ_JBBKZS010000018.1 coordinate 81,518, forward strand.
TTCTGCGATGCGCAGCTTCGTTGCTCGTTTGGGCGTTCGTCGTTTTGATGCCCTGGGCTGCGATCGAGAAAGCCTCGGCGAAAGAGAGGCGGCCGTGATCGCTCCAGGTCGGCGCGCGCTACACGTAGCGATCGTTCGCGCTATCGGGCAGCAACAGGCGAATGGTGCCGGGCTCGCCGGCGGCCACGAAGACCGGCGGCGTGGTGCCGGGGATCGGCAGGCAGAACGCGGCCGTGCCGGTCGCGTCGAAGAGAGCGCCCACCGCATCGAGAACGGCCTGATGCAAGGCCTCGGTGCCGGGCTGTCGCATGGGTTGCCCGCCGTCAGGCCGCGGCGTGAACTTGGCCGTGCCCGATCAGCACTTCGGCCGGAATGCCCAACTCGGCAAGCCGGCGGATCATGTTCAGCGTCAGCGAGCGCTTGCGGTTGAGCACTTCGTAAACCCGGTTCGGCGGGCCGATGTACGGGACCATGTCGGCCACGGACAGGCCAGCTTGATCCATGCGGAACTTGATCGCGTCGACCGGGTCCGGCGGGTCGATCGGGTAGTGCCGCGCTTCGTACGCCTGGACAAGCGTTCCAAGCACGTCGAGGCGTTCACCCTCGGGCGTATCGATTTCGGGGTCAAGGTCGACGAGCGCCGACACTTCGCGCAGCGCGGCGCGATAGGCGGCTTCGGTGCGGATGGCGTGGACTTCCATGATGGCGGCTCCTTTACTTGGACTGGTCAACGGTGGCGGCATCGATCGCATCGTATTGCGCGTGGGTGCCAACGAACTTGATGTAGACGTACTTCATCTTGTAGGCGATGGCGACGATCAGGCGGTAGTCGTTCCCTTTGATGTTGAAGGCCACCCGGTTGTTCGCGATGAAGCTGGCGTTTCTGTAGCTTGCCTTCACGTCGGCCGGGGTTTCCCACAGCGCGGCCGTCGCCTCGCGGTACCACGCGGACAGCGCCGGCTCCGAGTCCTTGTAGTCGGGCTGGCCGTAGAACTCGGTGAGGGCAGACTTGGAAACGATGTGCATGGGGCATTGTAGTCCCAAATTGGGACTAGTGGGTTTCGCGGGCGCGAAAAATCCCGAGCGATAGAAAATGCCGCAAGGACACTTTCACCGCCTACCTTGCGAGTGGCGCCCCATTAGCTGGGCCACTTCTGACCTTCATCGCTGCCCTGATTGCGGCGCGCATCGCTTAGAATTTCGGACACATACAGGCGGACATTTCGAGGCAGCAAGCAGCGACTGCTTCGTGGGCAGCGGCCACGGCTAGGAACAAGCTGCGGCTCGATCTATTCGAGCGCCGGATGGTGTTCTACGACCTTGTGACGAAGCACATGGAAACGGCTCTCGCGACTGGCTTCACTGACGACGAACCTGGTTATGACTTGTCGCACCCGTTCTGGCGAGACATGACGGGCGCGAAGTGGCTCTTCAACAAGAGCGTGTCGCATTGGCTTGTCGTCGAGCTTGCAATGGCTTTGCACGAGCTTCATGTAGCTCAGCGGGCGGCCTTGAGTAGTGCAGAGACGGGGTCATGCCGCTCGATCAGCAGATGGCGAAAGCTACCGCCGAAGGAAAGTTGTCGACCAATTTGGCCGGCGCGATGAAGTGTTCGGGCCGTTCCTGCACCTGACCGACGAGTAGGCGCACAAAAAAACCCGCACGCGGCGGGCTCAGTGGCGTCGGAATGGCTTCGTTACTGGCCCTATGCGGTCATGCTGGTCGGCGTAGTGACGCTCGTATGGCTCTGTGCAAAAACTCGAAGGCGGCTCGCGGCCGACTCGTGGCGCGCAAAGGCGAGGGAATACGTGTCCGCTCGCCCGCTCAAAAACTAGAGGCAATAAAAGCGCGCATCCGCGATCCGCTGGCGAAGTTGGAGTCGTCGTCGCCGCCTCGCCGCGCCTGGACTCGCTTTGACTCCGTGTATATGCCAGCGTTGGTCAACCTTGTCGTTCTCTTCGCTGCGCTCTACGTGGTGCTGGCGAGTGTGTATGGCGACAGCGAACAGAAGTGGGCGTATGGCGCGATCGGGACGATCGTCGGCTTCTGGCTCCGCAAGTAGAAAAGCCCGCACTCGGCGGGCTCGTCGTCGGCGTCAGCGTCCCGATCTCGGAGGGCGACGACGGTTCCTGTTTTCTCTTCGGAAGCGGGCTCCCTACTCGGAGAGACTCCCGCGGGCAAAAAAGTAGCCGGCGCGGGGCCGGCTACTGTGCTCTAGCGCGACTTCTGCGCCTGATCGATGCGCAATCGAGACGGCATTCGATCAATGTTGGGGGTGAGGATGAGAGCGTCATCGCCGCGCTTGTAGGGACAGAATGGTCCTGTGCAGATCGGCTTTGGGTCTGGTGGCTTCGGGCATCCCTTCTCGCAACCGGGAAACACCGGCCAAGTTTTGGGGTCATCAGGCTTTGGCGACGGCGACGGCGACGGGGATGGCGACGGCTTGGGGTCATCGCTCTTTTGCCCATCCATGGCTTCCAAGTAGAGGGGCTTCGCGTTTCGGAGGTCCGCGATCTTGGCGCCGGTTGAGCCGTCGTATACCGCTCCGATTCCTTTTGGGTTGACCATGTAAATGGTCTTCCCGGCAATTAGCGACTGGGCTTGCGCCTGCGCCATGGTGCAGGCGAGTAGCGAAAGAAGTAGAGCAATAACCGCCTTCATGAGTTCGCCTCCGTGTAAGGACAAATGATCAATGCGAACCCGGTGCCAGTCAAGTCAGATGCGTGCCGCCGTGCTGACGCTAAGGGTTGCGCAAGCGACCTACGATGACGAGCGATTCGGCGACAAGACCGGGAGGCTCGATGCGTTGAATGCCGCAAAAACGGACTTCGATGCGCAATTCGCTCGTCGTCACGAACTCTTTGAACCGTTCCTCCGGCTGACCGACGGTTAGGCAAGAAAAGCCCGCACGCGGCGGGCTCGTCCGGGGTGCGGCTGGTTCACGCGGCGACGGTCAGCGCATGGCGCTCGGCAAGCGTGAGCGCTCCATCCCTGGGCCTACGACACGGCCGAGAGCATGCTTAGTGAACGCCTGCGCCGCGAGGATGCAGCAAGGGAAGGGAAGCCATCATGACAGCCCGCAAGCCCAAGCAAGCGAGCGGCGAACTGGGCGCCGCCCTCGATGCCATTCGCGCTCGCGCCGAGCTTGTGATCGTGCGTGACGAGCGTTGCAGCCCGCCGCGCGCGGGCTTTTTTCTGGCACACGAATACAATTGTTCTCCGCTAGGTGTTGACGTGATGTCGGCTGAGAAAGTCCCTTTGAACCTGACTTGGCCGAATGGCTGGGGCAAGAGGGTTTTACTTTGATCTTTTGCCCGAGGTAAGCCACCGGCTACAATTCATATACGCGGCCCGTGCCGCGCAGCAGCAGGTGAGTCGAGGGACTTCTCCTCGATGCTGCCACCGCAGTGCTTCGCAAGAGGCCTTCGGCCATGAACCTTCAGCCACTGTCTTCCTCGGACCGCCATCTCACCTGGCTTCTCCGGCGAGCTTCGCGAAAAGCTCGACCTTTTGCCCCCGCGAACGCAGCATCTCCGCAGCCTCCGTCGCGTTCATCGCGGCCGCGGTCTTGATCTCCTCGATGGAACATCGAATGAAATCGGTCGTTCCACTGCCCGGCGGCCCGAGCTTCTTCGTGTAGCTGAACGAGTCCTCGAGCCGCATCACGAACGGCCGCAGGTGGCTGAAGGCCTCAGCCTCATGGTGCGTATATGCCCAGCGGCGGGAAACGAACGCGTCTTGCGAGCGGCCGTTATTAAAGCCCCTGTTTCGGAACTGCACGACGCGCTCGTCCTTTAGCAGCCAATAGCGTCCCACGTCGAACCAGTAGCCGCGGTCAGCAATGGCCTCCACCCTCATCTGGCCCAGCGAGTCCCCGATGAAGTCTTTAAAGTGCCGCAGGAACGCGTCGAGCCGGTCTTTCGCGATTGAGAGGTGCACCGAATCGATGTTGGCGTAGCAGACCTCCACCGAGTCGAAGGCGACGAAGCGCTCGATCGCTGCGAGCAGCTTCACGCGCGCATTTGCAAGCACGCCGCTCGACAGGCAATAGACGGCGCCCGCCGCGTCAATGTCGAGGTGGCGCAGCTCGAGCCCGTCCGCGTGATCGCGCACGCCGAAGTACGCCGTGCGCCCCAGGAAGCGTTGCAGATCCGCCGGGGGTACCTGCGCGTCGAGCGAGAGGGCGTAGTTCGACGCGAGGAAGTCGCGCAGTTCGCGCGGCGACGCGAAGCCCGTACGTTTATCGTGGCGCTGATTAGTCGCACTGTGCATTAACTGCAACGACGACTTGCAGAACTGCTCCAGCGCGCCATCGCCGCGCGAGCGCGCATGGCGGCGTCGCGCGTACAAGCGCTCGGCCGCCGCCGCGAGCGGGTGCGCGATGGACCGGGGGCTGCAGAAGCCTTCTTTCACGTCCACCGCGTCGAAGAAGCGCGCGAAGTGGAGCAGTTCCGACTTGTGCAGCAGCGTTTCGAGAGAGCCGCCCACGTCGAGCCGGAAGTGGAACGAGCGGCCTAGCCGCCGGAACAGGAATGGATGGTGGTCTTGGATGAAGCCGGGGCGCGCGCCGCGCAGCACGATCCGGTAGATTCCCTCATCGAGCGCGTCCAGGGCTGCGGGTTGCCGATCGAAGACACGATGCCGGATGGCGCGCGGCTCGCAGAAGCTGCCGCGCAGGCAGTCCGCGAACATCGAGTTGAAGTCGAGTGCAACGACAGCGCGCTCGGGTCGCTCCTCGACGTGCTTGTACACCTCTTGGTGCCCTTCTCTCAGCGAGAAGAAGAAGAACCGGTCCAGGCCGCTCTTGAACTTGAGCGCCTTTGCCACGTGATGCAGGTGCCGGGTGGACTGGTCGCGCGAGAAGCTGGACGCCACGATGCCGAGCTGCCCCACTTTCCGCAGCAGCTTGCGCAAGGTAGCGAGATTCGCCTGCAGCGAGGGTGCGTGACGAAGCTGCGGAAATAGCGGGTACTGCCTCTCGAACGAGTAGAGCCGGCAACCACGCAGAGACGCGGCCTCGAGCGTGGCCAAGTATTCGCGGTTCGTGAGAACGACGAGCGGCGGCGTGCCGCTCGCCACGTGCGAAGCGAGGAACGTGTGGAGTTCCTCCAATCCGCCCGCATGCAGCACATGGTGGCCGTCGGTGGCGATAGGCGTGAACTGGAAAGGCTGCAAGCAGTTCGGGTTGGGCGCGACGATGCGCCGCACCGCCGTGGACTTGGCGATGAGAGCAGGGTCGCACACAATGAGCGGGTCGAAGCGGCCGCAGGTGATCACCCTGCGCTCCGTGCGGGTGCGTCGCGGTTGAGCGCGAAGCCGCGGCAAGCCGCTTCGACGTAGGCGTCAAACGCCAGCTCGATGTCGAGCGTCAGCAGGACCGACAGTCGCCCCCGGCCCCTGCGACGGTAGAAGTACGAGAGAGGCCGCAGGTGCCGCACCCGCCAGCGGGTGTAGACGTGCTTGCCCACGACCGCGAGTGGCGGCGGTGAGGGACTGAGGTACTCAAGGGAAGCCCTCGCGCTGCTTACCTCGTTCAAGTAGATGGCGTAACCCGGGTCTCGCGCCTCAAGGTCCACGAGATTAAGGTGCAGCCGAGCCACCGACAGCAGGCAACGCATGGGCTCCACACGAACGCGCTCGACTATGCCGTCATCTCCGTGCAGGCGCAGCTTCTCGTGCACGAAGCGCTGCAGCACGCCGACGCGGTCGTACACGATGAGCTTCTCCTCGTTCGCTTTGAGCGAGGCGCACAGCCGGGCCACCTCGGCGTCGAGCGCGACCTTTCGCGGCAGGGCCGCCACCTTGTAGAAGATGCCGCGCACCAGAATCTCAATGCAGTCGACCAGCCGGATGAGGGCATGGTAGGCGGCGGGGATGCGTTCGCGCTGCAAGTAAGACGCGATGGCCGAGTCGGTTTCCTCGCGCATCAGGTGGTAGACGAGCTTCGCGCGGACCGAGCTCTTGACGGTAAGTCCGGCGACGAGGCGCGCCGCCTCCTTTAGGCGGGCTGCGTTGACCGCAGGCCGCGAGACGATCGCGCCGGCGATGGGAGATGCTGATGGTGGCGCGTGGTCGAAGCGCTCCTCGTCCTCGTCAGTCCCGTCGTAGTCGCCGAACAGGATCGCCCGTGCCAGCCCGAGCCCGACATGCTCGATTTCAGTTTCGGAGAGCATGCCCCGAAGCTCGTCGTCATAACCCACGCGCCATCCCCCATAGCAGCTTGATGCGCCGGTTGTACGCGCCCAAACGACGCTCGATGCGATCAATGATTTGCACGCCCGCCTCAACCGATGGATTGTTGATGGCGGGCATCACGGTCTTGCAGGCCTCTGATTCGATTCCAAATGGAGCACCTCTCATAGTCTTGCGCCTGCCGTCGCACTGCACTTTGCCATTCTCGTGTCTAAGTCGTATCAACCACGATTTGATCTTTGCGCGACGCGTCGCGATGCCCCCATGTCGCTCGAGCCGGGGCGGGGGACTTCGGAAACTGAATGCCGAATCCGATGGACACTGGCGATTCGTCGTCAAAGCGAGGTAGAACGGGATAGATGATCAGCACGGCGCGTGAATTGCAGCGCAACGCTTTCAATGTATCAACGGGGTCCGAGAGCTCCTTGACCGCAGAGATCCACGCGGCGGCGTCACGATGACGCGGCTCTGAGAACACCTTGTAGCGCCCTCCCTCACTGACGCGCGACCGCCTCACCACGCTTAGCGGACCTGTCGTGGGATCAGGCCAGAGATCCGTGTCAAGTTTGCCGTTTTCTCGCAGTTGCGGAAGCATGATCACCCAGTCCTTGATGCCCGGGTCGCCGTGCCTGCCACCAAGATGTTCAAGCTCCCAGCGTATGGGACTCGTCTCGCCCTCCCAGCGGAACTCGCGAAGAAACTTCAGGACTTGGTCAGGCGATGCGATCCCGCAGAGGGCGTCGAAGCCTTTCGCGTTCTGATCCCAGGCCAAGCGCTCCATCTTCGCTCCCACCTGCGCGAGCAGAGCTTCGGTCAGCCAGCTGTTGTGGAACGCGCACTCGTCCGAAAGCGTGGTCTTTTCCTTCCACTCTCCGCCGTAGTTCTTGTATTGCAGCACGGCGTTGTACATCTTGTTTGCTGCCGTCGGCCGCAGCGATGGGAGATGCGAATGCACGAGTGGCGGCACCTGGGCAGGCTTGATGCTTTCTTCGTCGGCATAACGCGTGAGCTCTTCCCGAAACGCTTCCTCATCTTGGCACAATGCCCCGAACTGGGCATAGATGTCGATCTCCTTGCTCGATTTGGCCGACTTCTTCTCCTTGGTTCCCACAAACCACCTGACAGTATCCACATAGCCGCGCCTGAACCCGAACCAGCGCCCCATTTGCATGAGAGTGTCGCCTGCACCAGCGAGGCGTCGGTAGTAGGTTGTAGTCAGCCCCTCGACCGTATAGCCACGCGAGAGCTTGGTGCCGCCTACCAGGATCGCCCAGACGGATTCAGCGTCAAAGTCCGGCGTGTCGTCCGCATAGTCATCGTCGCCGTTGACGATGCGCACCGCCTTGTCCTGCTGCAGCCGGCCCATGCACTTCGCAACGTAGGGCTCCAGCTCTGCGTAGTCCTGGGGAAACGGCAGCGACGAATCCCTGTATACAGCGAAGTCACTTTCAAAAAGCGCCTTCAACCGCCGGCGTCCACTTGGCCGAATGAACTCGCCGCTCGTGAAAAGCTCCTCCACTATCTTTGCCTGCAGTTTGTGCACGCGGCGTACTGCCGCATGATGAACAAGCATCGTGTGGTGACGAAAGTTGAAGTCCAGGGGGGCTCGCCCCATTCGAAACAGCTTGATGGCTCCCGCCAGCACAAACGAATCAATCGCTTTCACGAGGTTGTCCGGATGGCGATCTTCGCCGCTGACTTCGCGTACGTGGGCGCGCTTGTTGGGACCTCCTTCGTCGGCGTCCGAATCCAGATCGAAAAACGCAGCGGCACCCATGTAGCCCTCAGGACGGGGCAGGCTCACGATGAAGTCCTTGGGGAAAAGCTGCAGCGCATCGCTGGGATCGATGAACACATTGGCGAAGGGGGTGGCGGTGTAGCCAACGTACTGCGCTCGCGGCAACGCTGTCAGCAAGTCAACGATGGCGCCGTTCGTCGCAGTCCTCCGGGACTTGCCAGCCGCATCCGGCTTCAGCACATTTATCGAAGCTTGGTCAGACTCGTCGTCAATCACCAGAGCCGGAACGTGTCCCAGATCAGCGCCCCGATCTCTCAGCTGCTTCAGATCATGCGTGAGATTGTTGATGAGCAGAGGCAGCTTCTTGATCACGATCAGGCGAACCGGCGCAGTTTCCAGGTTCTCCGGGTCGTTGTATGGCTTCGCAGCGTTTTGACGCTTGAATGCGAGCGCTGAAACCCGCGCGCCCAGTGGGGCATAGTCGTCATTGCGCCCAGTCAGGCGTTCCCAATCGGGTGCACCCTGAGCGCTGGGGACTCCATCGTGCGAGACAAAGGTGCTCCAGTCGTGATCCGCACCATACTCACTCATACCCAGCAATTCCTGCCCGACCAGCGACTTGTCGATCCGTCGCTGCGTCTGCTGTCGCAGGATGTTCAGCGTGCCGGCCAGGATGATGATCAACCTGTATCCCACATCTACAGCCTTGGCGACCACTCCCGTGAAGTGGGCTGTCTTCCCACTTTGCACGTAGCCCATGACCAGACCCTTGACCTGGTAGACCTCGCTTCTGCACGGATCAGACAGACGCGAAACTACATCATCAATGCTTGCTGACAACTTGCTGATGGCTGTTTCCGAGAAGCCCGAGCCGCTTTGCGAGAGCTGTCGTTCGTATGCCTCCCAATAAAATCGGCTGGACCTCGACCGCTGCTTCCAGTACCAGGGCTCGTGCTCGTTGGCGATCACGGTCGAGACCTCTTGGCGCACGAAGCTCGGGATGTGCGCATTGAGAAGCGACGCCTCGGATGCGCTCAGGCCAAGGCGGTCCGCGATCAAATCGCGACGAGCGACCGAGTGCGGCGGCGTTCCCGCGGCCCACGAGACGTCCTGGTAGGCATCCCACTCGTGGATTCTGGTGGCAAGCCTGTTCACGAGGGGGGCGTTCGGCTTCGCGGCACTGAACTGGGCGAAGAGTTCCTCCGCCGCATCAGGCACATTGAGTTCGTTCAGCTGCCCCCAGGCAAACATGGCTGCGCCAAGCGGCTTGGGGCCGCTGCGCATCATTTGCAATGCGCCGGCAAGCATGGCGATCAGATCCGCCTGCGAGATGATGGTAGTCATTTCAATTGATTGGCTGATCGCCGAAGATGTCGACATACGTATCGGATTCCGCCCCTGCGCCCAGCTCGGAAAGATCTACCTCGTAGGAGAGCGATCCGATTCGACCAAGAAGTTCCGGGGGCAAGACGACCCTCAGCTTTTCCCGGGTTATCGCAGGGAACGCCGTGCCGACCGGAATGACATGCGCAGACGCTGCGGGGATCAGTTTTTCAAGGTAGTGCGCAGAATCGATGTCCCGGTAATGCGCCAGCGTCAGCTTTGCTTCGAATTCTGCGCGCTCTTCGGTGGCGGGCGGAAGGTGGGAACGCACAGCATCGACGACATCTGCCAGCGACAGGCCGCCAGACTGCCCCCCCTGCTCGTACATCAAGGACACCACAAACAGTGCATTGCCAGGACTCGGGGTCAACTGTTCGAGACCATGTATGACGTGGATGCGCTTTCTGCGGCGCGTCGCCTTTACTTCGAGCTCGATGTTGCCGAGGCGAAAGTCGTGTCGCCCCGGCACTTGAGTGTGCCTGGCAGTCCAGGCTCCAACGGCGCAAGGCCCCCGACTCGCCAGAATGGACAACAGAACCGCAAGCTCCCCCCTCAAGCCCAATTGCGCCTCGTCGCTCAACAGCGGCAGATTGCGAAGCAGCGCCCTCCATGAGGTCACGGCCTGCATGAACGCATCCGCGGCAGTGGCAGTCGGCACTTCAAACAACCGCGTTGCCAAGGATGCCAACTGGTGAAACGTAGAGAACAGCTCGACGTTGTCGACCTGCGCGCAGAACCAAGGCGTTCCATCCCTGCTGCGCATGTTCACTGCAATCTCGTTGAACGGGCTGGCAGGAGCGCTGGTGCCCGGTGCAGTTGCAAGGCACAAGGTCAGGCGTGGAGCGCCTGGATCGAATTCGATGATTGCACCACGCGAACCACCTAGCGGCAGTGCGAACGGACGGCCCGCATGCATATGCCCCGCCAACACGTCCCAGGAGAGCGTCTCGATGCTCATGCCGCGAAGGTGGCCAACAAGGCCTGATTGATCCGCGCGAGCCTGTCCCTGCTAGGTGCGGTCAGGAAGCTTTTGCCCATTTCATCTTGGAAGAGCAGCAGTATCAGCAGCTTGATGATCGCGCCGTCGTGGCCGATGTTCTGCGTGAGATCGGTCTTGTAGCGCCTGTTGAACTGGATCTGCTGTGCAGCGCTGTCGAGGCGAATGACCTCGTCCGGCTCCATGCGCATCCAGACGAAAGCGATTTCTGCGGGAGCGGGCACTCCTGTCTCGCGAAATGCCGTGCGGATCTTGGCGCGCACTCCGCGGGGCATGCCGGCGCCTGGAATCAGAGGAAACCTCGCGGATTCCTTCTTCTTCTGATGACGGTAAGCATCCTCCGCATCGTCGAGAAACTGGGTGAACTCACGGTATTGGCCCGCGGCGGTGAGATTGACGATGAAGTCGGATGGCGGGTCGATGCTCGACTTTCCGATGTCCAGCTTGAACGAGGACTCGAGCGAAGGTGGCAGGTCGATTTGCACGCGAGCTAGAGACATGTGAGGCTCACTGTCGTCGGCCTGCAAGCCGTTCCATCCGCCGGCTTGAATAAGCCGGTCGTTGCGATAGAAGTAAAAACCTTGACGAGAAGCGACGCGCCCTCCTCCCAGCTTGTACCCTGGATCCCGCGATTTGGGCGGCCAGACATGGCAGATCAACCTCAGTTGCTCGGTCCTGCCAATGGGAATGACTAGGGCTTTGGGATATTTGGGGTGCCCGCTCCCCGAATAGCCAAACGGATCGAGCGACTCGACTGGAACCGGGAGAGACGCCTCGTCCTCGGTTATTTCAATGTCGTCAATAAATATGGTGACCCTGCCGGCGCTCAAAATTCTGTGGAACTTGATCCCCAACTCCACAGAGAGCGAGCGGCGGACCTTCTCCAAGACCTTGTCGACATGGCCGCCGCCTGCCCTCAGATGCTCCAGCCGATCCCAGACTACAACAGTACCGTTGCCCGTATGAGTCACAGGTCCGAAGCTTGCATCCATGAACTGCGCACTCTGGCTGGACTCCAAGCGTTCGCACTGCCAGTTCTTCCGGATGTTCTCAACCGTCCAACGACGCCCTATGGTCGTGCCTGCGCACCGGGAGAGTACGGTGACAGTCTGTGCCTGGCTGAGCGAGGCCGATTTGAGACCGATCCCGTACTTGCCCAATGCAGAGGCGTCCTTCGTGGTTCGCGTTCCGAAGCGCATCGCCTCGAGCAGTTCCTCATCGTTCATGCCATCGCCGTTGTCGGCGATGATGACACTGTGAATTCCCTGGGAAGAGCGCACAAATCGGATGAGAACCTGGGAAGCATGCGCATCGATGGAGTTGTCGACCAAGTCAGCAACAGCTTCCTCAATCTTGTATCCGACACGTGAAAAGATGTCGGCAGACTTCTCCTCATTGGGAAGAACAGAATCCGTGCCAACGGTGCCGATGTTCATTTTCCCCAAGTACATAGTTCTCCTTTGTCCGTCGAGACCAGCATTATCTTTTGAACCTGTCAGCTCTTGGCCGGTGCAGATTCGTTTGACGCAGTTGGTCAGCCGAACATCTTTGATGCAGCCTGAGTGTTCGCCGACAACGCCTTGACAGCCTCGCGCACTGGCATTTGCGAATCGAATTCAGCCATCCATGAGGTGGCACCTCGCCGCCTGCTGCGGACCCTTGAGGAGCTACGAATGCGGTCCCAATCGCCCAGAACCGTGTGCTGATTGGCGAGCTTAGACAGGCCTTCCGTGCTGTAGCCCTGCCCGAATCGAAACAAAGTGAATTGCAAACAATTGTGTTACCGCCGTGAAGTAGTTCACTGCGTCACTAACCCCGATGCCCGAAAATTGGGGTATCCCCTGTGGCGCCTCTAGCCCATCCATTTCCACGCCGCTTGGCAGGAACAATCCCATGTCTTCTTTGTTGTCGCCGGACGTCCAGGCCACGCTCTCGCTCGCACTGCATGTCGCCATTGCCAGCCTCCTTTGCGTGGCTTTTCTGTCATTCGTGCTTTTCTTCGTGATGCCGGGCCTGCGCACTGGTCGCGAACTCAAGCTTGCTCATCGCAAGCTCGCAGCCCTGAAGAGGGCAGGCGTCGTGCTGGACCTTGATCAGGTCCGCGAAGAGGCAATGAACAGCGCGACACTGCGTCATTGCTGGGACGAATACCGCGATACCCTGCACGGGCAGAAGACGCCCAGCGCAACCGGAATCCTTGAAATCGCCCGCTGGCGCGCCACTGCAACCGCCAACGCCTTCTTCACTGAGCAGGCGCTCGTCGACGCCCCTTTGCGCACCGAGTTCTACAAGCACCTTCCTGGCATCCTGACCGGCCTCGGCATCATTGCCACCTTTGCCGGCCTCATCGTCGGCCTGATGGGATTCAAGGTCCAAGGCGATGCCGCCGAGGTCCAGCGCAGCCTCGGAACGCTCATTGGCAGCGTCGGCGGCGCGTTCATCTATTCCGGCGCGGCCATCTGCCTGGCCATGGTGGTGACGACCATCGAGAAGCTGGTCATCAACAGCCGCTACACCCAGGTGGAGCGCCTGTGCGGCCTCATCGACAGCCTGTTCGACGCCGGCGCCGGCGAGGAGTATCTGCAGCGCCTGGTCGAGGCCTCCGAGACCTCGGCCACGCAGGCCATGCAGATGAAGGAATCGCTGGTCACCGACCTGAAGCAAGTGCTGACCGAGCTGACGCAGCAGCAGATCGCCTCGATGACCGCGAACAGCGCCAAGCTCGGGGAGACCCTCTCGGGGACGTTGAAAGAAGGGCTTGCTGGTCCGCTGGATCGGATCTCCGAAGCGGTCCAGAGCTTTGGCACCAGCACGGGCCAGGGTGTCAACGATTTGCTCACCAACGTCCTGACCAATTTCACGGAGCGGATGGAGGGCATGTTCGGGGGCCAGTTGAAGGGCATGAGCGAAATGCTCGGCCAGACGGCCGCGACCATCAAGGATGCCTCGACGCGCTTCGAGACATTGGCCAACCAGATTCAGTCCGCCGGCACTGGCGCGGCCGAGGCGATGGGCAAGCGCATGGACGAGGCACTGCAGCAGATGCAGGTCCGCCAGGCGGAATCCAACCAGCAGATGCAGGCTTTTATCGAGCAGATGAAACAGAAAGTCGCCCAGGGTCAGGCCGACACCGCGGCGCAGACCATGAAGATGATGAAGGATCTCGGAGACGCCACGGCCAAGCTGGTGCAGAACCTGGAAGGCAATGCCCACCAGGCCCAGCAGGACCACCTCGCCCGCCTCGGCGACACCCAGAACGAGATGCGCGCGCTCATGGAACGTCTTGGCAACAACATGGCCAAGACCCAGGGCGACTCCACGCAGGCGACGTCGGCCATGCTCAAGGATCTGGGCGACAGCACCGCGGCCCTCGTTGCGAACATGCAGGCGCGTGCGGCAGAGGCCGACAGCGCCCAGCGAGAGCGTCAGGCCGCGCTCGCCAGCCAGGCCGGCACGCTGCTGGACCGTCAGGACCAGCATGCAACGCGCCTGAGCCAGACGGTCTCGGCGGCGGTGGATGCCATGCGCCAATGCGTCGAGCGCCTGCAGACGGCCACCAACGCCAACGTCGAACGCATGGGCACGGGCGCCGAGCGCCTCCTCGGCGCGTCCAACCGCCTGGGTGACAACCTAGAAGCCACCCGGGCTGCGACCGATGGCCTGGGCAACGTCGCGGACAAGCTGCAACTCGCAGGCAGCACGCTGAACACGGCGCTCGATTCCACGCGCCAATCCCTGGGCGAGCAGAAGGCGGTGCGCGATGCGCTCGCCACCATGGTGAGCGACCTGCGCAGCACCGTGGAGAACGCCCGGCGTGAAGCCTCGCTGACCAGCACGCTGGTCGGCAACCTCGATGCGGCCAGCCAGAAACTGGGACAGGCGCAACAGGCCGCCGATGTCTACCTGCAGGGCGTCACCCAGGTGCTGGGCGAGGCGCACGCCGCCTTCGCCAGCAATGTCGAGAGCACGTTGAGCAAGAGCAACACGACGTTCCACCAAGAACTCGCGAAAGCCACCAACCTGCTGCGGGATGCGATCCAGGAACTCGGCGACACGCTTGAAGCGCTGCCGACCGCCTGAGACGGAGTGAAAGAATGATTGGTGGCGTACGAATGCCCACGCGCCGACGCGGGCGCGAAGAAGGTGAGAAGCCCTTCTGGATCTCCTTCTCCGACCTGATGTCGGCGCTGATGGTCCTGTTCCTGGTGGCCATGAGCGTGGCCTTGCTGTCGGTCACGAAGAAGGTGTCGGTCGAGGAAGAGGAAAACCGCCAACGCACGGAAGCCATCTCCCGACTGATGAGCGACATTCGGAAGGCTGTGACTGCACAAGAGTTCGCCGGCATCCGCGTCATCGGCAACACGATTGACTTCGGCCCGCGCGGGCGCTTCGAGCGTGAAGGACAGAACGTCCTGTCCCAGCCGCAGGGCGACCTGCTGCGCCAGTTCACGCCCGTGCTGCTCGACCTGCTGAGAACCAGCGAGGCCGGCCAGAAATGGTTCAAGCGCGCGATCGTGGAAGGCTATGCAAGCCAGAGCGGCAAGTACCTGTTCAACCTCAACCTGAGCCTTGAGCGCAGCGAGCGCGTGCTGTGCGAGTTGCTGCGCGCGCCCGCCAGCGGCGTCGCACCACTGGCGGAAGCCGACCGGCAACTCATCGCCACGCGCTTCTTCGTTGGCGGTGCATCGTTCAACTCGCTGCAGGCCACGGCCGACGACAGCCGCCGCATCGAATTCAAGCTGGAGTTCAAGACCCGCGACGAGCAGATCGAGGAAGCGCGCCATCCTGCGCCAACCGTTGACAAAGGCGTCCTGGCCGAAGCCCTGGACCCTCGCGAACGATGCCCCATCCCGGATCGGCGCTAGACGCCCTCGGCGCCCTCATGCGGGCCGAGATGACCCACCGTCCCAAGGCGCAACAGTCCTGGGGCGCACCGCAGGCCATGACGAAGGCGCTAACGGATCTGCGGCGCATCCTGGGTGACAGCGACGTCGCCATGCCGTCCGGTGATGTCATGCAATCCTCGCTGCGCCACTTCGCATCGACGCAGGAGGCCAGGTCATTCACCGAACTGAAGTACGTCTGCTACGGCGTCACATTGCCCGTCGGCGCCGCCGGCTGGCGCATCATCGATCGCCCGCCGCTGTTCGAGAAGCTGATCAGCCTGGTCGAGGCGCGCGAGGGGCAGCCCAGGCAGTTTCGCCGGTGCTACCAGGGATTGCTGAACGGCTATTTCGGGTACGACCGCTCGCCCGACGCGGCGACTGCCGCGTCCACGGTCAACTGGGGCCGGCTGCGCGGCTTCCTCGACCACAAGCTCGATCCGCTGATGGCGAAGACGCGCCTGCGAGAGGCAGCCCCCGGATGGATCGAGACGCTGCTCTCGCATCGCAACCTGTTGACTTCGGACCCTTGCACGCGCTACGCGAAAGCGCTCGCAGGGGGCGATCGCGCGCCCTTCCGCCAAGTCTGCACCGAGCTCGGCATTCCCGCCACCTCCTGGGTCTGGGAGGACGCGCTGATGGCCTATGTCCAGACCGTCTGCGGCGCCGCCGATCCGGCATTCCATGCGGGATTGCCGGGCATCTTGGATCTCGTCAACGCACGATCGGACCTGCGCCTTCCGCGCGCGCTCGCCACCCGTGCCGCCGCGCTGGCGGTGGCACGCTATGCGCGATGCGCCAGAAAGCCGGTGCACGAGGACCTGCGCGACACCTGCGTCGAGCGGATCGGCGACCCCTGGCTCCATCGCGTCGCATGGGATGCGGACGTCCGTTCCGACCCGGCCCGGGAGATGGTTGGTGCATGGATCAACCGTGCGCTCATCCGTGACTTCTTCAAGTTGCTCGCCCAGGACGGCGCTGCCGACGTTCGGCGCCTAGACTACTGGCTCAAATGGGAACTGGAGATCTCCGGCATGTGGTTTGTGCTCGGCGCGGACGCCCGCCGCAACAAGAGCAAGCCCTTCCTCGACCTGCGCAAGCTCATGGCCGAGCGGGAGCGCGCGCTGGCAGGCAACGATGGGCAGAACAATGCGTTCATCATGCGCATCGGCCCCTTGATGGTCATTGAATTCGGGCTGACCAACAACGCCTGCTATGTGTTCGCGGCTTCGGACTTCAAGACCGACCTTGGAAGACAGACGTTCTCGATCGACGACCTCAAGCAGCGGGCGCTGGCCAAGCGACTGAGCCACACACCGGGCTGGGAGCCCCGCTTCGACATGGAATTGCGCACGCTGCTGCGGACGGTGCCGGCCGAGCGGGGCGAGTTGCGGCCCGTGATCCGTCGCCCGACAGGACGCTGAGCCGGGTCGACATGCAGCCCATCGTCCTTCCCCGCAGCAACGGCCAGCGCGGCTGACCCCAGGCACAGCACCGCCCCATGCTTGGCTCATTCTTTCGAAGAAAAAAGCCCCCTCCAGAGACGCAGGCGCCGAAGGCAAGCTTCGACGCCATCGGCATCCACTATCCTGCGCCGGCCGGGTCGTCGGCCGCCGCCTGGCTGGCCGCGCCCCATGCGTTTCCCGCCGTCGCGGATCTCGGCGCCCGCTTGGCGCAGATCGTCGCCGAAGGCCTGGGCATCTGCGAGGACACAGCCGTCGTCCTCACTTGGGACGAGGTGTACACGCTCCTTCGCCACCCGGATTTCGGCCCCTGGCGCGAGGCATTGCAGATTCCGCCACAGTCCGATGCGCGACCGCGGCTCGTCAGCACCGGCGCGCTGATCGATGCGGACTTCGCCGTCCTGGCGGATGGCTGGGTCGACGCTGCCGGACGCCCGCTGCGGCCCGCACCCCGCCCGGCCGGGCGCGTGCTGCACGGTGACGCCGGTGCACAACTCCTGCCCGAGGGCATTCATCAGCTGCTCGACGAGCTCGCGCGCTTTCATGCCACGCCGGTCGCCAACCGCACCCTGCCATTCAAGGAGTTGTTCTTCGGCCGGCTTCGCAAGCTGGCCATCGCAGCCGGATGCCCGGTTTCCGACTACCTCTCGCGCACGATCGTCCTGACCGCCGAGCGCCTTCGCCTGCAACTGCGGCGGCATGGCGCCGGCGACGCCAGCGTGCTGGAAATCATTCCCGATTTCGACGGTGCGCCCGCCGGCTGGCTCTCGTTGTTCGACCGGCTGCCCGTGCAGCGCAGCTACGACGTGCCTGAAGGCCCCGCGCTGGCCCGCGTGATCATCGCGCCGGAGGTTGCGACGGTCTTGGCCGCTATCAAGCGTATGGCCGGCCGCCGGGCGGCCGGCGCGCGCGCGCAGGCTTTCGTGCGCAACCCCTTCGCCGTGCTCGGCGAGGCGGCGCGCGCCGTCATGGATCCCGACGAGTTCGAACGCGCCCGCGACGATGCCGGGATCGCCTTCGAGACTTTCACGCCGCACGTCGAGCGCACCGACACGGGGGAAGTCGTGTGCGTCGGCCTCCTGATCGAATCGCTGGGCGCGACGGCCGTCAAGCCGCCCGACGAGTGGATCGACAGCATCGATGAACTCGCCCGGTTCACCGACACGCTGAGCCGCTGCCTGGACGACGACGCCCCCTGCGTCAGCTGGCGCGGACGCGAACTGGAGATCACCGGCGACACGCCCGACGAGCTCGCGCGCCTGCAAGGATGGCTCCATGAATGGCGCCGCCCCACGCTGTGGACGGCGGATGAAGTGCTCGACCTCGGCAGCTATTCGGAACGAGTCGAGGCGATCGGTAGCGAGCGGCCCTTCATCACGCCGGTGATCGCCCGCAAGGACGGAGGCGCCGGCTGGTTCGAGGGCAACGCGGAGGTCGGCATCCGCATGCCGACCGTGCCCGGGCAGGACCCGGCCTTCGTTCCACTGGATTTCGAGGACATCCCCTCGCTGCAGGCCGCGGTCGACGCGGCGCAGGCGCAGGGCCGCAACGAGGTGCATCTGCCGGGGCTGACAGTGCCGGTGCCCCTGGCGGACGCGCGCATGGCCGTCGGGGCGCTGGCGAACGCACGCGCCGCGTTGAGCAACGGCAGTTTCAGGCCCACCGGCGACGCACCACGGCTCGAGCCGCACAGGCGCCTGGTCATCAAGCGCAACCTCGAGGAGATCGACTACAGCGAAGCGCGGGCCGAGTCGCTGCACATGCCCGAGGGCCATGCGCCTCGCCTGCCCGCATCGCTGCGACCGGAAGTACGGCTTAAGCCGCATCAGGAGAGCGGCATCGCCTGGCTTCAGCACCTCTGGAGCGCATCGCCGCACCAGTGCCGGGGCACCATCCTGGCGGACGACATGGGCCTGGGCAAGACGCTGCAGCTGCTCTGCTTCATCGCCGAAAGCTTCGAGCGCGACCCGGCGCTTCCGCCCGCGCTGATCGTGGCCCCGGTGGCACTGCTGGAGAACTGGCGCAACGAGATCGATCGCTTCTTCCAGCCCGGCGCGCTGCCCTTCCTCATGCTCTACGGCGATTCGCTGAAGGCCCTGCGCGCCGGCAGGGACGAGGTGGACGTCGAACTGCGCGCACAAGGCATCACGCGCCTGCTCAAGAAGAACTGGATCGGAAGCGCCAGGCTGGTGCTGACCACATACGAGACGCTGCGCGACCTCGAGTTCGCTATGGCGGCCCGGAGCTGGTCGATCATGGTCTGCGACGAGGCGCAGAAGATCAAGACGCCGGCGGCGATGGTCACCCGCTCGGCCAAGAAGCAGAAGGTGCGCTTTCGCATCGCATGCACGGGCACGCCGGTCGAGAACAGCCTCGCAGACCTGTGGTGCCTGTTCGACTTCGTGCAACCCGGGCTGCTGGGCGCGCTCAACCATTTCTCGCGCACCTACCGGCAGCCGATCGAGGCCAGGACCGAGGCGCAGCGCGCGAAGGTCGAGGAACTGCGCGAGGTGATCCGACCGCAGATCCTGCACCGCAAGAAGATCGAGGTGGCGCGAGATCTGCCGGTGCCGGTCGAATACCTCGCCTGCAAGCAGCTTCCGATGTCGCCCTACCAGAGCGGCCTTTACGAGGCGGCGCTCGCCTCGTTGCGCGCGCAGCGCGCCGGCAATCCTTCGGCACAGCTTCAGGCACTGCTGGCCATCCGCCAGATCTGCTCCGATCCGCACGGCCATGCGGAAGCCGACGTGCAAGGTGTGGCCATTGCCCGGCTTCTGAACGAGTCGCCCAAGATGGGCTGGCTGGTCGAGCGGCTGCGCACGCTGGCACGCGATCCGGCCGGCCAGCACAAGGTGATCATCTTCTGCGAGTTCCGCGAACTGCAGCTGACGATCCAGCGTGTCGTCGCGTCCTTCTTCGGATTCGCGCCCGCCATCGTCAATGGCGACACCTCCGCCGACCCGCGCGTGGGCGAGAACCGCCAACGGCTCATCGATGCCTTCCAACGCAAGGACGGCTTCAACGTCATCATCCTGTCGCCCGTGGCGGTGGGCTTTGGCGTCAACATCCAGGCCGCCAACCATGTCGTTCACTTCACGCGGACATGGAATCCCGCCAAGGAGGACCAAGCCACGGCCCGGGCCTGGCGCATCGGCCAGCAGCGCACCGTCACGGTCTACCACCCGGGCGTGGTGAGCGAAGACTTCCCGAGCTTCGACGTGCGCCTCGATGCATTGCTGACCCGAAAACGGGAACTGGCGGCCGACATGCTCAACGGCAGCGGCGACCTGCGCGCCGCCGACTTCGCGGACTTCGGCTGAGCCCCGCACCACGGCTCCGAACGCTGCACCTGGTAACATCGAACGCCACCCACCTCTGCTCAGAATGCCCATTCCCATCATCGATCTGTTTGCCGGACCCGGCGGCCTTGGCGAGGGCTTCGCCGCGCTGAAGGACGAGAGCGGGCAGCCGGTGTTTCGCCTCGGTGTGTCGATTGAAAAGGAAGCCAGCGCCCACGCCACGCTGCTGCTGCGCGCGGTCTTCCGGCTGCTGGACGGCACGCCGGATGAACAGCACTACTACGACTACGTCACGGGGTCGATCACCGCTGCGCAGTTCCAGGCGATTCCCGCAGTGGCCCGAGCCTTTCGGGAGGCGCGCAACGAGGCACACGCGTTCGAGTTGGGCAAGACTGCCGAGACCGAGATCGACGAGAAGATCCGGCATGCACTCCAGGGCAGCACGTCATGGGTGCTGATCGGAGGCCCGCCCTGTCAGGCCTATTCGCTGGCCGGCCGGGCTCGGCGTACCAACGACGCAAGCTTCTCGAAGGACGCCAAGCACTTCCTCTACCGCGAGTATCTGCGCATCATCCGGGCGCACCGCCCCGCGATCTTCGTCATGGAAAACGTCAAGGGCCTGCTGTCCTCAAAGCACTCGGGCCGCTCGATGTTCGGCCGCATCTTCGACGACCTGTCCAAGCCCCACGACGGCGTGGAGTATGAGCTTCGTTCCTTCGTGTGCGATGACCGGGGTCTGGGCCTGTCGCCGCAGGACTACCTGATCGAGTCCGAGCGCTTCGGCATTCCGCAGACACGCCATCGCGTCATCCTCCTCGGGGTGCGCAAGTCGGGCTCGCCCATCGCGCACGAGCTGCTCGAGCCCATGCGTTCGATCGGCGTCCGGGACGCCATATGGGATCTACCGATGATTCGCAGCCGTATCTCTCGAGAAGAAGATTCACACAAGTCCTGGCACCGCGCCGTCGCGGGCGCGCACAAAGCACTCAAGGGCTGGCGCTCGGAGAATGCGCGCGGGCTCGCCGAGTCCATGAAGGAAGCCGCCGTTACCGCGGCTTCGGTCTACAGCACTGGCAGTGCCTTCCTGAAGGAGCCACCAATTCGCCCGGTTGCGCGGATGAACACGACCGAGACGGCCTATCGCCAGTGGGTGCTGCGGCCCAAGGTCGGGGGCGTGCTGCAGCATGAAGCGCGTTCGCACATGGCTTCGGATCTCGCCAGGTATCTGTTTGCGGCCACCTTCGCCAGTGTGACGGGTCGATCGCCGAGGCTCCCCGCCTATCCGCCCGAGCTGCTGCCCGAACATCGCAACGCCGGCGTCGGCGATGGCGCGCCAATCCCCTTTCCCGACCGATTTCGCGTCCAGTGCGGTGACGATCCTGCATCGACCATCGTTTCGCACATCGCCAAGGACGGCCACTACTACATCCATTACGACCCGATGCAGTGCCGAAGCCTCACGGTACGGGAGGCGGCCCGTCTGCAGACCTTTCCCGACGACTATTTTTTCGAGGGCAACCGTACTCAACAGTACGTGCAGGTCGGCAACGCCGTGCCGCCGCTGCTGGCCAACCGTCTGGCGAGGATCGTCTGGAAGATGTTGGGCCAGTCTGCTGCTCAGGGCAGTTCGAGCAAGTCCCGGCGCCGAGTCCCGGCTGAAGCCCCGGTCGCCTGACTGATCCAAGCGACGAGACGGTCGAATTGAAGAGCGGTCAGCCCATCCGGGCCGATCACACACTCCCACACGACAGCAACGCGCCAGCCAAGTTCCTGGAGCCTTCGCACGGCAGCTGCGTCCCGCTCGACATTGGCCGAAAACTTGGCCTCCCAGAACGCTGCATTCGTCGAAGGCACCGTCGTCATTGGACAGCCCGTATGCCGGTGCCAGAAACAGCCGTGCATGAAGAGCGCGACCTGATACCGCGGCAACACCACATCCGGCGTTCCGGGCAGATCGCGCCGATGAAGCCTGAACCTGTAGCCCGCCGCGAACAACTGGCGCCGCAATGCCAGCTCGGGCCGCGTGTTCTTGCCGCGAATGCGCGACATCATCGCGCTGCGTTGCTCGGGAGTGACGATGTCTGCACACATTTTGCGGTGACCCCGGCAGCTTCGTCAGGCCCGTGCTCAAGCAGCTGGCGGCTTTGTGGACTTCTTCCTGGGACGCGCTACCGGCTTTGGCGGGAGGCTGCAGAGCTCGACAGCCTCGCTCAGCGCGTGCGCGAGCAATCCGAGTTGCGCGATGTCAGGCAGGGCCGGGAGATCGCAACACAGCAGCCGCTGTCCGCTGGCATCCACCCGGGGATACCAGAGCCGGCCTCCCCGTTCGAAATTTGTGTCGACCTCCTTGACCTTCCTTGGCTTGCGATCGGCCGCAAGCCTGAAACGCAGCATCGGAAAACGCGCACCACCAGCGTTGCAGTGAACTACCTCGATCCGCTGGTCGTCAGGCAAGGCGATCAGCCAGGAATGCGCGACTTCGCCCTTGCCAACGACCTGGTAGCCGAGACGCACGAAGTCTGTGCGCCAAGCCATTTCCACCGGGTCCGGCGCCTTCTCTTCTTCCCATTCGATCAGCGGGCGCCCAGCCATCGAGAGGCTGAAACGGGTGGAGTGGTCTGAGTCGGCGGAAGAGACAGAAATCACTTGCGCGGCGGCTTGTCCCCCGTTCTGCGCAAGCGACTCAAGCAATGCGCGCGCGATGAACGACAGCTGTTGCGCGCGAGGCCCTTTCAGCCGCCAAGGCGCGTTGATCAACCCCTGCTTCAGGCCGACGAGGAATGCGGCGGCCGAGCTGACCATGACGCCGGACGGCTTCGGCGCGGTCAGGAAGGCGGCCAGAGCAGTCGGTCCGTCGGTCTGCAGCGCAAGGAGCGCAGCCCTGAGGAGAACCGATTTGTCGTCGGATAACAAATCCCCATCCAGCGGCGCTCGATTGGCAGTCACATCGCGGGCAATCCGGACCCACTTTTCCTCGACCTCCCTGCCGCGCCGGTCATCATCTGAACCAGATGCGGTGAATCCGTGCGCCAACGCGTCGATCAGTTCGCGCGCCGACGCATCACTGGCTTGGGCGAAGGCGTGAACGACCGCGCTCGCCATTGCCGCGCCGTCGGCTTCCGCAGGGGCTGTCAGCGCTGCCACCGCGCCAGCCAGATTGAACTCGGTGGCATTGGCCTGATTCGACAGGAAGTGACCCACCGCCGGAAGACAAGCGGGTTGCGTTTCAGTCAATTCCACCATGCAATGAATGCCCGCAACGATGCGGTCAACCAGATGCCCAAGGCTCAAGTTCCCGGGATCGCGCCGCTCGACCAGTTCGAATCTCGCCGGCCCTTCCAGCCCGAAACACGCCGGCTCGACCTGCCAGGCCACGGACTCGGGGTCGAACTCGTCCACAGGACGGAAGCGGAAGGCATCAGCCTCGCTTTGCGATCTGAAGACCAGGCGCGCGATGTCCGCGTAGCCGACGATGTGGCACGCGCCTGGATTGAAACCGGGGTCGAGTTCCAGCAGGATCGGAAAACGCTCGCTGCGCCCTGCTTCAAGCAGCGCCGCCTCTGTCGTTCGCAACCCAACTTCAACGAGAGCAACACGAGCCGATTGGAGGGCAAGCCGCACGCCCTCATCAGGAAAACCGTCCGAAATGATCAAGCCCGCCAACAGGATCAGCGCATCCTCCCTGTTACAGGGGAAGAAGCGTCGCGTCCTTTCGGGCGTCGGGATCTCGAGTTCGCGCTGCTGCGCGGCCGACAGAGGCTTCAATTCGGCCTCCGTGCCATTTGCTGTCATTGCTTTCTCCACCATGCAGAGCGTTTTTCCGAGTATGTCAGTCCCAATGGGCCGAGAAGCGGTCTCAGCTCTGGCCCGCCGCCGATCCAGAGAGCGCCGCCACCGGCACGGTGGTCGTCAAACTGCAGCGACATCCGGGTCGCAATTCGCTGCAGTTGCGCGACCCACGCAGCTTCGCCAAGCTCGGCGACAACAGGGGCCTTGGAGCCCGTGGCAGCGGGCGGTGGGGCGATCGGCGCTGTCGCAGCGCTTACCGCAAACGCCGCTTCGCGCTCAAGGACATCGGATCCGGGCATGAGCGCGAAACAAGGCCCGGCGCCGGCGTGGGGCCCCGAATCGATCAGTTGCACCCAGTTGCGCGCCCGCGATGTCGCAACGAACATCTGCATTCGGAATCTGTCGGGTCCGTAGATTCCGATCTGCGCTTGGGAAACGTCAACGATGAAGGTCGCATCAAACTCCAGACCCTTGCAGCTTTGCATGTTGAGGACAGTGACGACATCCGGAGCGTCGAACTGCAGTTTATCGGCGGGGTTGTCGCGCCTGGACTCCCACGAGTAGCTCTGCACTCTGATGGGACGGCCGACCTGATGACTCAATATATCCTTCAGCAGGGTGGCCATCATCTTGCGCGTTGCCTCGCCAAAGACCAGCACGCCCACCTCCTTGCCCGGATTGTTCGTTAGCCAGATGCTGATGCGCTGCGCCACCTGCGCCTGGTTGGCAACCACGCTCAGCATGGGCCTCTCGCCCTGTCGCGCGGGAAGATTGGGCATCACGCCAACATCGGCAAAGAATGAACGGGCGAGTTCGGCAATCTCGCGGGTATTGCGGAAGTTGTCGAGCAACTGATACCGGTTGTCAGCTGCAATGCCCAGCGCTCCGGCAATTTCGTCGAGCGTCGAATTGCTGGTGGTAATCTGCTGATTCTCGTCGGCAAGCACGAAGCAGCGTGGCGGATGCTGAACGCGCGCACCGCGTGCCAAGGCTACCGCAGACAGCGTACGCAGCGTCTTGTAGAAGCCGCGGGGAAAATCCTGCCCTTCGTCGATGAGAAGCGTGCCGAGCTCGAGCGCCTTGTCCGGAATGCATTCCTCGTACATCAGGACATGCTTCGCGACTGCGTCCCAGTCCAGACTGGAAGGGTTGTCCTGCGCGCGTGGGGGCTCGTGCCACACCTTCCATGCGGAGAAGGCCTCGGGGTTGGCGAGGTATGTCGGAACATCCATCATCCAGACGCCCTTTTTCTTCTCCCACGGACGCCATTCGTTCGCATACCACCCGGCGCCGGCCAGTTTGGCCGCGTCCTTCTGTTCGTAGGGAACTTCGATGGCGATCCGGTTGGTGCCCTCCGGGTGCGGCGGAAGGCCGCTGCTGCGTTTCCACCAGTCTCCGAACCAGGTCAGCACCGTCGCGGACGGGATGCGGCTTCCATCTGCCGCGTTCGAGGAATATCTGGCCAGCACGCGATTGAACATGCCGAGCATCACCGGCACCTCGCGTTTTTCCAGCTCAATGGCCCGCTGGCAGGCGATCAGCGTCTTGCCTGTGCCGGGCGGACCGCTCACGAGCACATGCTTGTCCGTCGGCGCGTAGAGGTAGACCTGCTTCTGCGCCTCAGTGAACTGCCGAAGCTTCGGCAATCTCATGGCTGCCTCTCGAGATGTCGCAGCAGGCCCCAGTCGGGGTCGAAGAGCATGCGCCGGTCCAGCAAAGTGTTCGCGGCAACGCAGCTGGTCTCGGACACCAGACTGCACGCATGGCAAGCGGCGTGATTGAAGCCGCCGAGCCCCTGCCCTGCGGTTTCGGAACAGACCGGATCCGATGAACACCAGGCGCCTTGGCTGATCGCCTCGATCAGCGACTGCGCCAGCCTGTCCCTGCGCCCTTGGCGTACCAGCCCGCCAAGTGATCCCTCGGAATCGCCGTCGGCGGTATAGATCATGATCGCTGCATACCCCTTGTCTGCATTGACGTAAAGACGCTCGCGAAGCGAAGAGGACGAGTACCCGCATTCGAAAGTGATTCGCCGCAGCAGCAGATGCGACAGCGTGTGGACCGCCAGATACACGGCGTCGATCTTCGGGAGGAACCAGAAGTTGTCGTCCAACCGCTTGTTCTCCAGCGCTTCGATCGACGCTCGCTCGGCCTGCGGAAGGGCCTGAGCCCAGCCGTGCAGGGCGGCATGGTCGAGCGCCAGCACGATGCCCTCACCGAACACTTCGGCGGCGGGCAGCCAGTTCACCGAAGCGCCCACATCAGGACGGACCATGCGATCGGGTGCACCTGGCGTCACGCGCTGAAAGCCTTGGTAGGCCCGGACCTCCCGTAAGCGCCGGACGAGCAGAACGCCCTCGACCAGCGATTTCATCCACGGCGGCGCTGAGGGTGCCAATTCCTCGGTAACCGCAGAAAATCCCGAGCTGGCCAGTCCGCCTTCGCTCAAGGCAGCTTCGATCGTCTGCCATTCTTCGTCAAGCAGAACAGCCTGGTCGATCGCCTCCGCGGCAGCAGGTTTGCCTTCCTGCCCCAGCACGCGTCCATCGAGTTCGGCTCGGGCGACTTCCAGAATGTCGGCCGGCGCGCAACCAATGACCTGAGCCAGAAGGTCGGCGAAGCTGTCGACAAGTTCCTGGGTGTCTCCTTCAGCATTGCGCAGGAGATTCAGCACCTTCTGGTATTTGGGATGCTGACGGATCTGCCCCGCGTACTGCGCTGCCGTGCTCTCCGCCACAGCTGTCGGAATGTCCAGCGCCGAAACAGTAACCGGGTAGTGAAGGTTGGTTGCCCCCCTTTGCAGCACAACCACGTCGGCATCGCACGATTCCTGTTTGCCGTAGATCCACGGATGCCTGCCGCTGCAGTTCCGAAAGGTCTCCTTGATGATGGCCTTGTTGGACAGATCCTCCAGGCTTCGGGAGCTGCCGCACGCGCACTTGACACGCACCGAGGCCAAGCCGCCCGTCGCGGCGGAGGGGTCGACGATAAACGAAAGCCGGTCCCGCGCCTGGCACCCGCGGTCGGCGCCGCTTCCGCTGTGGGCCCAGAAGCGCCAGTCGACGTCGTCCAAGTGGCCGTTCTCGCACGCAGAGACGAATCTCATGGAGACCAGTTTGCCGCCACAGCCCTTGCTGGGGCAAGCCGGTTCACTGTCCTTCTCCTCCAGTTCCGTCTTCCAGTGCACCAGTTCGCGGCACTTCTCGCAAAACATGGCCCGCGGAAAGCGACGGACCTTCAGCGAAGGCTTCTCCGCCTTGGGCGTCTTGAGGATCTTGCCCAGACGAGACGAGAGACGCTGGAGCGCGATGATCTCCAACTGCTGCTGTTGCCATTGATCGATGCCTGGGACCAGGAACGACTCCTGCCCCACGTCCACGATGGCGCCTGCGCCGGCCACGCCAGCCACCGCGCTCGAACGGATTTCGCGCTTCATGCCGGCCCCCCCGTTTGGACCGTGGGCACGAACAATTTCAAGGGTGTATCCACGTGCCGCAATGACTGCAGCGTCTCCCAGCCCTCGCCGGACTCCCTGAAGGGCTTGATCAGTTGCGCGTGCTGCCTGCCACCGCTCTGGAAGCGAAGATTGGTACCCTTTGCACGGGCCAGGTCGATCCATTCGCCAATGAAGCGGTCCAAGTGTTCGCGTGACTCGGCGATGTCGCCGTCCTCGGCCGCCGCAATGCGCGCAAGAAAGGCGTCGGCGAGTCGGCGCACTTCGTCTGATTGCCTGTCGATCCTGGATGCATGGGCGTTCGCATGCAGACTCGAAACCATGCGCACCAGCACCAAAAAGGCTCCGTGCAGACCGCGGTCCTGCGCCGGCGGGGCAAACGGCGTCACGCTGGTTGGCTCGACGTGGCGGTAGTAGCCCTTGTGGAAGGCGCCGAAAAACTCATAGTGCGATCGATCGCGGGGCTTGGTGGGGGAGAAGAGGGCGAACACAATGCCCGGTGGCCGCTTGGCATCGCGGCCCACGCGGCTCGAAGCCTGGATGTACTCCGACACGGTCTTGGGCTGGCCATTGACCAGCATCAGGCCAAGGCGCTGCACGTCCACCCCAACTGACAGCATGTTGGTGCAGGCCACGAAGTCGAGCGTCGCCTTGTCCGGCAGACCGGTAGCCAACTGGTGCAATGCCTCGGGGATTTCGCTGTCGCGCAGGTTGGCGGAGAGCTCCTTGACGCCTGCCCCCGAAACGGATCTTGGCTCCCCCAGCGCGCGCAGCCGCGCCGGGATGTCATCGCGCGCCAGCGAGAGCGTCTTACCCAATTCGCGCTTGCTGTTGTGATAGGCCACCAGCGTCCACCAAGTGTCGGTCAGGTCGCCGATCTTCTTGCGCATGACACCGCCGGCCGCAAGCAGTGCTGTCGAGGCGATCACGTTCGAGAAGGTAGGCGTGTGGCCCTGTCCCATCGCGCCGACATACAACCGACCGGCCACCTGCTTTTGCGCCCTGGAGAAGAAGGAGTCGGCGGCATCGAGCCCAGGCGGCGGGAACAGCGCAGCCTGTCGGCCGTACAGCTTGAGGATCTGGTCGTCGGCGCGCCGGATGGTGGCCGTCGCGCAGATGTACTTGGCGCCACGTCCGAGGCTTGAAATCGCAGTGTCGATGGCTGCCTCATAGATTCCGGCCAGGGTGCCAAGGGGGCCCGAAATCAGGTGCAGTTCATCCTGAATGATCAGCGAGGGCGGCACCACGTCTCTGCCCGTGCCGAAGAAAGCACGCGCCTCGTCGCGCCACGCAAGCATGGCGAATTTGTCGATGGTCCCGAGCAGCATCGTCGGCGGATGGCGATAAAGCTGTTCGTCGATATAGCTGATCGGCAAGCCACTGTGAAAGGCGCAATGCGGGTCGGGGCAGAAGAGCTCCAAGTTCCCGCTCACGGTCCGCATGCCCACTCCGGTCATGCCTTCGTCCTTGCGTGCGGGCACGATGGGGGTGTTGCAGACGGGGCACTGCTTCAGCGGAACCTTCACACCTTCGACCTTGCCGATCGTCGACCGAATCTTGTCCAGGTCGGCCAAGGCCGCCTTGTGCTCGTTGGGCGAGGAGTCCTTGCCAACCCACAGCCCGAGGCTGAAAGGCGCCTTGCCCGGAAGATCCCCGGTGCGACGCAAGGTCTCGAGGGCGCAGATCAGCCCTCCAGCACGCTCGAATTGCTGAATGGTCAGCAGCCGCAACGTGTAGCGCTTTATCACCGCAGTGCCGCCGCCACGCTCACCTTCAACAAATCGGCGCCGCAGCATCTCGAAAGCCGCGACGGCCAAGTACGCCTCTGTTTTGCCACCACCGGTGGGGAACCAGATGAGGTCGACGATCTTGCGGTCGCGATGGTCCGGCTGCCACAGGCCGCGTAACGACAGCAGGAAGAACGCCAGCTGGAACGGCCGCCACCGGAAATCGTCCGGACTCAGCCCCGGCAGATCGACGTCGCGCCAGCGCGCACCTTCCGCCCTGCCCCGATTGGAGGACGCGCGCGCGACGCTCAACAGCATTGCCCGGTTGGACAAGCGAAAAATGTTCATCGCCGCCGGCTCCGTCCCCAGCAACCGCGCCCCGTCCTTCATGCGCTCGACAGCCGCGTCGATGCGCGCGAGCACCCGCGCCCGCGGCGGGTCGAACCGGGCGGGCAGAGTAACGGACGCGAGGCGGTTGCGCCAGTGCACGTAAGCGTCGATGAACGCCTCGAAGGCAGGTGCGGGGTCGAAGGCCGGATCCTGCAGACGGAAGATGGACAAGGCACTCTGCACGGACGCCGGCAGGGAGTCGATGTCGGTTGTCACAGGCGGCACTTCGACCGCGGGCATGAAGTCCACCGCCACATCCGCGACCTGGCCCGACATCGGGTCCGGCCAAGCCGCGCCGCAACCGTGACCAACAGCAAAGGTCGGCAAAGAGCGGTATTGCAGCGCCAGTTCCTCGGCCTCTTCATCCTCGCTGATGGTCGGCGCGTCCGGATAAGAGGGCACGCCTCGATCAGGTCGGCATTTCATGCGCACCTGGAACAGGATGTCCGCCACTTCGACCGGCGCTTCCTCCGGCGTCTTTCGTTCATTGACCAGCGAAACGGTCGCGATACGCACGCCCTGCGCGCGGCGGATGAACAGATGCACGCTGGCTCGCCCGCCGAAGGCTTCCTTCGACTGTCGTCCATCCAGGCGCGCATCGAAAGGAATGGCGAGATCGGCTTCTGCCTCGACGAGCGGGCGCCGCTGCCACACCTGCGGACCTCGGCTGCGGCTCGGCGCCGCGCCGCCCGCATTCGCCACCAGTTCCGCAGTGGTGCGCTCGTAGCGCGCGCCGGCGATGTTGACGACGATTCTCTCTTCGGCCACGTCAATCGCAAAGGTGAGCCCGACCGACGCGGGAAGCTTCTGGAAGATCATGTCCATGGGCGACTCCAGCTCTTCCTCCTCTTCGTCGTCCGCCAGGTCCTCGGCGAGTTCTTCCTCGTCGGCCGTGGCCCTGCCGCTACTTGCGCCCTTCGGAAAGATCATGCCGGTCAGGTAGCGCTTGTTGGGCTTTTCCCTCATTTGCTCGTCAGACGAGCCAGGGCCGACCAGGCGCCACCGCACTTCCTCCAGGAACTCCCGCCTCAATTGCTGGTTTTCATTGTTGTTCATCGTCTCCTCGCTTGTGTTCGAAAGATGCCTTGGCCAAGTTTCCGAGAAACTCGCGGAATGATGGCCGCACTGGCAGAAGGAGCGATGCGCCCGCTCGCGACATGCCCATGTACAGCAGCGACTCGCCCAGCCTGCCTGCTGGCAGGCAGTCCAGGTCGACCAGCATCACCACGCGTGCCTCCATGCCCCTGAAGTCGCGGATGCCCGTGATGACGCCATGGCTGCAAGAGCGTACATGTCCTTCGGGGGACAGCGGCAGGCAGGCGTGATCGATCAGACGAGCGAGGCGCGCGCAGGCTGGCCCATCATTGCCGCCGGCGCCCAGGATGGCAATCTCAAAAGGCTGAACACCGTCGGCCAAAGCGTCCGACACGCGGGCGCGCACGGCGGCGACCTCTTCATCAACGTCCGCCACCGAACGAAAGGCCACCTTGATGCCGAACCCGTCGACATGCGAGGTTCCAACGTCGGCATCCAGGAAGGTCCGGATCAGGCTGACGATCTCGCGAGTTGAGCGAACATTTCGGCGAAGCGCAACCGGGACAGAGTGCTGCGTCAGCAAGTCCAGTGAAACGGGATCAGGGGGAGCATCCATGAACTGCAGGTTCGGATCCATGAACCAGCGCCATCGCCCGGCGGCCAGTCCTCCCGGCAGCTGACGGAACACGTGCTCCATGCGTGCCGGCTGTGCCTGGTCTTGTCCTTCGTCAACGATAAGGACGTCTGTGCCAGACGGCAGCGCGCCGGACACGACCGGAATGCCGCAGGGCGCCATTCTTGCTCTAAGCGCCGCGGCGAACGGCGTGTCACTGGTGAAAATTGCAGGCTGCCGGCCCGCCGCCTGCTCGGCCATGGCGCACAAGGCTGCGAGTTCCGACTTTCCCGTGCCCGCGCCGCCGGAGACGCAGATCCGGGCATTGGCCTCCAGGCTCTCCAAGATCGCGAACTGCTGACCCGTGAGCCTGAAGGCCTCCTGCTGTGCCGCACGAGCAGAAAGTCCCAGGGAAATGGCAGCGCTGAACTCCGGCACGAGGACGTCGCGGATGGCTTCGATTTCCCCCTCATCCAGAGCGAAGTCATTGGCATCGTGCTGATCGAAGGGAACCCGGTCCAGCCAACTTGCAAAGCTTGCAGCGTCCTGGCACGTTCGGATGTCCGCGAGCCTTGTCGGAGGAAGTTCCGCCAAGTCTCGCCTGAAACTGCAGAGCGGAAAGACAACGCCCCAGCGGCATCGCACGCGTCGACCCAGGCGAGTGCGCAAAAGTGCTTCTATAGCGATGGCGGCGGATAGCGCTTGGGCCGCCGGCCCTTCAGTCGACACGATGGCCCGGCCGCGCGCGTTTTTGTAGAACCACTCCCGTCCAACCAAGCTTACATTGCCGCCCTTGACTTCGAGCACAGTCAGCCCCGCCTTGGACACCACGACAAAGTCTGCCTCGCCCCAACGCTTGTACTCATGCTCTGGCAGATTCACTGAGTGAACGGCGAACCCCGATTCGGGTGTCAGGGCGGAAAGCAGATCGTAGATCCTGGCTTCCCCGAGGTAGCGCGGTCGGAGCTGGTAACGGGGATAGATCCTCAAGCACGCCCCCGAGCGTCGGCTGAGGCCAGACGAAGATCGGCACCCACTCTTCGGCGCACCGACCATCCGGGTGAATCGCGTCCCGTGATGCTTGTGGGTTGATCCTGTAGCAGTCTTGCCTTCATTTGTCTGTCAATGTCTTGGTCGGCAACGAGGCAAGCCTTCACGAACCGGAAGACGCCATCAAAAAGAATAGTCGATCACGCAAGACGCCGCCATCCCCTCGCATACCGACTTGGAGACGCATGTTGGCTGCTGCCCGAGACTCGTTTGACGAGCCAGCAAAACCATGTGTTACCTGTCCTTCTTGCCTGCAAAATCTTTCGGCGCAGATAGGCGGGCTCTTCAGAAAAGGACATGAACGACTCGGACTCCTCTCGGGCTGCCAAGCGAGATTGCAGCTTCGCCGACGAGTAGCGAGCTTCCTTCATCAATCGCTCTCGCGATCGCGTGCGTGCCACGTCGGTCATTGCGGCAAGGATGCTCGCGACCGCCCGCAAGCTGCCGCCCGGCGAGGTCGAGCATCTCGTCGACGGTCCAGTTGCGCTCTTCCGCCGCTGCTCGCATACGGGTCAGCATTTGCCCCGCTGCCACTTCGGCAGCGCGACGGCGGACCAATTCGTCCTCAACAGCGCATCGAACTCGCTCGGGGGCAGTACGGGCACCCCGCCACGCCCCTGGCTGACCCAACGTCTGAGCACGCTCTGCTCGATGCCAAGGTCTCCGCAATGTGCGTGACCTTCGCGCTTGGCTGTTTGACCAGCCCCACAGCCTCATGTTTGAACTCGTCCGTGAAAGCTCTTCTCGTCCTTGGCACAGCTGCCTCCTGAACACATCATGTCATTCGATGTGTCCGGGAAACCGGGGAAGCCCATCCGGATGCACTCAGCCTCGAAGCGACGCTCGCTCGAGGCAGCTTCGCAGCGGTTGCGGTCTTTGCGGATCGCTCGACGAACTCACGCTGCGAGGCCGCTTCCTGTCGTTCAAAGGCCAAGAAGGGTTCGATATGAAGGACCGGTTCAAAGGTATTGCAGTCGTAGGTCGGCCGCGTCCCTACAGCGACCCCGCTATCGCAGGGTTGAACGACCGCTTTCTTGGCCGCCCAACTGAAAGTCAGGGCCCAGCCCGGTCGGTTGGCATCGCGCCGCCAAGAGCCGCAGCGCAGCGACTTCAGCCATCGCCCACCGCGGCTGAGTTCAAGCTGTCGTACAGGTTCCGATAGTTGTGTCCGCACGGCTAAAAGTGAGGCGAACGGCTGGTTCGAGAGGCACTGCTGTCATTGGTGACGTCTTGGCGCGCCTCTCTGAAGAGGCATCTGCTGTCCTGAACTCGCAATCGCAACGCCTCTACGCCGGCGCTCCCTCACCGGCGCTGCCGATGAATAGGCGCGAATTCACGGGAGGGTGTAGATCAAGGGCTCCCGTCGCAGTCGCAAAGCCGGTCAAGGAACAAGGACTGCACACAGTACAGTGACAGCGTCGCCACCGGCAGCGGAATCTTGATGACAAGGCTCAACAGTGAGTCGCCCACGGCCTTGGCCACGTCGACCGTCGACTGGTGCCGGCGCTTCAAGGCGCAGTAACCGCCCTTCTCGCACACCGCCTGCTTCAGCGGCTCCATCCGGGCCCGCAGCAAGGCCTCGACGGTGGCATGCCAGGGACGACCCTCACGCACCTCCCGGTAGCGGCCTTCGGCGCCGTCTTCATCCTTCTGGCCGGACAGCACGCCTGCGGGCAGGGCCGTCATGGGGAGTTCGTCGAGCGCACGATCCAACTCGTCCAGCAAGAGTTCGGGATCCGAAGCCAGCATGGACAAGTCGATCGGCGCGGGATGGTGGGCGCTACTCATGACGCTCCTTGGAGTCAAGTACGGTGAACGAGCCATCGCCGAAGCCCGCGATGTGCCCCCAGAATACCGGATGCGAGAGGAGTTGATCTCGGCTCAGCGCATCATACGCGGCCGCGAGGCGGTGGTCGAAAGTCTGCTCCGCGTGGCTCGGGTCCAGCAGGATCTCCAGCACGCGCAGTGCGACAGCGGGAATCATGGGCATGGAACTGCCCACGATGTAGCGCGCACCGGCCTGCAGCACGGCGACGTGAATGCCTGAAATCTCGCGATGGTTGGCGTGGGGGGGCCGGGAATTGATCAAGCTCCCGCACGCCATCAGAAGCGCGGCCTCGCAGTGCAACCCGGTGGCCTTGCTGGCCGCCTCGATGACCGCGGTGTCGATCGCCCCGTCGTCGGCAATCAGGCGAACGCCTGTGGACTCGTCTGCGTCGCCGTGTCCAAAGAAGACGAACAATCGGCTCCGGCGCAAACCGCCCACGATCTCGCCGACCGTGTCGCCCGTTCTGCCCGTGTCCATGGACAGCTCAGGCAAGTGATCGCCCAACTTTCCAAGCAGGCGCTGGAACGGCCCCTGGGCGCCATGGATGGGCTCCAGCGAGCGCCATCGTGGGCGAGTGATGTAGGACCATCCGAGGGCTTGGGGCGGCCCGGCGCGGGACGCCCGCGCTTCGCGGGGCAGACATGAACTCCAACTCGGTAGAACGTTGATGCGAAGCCGGCCGTCGCGGCCCCACTGGTGCAGAGGCTTGCGTGTCTCACCGCACTGGATTGGCAGCGCGGCCCAGGGCACATCAAACAGGTAGGCCTCGGGAAGCAAATAGAGCTGGCTGACGCCAAAGTCCGCCAGAAGCGCACCGGTCCCGGGCGGCAGCAGCAGATCCGCCAGGCCTGCCAGCGCAGAGTCGGTTTTAGCCCGGTGCGCCTGCAACAGGCCAGGGGCTTCCGCCAACGGAGCGTCGATCACGGTGGCGCGGTCGCGAGCCAAGCTGTCGAGCACCTTTCGATGCTGCTGGTAGACCTCGTCGAGCTGGTACCGGCGCAGCACAGTCTTGCCCTCTTTGCCTGGAAACACTAAAGCCCACAACCAGAATCCGGAGTTCAGTTCCGTCTCCTGCATGAGCGACAGGACCAGCAGCGCGCTGTCCGCCGGGAAGGCGCTCGCCAGCTTCTGGAACGGGAGTAGCAACTCACCCAGCTGCAGCGGCGCCTCAGGGTCCATCGCCGGCATGGCGGTCTTGCGCGTGGCCTGGACCTTGATCATCTCCACGAGTTCGAGGCAGCGGGCGATGTCTTCAAAGCGGGCACCCTCGCGGTCGAAATACATTTTGGCCATCGCCCGCGCCGCGCGGTAGAGGGCGCGCGATCGAAGCAGACCGGCCCGGATGTCGGACTGGATCCCGGCGTGGACTTGGGATTGATGGGCCAGCCAAGCGCGGCTGGCGGCCTGCAGATAGACGTCACCGGCGGCTGCGTGCAAGCCGGCACATTCCAAGACCTCCGCACACTCGATGGTGAACTGGGTCGCGTACAGGCCGTCTCCGTGCGGGATCGCCGCGAGATCGGTGGCGGCCAAGGCTTGGGCTCGCTTAAGGAACTCCGGGCTTTGCTCGGGCCGCAGGCCGCGCAGGAGCAGGGCCTTCGCCACCATCCGGGCTTCCCGCCAAAGCATGTGCGGCTGCTGCATGATCTCGCGCGGCACCTTGAGAAGTCGCGCCTGCTGATGCATCGCAGCGCACAGATACGGGGAAAGCAGACCCGCTTGACGGGCCCAGAGACTTTCGATGGTGTCAAGCAGATTGCCGTAGCTGGCGAACCAGGCCTCCCAATCGCCATCCGCCGCCGCAAGGTCGGCCGACTCGAGGAAGTCGCGGGCCCAGAGAACGTCCACGAACACCAGGGCGCGCACCTCCGGCACGTCTTCGGGCGAATGCGGCGATGCCCTCGCCGTGACGACTATCGTGTTGGGCTGCACCTGGGCCTCGGCCGGTGTCCGCCCCCAGCCGGAAGCGGTGCCATCTTCCGACAAGCTGACGACCTTGGGCAAGTAGAAGAGTGCGTCTTCATGTGATCCCGCGCTGAAGAAGCGGATCTCCGGCTTCTCCGAGGCCGCCACTGCATGGCTGCCTGACACATTGCGGACACGTCGCCGCAGCACGTTCACGTCCGTGGAAGGATTGGCGGCGGCGTAGCGGTCGACCTCCTCGCGCAGTGCATTCACCTCCTGCCGTTCCACATGGTCGGATCCCATGGACAGGAGCTCGACCATTGCGTCGATTCTTGATTGAAGCGCGCCATCCATGCGCCCGGCGTGTTCGCACATCTCGGCCGACTCGCCCGCGCACAGCGCCGCCAGATAGGTCCACCCCTTCGTGGCGGCCCAACGGCCGAGCGCCTGCCAGTCGATGGCAAGGAAGACGAGGACATGGCTGTGGATCTGTCGAACGGCCGCGCTGTACAGCGCACTGAGCCCGTGTGCACGGGCGGCCATCGCCAAGGGCTTGTTTCCTCGGCGCTCGCAGAGCTTGGCCGCTAAATGGCCGACGCACACGCGCGCCTCGGCCTCGCCGAAGGCTGCAGCGATGGGACTCAGGAAGGAGATCGCTGCCAGCGCGGCCTCTTCTAATCCCGCTTGCTCAAGATACGTGGCGCCGGCCTCAGCGATCGCGATCTGCAGCGACCGGTCGCCCCCCAAGGCACGAAGCGCCGCCTGGCTGACATCCAGAATTTGCCCCTCACCCGACTCGCCCGGGGCTTCCTGCCATCGAATGGCCGGCATCCGGCGGACAAGGTCGGCAATGAGCTCGTTCGCGGACTCTAGATGTCGCTCCCGCTTAGCTTCGTCCGACGGGCTCCAGTCGGTGACGCTGGGATGGCTGTGAAGCAGGCGCAGGGCCCGGTGCAGCTCGTCGTGGGCAGCCTCGTCGCCAATGCGGTGGGGCAGCAGCGCCGCCTGTTCGGCGACAAAGCTTTCAAGCTCGCGGCTCAAGCGACCGAGGTTCCCGGCCCGCTCGTCGCGATCCTGATCGGCATGGAATGCCGAGGGCCGGATCGTGGGCTCGGAATGAGGGTTTTGCAACATGGGCTCCATGGTCCGCAGGCTGCGCCTCAAGACGAGCCGTCTCTGCTCCGACGCTTCGGCGTCGGCGGCTTGCCGTTCCATTTCGGCCGCGATCAACTGAAGTAGGGGCGGCCTCGCTTCCCTCCCCATGATCAGCAGAAGGCCACGGCCATTCAAGAGGTCGTCTACGAACTGGCGTGCGCGCTCTGGGTCGTCTTCGATGGCGCGCCGGCGCTCATAGTCCTTGCAGGCCGCCAACTCGCTTTCAAAGGCAGGTCCCTCGCAGCTCAACAGGTGAGTCAACTCTTCATAGTCGGCCACGAGCACCAGGCGATCTCGAACCTCAGATGCGAGGTCTTCGCCGCTTTGGGCTTCCACGAGGCGCAGGATCTCCAGCAAGGTGGCATCGATGTCGCGGGCATCCTCAAGGTTCGCCACCACTAGAATCGAGCGCCGGCGTTGGCGGTCGTAGACGAGCAGTCCCGGCCAGATCCTCCCGATGTAGCCGTCGATGGCGCAGCGGCTTAAGTTGACCCGCCCCTGGACGATCGCCGGAGGCGCCTCATGCAGATGGTCGAAGATGAGCGCCCGGACGACAACTTCAATTCGCAGCCGCGAACCGCAACCACCGCATCGCAAAGGCTGCCCCACGGGGGTGGTGATCATCATGCAGGCCAAGACATGCTCCGTTTGTCCCCACCTAGTTTGCCTGATCCACAGACGTCAGCCAGGAACCCATTTCGGCTTCAGGAGGTCCTGGTTCCAGGGATCGTGGCACTCCAGCGCTCACAGCCGCTCACGGATCAGCGCATTCGCCAGCTCCGAGGCGCATCCAGATTAGTAATTCTCCGCGCTCTCGGCGCCAACCCGTTAAGCAGCCGGTCACGGAGCACTGCGGTCATACGAGACGCCGACCGCCGGATGTCCGGTGATTGCGGCAGCGGCCGCTCGGGCCGCAGACTGCGAATGACCTTGGTCAGCCTGCTGCTGTGAGTCGTGACTTCACAGCGAATGACAGCTGGTGGCCGCGAGTACCAGTCCGCTGCCGCGTCCGGCAGCTGACATTGTTCGGCCGCGCTCACACCTTGTAGGTCAGCTCTCCGGCGCGACCTTGTGCTCACACTGCCGGGCCAATAGCGAACCCTCGGACGATTCTGCGATTGCGATGTGTTTGCACGGGAGCTTACTCGTCTCGTCACTGGTGATGGGCTGTTGACGTGCCTCGAAGTGACGCCTTTTTGCGGTACCCTGATGGCATGCAAGCCGACGTTCAGAAGTCCTCTCGTTCATGCCTTCGCGAACTCCTATCACAGGCAAGGGCGCAAAGTTTTTATGTCGCTCGACACTACGCTGAATGGGCGGAATGGAATAGCGATCGCTCGGACGGCCCCCCAGATCATTTGATGGAGCAGGAAGAATTCTTGATCCAACCGTTCCAGGGCTTGCTTGAAAAACTCTACTTCGCGTCCGTATGCTTCCTAGATGCCCACCAACTACCCGGCTATCGAGACCTGTTCCTAGCGACGTTCGGCGTCCCGTTTGATGCGGAGGGGGCCGCTAAGAAGCATCGAGAGGCGGCATGGGTGCCTTATGAATCAGATCCACCGAACAACGAGTTCTTGTCACGCCTGTCTCGTTTTCTGGCTCCATTCGACTTAGAAGTCGAACAGAAACCGATCGAAGAAGCTGAGCAGCGGAATCAGGTCGGACGCGAGATGTTGGAGCGGATCTTGCGAAATACCGCGAGTGCTCTGTACCGATTGGGCGTTGTGCCCGCAAGTGAGCCCGACGTGTATAAGGCGGTGAAGAAATTCATCGATCCAGTGTTCCCCTCGGCAATAGACGCCTCCTCTGGCTTCTATTCCACTTTGAAAACGTACAAGCCAGACATCCTCGTCCCTGAGATCTATACCGCCATCGAATACAAGTTCGCAGATAGTGAAGAGAAGCTTAAGTCCTTCTTCGGCGAAATCGCTGAGGATGTGAAGGGGTACAAAGGGGACGATAAGTACCGTTGGTTCTACGCTGTTGTCTATGCGACAACCGACTTCATCGGTGCGGAGCGGTTTCAGAAGTCGTGGGAGGACCACGACTTCCCACCGCATTGGCAGGCAATTTACGTGGTGGGCGCATCGCAGTCGAAGAAGCAAAAAAAGGGCGTAGCTCCAGCTCCGCATGCCTAGCATCCGCGGTCTGCGAGAGGTGATTGCACCGCACGAATGCAACTACGGAATCACTGGATGTCTGCTTTGGGCCCTGAACGCCAGTTCGCGACTTGCCGAACCGGCCGTTCAACGCGATGTCGTTTGGCCGCCAAATGGAACCTGCGACTGGACGTCAAGTTTCGAGGTACAGCAGTCGAACATCGGGCCATGGTGCCTACGTCAGCTTTCAGCCGGCGCCGCCGTTCAACTTGCAAACTCGAACAGCCGCAACCAGTCTAAAGCTCGCGTTGCCTACGTTCTGCCATTGCGGTGCTATCAGCGTCTGCCAGTCCGAACACGTGCATAGATGGTTCGCGAGGTGGTGTGCGCGACAACCATGTGCAACCGATCGCCATTCAACGCTGCACCGAATATGGTCCATCCACGGGACCAAGATCAACCCCGCTTCACCAAACGTTTGGCGAAACTCTCAGACCCTTCTAGACTTCGCGGCCTCTTGCACCTCAGCGCAAGCGGCTCCTCGACCACTACTCTCATCAGCAATTGATCGGCCTTTTCATACCTTCGCCGCGCACAGCCCCTCGCAGGGGGCATCGCCATGCCTACGTATTTGCAAAGGACCATCAATGCACCTGCCGACATCAACCCTGTCAGAGCTAGATCTCGCTTGGACACAACTCGCACTGCCCTTCGGCCCTGATTCCGGCGAAGAAGGCGAAGGACCTGCTGCCGCTCTTTCTGCGAACGCTCAGCCGGATTCCTCGAGACCCGACCCTCCTGGGCAATCTGGCAGTGGCGCTTCCTTGCGAGCAATGCTGCTTACGCAGCGCGGTATGAACGGAGGCGCTCGGGACTGCCCTGTGCCGCAAAGCCGCCGCTGCAGCTTGGACGACAAACATGGATACGAGGTACTGCGATGCACTGGCTCGTGATCTCTGCGTTTGTGGCGGGCAATTCTTGGGGCCCGGTGATTCAAGTCGTTCCGACACCCGACCTCAGGACCTGCCAGACCTTGAAAGATCAGGTGCTCGCGGACGTCAAGAAACAAGCGCAATCGAATCTCGTCGGTGCACTCGAACACTTTGATGAAGGTGAAGCAACGGGCCTCACCAGAGGCACTCGCGAAATTGCGCGGGTCCGCTGTGTGCAGACAAGGTAGGCACGCGCCCCACTCAATCCCTACCCAAATCCGAATCCGAATCCATCCAAGGGGCACATTACTATGAACGTTGCGCAAAGCTCGATGGCCATTGCGACCCGCGGCAACAGAAAGGGCCAAGTGGCGCTGGTACTCTGGCAGGCGGCAACAAATTCAGAATTCGGAGTGATGTGGGAGGTCCGCTTCCAGGCGCCACAGTTGTCCACCCGAATCTCGGACGACGGCGGAGCCACCTTTCGGGATGGCGTCGCCTTCAGCCGGGAGGCCTTGATGCCGGATGCCTGGCTCAGCAGAGTCGAGTGGCAGGGGACCGTGGCCCCGCTGGAGATTGATCTGCACCACCCCGTAGCGCCACCGGAGGTGATCAAGGTCCAACTCCGTTGGCCCGATGGCTGGTTGATCGAAGTTCAGTCCGGATAGGAAGTCGCGCACTTCATCGGCCCAATGCCCAAACTTTCGTCGAATGCTGTCGCTGAAGACGTCTGCGGTTTCGGCGCGTCCACTGCGCACCACTGCAGCGACCGATTTCTTGCCTGCCTGGCGCTCTTGCGGAACAATTGCTACGTCACCATTCACCAGATGCCCATGAACGCCTTGATAGCCATACGAGCGAACCTCACCAAGCGCGGTGTGGTCGCGGCCGCTGTCTGATCAAGGACTCGACGCTCTGCGTTTTGATCTCTTTCTAAAGCCGGGCTAGTTTCGGCCGCAGCGCATCGCTGCACTTTCCTGTTCCTGCCAACGATCTGTCGCCCGCTATTGCGAGCGGCCGTACGACCCTGTCGCTGCTCGCAGGGCGGCAAGGGCAATGCCATGAATTTCGCCGAAGGAGATGCACACGATGGGACACGAATTCGCCGCCAAGCGCTACGCGCTTGGCGAGGATCAAAGGAATCAACACAAGAATGGCTCTGCCGACAAGTCCGGTTCCGGCACGCGTCGGCGTCGACCTACACCGGACACCCTGACGAGAGCCTTGAGCCTCGAGCCTGCCAGCACGCAGTCGCCGCTCACGGTCTATGTCCGGACGTCGCTCGACCTAAGCATTCACGCTCTTCAATTCCGCCGCGCCCTACGGCACGCTGCAAGACGGGCCTGCACACAAAGACCTCAGCCACCGAGCAAGGTCCCACTCGTGACCCGGGCCGTGCTGTATGCGTTGTGGCTGCCGCAGTCGGGAATCCGCAGTGCGCCGCTGGCCCTGGAGCGATCCAGGCAGGCCTCGATCCGCGGCAGCCTTCAGCCATTCCTGTGCGAGTTGCGGGACGCGCGCTGCACCACCAACGCTTCCCTGCTTCGACGCAACGCACGCCTGGAGAGAATTGCGGCGATTGCCGGGGTGGACGAGGACGATCTCGTCGCCGGCATCCAGGCCTTCATGGCCGTGCTTCAGCCGCTGCGGCACGAAGCCCCAGATCGCGCATCCCTCGAGGGGCGTCGCATGATCCAAGTCCCACAGCCCTTTCGCAGCACGGATCCGCCACTGCAACTTGCGCGAGCCGGAAGCCGAGCCTTCTTCGGCTTGCCGGATGCACTCCATCCAACGCAACTCGCCAACGTGCTGGCCATTGGCGGAACAGGCGCCGGCAAGACGGCTTCTGCGCTCGTCCCCGTGCTGGATGCGCTGCTGCGCTACCGGCTTCACAACGGCAAGGCTGCGTCCTTGCTCGTGGTTGACCCGAAAAACGAACTTTCGGCACGCGTCCACGCCACCTTGCAGGAACTGGGCGAACTTGATCGCCTCGTCGTCATTGACGGCAGCACACCGCCCATCGAGTTCTTCCCGGCGAACTCGCCCCTCACGCCAAGTGAGCGGCTGGCCAAGCTGGAAGTCTTCCTGCCGGCGCGCAATGACGCGGGCGACAACGCGTACTGGCGAGGGCTGGGCATGGCCTTTCTACGCGACCTCGTCCAGCTCGACGACGCCTTTGCGCACGCGAGCGCCAGGCAAGGCCTGCAGATGCGCATCTTTCACGAAATCGCCCTTGAGCTCGGTTGCGCGTCCGGCCCTGCCTCGTTCTGGTCGGACGTGCGCAACGTCATGGCGTGCGCTCGCCTAAGCGGCCGGCACCTGGTAAAGGTCAGCCGACTGATCGGGAAGCATTGCAAAAGCGTGGACCTGGATCTCGGAGCGATCGCCCGCACCCTTGAGGCCTACACCGCCGATCGCGATCTGATCGAGCAATTCAACTATGTGCTCATGAGCGCCTGCGATACGCTGGGCGCACTCATGGCCGATCCGGAAACGAAGTCACTGGTCGACTTCGATGTGCGGCCCATCGGTGAGCAGCCAAGGACCAACGTCCTCGAGCTGGTCCAGGAAGGCAAAGTCATTCTCTTTTCGCCTGAGATGCGCGCGGGTCATCGCTTGGCCGCGCAAGCGTTGAAGACGAAGTTCTTCGAGGCGGTCTTTGCACGAACAGATCAGGAGCGCCCGATCGGAATCGTCGTGGACGAAGCACAGCGCTTCGTCACGAGCGATCCCGAGTCCGGCGAGCAGTCCTTCCTAGACCGCTGCCGCGCTTTCCGCTGCATCACGCTGCTCGCGACACAGTCACTGGCAAGCCTGCGTTACGAGCTGGGAAGTCTTTCGTCGGGCCAGGCAGCACTGGAGATCATGGGGTCAAATTTGCCCTCGAAGTTCTTCTTTAGGTCCACGGACGACCAGACAGTGAACTGGCTTCGCAACCAACTCCCCCATCCCGGCAATGGCGGCGCGCACATCGTGGACGTACGTCGGCCGGCCCAATTGCGTCCCGGCGAGGCGTATTACCTCCTTGCCGACGGCCAGTGGGGGCGCGGCCAAGCAGATCTCCAAGGGCTCGCCTGCGTCGAACCAACTACCGAGAACAGGCACCCGGCATGAGCA
The DNA here is from genome assembly GCF_037889955.1 of Variovorax robiniae. Taxonomy (NCBI): domain Bacteria; kingdom Pseudomonadati; phylum Pseudomonadota; class Betaproteobacteria; order Burkholderiales; family Comamonadaceae; genus Variovorax; species Variovorax robiniae. The sequence goes on from NZ_JBBKZS010000018.1 coordinate 124,570, forward strand.
TCAGCATTCATCCCTCGACAAATAGCGGCGCGCTGCTGCTCAGCGGTGAGATCACCGAGGACGTGGCGCTGCGGTTCGAATCATGCATTGAACTGCTGTTTGCCTACTACCGGTACGACCAAATCACGGTCGAGATCAACAGCCCCGGCGGCCAGGTCACGGCACTGGAGCACATGCTGGCCAGTCTCGAGCGTTGGCGAGGGCTCGGGCGACAGGTCGGCACCAAAGCCAGTTTCAGGGCAGGCAGCGCGGCCGCGATGCTGCTCGCGATGGGAGACATCGGCAGCCGCTCGGCATCGGGTTCGACGACCCTGCTTTTTCATTCGGCCCGGATCGACGGTGCCAACGCCATGTTCACGGCCAGTGCCGCGACTAGTCTGGGCACCCTGCTCCAGGGCAAGGATCTGTTGCATCTCGAACGGCTCGTCGGACATCAGGTCCGCGGCTTCGGCGGATGGCACGCTCTGGCCGCGGAAGGTGCAGCGCGTTGCGAACACCTGATCAAGCGATCTGGAAGCCGGACGTCGAGATCGGCCGGCCAGCCTCCAGTCACCCCGTTCGGCTCGCTGTCGCTCGCCACGCTTGCGAGATCATTCAGACACTGCCAGGAACGCCAGTCGATCGCGCCGTACCGGCGGATGCTGTCGCGACGCTTCGCCGAGGACCGCGCGATGAGTGCGGCCGAGGCGTGGGCACTGTGTCTCATCGACAGTGTTCTGGATCGACCGGACTTGCAGCCGTCCTCGAAACCCCTCTCGACCGCGCCTGACGATCCAGTGGTTTCTGCCATGCGGCCGGGCATGTAGTCACGAGGCTTGGCAGCCCTCGAAAAGTGCCCCGCAGCTGTCAGGCAACCGTGCGCCATTTTTGTTGACGAGCTGGCGGCACATGGTGTTGTCGGCGGCCCCTTGATGCGCAAGCAATTGCGCCTCATCGCCCAGTTTATGAACCGGAAAGTCATCCCCCTATGCCTATGTTACTGAAAGGTTTTCCTGAAATACGCCTGCTCCATCGTCACCGTCGCGAGGTGTTGTTGTCAGCGATCCATTCATGGGAGAACGGCCACTGACGAATCAAGCCAAACGGTTCATCAAAGCGGAAGAATTTCTTCCCGAAATTTGGCGAAAGCAGCGACGCCCGGGACAATTTTCGCCACCGAGAAAGGCAAGGAAAATGAAACAGAACGAACTGTATTTGGCACTGGATTTCGACGGTGTCCTGCATAGCACCGAGCTTGGGCCGCTCAAAAAACATTGCGCGGACTATGCGGCCGGACGCATGAATGCGGAACAATTCCTGGAAACCGTGGCGACGGAAAAGCGGGCCCGCTACGACCTGACATCCGATCACGTGGACTTTCTTTTCGACCGCGCGGCGTTCTTTTCCAGCGCCTTTTGGGATCTCGGGCGTCTCAAAGTCAACTTGGTGATTGCGACTTCCTGGCGCAACGCCATGCAGCCGCACGCGCTGCGAGCACTCATGCCACCCATCCTGGAAAAGCGCGTCGTCGGGGTCCTCGACCCTCACGACGAAGAGCATCGTGAGCCGGGAACGCGCGCGTTGCTAATGCGAAAGTGGATGGCAGAGAACGCCCCACGGGCCCAGTGGCTGGCAATCGACGACGATGCGTGGCTCTGGGAAGGCGATCATTCACGGCTCATCCAAACGAGCCGCAGGGGCCTCGACGGCCCAACCTGGCGCGTACTGCGTGACATCTGTGCGTCCGTGGAGGCCAACAACGGCCGATTCAATTGGATGTTCGAGGACCTGTCCGTCGCGTCCGACTGATGACAGTCTCGCGCATCAACGCCCGCATTTTCGAGAACGAAATGATCCGATGACGTATTACGTTCTCGGTGGTTTCGATGCCGAACATGCTCGCGAAAGCGGTGGCTTCCGTCTTCGGGTTCAGGGCAGCCGAACATTTGCGGAAGCGAATTTTCGATGTCGAAGCGACTACGAAAACGAGGTGTTCCGGCAACGAATAGCCTACGCGCTGCGCGAATCCGAAGTCGGAAATGTTTCGCTTTCGAAGACTTTCGGCATCGCAAAGGTGGGCCGATCACGAGAGCGTCGTGCCATCGAGATGATGGGTTCGGTCACCTTCGTGATCCAAAATGTGCCTGGGTAGTCGCGCAAGCGGTAAAGCAACAACCACGGGTCGATGAGGGTGCAGAAAGTTGGCAAGCTTTGAAGCTCGGTCCATGCCGCCCTATATCGCCATCGGCACCAGATTTCTGTGCACCGCGAGCCGATCTCACGAAAGTGGTCGACTTTTTCTGAAAGGATATTTGAATCTCCATTCCGGAAATATCAAATGTCCTCCTCTGCGACGCCACCGGGCTCCTCGACGCGGTACCAGCATGTCTACGATCGGCTCGAAGCTTTCGCCATCAGCACCGGCCTGCACGGCAACCCGGATGAATTCCCGCATGGACGCGTGGTCGACGCGTTCCTCAGGCAACGCGTCGACTGGACTCCTCCCACGGAACGCTCGAAGAAGACAGCAGTGCTTCATGTCCTGGACACGGCGATTCAGACAGGCTTTATCCCCGCCTACTACGCAAAGCGCAGGCTGCTCGGAATGCTGGTTCCTCACGTGGATGAATTGAGTCACTTCTGCTCTCATGAAGAGAGGGACGCAGCCATTGCGAAAGAGCTCGAGTTCCAACGGCAACGGACCATGCAGCTGCAGGAACGCGCCCAACGAACCCCTCGTGCGCAGGCGGCGCGCCATCTCATGCTGTGCCAGGCGATCGAAGGATCGCACAGTGAGTGGGCGGCCGATACGCTTTACTGGTACGAAGCCGCGTTGCTGACCGGCATTGCGCCCACCGCCTGGAGAAGCACGACGTGGGTCGACTGTGGACATGATCGCTTCGCGCTTTGCAGGAGCGGCTGTTGGCGCCGGCCGAAAATTGACCCACCTGTGAGGGTTGTGCCGGTTCAAATTTGACCCGGGTGTTCAGCCTACCCTGCTGCTTTTTTAAGCGGCGGGGGTATGAGGATT
>NZ_JBBKZS010000019.1:0-110816 GCF_037889955.1 Variovorax robiniae
TGCCAAGGGCGTGCGCTTTGCACCGGGCGGCATCCGCAAGGGCGCGGCGGGATTCGACATCTGCTTCCTGCATCCGAAGGCGAATGAGGAATTCCCGATTGCGGGAGAGGGCGTGTTGATCGAACTCGTCCAGGCGCCGGCGGAAGTGGTTGCAGCGTTCAGCGCGTTGCAATCAGCCCCAGCGGGCTAAACCCCTTCGTGGAACACCACGGAACCGGCTTCGCCCGGCCGTCGGTGTTGCCCCGGTGAGGGGGTGAGAGTCGCGCACGAAGTGCGCAGCGACCTGGGGGAGAGCGAAATCTCAGGCGTTCGTCACCTTCCGAATCGGCGGCTTCACATCCGAACGTTGCGGCGGCAGCATCGCCTGGTGCTCCCGCGCCGGGTTCAGGATGATCGAAGTCGCCGTCTCCGTCAGCAGGCAGAACTTCGTGACCACCGCATCGAGGTGCGCCACGTCGATCACAGCGATCTCCAGTACCCAACTGTCGTCGCCGGTGACGTTGTAGGCATTGATGCATTCGGGCGTCTGCTGCACCAGCTTGACGACGCGTGCGTACTCCGCACGCCCGACGCGAATGATCGCGCGGATGCCATAGCCCAGCTTCGACAGATCCACCGTCGCGCGATAGCCGCTGATCACGCCGCAGGCTTCGAGCTTGCGCACGCGCTCCGTCACGGCGGGCTGGCTCAGGTGCACGCGGCGGCCGAGTTCGGCCATGGTCAGGCGTGCATCGGCCTGGAGTTCGGCCAGGATGCGGGTGTCGTAGGCATCCAATGTGGGGTTCAAGGTCGTATCCATGAATCTCCTTTGAATCCACGGCATTCTGGCTGAAACACCGTCAATGGCACATGGTTTCGTGTGCTCGACCTTCATAGCATTGGAGGCATATCCTCCTCGCATTGGATCGAATCGGATGCCCGCCTTGAACTCACTCTCGCCCGTCGACAAGTTGGGGCCCACGGCCGCACGCGCCGGCCTGCCGCCCCTGCTGTTGCTGTGCCTCGCCGCCACCTGGCTGGTCTGGGGCTCGACCTACCTCGCGATCAAGTACGCGCTGCTGAGCTTTGCGCCCTTCCTGCAGATGGGCACGCGCTTCCTGGTTGCAGGTGCCTTGCTCGCCGCGTGGATGCGCTGGCGTGGTGTGGCCTGGCCGACGCGCCTGCAGTGGCGCAACGCACTGGTCATCGGCGGCCTCATGCTTGGTGGCGGCATGGGCGGAACGGCATTCGCCGAAGTCTCGGTGGGCTCCGGGCTGGTCGTGGCCTTCATTGCCGTCGTCCCGCTCATGATCGCGCTGCTCAACCTGTTCTGGGGCGTGGTCCCTCGCAAGCTCGAAGCCGTCGGGATCGCGTTGGGACTGGCCGGCGTACTGTTGCTAACCCAGGGCAACGGGTTCCAGGCCTCGCCGTCCGGCCTGTTGGCCATCGCCACGGCTTGCATTTGCTGGTCCGTCGGCAGCGTGCTGAGCCAGCGAACCTTGCCACTTGCAGATGGCGCCATGGGCTTTGCGAGCGAAATGATCTGCGGCGGCGTCGTGCTGATGTTGCTGTCGGCCTTGCATGGCGAATCCTTCGCCTGGCCGCCACAGCCGCTCGCAGTCGCGGCCTGGCTCTACCTCGTGGTGTTCGGCTCGCTGATCGCGTTCAACGCCTACATGGTCCTGCTGGCCCGTGCGCCGGCAGCGCTGGCCTCAAGCTATACCTTCGTCAATCCGGTCATCGCGATGCTGCTGGGCGTGCTGATCGCGGGCGAGACGGTCACACCTTACGAGTGGGGCGCCGTCACGGTGGTGCTGTCGGGCGTGCTCTTGCTGCTGTGGAAGCCTCGGGCTTGAACGCTCAGACGCTTGGCCGGCGCCAGAAGGCAAGCATCGCAGCCAATGCCCACATCCCCGCTGCACAGCCGCGATTGAGCCGTTGCAGGCTGCGCTTCGACAGCCAGCGCACAGCCTGCGTGCCGGCGGCCGCATAGGCCAACATCACGCAGGTGTCGAGCGCCACGAAGATCGCGCCGAGCACCATGTACTGGTGCGCCTGCGGCTGAGCGGTATCGATGAACTGCGGCAGGAAGGCCGCGAAGAACAGCACTGCCTTCGGGTTCGACAAGGCTACCGCCAGGCTGCGCAGCAGGGCGCGCCCGCCTTGTGGCGACTCGCCCTGCTCGGCCAGCGCTGCCTGCACGTCCGGCGGCGGCGTGCGCCACATCTTCACGCCGAGCCACACGAGGTAGAGCACCCCGGCCACCCGCAGCGCGTTGAACAGCAATTCCGACGCCGCCATCAGCGAGCCCAGCCCCAAGGCAACCGCGGAAATCACCGTGATGCTGCCCATCGAAGCCCCCGCGATGCCCCAGCCCGCGCGCCGCATGCCGCCCGAGATGCCGTTCGACAGCGCCAGCAGCATGGTTGGCCCTGGCGTGACCGCGAGCAGCAAGGAGGTGAGGATGAAGAGCAGCAGAGTGTCGGTGGTCATGGCTTTTTCGTGGTGGTGCGTGCGGCGGCGGCACGCGCACGTGCCAGGGCCGCTTCGACGATGGCGCGCTTGCGGTCTACGGGAGGCACAGGCACTTCGGCAGGTTCAGTCAGATCTTGCGGCCCACGCGCCGGGCGATGCGTGGCGTGGAGCGAATAGCGCTTCAGCGCCTCATCGGCCTGGCGTTGCGACCAGGCCTGCCAGCCGCTGCGCCCCGGCGTCACGTCCTCGAGCGAGATGCAGTCCACCGGGCACACCGGAATGCACAACTCGCAGCCTGTGCAATGCGGCTCGATGACAGTGTGCATGCGCTTGTGCATGCCGAGGATGGCATCGGTCGGGCAGGCGTCCAGGCACAGCGTGCAGCCGATGCACCAGGCCTCGTCGATCACCGCCATGCGCCGTGGCCCCTCGACGCCGAACTCCACCCCAAGCGGGCGCGGCGGTTTCCCCGTGATGGCGGCCAGCCGTTCGATGCCTTCGGCGCCGCCCGGCGGGCATTGGTGGATGCCGGCCTCGCCACTGGCGACCGCCTCGGCATAGCCCGCGCAATCGGGGTAGCCGCAACGCGTGCACTGCGTCTGCGGCAGTGCGGCGTGGATGCGCACTGCCAGCGGCGTCATGTCAACCCGAGGGACGGAAGAATCAGCGCGCGGCGCGCCGCGTCTTCGCAGGTGCCGCCGCGGCCTTGCGCACTGCCTTCGCGGGCGCTGCCGCCTTGCGCACAGACTTCGCGGCCGCTTGCGCCACGCGCTTCTTCGGCGCACGGATGGTGTCTTCGGCAGTGATGCGCGTCGTCGAACCCGCACGCTTCTGCGGCTCATCGTGCGCCGCAATGAACGCCGCGGCCTTCGGATACACGAGGTCGCGCCAGCGGCGACCGCTGAAGATGCCGTAGTGGCCCGCGCCCTTGACTTCGTAGTGCTCCTGGTGCGCCGCCGGAACGCCGGTGCAGAGCGCATGCGCCGCCTTGGTCTGGCCCGAGCCGGAGATGTCGTCCAGTTCGCCTTCCACGGTCAGCAGCGCGGTCTTGCGGATGTCCTGCGGCCGCACGCGCTCGATCTCGCCTTGCGGGTTCTTCACGTCCCAGGTGCCGTTGACCAGGCCGAACTCCTGGAACACCGTGCGGATGGTCTCGAGGTAGTAGTCCGCATCCATGTCCAGCACGGCGTTGTACTCGTCGTAGAACTTGCGGTGCGCCTCGGCGCTCGCATCGTCGCCCTTGATCAGGTCCTTGAAGTAGTCATAGTGGCTGCTGGCATGGCGGTCCGGGTTCATCGCGACGAATCCGGTGTGCTGCAGGAAGCCCGGATACACGCGCCGGCCTTCGCCAGGGAAGCCCTGCGGCACGCGGTAAATCACGTTGTTCTCGAACCATTCGAAGCTCTTGTTCGTCGCGAGGTTGTTGACCGCGGTTGGCGATTTGCGCGCGTCGATCGGGCCGCCCATCATGGTCATCGTGAGCGGCGTCTGTTCACCACGGCTCGCCATCAGCGAGACGGCCGCCAGCACGGGCACCGTCGGCTGGCACACGCTGACCACGTGGCAGTTGCCGTACTCGGACTGCAGCCGACGGATGAACTCCTGCACGTAGTTGACGTAGTCGTCCAGGTGGAACTCGCCTTCCGACAAGGGCACGGTGCGCGCGTTCTTCCAATCCGTGATGTAGACCTTGTGGCCCTGCAACAGGGTGCGCACGGTGTCGCGCAACAGGGTCGAGTAGTGGCCCGAGAGCGGCGCCACCACCAGCACCACCGGCTGTGCCTTCAACGTGTGCAAGGTGTGCGGGTCGTCGGTGAAGCGCTTGAAGCGGCGCAACTGGCAGAAGGGCTTGTCGAGCTCGATGACCTCCTGGATCACGACCTCGTCGCCCTCGACCATCACGCTCTTGATGTTGAACTCCGGCTTTTCGTAGTCCTTGCCCAGTCGATAGAGCAGGTCATAGCCGGCCGCCATGCGCTGCGCCATCGGGAGCTGGCCCCAGACGGCGCCCGGCGCATAGAGCTTGGAGGCGGCTTGCGCGAAGTCCGAAAACGGCTCCATCAAGGAGCGTTGAGCTTCGTAAAGCTGGTAGAGCATCATGGGCACCCTGTTATGTAAATGTTGCAGTGCAATGTATCAGCGCGCGCCACGATGCGTGTAGGGTGGAACCTACAAAATGTGACTGTTTAGATCACCTGCGCGACACATCTGCACACATATTCGATGTTCTTGCTGTTCAGCGCCGCCACGCACATGCGGCCGGTGTCCGTGCCATAGACGCCGAATTCATTGCGCAGGCGCACCATCTGGTCCTTGCTGAGGCCGGAGTAGCTGAACATGCCGATCTGCGTCGTGATGAAGCTCATGTCCTGCTTCACGCCGGCAGCCTTGAGTCCATCGACGAACTTCTGGCGCATCGCCTTGATGCGCACGCGCATTTCGGCCAGTTCAGCCTCCCAGACCGCGCGGCGGGCCGGGTCGTTCAGCACGGCAGCGACCACGGCGCCGCCGTGGATCGGCGGGTTGCTGTAGTTGGTGCGGATCGCGATCTTGAGTTGCGACAGCACGCGCGCCGCTTCTTCCTTGTTCTCGCACAGCACCGACAGGGCGCCGACGCGCTCGCCGTACAGGCTGAAGCTCTTGGAGAAGGAGGTCGACACGAAGAAGGTCAGGCCGGCCTCGACGAACTTGCCGATCACCGCGCCGTCCTCGGCAATGCCGTTGCCAAAGCCCTGGTAGGCCATGTCGAGGAAAGGCGTGAGGTTGCGGGCCTTCGCCGCGGCGATCACCTGGTCCCACTGTGCAGCGGTGATGTCGTAGCCGGTCGGGTTGTGGCAGCAGGCGTGCAGTACGACGATGGTGCCCGGGGCAGCAGCGTTCAGCGCGGCCAGCATGCCGTCGAAGTTGATGCCGCGCGTGGCCGCGTCGTAGTAGGGGTAGCTCTCGACCGGGAAGCCGGCGTTGGTGAACAGCGCGCGGTGGTTTTCCCAGCTCGGATCGCTGATCAACACGGTGGCGTTGGGGCTCAGCTTCTTCAGGAAGTCGGCGCCGACCTTGAGGCCGCCGGTGCCGCCGATGGCCTGGATGGTGGCCACGCGGCCAGATTTGACCGGCTCGCTGTCCGCGCCGAAGACCAGGCCCTTGACCGCGTTGTCATAGGCCACGATGCCGTCGATCGGCAGGTAGCCGCGCGCCGTCGGCGCCTTCATCATGTCGGCTTCCGCGTCTTTCACGCAGTTGAGCAGGGGAAGCTTGCCGTTGTCGTCGTAATAGACGCCGACGCCCAGGTTGACCTTGTTGGGATTGCTGTCGGCGGCGAATTGCTCGTTGAGGCCCAGGATCGGGTCGCGCGGCGCCATTTCGACGGCGGTGAACAGTGACATGGAGAAAAGTCCTTCGGATGAAATTCGATGCAACCCGGTGTCGCCCAGGTTTGCGCAGATGCTCGCGGCCCGCACGCCTGCACGAGGGCGGCGTACTCGGTTAGCCTAGCGAGTTCGCTTGAATTTTACCGACCGGACCGCATTTCTCCCGAACCCCATGCCTGAAATCTCCGAAGTCATCCCCGAACAGCAACATGCCGAGCCTGTCGGCCCCGTGAAAGCGGGCGAGTTCGTCAGGTTTCCAGGGTCGCCTTTCGAGCTGTTCCAGCCCTATCCGCCGGCGGGCGACCAGCCCACCGCCATCGAAGGCCTGGTGACGGGCGTGCAGGACGGCGAGGTGTTCCAGACGCTGCTCGGCGTCACCGGCTCGGGCAAGACATTCACCATGGCCAACGTGATCGCCCGGCTGGGCCGCCCGGCGATCGTGTTCGCGCCCAACAAGACGCTGGCCGCGCAGCTCTACAGCGAGTTCCGCGAGTTCTTCCCGCACAACGCGATCGAGTACTTCGTCAGCTACTACGACTACTACCAGCCCGAAGCCTACGTCCCACAGCGCGACCTGTTCATCGAGAAGGACTCGTCGATCAACGAGCACATCGAGCAGATGCGCCTGTCGGCCACGAAAAGCGTGCTGGAGCGGCGCGACACGGTGATCGTGGCCACGGTGAGCGCCATCTACGGCATCGGCACGCCGGAGGACTACACGCAGATGCGTTTCATCATGCGGGTGGGCGACAAGATCGGCCAGCGCGACGTGATCGGGCGGCTGATCCGCATGCAGTACACGCGCAACGAGCAGGACTTTGCGCGCGGCACCTTTCGCGTTCGCGGCGACACCATCGACATCTTCCCGGCCGAGCACAGCGAGCTCGCCATCCGCATCGAGCTCTTCGACGACGAGATCGAGACGCTGCAACTGTTCGACCCGCTCACCGGCCGCATTCGCCAGAAGATCCCGCGCTTCACGGTCTATCCGTCGAGCCACTACGTGACGCCGCGCGACAAGGTCATGACCGCGGTCGAGACGATCAAGATCGAGCTGGCCGGCCGGCTCAAGGAACTGGTCGGCGCCGGCAAGCTGGTCGAGGCGCAGCGCCTGGAGCAGCGCACGCGTTTCGACCTGGAAATGCTCGCCGAGATCGGCCACTGCAAGGGCATCGAGAACTATTCGCGCCATCTCTCGGGCGCGGCGCCCGGCGATCCGCCCGCGACGCTGACTGATTACCTGCCGAAGGACGCGCTGATGTTCCTCGACGAGAGCCACCAGATGATCGGCCAGCTCGGCGGCATGTACAACGGCGACCGCGCGCGCAAGACCACGCTGGTCGAGTACGGCTTCCGCCTGCCGTCGGCGCTGGACAACCGGCCGCTCAAGTTCGACGAATTCGAAACGCGCATGCGGCAGGCGATCTTCGTCTCGGCCACGCCCGCGCAGTACGAGAAGGACCATGCTGGCAACGTCGTCGAGCAACTGGTGCGCCCCACCGGCCTGATCGACCCGGAGGTCGAAGTCCGCCCCGCCACGCACCAGGTCGACGACGTGCTCGGCGAGATCCGCCTGCGCGTCGAGAAGAACGAACGCGTGCTGATCACCACGCTGACCAAGCGCATGGCCGAACAGCTCACCGACTACCTGAGCGACAACGGCGTCAAGGTGCGCTATCTGCACAGCGACATCGACACGGTGGAACGCGTTGAAATCCTGCGCGACCTGCGCCTGGGCAGCTTCGACGTGCTGGTCGGCATCAACCTGCTGCGGGAAGGCCTGGACATCCCGGAGGTCTCGCTGGTGGCCATCCTCGATGCCGACAAGGAAGGCTTCCTGCGCGCCGAGCGCTCGCTGATCCAGACCATCGGCCGGGCTGCCCGCAACCTGAACGGCAAGGCGATCCTCTACGCCGACAAGATGACCGACTCGATGAAGAAGGCCATCGACGAGACCGAGCGCCGCCGCGCCCGGCAGATCGCCCACAACGAGGCCAACGGCATCACGCCGCGCAGCATCGTCAAGCAGGTGCGCGACCTGATCGACGGCGTCTACAGCGAGAAGAGCGGCAAGGAAGCCGAGAAGCTCGAGCTGCAGCGCGCCAAGGTCGAGGACATGAGCGAGAAGGACGTTTCGCGCGAGATCAAGCGGCTGGAAAAGCTCATGCTGGAGCACGCCCGCAACCTCGAATTCGAGAAGGCTGCCCGCGTGCGCGACCAGTTGGCGCTGTTGCGCGAACAAGCTTTCGGCGCCCGCGGCAGCGACAACATCGCTGTGCTGACGCCAGGCGATTCGCGCGCCTGAAGAACCGTCACACCGGCGAATCGGGGTTTACCCGAGCGAGCCGGAGGGCTTTCTGGTATAGTTGACAGAAATAGTCAACAACAACGAACTCCAGATGAAGGGCCGGCTCCAACCAGATGGCAACACCAATGGTTTCGAGTCGGGCAGGGCGGAGACGATGTGGCCGAGCCTACCCGCACGGTGTCCATTCAACGGTAAGCACACAAGGAGCTTGCGATGCGCCTCACAACCAAAGGCCGTTTTGCGGTCACCGCGATGATCGACCTGGCCTTGCGCCAGAACACCGGTCCGGTCACGCTGGCTGCGATCAGCCAGCGCCAACAGATTTCGCTGTCCTACCTGGAACAGCTCTTCGGCAAGCTGCGTCGCCATGAACTCGTGGAATCCACGCGTGGCCCCGGCGGCGGCTACTCGCTGGGCCGCAAGGCCTCCGAGATCACGGTCGCCGACATCATCGTGTCGGTCGACGAACCCATCGACGCGACCCAGTGCGGCGGCAAGGAAAACTGCCTCGGCGAAGCCGGCCGCTGCATGACGCACGAGCTGTGGGCCTCGCTGAACCAGCGCATGGTCGAGTTCCTGGACTCTGTCACGCTGCAGAAGCTGGTCGACGACCAACTCGCCAAGGGCGTGCAGGTCGAGAACAAGCCGGTCGTGAAGCGCGCGATCTCGCCGCAGCCGGTGGTCAAGCCGATCCGCGTCAACGCACCGAATTCGGTGTTCGCCCTCGGCAACGTCTTCGCCAAATCCTGATGATCCGGCCGGCGCCCGCGGGTGCCGGCATCCTCGAATTCACCCCTCTTCCATCCTTCGCCAGCCCAAGCCAGCCATGGACGCTACGCCCCATTTCCCGATCTACCTTGACTACGGCGCCACCACGCCGGTGGACCCGCGCGTCGTCGACGCGATGATCCCCTGGCTGCGCGAACATTTCGGCAACCCCGCATCCCGCAGCCACGCCTGGGGCTGGGAAGCCGAGGAAGCGGTCGAGAAGGCCCGCGGCGAAGTCGCCGACCTGATCGGCGCCGACCCGCGCGAGATCGTCTGGACCTCCGGCGCCACCGAGTCCAATAACCTCGCGCTCAAGGGCGCGGCGCACTTCTACAAGGGCAAGGGCAAGCACCTGATCACGGTGAAGACCGAGCACAAGGCCGTGCTTGACACCATGCGCGAGTTGGAGCGCCAGGGCTTTGAAGTGACTTATCTCGACGTCGAGGACAACGGCCTGCTCGATCTGGACAAGTTCAAGGCGGCGATCCGCCCCGACACGATTCTGGCCAGCGTCATGTTCGTGAACAACGAGATCGGCGTCATCCAGGACCTGGTCGCGCTGGGCAATGCCTGCCGCGAAAAGGGCGTGATCTTTCACGTCGACGCCGCGCAGGCCACCGGCAAGGTCCACATCGACATGGCCAAGCTGCCGATCGACCTGATGAGCCTGGCCTCGCACAAGACCTACGGCCCCAAGGGCATCGGCGCGCTGTACGTGCGCCGCAAGCCGCGCGTGCGACTGGAAGCGCAGATGCACGGTGGCGGCCATGAGCGCGGCATGCGTTCGGGCACGCTGCCCACGCACCAGATCGTCGGCATGGGCGAGGCCTTCCGCCTTGCCAAGCTTGAGATGGACGAGGACATCGCCAAGGCGGCCAAGCTGCAAAAGCGCCTGCTGGACGGCCTGAAGGACGTGGAACAGGTGTTCATCAATGGCGACCTGGAACACCGCGTGCCGCACAACCTGAACATGAGCTTCAACTATGTCGAAGGCGAGTCGCTGATCATGGGCATCAAGGGCCTGGCGGTGTCGTCGGGCTCGGCCTGCACTTCGGCGAGCCTGGAGCCCAGCTACGTGTTGCGCGCCCTCGGCCGCAGCGACGAGCTGGCCCACAGCAGCCTGCGCATGACCATCGGCCGCTTCACGACCGAGGAAGAGATCGACTACGCGATCTCCACCATCAAGCACAACGTGGCGAAGCTGCGCGAACTCAGCCCCTTGTGGGAAATGTTCCAGGACGGCATCGACATCAGCACGATCCAGTGGGCTGCCCACTGAGACTGAAACTGACCGAACAAGACGCAAAGAGGTAACCCCATGGCATATTCATCCAAGGTCATCGACCACTATGAAAACCCGCGCAACGTCGGCTCCTTCGAAAAGGGTGACGACACGGTAGGCACCGGCATGGTCGGCGCGCCGGCTTGCGGCGACGTCATGAAGCTGCAGATCAAGGTCAACGCCGAGACCGGCGTGATCGAGGATGCACGCTTCAAGACCTACGGCTGCGGCTCGGCCATCGCCTCGTCCTCGCTCGTGACCGAATGGGTCAAGGGCAAGACGCTGGACGAGGCGGCGGCGCTGAAGAACGCCCAGATCGCCGAGGAACTGGCGCTGCCGCCGGTGAAGATCCACTGCTCGATCCTGGCGGAAGACGCGATCAAGGCAGCCGTCAACGACTACAAGGCAAAGCACGGCGCGGCCGTGGCCGCGACGGAAGCGACGCACTGAAATGGCCGTAACGCTCACTGAAGCAGCCGCGCGCCATGTCACCCGCTATCTCGGTAAACGGGGCAAGGGTGTGGGGGTTCGGCTGGGCGTCAAGACCACGGGCTGCTCGGGCTTGGCCTACAAGCTCGAGTACGTGGACGAACTGGCGCCGGAGGATGTCGTTTTCGAGGATCGCGGCGTGAAGGTGCTGGTGGATCCGAAGAGCCTGGCGTACATCGACGGCACGCAGCTCGACTTCGTGCGCGAAGGGTTGAATGAAGGTTTCAAGTTCCTGAATCCGAACGAACGCGACCGTTGCGGCTGCGGAGAGAGCTTCCGGATCTGATGTCCCGGCTCTCGGAGCCAACGGCCGCCAACATGTCATGTGCTGGCGGTTTTTTATTGCCATGAACCTCAACGACACCGATTTCCAACTGTTCGACGTGCCTGCCACGTTCGCGCAGGACCGTGCCAGGCTGGACGCGCGCTGGAAGGAACTCCAGCGCGAGGCGCACCCCGATCGCTTCGCCGCCCAGGGCGCCGCCGCGCAGCGCGTGGCGATGCAATGGTCGGTGCGCATCAACGAGGCCTACCAGCGGCTGAAGGACCCCATCAAGCGGGCGAGCTATCTTTGCTCCCTGAACGGCTCGCCGATCGATGCCGAAAAGAACACCGCCATGCCGCCGGACTTCCTGATGCAGCAGATGGAATGGCGCGAGGAACTCGACGAGGTCCACGACGAAGCCGGCGCCGACAAGTTGCGCGACGAGGTGGACGCCAGCCGGGTGCGCGCGCTGTCTTCGCTCGACTGGCTGATCGACGAGAAGGGCGACTATCCCGAAGCGGCCCGGCAGGTCAGAGCCCTCATGTTCATAGAGCGCTTCGCCGAGGACATCGATGCCAAGTCGGCACAGTGGGGACAATAGACACATGAACCGCGCCCACACCCACAATTTCACGCATTTGCTGCCCCGCAGGCGGGAGGCCTGATGGCACTGCTCCAGATTTCAGAACCGGGCCAGGCGCCGGACCCGCATCAACGCCGCATTGCGGTCGGCATCGACCTGGGTACGACGCATTCGCTCGTGGCCTCGATCCGCAACGGCGTGGCCGAATGCCTTCCTGATGCCGAGGGCCGCGTGCTGCTCCCGTCGGCCGTGCGCTACCTCGACCGCGAACGCCGCCAGATCGGCTTCGACGCACTGGCCGCGCGCTCCGACGACCCGGGCAACACGATCACCTCCGCCAAGCGCCTGATGGGCCGCGGCATGGCGGACATCGTCAACCGCCACGCAATGCCCTACACGCTGGTGGACGAGGGCGGCATGGTCAAGCTGGACACCGTCGCCGGCGTGAAGTCGCCGGTGGAGATCAGCGCCGAGATCCTGGCCACCTTGCGCTATCGCGCCGAGGACAGCTTCGACGACGACCTCTACGGCGTCGTCATCACCGTGCCGGCCTACTTCGACGAAGGCCAGCGACAGGCCACCAAGGATGCGGCCGAACTGGCCGGCTTGAACGTGCTGCGCCTCATCAGCGAGCCGACCGCCGCCGCGATCGCCTATGGCCTGGACAACGCCAGCGAAGGCGCCTACGCGGTTTACGACCTCGGTGGTGGCACCTTCGACATCTCTATCCTGCGGCTCACGCAGGGCGTGTTCGAGGTGATTGCCACGGGCGGCGACTCCGCGCTGGGTGGCGACGACTACGACCACGCGCTGGCCGATCACGTGCTTGCCTCGACTGGCCTGACGGTTGATACCGCCGCGGACAAGGCAGCCCTTTTGATCGCAGCGCGTGCGGCCAAGGAGGCGTTGACGAGCGCCGAATCGGTCAACTTCCACGCTGGCTTGTCGGTCGGGACCATCAACCAGCGCCTGACGCGCGAGCAGTTCGACGAAGCGACCAAGCCGCTCACCGACCGCACGGTGGCCGCCGTCCGCAAGACGCTGCGCGACGCCAAGCTCAAGCCGGACGACTTGAAGGGCGTCGTGCTGGTCGGCGGCGCCACGCGCATGCCGCAGATCCGCCGCGCGATGGCGACCTTCTTCGGTCGCGAGCCGCTCACCAACCTCAATCCGGACGAAGTCGTGGCACTCGGCGCCGCGATCCAGGCGAACCAGTTGGCTGGCAACGGCGGCTCCGGTGACCTGCTGCTGCTCGACGTGATCCCGCTGTCCCTCGGCATCGAGACGATGGGCGGCCTGGTCGAGCGCATCGTGCCGCGCAACCAGACCATCCCTACCGCGATGGCGCAGGACTTCACCACCTATCAGGACGGCCAGACCGCGCTGGCGCTGCATGTGGTGCAAGGCGAGCGCGACCTGGTGGCCGACTGCCGCAGCCTCGCGCGCTTCGAACTGCGCGGCATCCCGCCGATGGCCGCTGGCGCCGCCCGCATACGCGTGACCTTCACCGTCGATGCCGATGGCCTGCTCAGCGTGGGCGCGAAGGAGCAGGGCAGTGGCGTGGAAGCGCATGTCACGGTCAAGCCGTCGTATGGCCTGTCGGACGATCAGATCGCGAAGATGCTGCAAGAAAGCTTCACGACCGCCGCCGCCGACATGCAGGCCCGCGCGCTGGTCGAGGCCCGCGTCGATGCGGACCGCATGCTGCTCGCCACGCAAAGCGCACTCGACGCCGATGGCGACCTGCTCGACGCCGACGAACGCGCCGCCATCGAATCGCTGATGACTGCACTGCGCGAAGCACGCGGCGCCGAAGAAGCGGCCGTTGTCGAAGCCGCCACCAAGGCCCTCGCCGACGGCACCGAAGCCTTTGCCGCGCAGCGCATGAACCAGGGCATTGCGCGCGCGCTGTCGGGCCGCAAGCTCGAGTCTCTCTAGAAAAAACGAATGCCCACGATCAAGATCCTTCCCCACGCCGAGTACTGTCCGCAGGGCGCCGAAATCAGCGCGCCCACCGGCACCTCGATCTGCGAGGCTTTGCTCGACCACAAGATCAACATCGAGCATGCCTGCGACATGAGCTGCGCCTGCACCACCTGCCACGTGATCGTGCGACAGGGCCTCAACTCGCTCAACGAAGCCGACGAAGCCGAAGAAGACCTGCTCGATCGCGCCTGGGGCCTCGAGCCGCAATCGCGCCTGAGCTGCCAGGCCATCCTCGCGCAGCAGGACGTGACCATCGAGATTCCGAAGTACTCGATCAACCACGCCAAGGAAAACCACTGATGCGCCGCGGCAAGGATCCAGCATGACCCGCCAGATCGTCCTCGACACCGAAACCACCGGCCTGTCCGCCGAGAACGGCGACCGCGTGATCGAACTCGGCTGCGTCGAGCTGTACGCGCGCAAGCTCACCGGCAACGACCTGCACATCTACTTCAACCCCGAGCGCGAGAGCCATGAAGACGCGCTCAAGGTGCACGGCCTGACGACCGACTTCCTGCGCGACAAGCCCAAGTTCGGCACGCTCGCGAAGGACGTGGTCGAGTACCTGCGCGGCGCCGAGCTGATCATCCACAACGCGGCCTTCGACGTCGGCTTCCTCAACAAGGAACTCGAGCTGGCCGGCCTGCCGCCCCTGCACACCTTCGTCAGCGAAGTCACCGACACGCTGGCCATGGCCAAGCAGTTGTACCCCGGCAAGCGCAACTCGCTCGACGCGCTGTGCGATCGCTACGGCGTGGACCGCTCCAACCGCACGTTCCACGGCGCGAAGCTGGACGCGCAACTGCTCGCCGACGTCTACATCAACCTCACCCGCGGCCAGGATGCGCTGCTGATCGACGTGGGCCAGGACGAGCCCGAGATCGGCACGGTCGTCGCGATCGACCTGAGCCAGTTCACCTTGCCGGTGCTGATGGCGGGCGAGCAGGAACTCGCCGCGCACGAGGCCGCGTTGCTGCAACTCGACAAGGCCAGCAACGGGCGCACGCTGTTTCGCCAGGTCACTGAAAATTCTGTGGCATAATCTGAGGCTCCGCTGCAAACGGCGGAGCAAATCTGGCGGTGCCAACAACCCACGCGGTTGCACAGGTTCCGATCAGGGCGGTTAGCTCAGGGGTAGAGCACAGCATTCACACTGCTGGGGTCGGAGGTTCGAAGCCTCCACCGCCCACCAAATTCCTTCTTGCACAAGCACATGATGTCGGCCCAGGCCGACGTCTCGTTACGCCTGCTCGCCATGCGCGCCCGAATGGGTTCACACTACCGCGCATTGAAGGAGACGCGTCATGGTCCCATCCTCTCACCTGGCCACAGCCACCGCGCCGGACCCGCCCGACATGCCGGTCGAACCGGACGAAGGCCCCGTCGCACCCACACCCGATCCCTCCGAGCCCGACGCGCCGCAAAAGGTCTAGTTCCTCGCTTGCCCGCGTGGTTAAGCTCGGGCGATGGATGAATTTGATTGCGCCGTCATCGGCGCCGGAGTGGTCGGCTTGGCCGTGGCGCGTGAACTGGCGCTGGCGGGTCGCGAAGTCATCGTGCTGGAGAGCGAGGGTGCCGTCGGCACCGGCACCAGTTCGCGCAACAGCGAGGTGATCCACGCCGGCATCTACTACCCCAAGGGCTCCCTCAAGGCGCGGCTGTGCGTCGAGGGGAAGTGGCTGTTGTACGAATACCTCCAGGCGCGCGGCCTGCCGTTCAAGCGATGCGGCAAGCTCATCGTCGCAACCTCGAGAGCGCAGGTCGGTGAACTGGAGGCCATCCGCGCAAAGGCTGCCGCAAATGGTGTCGACGATCTCGAATGGCTCGATGCCGATGCCGTGCGCGAGATGGAGCCGAAGCTGCACTGCCTGGCCGCGCTCCATTCCCCGAGCACGGGCATCGTCGACAGCCACGCGCTGATGTTGAGCTTGCAGGGCGAACTCGAAAACGCGGGCGGCGTCGTGGCGCTCAAGTCGCCCGTGGACCGCGCCGATTGCCGCGATGGTGCGATCGTCCTCCAGGCCGCGGACGGCACGCAGTTGCGCTGCCGCAGCGTGGTCAATGCAGCGGGTCTCGGGGCCCCGGCGCTCGCGCGGCGCTTCGAAGGCCTGGACCCGGGCCTCGTGCCGACGCCGTATTTCGCCAAGGGTAACTACTTCACGCTCGCCGGCCGCGCACCCTTCAGCCGGCTCATCTACCCCGTGCCCGAAGCCGCCGGACTCGGCGTCCACCTGACACTCGACCTCGGCGGGCAGGCGAAGTTCGGACCCGACGTGCAGTGGGTCGAGTCTCCGGACGACCTCGTCGTCGACCCCGCGCGCGGCGATGCCTTCTACGCGGAAGTCCGGCGCTACTGGCCGGAACTGCCTGACGGCGCCTTGCTCCCGGGCTATGCCGGCATGCGCCCCAAGATCTCCGGCCCGGGCCAGCCCCCCGCCGATTTCATGATCCAAGGCCCCGAGGACCAAGGCGTGGCCGGCCTGGTCAACCTTTTCGGCATCGAATCGCCCGGCCTCACCAGCAGTTTGGCGATCGCGCGACACGTGGCCCGGCTGCTTGCGAAAGTATGAGTTTCAGCGCGCCAAAGGACATGCACGCATGTACCATGAGCCGGCACGCCACTTGCAGGCGTGAAGTGGCCGGCGCGGTGCCGGCCCACCATCTACTGGAGGGAAGATATACAAATGACTGCATCCACCCAAAATCTGGAAGCGGCAGCCAACGCTGTCGCTGAAGATCTGGCCAACGACGTGCGCGGCGTGCTGGCCAGCAAGGAACTCGATTCCGTTCCTCACATCAAGGCGCTGCGCCAGCGCGTCGACGCCAAGCTGGCGATTGCCCGCGAACTGGCCCAGGAAAAGACCAAGCTGGCCGCCAAGAAGGCGCGTGAAGCCGCCGGTTCGGCCAACGCCTACGCACATGACGAACCCTGGCAGATCGCCGGTGCCGCACTGGCGGTGGGCATCCTGGTGGGCCTGCTGCTTGGTCGCCGCGACTGATGCCGCCACGCTTCACACCCCGCAGCATCGACCCGTGCACTTGATTCGCAGACCTGGAGTCTGCCCATGAAACTGCTGTCCCTGTTCGGGCTCGACGCCCGGATACGCGGGCTGCGCATCGCGGCCAGCGAGGGCGCCCTGGCGGCGGAAGACCGCGTTCAACTCCTGCGCACGGCGTGGGAGGAGGAAAAGCAGCGCTACAAGCAGATGCTCCTGCTGGTGATCGCGGTGCTGGGACTGACGACGGTGGCCGTGGCCTTGCTCTCGGTTGCGATCGTCGTGCACTTCTGGGACACCCCCAATCGCATCGCCGCCGCCTGGTCGGTGGCCGCGTTGTGGATCGTGCTCTGGGTGATCGCCATGGTGAAGCTGATGCAGGCCATGAATGGCGCAAGGACCGTGGTCGCCGAGACGCGCCGCGAGTTCGAGCGGGACTGGGAATGGGCGCGACATCGCTTCGGCCTCGACCGCCACGATGGCGAGGAGCGGCCGGAACGACCGGCCACCCGCGAGGAATTGCTGGCGCGCATCGAGCGGCAACGCCTGCGCATCATGACGCTCGAAGCGCCGGACCCGGAGCCTGCTCCGGGCGCCTTGCCGGACGAGTCCGCCGGCGCCGCCGCGCTGCGCATCGCGCGGGAACATCCGGTGGCCACGGGCGTGGCAGCGGCGGCCGTCGTGGCTGTGCTGGGGCCGCGTCGGTTGATTCGCTGGGGTGCGGTTATAGCGCCAATCGTCTGGCGAATGCGCTGACCCTTCAGCCGCGCTTGAGCGCGCTGGCGGCCTCGCGCACGAGCCCTGGGCCGCGATAGATCAGGCCGGTGTAGATCTGCACCACGTCGGCACCGGCGGCGATCTTGGCCTTGGCGTCGGCCGCGCTCATGACACCGCCGACACCGATGATGGGGAATGCCTTGCCGAGCGCGCCGCGCAATTGGGCGATGACGCGATTGCTGGCTTCGCGCACCGGCGCGCCGGAGAGGCCGCCGGCTTCATTCGCATGCGGGAGACCCGCCACGGCTTCACGGGACAGCGTCGTGTTGGTGGCGATGACGCCATCCATGCCGTGACGTTTCAAGGTAGCAGCGATCACCGACACCTGCGATTCATCAAGGTCCGGCGCGATCTTCACGAACATCGGCACCTGCCGCCCCTGTTGTGCCGCCAGCGACTTGCGACGCTCCGCGAGCGTACCCAGCAGCGAATCGAGCGCCTCGTCGCTCTGCAGCGTGCGCAGGTTGGCCGTGTTTGGGCTGGAGATATTGATCGTCACGTAGTCGGCGTGCGGGTAGACGCCTTCGAGGCATTGCAGGTAGTCGTCGGTCGCGCGCTCGATGGGCGTGGCGGCGTTCTTGCCAATGTTGAGGCCCAGCAGCATCGGTGCCTTCCCGCCGGCGTTCTTGCGAAAGCGGGCGCGCTGCACATTGGCGAGGAAGGCATCGAGCCCGTCGTTGTTGAAGCCCAGGCGGTTGATCAGCGCGTCGCGCTGCGGCAAGCGGAACATGCGTGGCTTCGGATTGCCGGGCTGGGCCTTGGGCGTGACGGTGCCGACCTCGACGAAGCCGAAGCCCATGGAGGCGAATCCGTCGATGCAGCGGGCGTTCTTGTCGAGTCCCGCGGCCAGGCCGACCTTGTTGGGGAATTTCAGGCCCGCCAGCGTGACCGGATCCTCGACGCGCGACCCGCCATAGACGCAGGCCAGCGGCGTGTTCTGCGTGCGCTCCAGGCCGGCGATCGTGAGTTCATGGGCGTGTTCGGGATCGAGGCCGAACAGGAAGGGGCGCGCGAAGGCGTAGGGGAGCATCAGGGACATCGGATAATTCTCGGCTTCAGACACTCAGGATTTTCCCCGATGAATGCATCCACCCCGGCGCCTTTGACCCAGGACGAACTCAAGACCCTGGTTGGCCAGGCCGCGCTCCAGTATGTGGTGCCCGGCGAAATCGTCGGCGTGGGCACTGGGTCCACGGTGAACAAGTTCATCGATGCGCTCGGCACCATCAAGGATCGGATCCGTGGCGCGGTGTCAAGTTCGGTGGCCTCGACCGAGCGCCTGCGAGCCTTGGGCATCGAGGTGTTCGACAGCAACGAGGTGGACGAACTGTCGGTCTACATTGACGGCGCGGACGAGATCGACGGCCGCGGCTACATGGTCAAGGGCGGTGGCGCGGCGCTCACGCGCGAGAAGATCGTCGCGGCCCAGTCGCGCCGCTTCATCTGCATCGCGGACGTGTCGAAGCGCGTCGAGGTGCTGGGGGCGTTTCCGCTGCCGGTGGAAGTGATCCCGATGGCCGCGCGGCGCGTGATGCGGCAGTTCGAGAAGCTGGGCGGCATGGCGCAGGTGCGCGAGCGCGACGGCCTGCCACTGGTGACCGACAACGGGCAGCACATCGTCGACGTGACCGGCCTGAAGATCCGCGATCCGCTGGCGTTCGAGAGCGAGATCAGCCAGTGGCCCGGCGTGGTCACGGTGGGTGTGTTCGCGCACCAGAAGGCCGACGTGTGCCTGCTGGGCACGCCGACGGGCGTGGAGACGCTCAAGTTCGATTGAGTTCGAAGTCGAAGTGGCTTGCCGCTTCGACGGCATCCGCCGCGACGGAGGATGCCAGCCGCGAAGCCTAGAACTTGATGCCGGCAGGGTTGCCTGGATTGGGCCCTGAGATGGCGGCGGGCACCGGCGGTGGCGCAGCGGGGGCAGTGGCGGTCGCAGGGGCACGAGCTGCCGGCGCCGGCGCTTCCTTGACCGCGACCAGCGGCTGCGCGGGCGGCCTCGCGTAACCGGCACTCAACTGGTTGCTCTTGGGGTAGCCCGCCGCATCGAGGTACTGCGACCATTCGATGTCGGAGTAGCCCTTGAGTTGCTGCGTGCCAATGCTTACCACCGGCAGCGTGTTCTGGCCGCTCAGGCGCTGCAACGCCGCCACATCCTCGTTCGACTTGACCGTGCGTTCGCTGAAAGGCACACCGCGTGTTGTCAGCATCGCGCGCGCCGCATTGCAGGGCTGGCATTCATCGCCGGTGTAGAGCGTGACGGGGTAGCGCTGGACCACCTGGCGCAGCTCGTAGGGCAGGGCGCTGGCGCTCGGATCAGGCATCTCGTTCACCGTGCCACCGCGCGGCGTCGCGGGCTGCGCGGCCCGCGACGAGGGCTGGTCCGTATAGGTCACGACCCCATTCTTGTCGACCTGGCGATAGACCTGCGCCATCGTGCTGCCGGCCATCAAGAGTGACAGGAGCGCGAGGTAGCGGCCGTTGAGAGGTGAAGAAAAGCGCATCGGGAACTCCGGGTCATCGACTGTCAATGGGGCCGAGTATCCGTCAGGGTTCAGGCCGCGTGCGACTCGGCCATGCCCTGATGTCGCAACAGCGCATCAAGTTGCGGCTCGCGGCCGCGGAAGGCCTTGAAGGACTCCATCGCGCTGCGGCTGCCGCCGGCTTCGAGGATGGCTTGGCGGTACTTGCGGCCGGTCTCGATGCTGGGCTCGCCGTTGGCACCGGCCGTTTCCTCGAAGGCGGCATAGGCGTCGGCGCTCAGCACCTCGGCCCACTTGTAGCTGTAGTAGCCGGCCGCGTAGCCGCCCGAGAAGATGTGGCTGAAGGTGTTGGGTGTGCGGCTGAATTCCGGCGAGGGCATGACGGCCACTTCGGCGCGCACCTGGCCCAGCAGCGCGAGGACGTCGCCGGGTTGGGCGGTGGCAGCGTCGTAGCTGGTGTGGAGCAGCATGTCGAACAGCGAGAACTCGATCTGTCGCAGCGTCTGCAGGCCGCTCTGGTAGTTCTTGGCGGCGGTCATCTTGTCGAACAGGGCGCGCGGCAGCGGCTCGCCGGTGTCGACGTGGGCGGTCATATGCTTCAGCACGTCCCATTCCCAGCAGAAGTTCTCCATGAACTGGCTCGGCAACTCGACCGCATCCCATTCGACGCCGCTGATGCCGGACACATCGCGCTCGTTGATCTGCGTGAGCATGTGGTGCAGGCCGTGGCCGAACTCGTGGAACAGCGTGGTCACGTCATCATGGGTAAGCAGCGGCGGCTTGCCGTCGACGCCGTCGGCGAAATTGCAGACCAGTTGCGCGACCGGCGTCTGCAGGGCGCCGGTGTCGGGGCGCAGCCAGCGGGCGCGCACGTCGTCCATCCAGGCGCCGCCTCGCTTGCCGGCGCGCGCGGACGGGTCAAGGTAGAACTGGCCGACCTTCTGCGCGCCTTGCGGGGTCTGGCGCTCGATGCGATAGAACTCGACGCTCGGGTGCCACACCGGTGCGTCGTCGCGGCGGATGTTCACTTCGAACAAGGTCTCGACGATCTTGAACAGACCGGCCATGACCTTCGGCGCGGTGAAGTACTGCTTGACCTCCTGCTCGCTGAAGGAATAGCGCGCTTCCTTGAGCTTCTCGCCGATGTAGCTCCAGTCCCAGGGCTGTGGGTCGGCCAGGCCGAGCGATTCGGCGGCGAAGGCGCGCAGGTCGGCCAGATCGCGCTCGCCGTAGGGGCGGGCCTTGGCGGCGAGGTCGCGCAGGAACTGGATGACCTGCTCCGGGGATTCGGCCATCTTCGGCACCACCGAGAGCTCGCCGAAGTTCTTGTAGCCGAGCAGGCGGGCCTCCTCCTGGCGCAGTTCGAGGATCTCGCGGATCAGCGCGGTGTTGTCGAGTTCGGGCGGGCCGAATTCGCTGGCCCGCGTGACGTAAGCGCGGTAGAGCGTCTGGCGCAGCGCGCTGCTTTTGGCGAACTGCATCACCGGCAGGTAGCAGGGCATCTTCAGGGTGAGCCTGTAGCCGGGCTTGCCCTCGGCTTCCGCGGCTGCGCGAGCCGTGCTGATGACGTCCTCGGGCACACCTTCAAGCTCCGGCAATTCGGCGTAGTAGGAGAAGGCGTCGGTTGCGTCGAGTGCGTTCTCGCTGAACTTCTGGCTCAGCTCGGCCTGCCGTTCCTGGATCGCCGCGAAGCGCTCCTTGGCCGCTCCCTGCAATTCCGCACCGCCGAGGACGAAGTTGCGCACCGCGTACTTGTGGGCCTGGCGCTGCTCGGCATTGAGCGTGGCCACATCGACGGCCTTGTACTTGGCATACATGCGCTCGTCGGAGCCGAGTTGGGTCCAGAAGGCGGTGACGCGCGGCATGGCCTCGTTGTAGGCGGCGCGCAGCGTGGGCGTGTCGGCGACCGCGTTGAGATGGCCGACCGCGCCCCAGGCCCGGCTGAAGCGCTCGGTGGACACGTCCAGCACCTTGGCGATCGCCGTCCACTCCGCGGGGAATTCCGGTGCGGTCACGGTCTGCAGCGCGGTCTCGGCATCGGCCAGCAGCACGTCGACGGCGGGCGCCACATCCTCGGGTTTGATCTTGTCGAACAGGGGGAGGTCGGTGAAATCGAGGAGAGGATTGGTCATGGTCTGGTTGAGATGGCGGGCGGACTGGGCAAGTTCAAGTGTGCCGTTGTTTGGGCCGGAAGCTTCACCCCGCCGGCCTTATCGGGTTATTGCCGTGGGGGCTCTGGTCGCGGGCGCGCGGAACCTCACGCCGCGTTTTCGGCCGCTTCCAGCGTGTTGACCAGCAGCATTGCGCGCGTCATCGGTCCGACGCCACCCGGCACTGGCGTGATCCAGCTGGCCAACTCGCGCACGCCTTCGAAGTCGACGTCGCCGCAGAGCTTGCCTTCGTCGTTGCGGTTCATGCCGACGTCGATGACCACCGCGCCGGGCTTGACCATGTCAGCCGTGAGCACGTTGCGCTTGCCGACTGCCGCGACGATCACGTCTGCCTGCAAGGTCATGGCCCTGAGGTCGGCGGTCGCGCTGTGGCAGATGGTGACGGTGGCGCTCTGGGCAAGCAGCATCATCGCCATCGGCTTGCCGACGATGTTGCTGCGGCCGATGACCACCGCATGCTTGCCGCGAAGCGAGTAGCCGATGGATTCGAGCATCTTCATGCAGCCGTACGGCGTGCAGGGCCAGAAGCCGCGCGCGCCGGTCATCAGCGCACCGGCGCTCTGGATGTGGAAGCCGTCGACGTCCTTGGCCGGGGAGATCGTCTCGATGACCTTCTGGCTGTCCATGTGCTTCGGCAGCGGAAGTTGAACGAGGATGCCGTGCACCTTCGGGTCCTCGTTGAGGGCGCAGATGCGGGCCAGCAGCTCGGCCTCGGTCATCGTGGCCGGATAGCGCTCCAGCGTGGCCTCCAGGCCGGTCTCGGTGCTGTCGTTGACCTTGTGCTTCGTATAGACCTGGCTGGCCGGGTCTTCACCCACGAGGATGATGGAAAGCGCTGGCGTGATGCCGCGTGCGCGCAGGGCCTGGGTGCGGCCGGCGACTTCGGCGCGGATGGTCTTGGCAAGTGCGTTGCCGTCGATGAGTTGTGCAGTCATGGGCGGTGATTCTCCAAGTAAAAGCGCCCGTTCACGCGAAGCGTGACGGGCGCTGTGGATTTCAGTGAAAGATCGAATTCGTGATCAGTTCTTCGGGGCGTTCTGCCCCAGCGCGATCTTCAACAGGTCGGCGACCGTGTTGGCATTGAGCTTTTCCATGATGTTGGCGCGGTGCGCCTCCACCGTCTTGATGCTGATGCCGAGGTCGTCGGCGATCTGCTTGTTGAGGCGGCCGGCAACGATGCGCTCCAGCACCTGGGCTTCGCGGCCGGTCAGCTTGGACAGCAGCGCGTCGCGGCTGGCGGATTGCTGGTGCTGGGCGAAGGCGCCGCGAGCGTGTTCGAGCATGCGCTCGACCAGCGTGACGAGTTCCTCGTCGTTGAAGGGCTTCTGGATGAAGTCCATCGCGCCCTTCTTCATGGAGTCGACGGCCATGGGCACGTCGCCGTGGCCGGTGATGACCACGATCGGCAGGGGCGAGCGGCGCTCGATCAGCCGGTCCTGCAACTCCAGCCCGGTCATGCCGCCCATGCGGATGTCGACGATCAGGCACGCGACTTCGCGCGGGTCATAGCGGGAGAGGAAAGATTCAGCCGAATCGAAACAGCGAACCCGATAGTCCTTGCCTTCCAGCAGCCATTGCAGCGAATCTCGCACTGCTTCGTCGTCATCGACAACGTAGACCGTGCCCTTCTTGGGAATCAAACTCATGCCGTTACCTTTGTCTCATCACTTGCAATGGGGTCTATCGCGTCAAACACCGGAATCCAGAAGGAAAAACGGCAGCCAACCACTTGTGAGAGATTGTAAATGTTCTCTGCCTGCATCCGTCCACGGTGCGATTCCACAATGGTCCGGCACAAATTGAGCCCGATGCCCATTCCTTCCGGTTTGGTCGAAAAGAATGCTTCATAGAGCCGGTCCATGACTTCCGGCGCCAGGCCCATGCCGGTGTCCTGCACCGAAAACTCGACGGCGTTCTGACCGTCGACCACCCTCGGAACCACCCGCAACTCTACGCTGCGCCGCGCCAGCGGCCGATTGGCCACGTCGATGGACTCCGCCGCGTTCTTCAGCAGGTTGACCAGCACCTGTTCGATGAGGATCGGATCGACCCGCAGGATCGGCAGGCGCGCCGCGACGTAGTGGTTGAGCCGCACATTGCGTCGACGCAATTCGATGCCTGCAAGTTCCACCGCTTCGCTGACCATCGTGCTGGCCTCGGCCGGCGTGCGGTTGGGCTCGCTGCGCTTCACGAAGGAGCGGATGCGCTGGATGATCTGGCCGGCGCGCTGGGCCTGCTTGGAGGTCTTGTCCAGCGCGGCCAGCAGCGAGTCGGCATCGATGGCCTGGCCCTTGATGCGTGAGGCCATGCCGTTGCAATAGTTGTTGATGGCGGTGAGCGGCTGCGTCAGTTCGTGCGCGACGCTGGAAGCCATCTCGCCCATGGTGATCAGGCGGCTTGCCGCTTGGGCGCGGTCGGCTTGCGCCGCAGACAAATCTTCCGCATCCCGGCGTTGCGTGATGTCGGTCGCGATCACCATCTGTGCCAGCCGGCCATCGACCCAGGTCAGGTAGCGCGAGCGCACTTCCAGCCACTTGCCGAGGTCGGGCACGAAGATCTCGTTGTTGCCGGGCTGGGCGGCAGTGAGCGTGTCGATCGGCAGGCCGGCATAGGGGTCGACGTCGTCCAGGCCGTCATCGTGCGCCTGCGAGGCGGGCACGCCCGCCTGCGCCACCATGTCGAGATGGCCAATCGTGTTGGAGCCGAACCAGCTGCGGTACAGCTTGTTGGCGAACAGCAGTTCCTTGCTGCCGAGCGGCGCCACCGACACCGAGGCATCCAGCGCCTCCAGCACGATGGTGAAGCGCTCATGCGATGCCGACAACTGCTCGCGGATGCGGGTGGGCTCGGTGATGTCGGTCATCGAGGTCATCCAGCCGGTCTGGTGGCCGCGCGCGTCGATCAGCGGCGAGACGTACAGCCGAGCATCGAACACGCTGCCATTGCGGCGCTTGACCCGGACCTGGAAGCCGCCGGGCAAGGCGCGGCCGTGCAGTTCTTCTTCGAGCCGCTCGTTCATCACCTCGCGGTCGGATTCGAGCCAGTAGGGGAAAGGTGGCGTCTGGCCGACCAGTTCGGCTTCGCTCCAGCCGGTCATGGCGCAGAAGGCGGCGTTGACGTAGGTGATGCGGCCTTCCAGGTCCAGCACGCGCATGCCGGTGAGCATGGAGTTTTCCATCGCGCGGCGGAAGTTGGTTTCGGCAACCAATGCCTGCTGCGCCTGCAGGCGCCGGCGCGTGTGGCGCCAGGTGCCGATCAGCATCCAGCTCGTGAGCACGCTGAGCGCGCCGACCAGCCAGAACAGGCCGTTGCCGACGAAGCCCTGCGAGGTGCGATAGGCCTGCGCGCGCAGCAGCAGGCCATTGCCGACGGGCGACACCGGCACCTCGTATTCGTTGGTGTGTTCGTTCCACGGCAGCACGCGCGTGCCGGCCTCGCGCGGGTTGACGGTGTTGCCGGCGATGAGGCCGTTCTTGGCGTCGAGCAGCGACACCGCGTAGCGCGCGGCCACCTCGGGCGGGATGCCGTAGCGCAGCAGGCCGTCGATCGAGAACTCACCCATCAGCACGCCGGCGAACAGGCCCTGGTCGAACAGCGGAATGTGGAGCTGAAGCAGGCTGGGCGGGTCGTGGCCTGCGACGGGTTGCGAATACACCGGCTGGCGCAGTTCGCGGGAGAGGGCGTAGTTGGTTTCGATGTCGCCGGGCCGCAGCACTTCGCCAACGGGGTGTTGTTGCGAGGGATGCACGCTGGGCGCAGCGTACTCGGCCTTCACGCGGCGGCGGTCGTCGATCCAGGTGACGGCCTGCAACTCCGGGAACTGGCTCACGAGCGACTCGACGCGACTCGTGAACTCGGCGGAATCGATCTCGCGGTTGGAGGCGTCGCGCGCCACGCGCATCAGTTGCTCCTGCCGCTCGAGCAGTCGCAGGCGGAGGCGCTGCTGGGCGTATTCGACGTCGCGCTTGACGGACTCCTGTTCACGTTCGAGCTCTTCCGCGCGCAGGTACCAGAAGGCGGAAACGATGGCGGCCAGGAAGAGCAGCACCGCCGCAAGCGGGGCCAGCATGGCGACCGCGTCCTGCAGCACAGGCGTCTGGCGTCGCCACCACCGGCGCCACCATGAAAGGGGCGACGAACTGGCAACGTGGCGCGCTGCTTCGACGGAGGACGTGAATGGCATTGCCCCCGAGTGTATGGGAACCCCCTGTTTGGACCCTGGAACGAGCTTGACACTCGCGCATGGAATGTCACGCACCGAAACTTGAAATCTCATAATATAAAATCATCAAGCACCATTTGAAATTACACAAATGTTGTGCGAAACTTCCTGCCATCGCAAACACGGCGGTAAATTGGCTGCCATCCACCACCCAGGAGACAAAAATGTCGGCAAGTCCCGAGAATCTTTTTGGCTCGGCCGCGAATGACGCGGACGCGCAGGAAACACGTGAATGGATGGACGCCCTGTCCGCCGTCATCCAGAGTGAGGGCCCCGAGCGTGCTCACTTCCTCCTGGAGCAGCTCCTCGAGCATGCGCGCCAGAACAGCATCGACAAACCGTTCTCGGCCAACACCGCGTACGTCAACACCCTGGAGCCGGACCAGGAAGAACGTTCCCCCGGCAACCTCGAGATCGAGGAACGCCTGCGCTCCTACATGCGTTGGAACGCGATGGCCATGGTGGTCAAGGCCAACCGCCACCACCCGCCCGAAGGCGGCGACCTCGGCGGCCACATCGGCTCCTTCGCCTCGCTCGCCACCATGTTCGGCGCCGGCTTCAACCATTTCTGGCATGCCGAGAGCGAGAACCACGGCGGCGACTGCCTCTACATCCAGGGCCACGTGTCGCCCGGCGTCTATGCCCGCGCCTACCTCGAAGGCCGCCTGAGCGAAGAGCAACTGCTCAACTTCCGCCAGGAAGTCGATGGCAAGGGCCTCTCCAGCTATCCGCATCCGAAGCTGATGCCCGAGTTCTGGCAGTTCCCGACCGTGTCGATGGGCCTCGGCCCGCTGATGGCCATCTACCAGGCCCGCTTCCTCAAGTACCTGCATGCCCGCGGCATTGCCAACACCGAGAACCGCAAGGTCTGGGTGTTCTGCGGCGACGGTGAAATGGACGAGGTCGAGTCGCTCGGCGCCATCGGCTTGGCCGCTCGCGAGAAGCTCGACAACCTGGTCTTCGTCATCAACTGCAACCTGCAGCGCCTGGACGGTCCGGTGCGCGGCAATGGCAAGATCGTGCAGGAACTGGAAGGCGAATTCCGCGGCGCGGGCTGGAACGTCATCAAGCTGCTGTGGGGCAGCAACTGGGATCCGCTGCTGGCGCGCGACAAGGAAGGCGCGCTGCGCAAGCTCATGATGGACACGGTCGACGGCGACTATCAGTCCTTCAAGGCCAACGACGGCGCCTACGTCCGCAAGCACTTCTTCGGCCGCGACCCGCGCACCGCCGCGATGGTCGAGAAGATGAGCGACGACGACATCTGGCAACTGCGCCGCGGCGGCCACGATGCACAGAAGGTCTACGCGGCCTTCCATTCGGCCGTGAACCACAAGGGCCAGCCGACGGTGCTGCTGATCAAGACCGTCAAGGGCTTCGGCATGGGCAAGATCGGCGAAGGCAAGAACACGGTCCACCAGACCAAGAAGCTCAGCGAAGACGACATCAAGCTGTTCCGCGACCGCTTCAACATCCCGATCCCGGACAGCCAGATCGCCGACATCCCCTTCTACAAGCCGGCTGACGACACGCCGGAAATGAAGTACCTGCATGAGCGCCGCAAGGCACTCGGCGGCTACCTGCCGCATCGCCGCACCAAGGCCGACGAGAGCTTCACCGTGCCCGCGCTGGAAGTGTTCAAGGCCGTGACCGAGCCGACTGCCGAGGGCCGCGAGATCTCGACCACGCAAGCCTACGTTCGTTTCCTCACGCAACTGTTGCGTGACCAGGCGCTCGGCCCGCGCATCGTGCCGATCCTGGTCGACGAGGCGCGCACCTTCGGCATGGAAGGCCTGTTCCGCCAGGTGGGCATCTACAACCCCGATGGCCAGCAGTACACCCCGGTGGATAAGGACCAGGTCATGTACTACAAGGAAGACAAGGCCGGCCAGATCCTGCAGGAAGGCATCAACGAAGCGGGCGGCATGTCGAGCTGGATCGCGGCGGCCACGTCGTACTCGACGAACAACCGCATCATGGTGCCGTTCTACGTGTACTACTCGATGTTCGGCTTCCAGCGCATCGGCGACCTGGCCTGGGCGGCGGGCGACATGCAGGCGCGCGGCTTCCTGCTCGGCGGCACCTCGGGCCGCACCACGCTGAACGGTGAAGGCCTGCAGCACGAGGAC
The DNA here is from genome assembly GCF_037889955.1 of Variovorax robiniae. Classification (NCBI taxonomy): domain Bacteria; kingdom Pseudomonadati; phylum Pseudomonadota; class Betaproteobacteria; order Burkholderiales; family Comamonadaceae; genus Variovorax; species Variovorax robiniae. The sequence goes on from NZ_JBBKZS010000019.1 coordinate 28,279, forward strand.
GGTCACAGCCACATCCTGGCCAACACGATTCCGAACTGCGTGAGCTACGACCCGACCTTCGCGCACGAAGTCGGCGTGATCCTGCACCATGGCCTGAAGCGCATGGTCGAGCGCCAGGAGAACGTCTACTACTACATCACGCTGCTCAACGAGAACTACCCGATGCCCGGCCTGCAACCCGGCACCGAGGAGCAGATCATCAAGGGCATGTACCTGGCCAAGCAGGGCCCGGCGCTCAAGGCCAAGGCGCCGACCGTGCAACTGCTCGGCAGCGGCACCATCCTGCGCGAAAGCTTCTTTGCGCAGGAACTGCTGGAGAAGGACTGGGGCGTGAGCGCCAGCGTCTGGAGCTGCCCGAGCTTCAACGAGCTGACCCGCGACGGCCAGGAAGCCGACCGCTGGAACCTGCTGCATCCGACCGAGGAACAGCGCGTGCCCTTCGTGGCGCAGCAACTCGCGGCCAGCAGCGGCCCGGTGGTCGCCTCGACCGACTACATGAAGGCCTACGCCGAGCAGATCCGTCCGTTCGTCCCCAAGGGCCGCAACTACAAGGTGCTGGGCACCGACGGCTTCGGCCGCAGCGACTTCCGCGCCAAGCTGCGGGAGCATTTCGAGGTCAACCGCCACTTCATCGTGGTTGCCGCGCTCAAGGCGCTCAGCGAAGATGGCGCGCTGCCGGCAGCCAAGGTGGCCGAGGCGATCAAGAAGTACGGCATCAACGCCGAGAAGATCAGCCCGCTCTACGCGTAATCAACCAACAACCCGAACAACCGATTCGCCTCACGGGCGGGAGACAACGAGATGGCAACAGTGGAAGTCAAGGTGCCGGACATCGGCGATTTCGATGAAGTCGCGGTGATCGAGGTGCTGGTGAAGGTGGGTGACACGGTCAAGGCCGAGCAGTCGCTGATCACCGTGGAGTCGGACAAGGCGTCGATGGAGATTCCGTCGAGCCAGGCCGGCGTGGTCAAGGAACTGAAGGTCGCGGTGGGCGACAAGGTCAAGGAAGGTTCGGTCGTGCTGGTGCTGGAAGGCGAGGGTGGCGGTGCTGCCGCTGCTCCGGCTGCCGCGCCCGCCGCTGCTCCGGCTGCGACGCCGGCCGCCGCGCCGGTGGCTGCGCCGCCGCCTGCTGCAGCACCCGCTGCGGCGGCCGGCCCGATCGAGGTGAAGGTGCCGGACATCGGCGACTTCAAGGACGTCGCGGTGATCGAGGTGCTGGCCAAGCCTGGCGACACGATCAAGGTGGAGCAGTCGCTCATCACCGTGGAGTCGGACAAGGCGTCGATGGAGATTCCGTCGTCGGCGGCCGGTGTGCTGAAGGAACTGAAGGTCAAGGTCGGCGACACGGTCAACATCGGCGACCTGATTGCAATCATCGAAGGTTCGGGTGGTGGGGCTGCGGCTCCGGCGGCCGCACCGGCGCAGGCTGCCGCGGCACCTGCGGCAGCCACGGCTTCGGCGCCGGCGCCCGCCGCTGCACCGGCTTCCGCGCCTGCGACCGTACCGGCAGCGCATGACCCGACGGTCGCGCCCAAGGGCAACCTGCCACATGCCTCTCCCTCGGTGCGCAAGTTCGCCCGCGAACTCGGCGTGCCGCTGGAAGAGGTCAAGGGTTCCGGTCCCAAGGGCCGGATCACCGAGGAAGACGTCAAGGGCTTCACCAAGGCCGTGATGACCGGCCAGGCCAGCACCAAGGCATCGGCCGCCAAGGCACCGGCCGGTGGTGGCGACGGCGGCGCTGCGCTGGGCCTGATCCCATGGCCCAAGGTCGACTTCAGCAAGTTCGGCGAGTTCGAGCGCAAGGACCTGTCGCGCATCAAGAAGATCAGCGGCGCCAACCTGCACCGCAACTGGGTCATGATCCCGCACGTCACCAACCATGACGATGCCGACATCACCGACCTGGAAGCCTTCCGCGTCTCCACCAACAAGGAGAACGAGAAGTCGGGCGTGAAGGTCACGATGCTGGCCTTCCTGATCAAGGCCTCGGTCGCGGCGCTGAAGAAGTTCCCGGAGTTCAACAGCTCGCTGGACGGCGATGCGCTGGTGCTGAAGAAGTACTTCCACATCGGCTTTGCGGCCGACACGCCGAACGGCCTCGTGGTGCCGGTCATCAAGGACGCCGACAAGAAGGGCGTGATCCAGATCAGCCAGGAAATGGGCGAGCTGGCGAAGAAAGCGCGCGACGGCAAACTCGGCCCGGCCGACATGTCGGGTGCCTGCTTCACCATCAGTTCGCTGGGCGGCATCGGTGGGCGCTACTTCACGCCGATCATCAACGCGCCTGAAGTCGCCATCTTGGGTGTGTGCAAGAGCACGACGGAACCGGTGTGGGACGGCAAGGCCTTCCAGCCGCGCCTGATGCTGCCGCTGTCGCTGAGCTGGGATCATCGCGTGATCGACGGTGCCGCCGCTGCGCGCTTCAACGTGTACCTGGCGCAAATCCTCGGGGACTTCCGCCGCGTCCTGCTATGAGCCCCTTGACGCCTACGGCGTCGTCCCCCGGGGGGAGCAGACCTCTTGGGGCGGCCCGGCGAGGTCTCATATGACCACGGTCGTGGCCGTCCGCAAGGGCGGCCAGGTGGCCATGGTGTCGGACTCGCTCGTGACCTTCGGGGACACGCGCATGTCGCATCGCATGGAGGCCAACCGCAAGATGTTCAAGGTCGACGATGCCGTCGGCCAGAGCGTCATCGCGGTGGCTGGGTCCGCAGCGCACTTTCCGGCGCTGCGGCATGCCCTGGCGGCGACGGCGCGGGAGGAGCTTCGCTTCGGCAGCAAGGACGAGGTGTACCGCACCTTCACCCTGCTGCATCCGGTGCTGAAGGACACGTTCTTCATGCAGACCAAGGAAGACGAGCACGAGCCCTACGAGTCGAGCCAGTTCACCTTGCTGCTGGCCAACCCGAGCGGAATCTACGGCGTCTACAGCTACCGCGAAGTGTTCGAGTTCAAGGAGTTCTGGGGCATCGGCTCCGGCCGCAACTTCGCACTCGGCGCCATGCATGCGGCTTATGCCAGGGCGCGCACCGCACTGGAAGTCGCGCAGGCCGGCATCGATGCCGCCTGCGAATTCGATCGCAATTCGGCCGGACCGGTCGACGTTCTCACACTCAAACTCAAGGTGTCCAAATGAGCGAACAACAAATCAAGGTGCCCGACATTGGTGACTTCGACGAAGTCGCGGTGATCGAGGTGCTGGTCAAGGTGGGCGACACGATCAAGGCGGAGCAGTCGCTGATCACGGTCGAATCGGACAAGGCCTCGATGGAGATCCCGTCCTCGGCCGCGGGCGTCGTGAAGGCGCTGGCGGTGAAGGTGGGGGACAAGGTCAAGGAGGGCTCGGTTGTGGTGACGCTGGAGGTCAGCGGTGACACGGCTGCTGCACCGTCACCGGCTGCACCGGCGCCCGCACCGGCTGCCGCCGCACCGGCGCCGAAGCAGGCACCCGCGGTGTCGGCGCCAGCGCCTGCCGGCAGCTACAGCGGATCGGTCGATGTCGAATGCGACGTGGTCGTGCTCGGCGCCGGCCCCGGCGGCTATTCGGCGGCGTTCCGTGCGGCCGACCTGGGGTTGAAGGTCGTGCTGATCGAGCGCTATGCCACGCTCGGCGGCGTGTGCCTGAACGTGGGTTGCATCCCGTCCAAGGCGCTGCTGCACGTCGCGTCGGTGATGGACGAGGTCAAGCACTTCGAATCGCTGGGCGTGACCTTCGCCGCGCCGACGGTCGACCGCGCCAAGCTGCTCGCCCACAAGAACAAGGTGGTCGGCAAGCTCACCGGCGGCCTCAGCGCGATGGCCAAGATGCGCAAGGTGACGACGGTGCGTGGCGTCGGCAACTTCATCGATCCGTACCACATCGAGGTGGAAGAGACCTCCGGCACCAGTTGGGACACCACCGGCAAGAAGCAGGTCGTCAAGTTCCGCAACTGCATCATCGCGGCCGGCTCTCAGGCGGTGAGCCTGCCCTTCATGCCGAAGGACGACCCGCGCGTGGTCGACTCGACCGGCGCATTGCAGATGGGCACCGACCCCAAGCGCATGCTGATCCTCGGCGGCGGCATCATCGGACTGGAAATGGGAACGGTGTACTCGACGCTGGGGGCGCGGCTGGACGTGGTGGAAATGCTCGACGGCCTGATGCAGGGCGCCGACCGCGACCTGGTCAAGGTCTGGCAGAAGATGAATGCGCCGCGCTTCGACAACATCATGTTGAAGACCAAGACCGTCGGCGCCGAGGCGACCAAGGACGGCATCAAGGTCACCTTCGAAGGCGAGCAGGCGCCGAAGGAACCGCAGGTGTACGACCTGGTGCTGCAAGCCGTCGGCCGCAGCCCCAACGGCAAGAAGATCGGTGCCGAGAAGGCCGGCGTGGCCGTGACGGACCGCGGCTTCATCAACGTCGACATCCAGATGCGCACCAACGTGCCGCACATCTTCGCCATCGGCGACATCGTCGGCCAGCCGATGCTGGCGCACAAGGCGGTGCACGAGGCGCACGTGGCGGCCGAGGTGATCGCCGGCGAGCAGAAGGGCGACAAGGAACTCTCCAGCGCTGCCTTCAACGCCCGCGTGATCCCGAGCGTGGCCTACACCGACCCCGAGGTGGCGTGGGTCGGCATCACCGAGGACCAGGCCAAGGCCGAGGGCGTGAAGGTCAAGAAGGGCCTGTTCCCGTGGACGGCTTCCGGCCGCGCCATCGCCAACGGCCGCGACGAGGGCTACACCAAGCTGCTGTTCGACGCCGAGACGCATCGCATCATCGGCGGCGGTATCGTCGGCACGCATGCCGGCGACATGATCGGCGAGGTGGCGCTGGCCATCGAGATGGGCGCGGACGAGGTCGACATCGGCAAGACGATCCATCCGCATCCGACGCTGGGCGAAAGCATCGGCATGGCGGCGGAAGTGGCGCACGGGACCTGTACGGACCTGCCGCCGTCACGGAAGTAGGGCCCGGAAACGTCGTTGGGTTGCCGGCGGCGGTCTCGGGAATCCCAGCCGCCTCCGCAGCGGCCCCAAAAGAAAACCGCCTCGAGAGGCGGTTTTTTCATGGCGGCCGGAATGCGGCCAAAAGTCGGCGAATTACTCGCCAGCGCTCACCGGCCCCGGCCCTTGCGCGGCCTCGACGCGTCGTGCGCCATTGAAGCGGCGCGCCCAGTAGCTGCCGGTCATGTCCTCGACACGCACTTCGGCGCCGGTGCGGGGCGCATGGATGAATTTGCCTTCGCCGATGTAGATGCCGACATGGCTGAAGGCACGGCGCATGGTGTTGAAGAACACCAGGTCGCCAGGCTTCATGTCCGCGCGGGCGACCGGTTCGGTCGCGCGGGCTTGTTCCTCGGCGCGGCGCGGCAGCATCATGCCGACGGTCTGGTTGTACATGGCGCGGACGAAGCCGCTGCAATCGAATCCGGTTTCGACGGTGTTGCCGCCGCGGCGGTAGGGCACGCCCAGGAAACCGATGGCACTGACGACGAGTTCGGAGGTACGGTCGGTGACGGACTGGCGAACCTGATCGAGTTGGCCGATCAAGCCCTTGTTGTTGTCATTGAGCGCGCGGTCCGTGTCGTCTGTGCGGTCCTGATGGGGGGCGGCATGTGCGGCGGCGACCAACAGGACGGAAGCAAGAAGGACTAAAAAACGCATGACCGGTAGGATATTGATGACAAACGGTCATGTCAAATTAATCACACTTCGCGATTTGGATGCTAAGTGCTTGTCGCATAACGATATTTCTCTAAGATCGTTATGTGAAATGTAAAGCTTGGCAAGTTGCACGATCAGGCCGTCATCAATTTGTAGTCATAAAGTTCTTTAAACAGTGTCAATTTGCATCTAACTTCTGCCATCGAGTTGATGAAAAAGAGGCGAATGGATGAAAGACAAGCTGAAACCGCAGCCCTGGCATGTGTTGGTGGCTTGCTTGCTGGCAAGCGTGGCCTTTGCCGCCAATGCGGCGCCTCTTCCGGAAGTCGTGGCGAGCGGGCTGGAGCGTCCCTGGGCAGTCGCCTTCCTGCCGGACGGGCGCTTCCTGGTCACGGAGCGTCCCGGACGGATGCGCGTCATCGACGGCGGCAAGGTCGGTGCGCCGCTCGCGGGCGTGCCGGCGGTGGCGGCCGGGGGGCAGGGCGGCTTGCTGGACGTGGTGGCGGACTCCGCATTCGCGCGCAATCGCACGGTCTACTTCTGCTTCTCGGAGCCCGCGACTGGCGGCCTCACCAACAGTACCGCGCTGGCCAGCGCCCAGCTCTCGGAGGATGAGAGCCGCCTGGAAAACCTGAAGATTTTGTTCAGCCAGAAGCCGAAGGTCGCGAGCCGGTCCCACTTTGGCTGCCGCATCGTGGAGGCCCGGGACGGCACGCTCTTCCTCACGCTCGGTGATCGCTTCAGCCGCAAGGAAGACGCGCAGACGCTGGACAACCATCATGGCAAGGTCGTACGCATCGGCAAGGACGGCTCGGTGCCCAAGGACAACCCCTTTGTCGGCAAGCCGGGCGCACTGCCCGAGATCTGGAGCTACGGCCACCGCAACAGCCAGGGCGCGACGCTGGCGCCGGACGGCGTCTTGTGGATGACCGAGCACGGTCCGCAGGGCGGTGACGAGATCAACATCCCGCAGGCGGGCCGCAACTATGGCTGGCCGGTCATCACCTACGGCGAGAACTATGGCGGCGGAAAGATCGGCGACGGCATCACGGCCAAGGAAGGCATGGAGCAGCCGCTGCACTACTGGGTGCCGTCGATCGCGGCGTCGGGCATGGTGTTCCTCACCAGTGACCGCTATGGCGCGGCGTGGAAGGGCAACTTGTTCGTCGGCTCGCTGAAGTTCGGCTACCTGGACCGGATCGAACTCAAGGATGGCAAGGTGGTGGCCGAGCACAAGTTGCTGGATGCAGGCGGGCGCGTCCGCGATGTGAGGCAAGGCCCGGACGGGCTGCTGTATGTCCTGACCGACGAGTCGAATGGGCAATTGATTCGGCTGCTGCCCGAATAGCTTCAGATCTTCAGTTTGGACAGGCGGGCAATGGGAGGCGCGGCAGCAGGCTGCGCCAGACCCGCATCCATTCCGGCCAGTCGTGTCCGCCCTCGGTGGTTGCCACATGGTCCGCGGGTAGTGCGTTGGCGAGCAGGCGGTGGCTGAATGCGAAGCGGTCGTCCAGGCCGTAGCCGAGCCAGAGCGGCGGATGGTCGCTCGGTGGCGGGCGGTTCGAATAGGGCTGCAGCCAGCGCCACAGACGCAACTCGCGTCGTTCGAACGAGGGCATTTCTGGGAGCACAGGGGGCGCAGGCCAGCGGGCGAGGCCGCCCGCGTTGTCGACGCCGGTGGCGATCAGGCGCTCGCCGAGATAGGGGGCGAGCGCCACGATGCCGGCCAACGCACCCGGGCGCTCCTCGGCATAGATCATCCCGCCAAAGCCGCCGAGCGAGATGCCGACGATCCAGATCGAGCGATAGCCCTGGGCTTGCGCCGGGGCGATCACATCCGCCCGCAGGCGGTCGATGATGCTTTCGTTGCGGTAGTAGCCGAGGTGCGCGTCGACGCGCAGCACGTCGACCGCCAGGCGGCGTTGCTGGATCGCGCCGATGAAGCCTTCCCGCACGAATTCCTCGGTGTCGGAATAGGCGCCGGGGAGCAGCACCAGCAAGGTGTCGGTCTGTGCGGGGCAGGCGCTGGGTTCGCGTTGCATGGCCATCGGCACGACGAGCGCGCGCGACGCGCAGCCGCTGGCCAGCAGCGCGGTCGCGGTGAGTGCGGCCACCATCCACCAGCGCCGGCGGCGCGCAAGCCGGCGTGGCGTGGCGATGTCGCCTGGATCCCCTACGGCGGGGCGGCCTCGCGGCCTCAGTCGCATGTCCCCGGGCGCGTCGGCTTCGGCAGGTCGACCATGACAGGTTGCCCGGGCGTTGTGCAGCCGGTGTCACAGCATTTGCCCGGTTGACGGTTCTTCGTGATGGCGCGGGCGGGATCGTGCGCCACGCCGCGCTCCAGCAGGCGCTCGACCAACTCGACCTTGGAGCCGACCGGGTAGTTGCGCCAGATCTCCTGCTTCATCGCCGCGGGCGATCCGCCGCCGTGCAGGCTGATCACGCTGTACCAGCCGCCTTGGTAGCCCGCGGTCAGGTCCTCGATGAAGCGGGCCGTCTCGATGCGCTGCTCGTACGGCACGGAGGGGTTGGCGCGCAGGACCTCGGCCAGGCTGGCGGCGGTCTCGGGGTTGTGGTCCTCGTCGGGCCCGGGCAGGGTGACGATCAGGCCGCCGCTCACGTAGTGGGCGATGCGGTGCATGTCGTAGATCTTCGTGGCCAGCAACAACTTCCCGATGTTGCTGAACACCGGGTCGGGCATGAACACCTCGCAGTGTTCGTCGGCCTTGGCATAGACGCTGGCCGCGACGCCGCAGGCGAAGAAGCTCTCGGTGATGGTGATGAGCTCGACCATCTGTTCGCGCAGATGGGATTCCTTGCCGGGATCGAAGCCATTGGCCTCGCACATCAGCGCGCCGGCGCCGATCAGCAGATCGCCGAAGCCGGCGCGCGCACCGATGCAGCTTTGCCGGTGGTGCGTGGCATAGCTGTAGGTGAGGTGGCCGGAGTGCTCCCATTCGCCGGCGTAGAAGACGCTCTCCCACGGCACGAACACGCGGTCGAACATGCAGACGCCGGTGCTCTGGCCGTACTTGCGGCTGAACAGGGCCTCGCCATGCTCCAGCTTGTCGCCGGGCCGGCCGGCCGGCCGCGCGATGATCGTGAGTCCGGGCGCATCGAGCGGCACGGCGCAGCAGACGGCGAAGTCGGCATCCTCCCGGCCCATGTTGCGGCAGGGCATGACCAGCAACTCATGCACATAGGGCGCCGCGGTGACGATCGCCTTGGTGCCGGAGATGACGATGCCGCGGGCGTTGCGTTCGACCACGTGCACGTAACTGTCCACGCTGGCTTGCTCATGCGGGCGCCGGCTGCGGTCGCCCTTGGCATCGGTCATCGCGACGCCGAGCGTCAGGTCCTGGTCCTGGATGCGGTGCAGGTAGTTGTGGAAGCGGGCGGTGTGCTCCTTGCTGCCCTGCGCGTCGTCGATGCGGGCCGAGACCTGTGCGATGGCATTGACCGCATCGTGCGTCAGGTAGCGCTGCGCGCAACCGGTTTCCTGGCAGACCAGGCGCACCGCCTCCAGCTTGTTGAGCAGGTCGCCCGCGCTGGTGTCGATGTGCGAGAAGCGGTTGACGCGCTTGCCGCTGGTGTGCTGCACAGCCGTCATGAGGCGCTCGTACCCCGGCTTCAGCGCGTGGTCGTAGGTCAGCGCGATTGCGTTGATGCCGGGTTGGAAGGCCGGGTCGTCGGCCACGCTCTCCACCCTTCGCCCATCCACGAAGACCCTGGGCCTGTAGCGGCGCAACGACTCGCGGTAGTCCTGGCCGGTCATCAGCGTGGCATGCGGAAGCGGGGCGTTCATCGGTGTCTCCGGATCTTCGAATGGCGCGGGGCGTTGGCATTTGAACACTGCGCTCGAGTTGTTGCTGAGGCGCACCGACAGCCGGGGGCAGAGGTCGCAAAGCCTCCGCAAGGTTGCAAAAGGAAGACCAAAGCTTTCCTTTGAATTCATTTGCGACTTCTCCGTTCGGCTGTCCGCTCCCGAATTTCGACGGTCGGTCCCATGTTCAGTGGTACGTTCTATGCCCGCCTGTTCTTGAAGAGATATTCCGCCATGCTGCTCGATGCATCCCAATCCCAACTCGTGCTGGTCGACTACCAGGCGCGCCTGATGCCCGCGATTTTTGAATCGGAGGCGGTGGCCGCGAATGCCGTGCGGCTCGGGCAGTTCGCCAAATTGCTGGCGGTGCCCGTGTTCGGCACCGAGCAGAACCCTTCGAAGCTCGGCGAAAACCTGCCTGCCATTCGCGCGCTGTGCGACCGCACGCTGGCCAAGATGCATTTCAGCGGCGCCGAGGAAGGTCTCTGCGAATGGCTGCGGGCTCCGGCTCCCGCGCCGAAGGGCAATGCGCGCAGCCTGCCCAAGCACCTGCAAAAGCCGGCCGCACAGGCGGACGAGCGCAACACCATCGTCATCGCCGGTTGCGAGGCCCATGTGTGCCTGCTGCAGACGGCGCTGGACCTGCTGGAAGACGAATTCGAGGTCTGGGTCGTGGTGGATGCCTGCAGCTCCCGCACCGAGCGCAACCGCGATGCCGCCTTCGACCGACTGGCCGGCGCAGGTGCGGAACTCGTGACCACCGAGATGGTCGGTTTCGAATGGCTGGCCACGGCCGAGCATCCGAAGTTCAAGGAGTTCCAGGCGCTGATCCGTTGAGGATTGGCTCCGCGCTGCAGCGTGATTTCAGATTCCGCACCATCAGCGGAACGCATCCAGGAGACAAGTGAATGGGTTCGTACAGTGAGTTCTATCGTCGTTCGGTGGACGACGCCGAGGCCTTCTGGGCCGAGCAGGCCGGTCTGGTCGATTGGCAAACGCCGCCCAGGCAGATCCTGGACGCGAGCCATCCGCCTTTCGCCAAATGGTTCGTCGGCGGCACGACCAACCTGTGCCACAACGCGGTCGACCGCCACCTCGCGACACGTGGCGACCAGGCGGCATTGATCTTCGTCTCCACCGAAACCGGCGTCGAGCGCAGCTACTCCTTCAAGGAACTGCACGCCGAAGTGCAGCGCATGGCCGCGAGCCTGATCGAACTCGGCGTGGGGCAGGGCGACCGCGTGCTGATCTACATGCCCATGATTCCCGAGGCCGCCTTCGCCATGCTGGCCTGTGCGCGCATCGGCGCCATCCATTGCGTGGTGTTCGGCGGCTTCGCAAGCGTCTCCCTGGCCTCGCGCATCGAGGACGCGGAGCCCAAGGTCGTCGTGAGTGCCGACGCCGGTTCGCGCGGCGGCAAGGTGCAGGCGTACAAGCCGCTGCTCGACGAGGCGATCAAGCTGTCGAAGCACAAGCCCGATGCGGTGCTGCTGGCCGATCGCGGCCTGGCGCCGATGGAACTCGTGGCGGGCCGCGACCATTCGATGAGCGCACTGCGCGCCAAGCACATCGACACCCCAGTGCCATGTACATGGCTCGATGCAACCGCCATCAGCTACACCCTCTACACGAGTGGCACGACGGGCAAACCCAAGGGCGTGCAACGCGACACCGGCGGCTACGCGGTCGCGCTCGCCGCCAGCATGAAGCACATCTTCGATGGCCGCGCCGGCGAAACCTATTTCTCCACCAGCGACATCGGCTGGGTGGTCGGCCACAGCTACATCGTCTACGGCCCGCTGATCGCCGGCATGGCCACCATCATGTACGAGGGCCTGCCGACCCAGGGCCTGGACCAGCAACCGAACGGCGGCATCTGGTGGAGCCTGGTCGAGAAGTACAAGGTCACCGTGATGTTCAGCGCGCCCACCGCCGTGCGCGTGCTGAAGAAGCAGGACCCGGCCTTGCTCGCGAAGTACGACCTGTCCAGCTTGCGCGCCCTGTTCCTCGCCGGCGAGCCGCTGGACGAACCCACCGCGCGCTGGATCAGCGAAGGCCTGGGCGTGCCCATCATCGACAACTACTGGCAGACCGAAGCGGGCTGGCCGATTCTCACCATCGCCAACGGCGTCGAGAAGAAGCCCAGCAAGCTGGGCAGCCCCGGCGTGCCCATGTACGGCTGGCGCGTGAAGATCCTGGACGAGGAATCCGGCGAGGAACTCACCGCGGCCAACGCCAAGGGCGTGGTCGCCGTCGAGGGCCCGACGCCGCCCGGCTTCATGCAGACCGTCTGGCGCGACGACGCGCGCTTCATCAACACCTACTGGAGCAGCGTGCCCGGCAAGACCGTGTACTCGACCTTCGATTGGGGCATACGTGACGAGGACGGTTATTTCTACATCCTCGGCCGTACTGACGACGTCATCAACGTGGCCGGCCACCGCCTGGGCACGCGCGAGATCGAGGAAAGCATCTCCGGCCATGCAAACGTGGCCGAGGTGGCGGTGGTCGGCGTCGCCGACGCGCTCAAGGGCCAGGTCGCCATGGCCTTCGTCGTTCCCAAATCCGGCGATGCGGCCAGCGATGCGGAGGTGGCCCTGACGCTGGAAGGGGAAATCATGAAGCAGGTGTCAGACCAGCTCGGCGCGGTGGCGCGACCGGCCCGCGTGCGCTTCGTGAGCGCCTTGCCCAAGACCCGCAGCGGCAAGCTGCTGCGCCGCGCGATCCAGGCCGTTTGCGAGCAGCGCGACCCCGGCGACCTGACCACCATCGACGACCCTTCCTCCTTGCAGCAGATCAAACAACTGGTTGCACCTTGAAAGCTTGATGAAAGCTTTGCATGTTGTGCCGCGGCTCAACGTGGCACAATCGCCCCCGTACTCAGGCCCTTCCCCAGCCACAGTCGCATCCGCCAATCGGTTCAGCCGTGTCGCGGAAGGTTTTCTTAACCAGCTAGTGCTTCCCCAAGGGAAGCGAAGGTCAGCGGAACATGAGCGAATCCAACACGCCCTCGGCGTATCGCGCCTATCAAGGCAACACCTACCTCTTCGGCGGCAATGCGCCCTATGTCGAAGAGATGTACGAGAACTACCTCGCCAACCCCGGCAGCGTGCCCGACAACTGGCGCTCGTATTTCGACGCGCTCCAGAACGTCCCCGCCGGCGACGGCAGCAACACCCGCGACGTTCCTCACCTGCCGGTGATCAACGCTTTTGCCGAGCGCGCCAAGCAGGGCACCACGCGTGTGGTGCAGGCCAGCGGCGCCGACTCCGAACTCGGCCGCAAGCGCACCGCCGTCCAGCAGCTGATCGCCGCCTACCGCAACGTCGGCGCCCGCTGGGCCGACCTGGACCCGCTCAAGCGTACCGAGCGCCCCTCCATTCCTGAACTCGAACCCTCGTTCTACGGCTTCCACGATGCCGACCTCGAGACCGTGTTCAACACCAGCAACACCTTCTTCGGCCGCGACACCATGTCGCTGCGCGACCTGCTCAACGCCCTGCATGAAACGTACTGCGGCACCATCGGCGCCGAGTACATGTACACGACCGACCAGAACCAGAAGCGCTGGTGGCAGGAAAAGCTCGAACGCGCGCGCACCAACCCGCAGCTCTCGGTCGAGAAGAAGAAGCATGTGCTGAACCGCCTCACGGCCGCCGAAGGCCTGGAGCGCTTCCTGCACACCAAGTACGTCGGTCAGAAGCGCTTCTCGCTCGAAGGCGGCGAAAGCTTCATCGTCGCGATGGACGAGCTGATCAACCAGGCCGGTGTGGCCGGCGTGCAGGAAATCGTGATCGGCATGGCCCACCGCGGTCGCCTCAACGTGCTCGTCAACACGCTCGGCAAGATGCCGGCCGACCTGTTCGCCGAGTTCGAGCACACCGCGCCGGAAGACCTGCCGGCCGGCGACGTCAAGTACCACCAGGGCTTCAGCTCGGACGTGACCACGCCCGGCGGTCCGGTGCACCTGAGCCTCGCGTTCAACCCTTCGCACCTTGAAATCGTCAACCCGGTGGTCGAAGGTTCGGTGCGCGCCCGCATGGACCGCCGCGGCGATTCGGAAGGCGACTCGGTGCTGCCGATCATCGTCCACGGCGACGCGGCCTTCGCCGGCCAGGGCGTCGTCATGGAAACGCTGGCGCTGGCCCAGACCCGCGGCTACTACACCGGCGGCACGGTGCACATCGTCATCAACAACCAGATCGGCTTCACCACCAGCGACCCGCGCGACAGCCGCTCGACGCTGTACTGCTCGGACATCGTCAAGATGATCGAGGCGCCGGTGCTGCATGTGAACGGCGACGACCCCGAAGCCGTGGTGCTCTGCACGCAATGGGCGCTGGAATACCGCCAGGAATTCAACATGGACGTTGTCATCGACATCGTCTGCTTCCGCAAGCTGGGCCACAACGAGCAGGACACGCCTTCGCTCACCCAGCCGCTGATGTACAAGAAGATCGCGGCGCATCCCGGCACGCGCAAGCTGTACGCCGACAAGCTGGCGGCGCAAGGACTGGGCGACACGATCGGTGACGACATGGTCAAGGCGCAGCGCGCCGCCTTCGACGAAGGCCGCAACACCATCGACCCGGTGCTGACCAACTTCAAGAGCAAGTACGCGGTCGACTGGAGCCCCTTCCTCAACAAGAAGTGGACCGATGCCGGCGACACCGCGATTCCGACCTCCGAGTGGAAGCGCCTGGCCGAGAAGATCACCACGGTGCCGGCCAGCTTTGCAGTGCATCCGCTGGTGAAGAAGGTGCTGGACGATCGCGCTGCGATGGGTCGCGGCGAGATCAATGTCGACTGGGGCATGGGCGAGCACATGGCCTTTGCCTCGCTGGTGGCCAGCGGCTACCCGGTGCGCCTGTCGGGCGAGGACTGTGGCCGCGGCACCTTCACGCACCGTCATGCGGTGCTGCACGACCAGAATCGCGAGCGGTACAACGAAGGCACCTACACGCCGCTGGAAAACGTGGCCGATGGTCAGGGCCCCTTCGTCGTCATCGACTCGATCCTGTCTGAAGAAGCGGTGCTGGCCTTCGAATACGGCTATGCCTCGAACGACCCCAACACGCTGGTGATCTGGGAAGCGCAGTTCGGCGACTTCGTCAACGGCGCGCAGGTGGTCATCGACCAGTTCATCGCCTCGGGCGAAGTGAAGTGGGGCCGCGTCAACGGCATCACGCTGATGCTGCCGCACGGCTATGAAGGCCAGGGCCCGGAACACAGCTCGGCGCGCATCGAGCGCTTCATGCAACTGTCGGCCGACACCAACATGCAAGTGGTGCAACCGACCACGGCCAGCCAGATCTTCCACGTGCTGCGTCGCCAGATGGTGCGCAACCTGCGCAAGCCCTTGATCATCATGACGCCGAAGTCGCTGCTGCGGAACAAGGACGCGACCTCGCCGCTGTCCGAGTTCACCAAGGGCGGCTTCCAGACCGTGATCCCGGACAGCCGCGACCTCAAGGCCGAGAAGGTCAAGCGCGTCATCGCCTGCTCGGGCAAGGTGTACTACGACCTGGCCAAGAAGCGCGAAGAGCGTGGCAGCGACGACGTGGCGATCATCCGCGTCGAGCAGCTGTATCCGTTCCCGCACAAGGCGTTCGCGGCCGAGATCAAGAAGTACCCGAATCTCGTCGACGTCGTGTGGTGCCAGGACGAGCCGCAGAACCAGGGCGCCTGGTTCTTCGTGCAGCACTACATCCACGAGAACATGCAGGAAGGCCAGAAGCTCGGCTATGCCGGACGTGCCGCGTCGGCATCGCCGGCGGCGGGCTATTCGCACCTGCACCAGGAACAGCAAAAGGCGCTCGTCGATGCGGCCTTCGCCAAGCTCAAGGGCTTCGTGCTGACCAAGTAATCCGAATCACAAGAACTCAACAGAACGCGCACGAAGCGGAGCGAAATTCAAATGTCTATCGTAGAAGTCAAAGTCCCCCAGTTGTCCGAATCGGTGGCCGAGGCCACCATGCTCACCTGGAAGAAGAAAGCCGGCGAAGCCGTCGCCATCGATGAGATCCTGATCGAGATCGAGACCGACAAGGTGGTGCTGGAAGTGCCGGCCCCCGCGGCCGGCGTGCTGGCCGAGATCGTCGCCGGCGACGGCGCCACGGTGGTGGCCGACCAGTTGATCGCGAAGATCGACACCGCCGGCAAGGCAAGCGCAGCGGCACCCGCGGCCGCGCCTGCTGCCTCGGCACCGGCTGCTGCGCCCGTCGCGGCTGCCGCTGCCACCGGCGGCTCGAAGTCCGACGTGGCCATGCCGGCCGCCGCCAAGCTGCTGGCCGACAACAACCTGAAGATCGGCGACGTGGCCGGCTCGGGCAAGGATGGCCGCGTGACCAAGGGCGACGTGCTCGGCGCGGTTGCCGCTGGCGCCACGGCCAAGCCAGCACCGGCTGCGGTTGTGCCGGTGGCCGCTGCCCGCCCGGCGCTCGCGCAAGTCGCCGCACCGGTCAGCGCGCCCGACCTCGGCGACCGCCCGGAACAGCGCGTGCCGATGAGCCGCCTGCGCGCCCGCATCGCCGAGCGCCTGCTGCAATCGCAAGGCACGAACGCCATCCTGACCACCTTCAACGAAGTCAACATGGCCCCGGTCATGGAGATGCGCAAGAAGTTCCAGGACGCGTTCACCAAGGAGCATGGCGTCAAGATCGGCTTCATGAGCTTCTTCGTGAAGGCCGCGGTGCATGCGCTGAAGAAGTTCCCGGTGCTCAATGCCTCGGTCGACGGCAACGACATCCTGTACCACGGCTACTTCGACATCGGCATCGCCGTCGGTTCGCCGCGCGGCCTGGTCGTGCCGATCCTGCGCAACGCCGACCAGATGAGCTTTGCCGACATCGAGAAGAAGATCGCCGAGTACGGCAAGAAGGCACAGGAAGGCAAGCTGGGCATCGAGGAAATGACCGGCGGCACCTTCTCCATCAGCAACGGCGGCACCTTCGGCTCGATGCTGTCGACGCCGATCATCAACCCGCCGCAATCGGCCATCCTGGGCGTGCACGCGACCAAGGACCGCGCAGTGGTGGAGAACGGCCAGATCGTCGTTCGCCCGATGAACTACCTCGCCATGAGCTACGACCACCGCATCATCGACGGCCGCGAAGCCGTGCTGGGCTTGGTGGCCATGAAGGAAGCGCTGGAAGATCCGTCGCGCCTGTTATTTGATATTTGATTCGGGTATGTAGGCGTCCCTCAATTAAATGTCGAAAGAATAATCATGCAGAAGGTCGAGATCGACAGGCATTTCTTGCTTGAGATTTGGTTTGTTGCGCTCGTTTCCGTTGTTCTTGGTATTGGTTTGATTGTAGGGGCGCATCAGCTGACGCCCCCGCAGATTTCAGTCATCGTACATGACGTTGTGCTGAGTCAGCCGCAACCCGATCCATTTTTGAAAGTATTCTTGAAGGAGTTGGGGTTTGCATTAATAATTGCAGGCCTTTTGGCGGTCACGTTTGAGTATTTGACTAAAAGCAAGCACCAAGAGGCTGCCGATCGTCTGGTAGCAAAGATAAACGTAGATTTGTTTCATGCGGTACTTGGACGTGACATCCCTCCTTCGCTTTATGCGCATTTAAAAAAATGCGCTTTGAGTGCGGATATATTTAGAACTGGATTTCGGGTCTTTTTTACTCTGGGTACTGCCGGACCAGATCGCGATAATCCCGATGAAAGTAAATACATTCGGCTTTCTGAGGAAACTCAATACAGGATTAGAAACATATCTAATGTTGTGCAGAATTTCCGTCTGACGATGTATCTGGATCCTGTGAAAT
The DNA here is from genome assembly GCF_037889955.1 of Variovorax robiniae. NCBI lineage: Bacteria > Pseudomonadati > Pseudomonadota > Betaproteobacteria > Burkholderiales > Comamonadaceae > Variovorax > Variovorax robiniae. Next base: position 45,535 of record NZ_JBBKZS010000019.1, read on the forward strand.
TCCCTGCCAAAGATAATGTTCCTCAGCCTGAGTTTCGGTTTATTAAAGTTGATGGAGTAGACATCCCGTTTGAGGGCGGCAAGGTCATCGCAAGCGACTTGGAGGTCAATGCTTATTACGCGGTTGAGCTGAGTCCAGGCGAAGAAAAAACTATCGATTCGAGCAGCTATTGTTACCTGCGTTTGACGGATGAGCAGGTTTTTACAATGCGGGATCCCACCGAAACTCTGTCGGTTACACTTATTTCGCACTCGCCTGTTTTGAACTTGGATTGCATTGCGTTGCATTCGAGTGACCTTGTTGAGATTAGGAAAGAGCCTACATCTAAAGAGTGGTTGTTGAATGACGCGCTGGTCGGAGGACAGGGCGTCATTGTCAAGTGGTCAAAAATTGAAGATTTGAACTAAATACACAATGCAAAGCAAACAATTCGACGTCGTCGTCATCGGCGGCGGCCCCGGCGGCTACATCGCGGCGATCCGCGCGGCGCAACTCGGCTTCAACGTCGCCTGCGTCGACGAGTGGAAGAACGGCAAGGGCGGCCCGGCACCGGGTGGCACCTGCACCAACGTCGGATGCATTCCGTCGAAGGCGCTGCTGCAATCGTCCGAGCATTACGAGCATGCCGGCAAGCACTTTGCCGACCATGGCATCAAGGTCGAAGGCCTGGGCCTGGACGTTGCGAAGATGCTGGCCCGCAAGGACACCGTCGTGAAGCAGAACAACGACGGCATCCTGTACCTGTTCAAGAAGAACAAGGTCACCTTCTTCCATGGCCGTGCGTCGTTCTCGAAGACGGACGAAACGGGCTACGAACTGAAGGTTGCCGGCGCCGCCGAGGAATCGATCAGCGCGAAGCACGTGATCATCGCCACGGGCTCCAACGCCCGCGCCTTGCCCGGGGCACCGTTCGATGAAGAGAACATCCTCTCGAACGACGGCGCGCTGCGCATCGGCGGCGTGCCGAAGAAGCTGGCGCTGGTCGGCTCCGGCGTGATTGGCCTGGAAATGGGCTCGGTGTGGCGTCGCCTCGGCGCTGAGGTGACGGTGCTCGAAGCGCTTCCGACCTTCCTCGGCGCGGTGGACGAGCAGATCGCCAAGGAAGCCAAGAAGGCCTTCGACAAGCAGGGCCTGAAGATCGAGCTCGGCGTGAAGGTCGGCGAGGTCAAGTCCGGCAAGAAGGGCGTGAGCATCGCCTGGACCAATGCCAAGGGCGAAGACCAGAAGCTGGACGTCGACAAGCTGATCGTCTCGATCGGCCGCGTGCCGAACACCATCGGCCTGAACGGCGAAGCGGTGGGCCTCAAGCTCGACGAGCGCGGCGCGATCGTGGTCGACGACGACTGCAAGACCAACCTGCCGAACGTCTGGGCGGTGGGCGACGTGGTGCGCGGACCGATGCTGGCGCACAAGGCGGAAGAAGAGGGCGTGGCCGTGGCCGAGCGCATTGCCGGCCAGCACGGGCACGTCAACTTCAACACCGTCCCGTGGGTCATCTACACCTCGCCGGAGATCGCGTGGGTCGGCCAGACCGAGCAGCAGCTCAAGGCCGAAGGCCGCGCCTACAAGGCCGGCACCTTCCCGTTCCTGGCCAACGGCCGCGCACGCGCGCTGGGCGACACGACCGGCATGGTCAAGTTCATCGCCGATGCGGCGACGGACGAGATCCTCGGCGTGCACATGGTCGGCCCGCAGGTCAGCGAGCTGATCTCGGAAGCCGTGGTGGCGATGGAGTTCAAGGCGAGCGCGGAAGACATCGCGCGCATCTGCCATGCCCACCCGTCGCTGTCGGAAGCGACCAAGGAAGCCGCTCTCGCAGTGGACAAGCGCACGCTGAATTTCTGATCTCTTGAGCGTCCTCCAGGCCTACAAGTCGGAACTCGCCAAGCGCGGGTTCCAGAGCGACCCCGCGCAACTTCGCGCGGTGGAGGCGCTCGACCGCTGCGCGAGGGAGTGGGCCGACTACAAGGCCCAGCGCTCCAACGCCTTCAAGAAGCTCATCAACCGGCCCGACATCCCGCGCGGCGTGTACATGTACGGCGGCGTGGGCCGGGGCAAGAGCTTCCTGATGGACCTGTTCTTCAATGCGGTGCCGCTGCGTCGCAAGACGCGGCTGCACTTCCACGAGTTCATGCGCGAGGTCCATCGCGAACTGGCCGACCTGCAAGGCACGGTCAATCCGCTCGACGAACTGGGCCTGCGCATCTCCAGGCGCTACAAGCTCATCTGCTTCGACGAGTTCCATGTCGCCGACATCACCGACGCGATGATCCTGCATCGCCTGCTGAAGTCGCTGTTCGACAACGGGGTGGGCTTCGTCACCACCTCCAATTTCAAGCCGGACGATCTCTATCCGAACGGCCTGCATCGCGACCGCATCCTGCCGGCCATCGCGCTGCTCAACGAGAAGCTTGAAGTGCTCAGCGTCGACAACGGCACCGACTACCGGCGCCGCACGCTCGAGCAACTTCGCATGTACCTCACGCCCAACGGCGCGGACGCCGACAAGGAAATGCGCGAGGCTTTCGAGCGCCTGGCCGAGTCGGTGGACGAGAAGCCCATCCTGCACATCGAGGCGCGCGAGATCCACGCCCGGCGCCTGGCTGGCGGCGTGGTCTGGTTCGACTTCAAGACCTTGTGCGGCGGCCCACGCTCGCAGAACGACTACCTGGAAATCGCCTCGCAATTCCATACCGTGTTGCTGTCCGACGTGCCGCAGATGGGTGTCAATCGCGCCTCGGAAGCGCGCCGTTTCACCTGGCTGGTCGACGTGTTCTACGATCGCCGCGTGAAGCTCATCATGTCGGCCCAGGTTCCGCCCGAGGCGTTGTACACCGAAGGCCCGCTGGCCCATGAGTTCCCGCGGACCGTCTCCCGCCTCAACGAAATGCAATCGGCCGAATTCCTCGCCCTCGAGCGTCGCACGGTCGACACCCGCCTCACATGAAGAAACTTGCGCTTTCGCTGTTGTTGGCCGTACTGGCCGGGTCTGCCGGGGCCCAGGACAGTGGTGGCGCCTCGGGCAGGCTCGATCCGGCGGCCGAGCACGCGCGCATCGCGTCGGAGCGCCAGGCACTGCAACAGCGCGTCAACACCGAGCGCGCCGCCTGCTACCAGAAGTTCGCCGTCGAGGATTGCCTGAGCGACAGCCGCAAGCGGGCACGGGTGGTCAGCGACGACCTCAAGCGGCAGGAGGCGGCGCTCAACGACATCGAGCGCAAGCGCCGCGCCGCGATCGAAACGCAGAAGCTCCAGGACAACGCCGCCGAGAAGCGGGCGAAAGACCAGGCCGCCGAACGCGAGCGTGCCGTCGAAGCGCAAAAGGAACGCGAGCAACGTGCGGCGGATCATGCCGCCAGCCGCGAAGCTGCGACCGCCCAGGAAGCACAGAACCAGCGCTCCTTCACCGACAAGCAGCAGCGCAATGCCAGGGAGCAAGCCAGTCGCCAGCGCGAGCAGGCCCAGGCGCCGGCCAACGTGAAGGCCAACCAGGAGCGGCTGGACAAGGCGGCAAAGCATCGCGCCGACGTCGAAAGGCGCAACGCCGAGCGCGACAAGCCGCGCGGGGCACCCTTGCCGCCCTGACGCGGAATCAGTGCTGGCTCGGTTCGCCCGCGTTCTTCGGTTCGCGCGGCAGGGATTCGAACTTGAGCACCGCGATCGAGATGTTGTCGCCCGTGCCTATCGCCCGCGTGCGTGCTTCCTCGACCAGCAGTTCCACCGCGGATCGCGGCGATTGCTCGTGCAGCACGGCCCCCATTTCCTCCGGGCTGAAGTAATGCCAGAGCCCGTCGCTGCAAGCCATCAACAGATCGCCTGGCTTGAGCCTGGCGATATGGTGCGTGTCGATCGGCGGTGGCGAAGTCGTCATGCCCAGGCAGCCGATCAGGATGTTGCCTTGCGGGTGGATGTTGGCTTCGTCGTCGGTCAGTTCGCCCCGGTCGACCAGCGCCTGCACATAGGAATGATCGCGCGTCCGCAGCACCATGCGGCCGCGCTGGAAATGGTAGATGCGCGAGTCGCCCGCGTGGATCCAGACACACTCGCCATTTGGGTTGACCAGGAACGCGGCCACCGTGCTGTGCGGCTCGCTCTCGCTCGACAAGGCGGTCAGCTTGATGACAGTGTGCGAATCGTTGACGATGCGGCGCAGCAGGTCGTGCATGTCGTCGATGGCCGGCGAGAAGCGGGTGAACAGCTGCTTCGCCGTCATCAGCACCTGGTCGGAGGCCTTGCGCCCGCCGCTGCGTCCGCCCATGCCATCGGCCACGAGGCCCAGCACGCAGCCCTTGACGCGGGGATGTTCGATCAGGAGGACCTGATCCTGTTGGTAGGGGCGGTCTCCCTTGTGGAGACCCGTGGCAGCTGCTATCCGAAAGCCTCGACTCATGCGCGCGTTGTGCGCCTGAGGCGCGGTCCATGTGTTGTTCGTCTGACGAAGACTCGACGTATTATCAAGTGAACAAGTGTGTCGCCCGTATGCGGTCGAACCCCATCCCGTTGGACTCCAATCTTCACTCCCTCTCGCGCCAGTTGATCGAGCTGCGCATCGAACACGCCGACCTCGACGCCTCCATCGACCGGCTGGCGGAAGCGTCGCCGCAAGACGAATTGCTGCTGCGCCGCCTCAAGAAGCGCCGCCTCGCCCTGCGTGACCAGATCGAGCGGCTGGTGCGGCAGATCGACCCGGCCGAGCCCGCTTGATGTCGAGCGAGGGGGATCTCGTCGCGCGGACGCGCGAAGCCTTCGCGCAGGAGGGCGCGTTGTCGCAGGCCGCCGACCAGTTCTGCGAGCGCGGTGGCCAGACCGACATGGCGTTGGCCGTGGCGCGGACCATCGAGGACGGCGGCCAACTGGTGGTCGAGGCCGGCACCGGTGTCGGCAAGACCTTCTCGTACCTCGTGCCCGCGCTGCTGAGTGGCGAGCGGGTGCTGCTGTCGACGGCGACCAAGACGCTGCAGGACCAACTCTTCGGCCGCGACCTTCCACGCCTCGTCGAGGCATTGGGCCTTCCGGTACGCACCGCGCTTCTGAAGGGCCGTGCCAGCTACCTCTGCCTGCACCGGCTTGAACTGGCGCGCCATGACTCGGGGCCGGACCGTGCCTCGGCACGTACGCTGGCCAAGATCGAGCAATGGTCCAAGGCCACCCGCACCGGCGACCTCGCCGAACTGCCAGGCCTCGATGAACGCTCGCCCCTGATCCCGCTCGTCACCTCGACCCGCGAGAACTGCCTCGGGGCGCAATGCCCGCAGTTCCGGCCCTGTCATGTCAACGCGGCCCGGCGCGAGGCGCTGGCGGCGGACGTGGTGGTGATCAACCACCATTTGTTCTTCGCCGACCTGGCCGTACGCGAGTCGGGCATGGCCGAGTTGCTGCCGACGGTGCGCGTCGTGGTGTTCGACGAGGCGCACCAGCTCAACGAGACCGGCGTGCAGTTCCTCGGCGTGCAGATCGGCACGGCGCAGGCGCTCGACTTCGCACGCGACGTGCTGGCCGCGGGGCTGCAGCATGCGCGCGGCCTGGTCGATTGGACCCTGGTCGCAGCCACGGTCGAACGCGCAGCGCGCGAGCTTCGGCTGGTCGTCGGCAAGCAGTGGCCCGGCGCCAAGCTGCGCTGGCTGGACGCGGCCCCCGAAGGCATCGAGCCCGAGGGCTGGCAGCGCGCGCTCGAGGCGCTGCAGGAATGCTTCGAGCAGGCCGCCGAGGCCATCGACACGGTCAGCGAGATGGCGCCCGACTTCATTCGCTTGCACGAACGCGCCACCCAGCTTGCCCAGCGCGCTGCCCGCTTCGCCCTGGCATGTCCGCCGGAGTCCGTGCGCTGGGTCGACGTGGGCCAGCAATTGCGCCTGATCGAGTCGCCGCTGGACATTGCCGAAGCGGTACAGACGCGCGTGCTGAAGGCGGACAAGGCCGATCCCGAAGCCATCGGGCGAGCCTGGGTCTTCACTTCCGCCACGCTCGGCGACGATGCCCGGCTGCGCTGGTTCACCGAGCCCTGCGGCCTGGGCGAGGCGGAGGTGCTTCGCGTTGCCAGCCCGTTCGACTATGCGGCGCAGGCGGCGTTGTACGTGCCGCGCCAGTTTCCCAAGCCCAACGATCCCGGCCATAGCGCCGCGGTCGCGCAACTGGCTGCGCGGGGCGCCACGGTGCTGGGCGGGCGCACGCTGGTGCTCACCACCACGCTGCGGGCGCTGCGCACCATCGGTGAGGCCATGCGCCAGCACTTTGAGCACACCGAAGCCGAGCTGCGGCCTGAGGTGCTGGTGCAAGGCGAACTGCCCAAGCGCGTGCTCATGGACCGCTTCCGCGAGGGTGCGGATGGCGGTCGGGCCGGCTGCGTGCTGGTCGCGTCCGCGTCGTTCTGGGAAGGCTTCGATGCGCCGGGTGACGTCCTGCAACTGGTGGTGATCGACAAGCTGCCGTTCCCGCCACCGAACGACCCGCTGGTGGAGGCACGCTCGCGCCGCCTGGAAGGGCAGGGTCGCAGTTCCTTCAACGATTACTTCCTGCCCGAGGCTGGCGTGGCCCTCAAGCAGGGCGCAGGCCGACTGATCCGCCGCGAGACGGATCGCGGCCTGCTGGTGATCTGCGACACCCGCCTGGTGGCGATGGGCTACGGCAAGCGCCTGCTGGCCGCCTTGCCGCCCATGCGGCGGGTGGAAGACGAGGTTGCCTTCGATTCAGCGCTTGCCGAACTGGTGTAGCGAGGCGATTACCAGAGCTTCCACCAGGGATCGTCCTTGCCCCGGAAGCCCTTGGCCACGAACTGGCTGTTCGGGTAGTTCTGCGTCAGCACGCGTTGCGTGTCGTCACGCAACTGGGTCAGGCCCAATTGGTCATACGACCGCACCATGATGTACAGCGCTTCTTCCAGCGCCGGCACTTCGCGGTAATCGGCCAGCGCGATCTGCGCCCGGTTGATGGCGGCGAGGTAGGCGCCGCGCGAGTAGTAGTAGCGCGCCACGTGAACTTCATACTGCGCGAGCGAGTTCACGATGTAGTTCATGCGCGCCCGGGCGTCGGGCGCGTAGCGGGAATCCGGAAAGCGGGTGACCAGTTCCTTGAAGGCCTCGAACGACTCCTTGGCCGCGCGCTGGTCGCGCTCGGACAGGTCCTGCCGCGTCATCCACGAGAACATGCCCAGGTCGTCGTTGAAGTTGACCACGCCCTTCATGTAGAGCGCATAGTCCATGGCCGGGCTGGCCGGATGCAGCTTCATGAAGCGGTCGAGCGTGGCGATGGCATTGGGCTTTTCGCCGGCCTTGTACTGGGCGTAGGCCTTGTCGAGCTGAGCCTGCTGGGCCAGCGGCGTGCCGGCGGCGCGGCCTTCGAGCTTCTCGAACAGCGGCACGGCCTTTTCGTAGGCGCCGGAATCGGCCTCGTCCTTGGCTTCCGCGTAGATCTTGTTGGGGCTCCAGTTCGCCGTCTTGTCTTCCTCAGTCGTCGAGCAGCCGGCGATCAGCCCTGCCGCGGCAAGAGCCACCATCCAACCGGGGACCGCCGATAATTTGGCGCGAAACATCACATGAAGCTTTCGTGAAACAGGAGCCTTCAATTATATCGACCGACCCTTTGTACATGACCCTGACGGCAGGAGAGTCGGACGAGGCCGCCGACCTTGCCGACGCCAGCGAAACCCGCGCCTTCACCATTGGCGTGGCCCAGCACGGCCAGCGGCTCGACCGGGCCCTGGCCGTCCTGGTGCCAGAGTTCTCGCGCAGCTACCTGCAACAGTTGATCGAGGCCGGCGCGGTTCGCCTGCAGGGTGGGCGGGCGGCGACCAAGCCGTCCATGACCGTGCATGCGGGCGAGGTCGGCGAGATCGAACTCAAGCCCACGCCCCAGAGCCAGGCCTTCCGGCCCGAGCCGATGGACCTGCGCGTGGTGCATGAGGACGACCAACTGCGCGTGATCGACAAGCCCGCCGGGCTGGTGGTCCATCCCGCGCCGGGACATTGGAGCGGCACGCTGCTGAATGGCCTGCTCGCCCTTGACCCGAAGGCGGTCTTGCTGCCGCGCGCCGGCATCGTCCACCGGCTCGACCGCGACACCAGCGGCCTCATGGTGGTCGCGCGCACCCGCGCCACGATGGACGCCCTGGTGGCCCTGATCGCCGCCCGCGAAGTCACCCGGCAATACATCGCCATGGCCCACCGGCCCTGGGAAGGCGCCGCGGCGCGCCATGTGGACGCGCCGATCGGGCGCGATCCGCGCAACCGCCTGCGCATGGCCGTGGTCGACCTGGAGCGCCATGCCGGCAAGACGGCGCGCACGCTGATCGAGCGGCTCGACAGCGGCGACAAGGGTTGTATCGTCCGTTGCACGCTGGAAACCGGGCGCACGCACCAGATCCGCGTGCACATGGCCTCGATCGGCCATCCGCTGGTGGGCGATGCCACCTACGGCGGCTTGCCGGCCGCCGGCGTCACGCGGCAGGCGCTGCACGCGTATCGGCTCGCCTTCGAGCATCCGGTGACGAAGGCCGCCATGACCTTTCACTCGCCATTGCCGCCCGATCTGGCGGCCGGCGCGCAGGAATGGGGGCTGGACTACAATCGCGCCTGACGGCCTGCGGGCCGCGCCAGCCACCCGGAGCCGGCCCTGCGTTGCACCTGCCCATGTGCCTGCGACGCCCCACCTGACCCAGATCCCACTGAACGCGCGCCCACGGGGCGCCTTGTCCCGGACACAACGCGAACCATGAACACGGCGGATGCCAAGCGCATTCTGGAAACGGCCTTGATCTGTTCAGCCCAGCCGCTGCAGGTCCGCGAGCTTCGCGTCCTCTTCGACGACGAACTCGGTGCCGACACCATCAAGTCCCTGCTGCACGACCTGCAACTGGACTGGGCGCAGCGTGGGCTCGAACTGGTGAGCGTCGGCAGCGGCTGGCGCTTCCAGAGCCGCCCCGAACTGCGCGACCACCTGGACCGCCTGCACCCTGAAAAGCCGCCGCGCTACACCCGCGCCGCGCTCGAGACGCTGGCCATCATTGCCTACCGCCAGCCCGTCACGCGCGGCGACATGGAAGACATCCGCGGCGTGACCATCAATTCGCAGATCCTCAAGCAGCTTGAGGATCGCAGTTGGGTGGAGGTCATCGGCCACCGCGAGACCGTCGGGCGTCCTGCCCTCTACGCGACCACGCGCCAGTTCCTGGATGACCTCGGCATCGCTTCGTTGGATCAGTTGCCGTTGATCGAATCGCCGGCCCAGCAGGGCGCGCTTGTCGATGCGCTGGCCACCGTGGCCGCGGCGGATGCCGTGCAGCCCGACCTGCCGATGGACGGCCCGGCGACGGATCCCAATGGCGTCGATGAACTCGCGCCTGCGATCGTCGAAGCCGACAGCGCGGTCGAGTCGCCGGCCGCGCCAGTCGCCAAGGCCGAAGCCGAAGCCGAAGCCAATGGTGCGACCGATCCGGACATGCCGCCGCTCTCCGAGGCCGACGACCTGGCCAGCACTCCCCTCGACCCCACCCCGTCCGACCCCGATACCGATCGCAACCCGGCCGACCTGACGCCTGCCCCTTCCGGAACCCCATCATGAGCCCCACTGATCCCGACGCGTTGATCTTGCCGGTCGAGCCTGTTGCTGAAGACAAGGCGGCTGCGGCGCCCGTCGCCCCCGTGCAGGATGCCGATGCTCCCGAGGGCAGCCCCGCCGCGCCCCGCAAGCGCCGCCCGCGCACCCGCAAGGCTGCCGTGCAGGAGGTGCAAGACGCACCGGCGGAGGCGAACCAATCAACTGATCCAGTGACCCCCGAGGCGCCCCCCGAATTGGCTCCACAGGCCGCGCCTGTCGCGCAGGACGCGCCGGCCCCAGTGGCCGAGCAGGCTTCAGGAGCCCTGGCGGTTGCCGAGGCCCAACCGGTTGTCCAAGCCGAGGCCGTCAGGCCGGCCGAACCCGTTGCGCAAGCCGAACCTGTCGCGCAGGCCGAACCGGCTCCGCAAGCCGAGGTCGCCCAGTCCGACGAGTCGGATGACGACTACGACGACGAGGAAGACGAACCCGACGAGGAAGAAGACGACCTCGACCGCGCCCGCCGTGCCGCAGAGCGCGAGCAGCGCAATGCGCCGCCGCCCCAGCCGATCCGCTTTGCCGACGTGGTTTCCGGCCAGTTCGATGCCGACGAAGAGAGCCCGGAAGTGCCCGCCCTCAAGCGCGTGCTGCTCCCCGAAGCCGATTCGCCCAAGCTGCACAAGGTGCTGGCCCAGGCCGGCCTCGGCTCCCGCCTGGAGATGGAAGCCTTGATCCTTCAAGGCCGCATTTCCGTCAACAACGAGCCCGCCCACATCGGCCAGCGCATCCAGTACGGCGACCAGGTCAAGGTCAACGGCAAGCCGATCCGCTACCGCATCGCACCGCCGCCGGCCCGCGTCATCGCGTACCACAAGCCCGTCGGCGAAGTGGTCACGCATGACGATCCGCAGAACCGTCCCACCGTGTTCCGCAAGCTGCCGCGCCTGCAACAAGGCAAGTGGCAATCGGTCGGCCGGCTCGACCTCAACACCGAAGGCCTGCTGCTCTTCACGAGCTCCGGCGAACTGGCCAACAACCTGATGCATCCACGCTTCGGCCTGGAGCGCGAATATGCCGTGCGTGTGCTCGGCGCCATCAGCAAGGAAGAGCGCCAGAAGCTGCTCGACGGCGTGCGCCTCGACGACGGGATGGCCCAGTTCGGCAGCATCGAGGATGGTGGCGGCGAAGGCTCCAACTGCTGGTATCGCGTGACCATTTCCGAAGGCCGCAACCGCGAGGTGCGCCGGCTGTTCGAATCGGTCGGCCATGCGGTCAGCCGGCTCATCCGGATCCGCTACGGCGCGATGGTGCTGCCGCGCGGCCTCAAGCGTGGCGCCTGGATGGAACTCGACGAGCGCGACATCCGCGGCCTGTTCCAGGCGGCCGGCGGTGTCGCAGAGCGCGGCCCGCGTCCGCAGCAGGCACGTGGCCCGGGTGGTGGGCCCGGTGGCGAAGGTGGCGGCCGCAACAAGCGCCGTCGCGGCAAGGGCGGCAAGGGTCCGGCAGGTCCGCGCGACGACATGCGCGGGCAACCCAACAACATTCCGAACCCGCTCGGCGATGGCCGCGGACCCCGGGGCAATCGCGGCAACGCGGGCGGCCCGGGCCAAGGCCAAGGGCAGGGCGGGCAGCGTCGTGGTGGTGGTGGTGGCGGCGCCCCGCGTGGACGCGGCGACGGCCCGCCGACCGGCGCCAACCAGCCGGATCCGATGAAGACCTCGCTCGGCTACATCGGCGCGGACAGTTTCTCCCGCCAACGCAAGGAACAACGCCAGGGCCCCCGTCGCGGTGGCCCGGGCGGCGGTTCCGGCGGTGGCGGCCAGCGTCGTCGCGGACGCTGATTTCAGCCGACCGGCGGCGGTCTTTGATCGGTCCGTCACAGGACCCCTGGTTCGCCCCGGTTAAAATCAAAAGCTTTGTCAAGCCAGTGCAACCCTTTGCTGCACGCTTGATCGAACATTTCAAAAATCCTAATCTCAGGAAGCATCTCAATGGCCATCGAACGCACCCTCTCCATCATCAAGCCCGACGCCGTCGCCAAGAACGTCATCGGCAAGATCGTCTCCCGCTTTGAAGCCGCCGGCCTCAAGATGGTCGCCGGCAAGCTGGTGCACCTGTCGCGCAGCGAAGCCGAGCAGTTCTATGCTGTGCACAGCGCACGTCCCTTCTTCAAGGACCTCGTCGAGTTCATGATCTCGGGCCCGGTGTTCGTGCAAGTGCTCGAAGGCGAGGACGCCATCGTCAAGAACCGCGACCTGATGGGCGCGACCGACCCCAAGAAGGCAGCCGCCGGCACCATCCGCGCCGACTTCGCCGACAGCATCGACGCCAACGCCGTGCACGGCTCCGACGCACCCGAAACCGCGAAGGGCGAAATCGCCTTCTTCTTCGCGGGTCTCAACGTCTACCAGCGCTGATCCATGACCACGGCCAACCTGCTCGAATTCGACCTCGAGGGGCTGGCCGCGTTCTGCGAAAAGCTCGGCGAGAAGAAATTCCGCGCCACGCAGCTGTTCCGCTGGATCCACCAGCGCGGCGCGAGCGAGTTCGGCCAGATGACCGACCTGGCCAAGTCGCTGCGCGAGAAGCTCGCCGGCACCGCGCGTGTCGAGGCGCTCAAGGTGCTCTCGCAGCATGAATCCGCCGACGGCACCATCAAGTGGCTGTTCGACGTCGGCGATGGCAACGCGGTCGAGGCCGTGTTCATTCCCGAGGACGATCGTGGCACGCTCTGCGTGTCCTCGCAGGCCGGCTGCGCCGTGGGCTGCCGCTTCTGCTCGACGGGCCACCAGGGCTTCAGCCGCAACCTGACGACCGGCGAGATCATTGCCCAGCTCTGGTTTGCCGAGCACTTCCTGCGCAAGCACCTGAAGCGCAGCGAACGCGTCATCTCCAACGTGGTGATGATGGGCATGGGCGAGCCCTTGCAGAACTATTCCGCGCTGGTCCCGGCCTTGCGCACGATGCTCGACGACAACGCCTATGGCCTGTCGCGCCGTCGCGTGACGGTGTCGACCTCCGGCGTGGTGCCGATGATGGACCGGCTCGGCCAGGATTGCCCGGTCGCCTTGGCCGTGTCGCTGCATGCGCCCAACGATCCGTTGCGCGACGACCTGGTGCCGCTCAACAAGAAATACCCGATCGAAGAACTGCTCGACGCCTGCCGCCGCTACCTGGCACACGCGCCGCGCGACTTCATCACCTTCGAATACTGCATGCTGGATGGCGTCAATGACCAGCCCGAGCATGCGAAGCAACTCATCGAGCTTGTGAAGGGCGCGCACGGCGTCTCCTGCAAGTTCAACCTGATCCCGTTCAATCCGTTCCCGGCCTCGGGCCTGCTGCGTTCGCCGCAGCCGCGCGTGCTGGCGTTTGCGAAGCTGTTGAGCGAGGCCGGCATCGTCACCACCGTGCGCAAGACGCGCGGGGACGACATCGATGCGGCCTGCGGGCAACTGGCCGGCGATGTGAAGGACCGCACGCGCGCCGCCGAGCGGATGGCGCAGCGTCGTCTTGCGGAGCATCCCGTGACGGTGCATCGGGCATCACGCGTCGCAGCCAAGCCGGGCGTCCAGGAGCTTGAGCCTTGAAACAACACCTGACAGCGCATCTCGAGTCGATGTGGCTTTGCCGTCACGACTTGATGCCCCGCGAGGAGCGGGGCCAGATCGTCAACGACAATCCCCGGCCATCCGATCACGGCGCCATCGGGCGCATCCATCTGTCGTTTCAAGGTTGAATTCATGAGCAAAGTCTTTCCGGGCCGGTGGGTACTAGCCCCGTTGTTCGCGGCCGCCGTGGTGACGCTGGCCGGCTGTGCGAACAAGGGCATGCCGGGCATGCCGGCGGCTTCCACGACGACGGCCGCCAGCGGCGCCGAACTCACAACCGAATCCGACGAGGGCAAGGCTCGCAAGCGTGCGCGCACCCGCCTCGAACTGGCCGTCAGCTATTTCGAGGCCGGCCAGACGACGACGGCGCTGGATGAGATCAAGCAATCGCTGGCGGCGGACCCGAACTACGCCGAGGCCTACAACCTGCGCGGCCTGGTCTACATGCGCCTGGACGATCCCGGCCTGGCCGAGGACAGCTTCCGGCGCGCCATCGCGATCAATCCGCGCGACGCCAACACCATGCATAACTACGGTTGGCTGCTGTGCCAGCAGAATCGGTACAAGGATGCGATGACGCAGTTCAACGCTGCGCTGGCGGTCCCCGGCTACGCCGACGCGTCCAAGACGCTGATGACGGAAGGCCTGTGCCAGATTCGCGCCGGCCAGAACGCCGATGCCGAGAAGACCTTGATGAAGGCCTACGAATTCGATGCGGCCAATCCCGTCATCGGCTACAACCTCGCGGCGCTGCTGGCCAAGCGCGAGGACTGGACCCGCGCGCAGTTCTATGTGCGTCGCGTCAACAACGGTCCGGCGGCCAATGCTGAAACGCTGTGGCTGGGCGTGAAGGTGGAGCGCAAGCTGAACAATCGCGAAGCCGTGAGCCAGTTGGGCGGCCAGTTGCAGAGTCGGTTCCCGCAGTCGCGGGAAGCCATTGCGTATGAGCGCGGAAATTTCAATGATTGAACGGGCGAGTCAGTTTGGTACCACGGCCGCCGTGCCGCTGGCAGGAGGAGACAGTGCGTTGATGACCGCCGGCGCGATGCTGCGGCAGGCGCGCGAGGCGCATGGCCTGGACATTGCCGTGGTCGCGGCTGCGCTCAAGGTGCCGGTGCAAAAGCTGGAGGCCCTGGAAGACGACAACATCGACGCATTGCCCGACCCGGTGTTCGCGCGCGCGCTGGCCGCGAGCGTCTGTCGCGCTCTCAAGGTCGATCCTGCGCCGGTACTGGCCAAGATACCCGGCGCCAAGCGGCCGGGCCTGGCCGATGCCGACCGCACCATGAGTTCGAACATCCGCTCCGGCGCGCCGCGCCAGGGCGGCGTGGGTGGCATGTCGATGCCCTCGCGCGCCTTGATGGTGGTGGTGGGCTTGCTGCTGGTGGGCGCCGCCCTGATGTTCTGGATTCCGCAATCGGCATTCGACAAGCTGAGCGCGGCAGTTTCGAACATGACCGGGCGGTCTGAAACGGCGGTGGTCGAAGCCCCGGCTGCGCCCGCTGGCACGGTGGTCGAATCCGTTGCGCCCAGTGCGCCTGCAGCGGAACCGACGCCGCCGGTGCCTGCGGTGGTTGCCCCCGTTCCCGCACCGACGCCGGCGCCGCCTGCGGACTTGGTGGTTTTCACGGCCAAGGGCGATTCGTGGATCACCGTGACGGAAGCCGGGGGCAAGGATTTGCTGCGCCGTACCGTCAAGGCCGGTGAAACGGTGGGCGTGTCGGGCACTCCGCCCTTGAAGGTGATCGTCGGGCGCGCTTCGCAGGTCGACGTGCAGGTGCGCGGCAAGCCCTTCGACACCACGCCGCTGGCCAAGGCGGGCGGCGTTGCAAGATTCGAGGTCAAGCCGTGAATGATCTGATCGTCCCTCCCTGCCTGCCGATCGAACCGGCATCGCCCAGGGCGCGCCGCACGCGCCAGGCCAGCGTGGTGTGGGGGCCGCGCACTGTCACCGTGGGCGGCGACGCGCCGGTGCGCGTGCAGTCGATGACCAACACCGACACGGTCGATGCCATCGGCACCGCGATCCAGGTCAAGGAACTGGCGCTGGCCGGCTCCGAGATGGTGCGCATCACCGTCAACACGCCCGAGGCCGCGGAGCAGGTGCCCTACATCCGCGAGCAACTCGACCGCATGGGCATCGACGTGCCGCTGATCGGCGACTTCCACTACAACGGCCATCGCCTGCTGACCGACTATCCGGCCTGTGCCGAGGCGCTCAGCAAGTACCGCATCAACCCCGGCAACGTGGGCAAGGGCGACAAGAAGGACAAGCAGTTCGGCCAGATGATCGAGGCCGCGATGCGCTGGAACAAGCCGGTGCGCATCGGCGTGAACTGGGGCAGCCTGGACCAGGAACTGCTCGCCAGCCTGATGGACACCAACAGCCAGCGCGCCGAGCCCTGGGATGCGAAGTCGGTGATGTACGAGGCGCTGGTCACCTCGGCCATCGATTCGGCGAAGCTGGCCGAGTCGATGGGCATGAACGGCAACCAGATCATCCTGAGCTGCAAGGTGAGTGGCGTGCAGGACCTGATCTCGGTCTACCGCGAACTCGCGAAGCGCTGCGACTACACGCTGCACCTCGGCCTGACCGAAGCCGGCATGGGCACCAAGGGCACAGTGGCTTCGGCCACGGCGCTGTCGATCCTCTTGCAGGAAGGCATCGGCGACACCATCCGCGTGTCGCTCACACCGCAGCCGGGCGAGGCGCGCACGCAAGAGGTGCTGATCGCCAACGAGATCCTGCAGGCCCTCGGCCTGCGCGTCTTCGTGCCCAGCGTCACGGCCTGCCCCGGCTGCGGCCGCACCACCAGCACCACCTTCCAGGAACTGGCCAAGCAGATCGACGACTACCTGCGCCAGCAGATGCCGGTCTGGCGCAACAAGTACCCCGGCGTCGAGAACATGAAGGTGGCCGTCATGGGCTGCATCGTGAACGGCCCCGGCGAGAGCAAGCATGCCGACATCGGCATCAGCCTGCCCGGCACCGGCGAGTCGCCCGCAGCGCCCGTCTTCATCGATGGCCAGAAGGCGCTCACGCTGCGCGGCGACAACATCGCGAACGAGTTCCACCAGCTCGTCGAAAACTACATCGAAAAGCGCTTCGGCCAGCCGGCCGTCGCCGCCTGATTTTCCAGGGACCCATGGCTGAAAAATTGAGTGCCGTCAAAGGCATGAACGACATATTGCCGGGCAGCGTGACCCGCAAGGACAAGCTGCCCGATTCCCAGCTCTGGCTGTGGTTCGAGAACACGCTGCGCTCGGTGCTGGGCCGCTACGGCTACCAGTACATGCTGACGCCCATCGTCGAACCCACGGCGCTGTTCGTGCGCGGTCTCGGCGAAGTGACGGACATCGTGGAGAAGGAGATGTATTCCTTCACCGATTCAATGAACGGCGACAAGCTCACGCTGCGCCCGGAAGCCACCGCCGGCATCGTGCGTGCGATGGTCGAGCACAACGCGCTCTACAACGGCCCGCTACGGTTGTGGACGATTGGGCCCATGTTCCGCCATGAACGCCCGCAGAAGGGCCGCTACCGCCAGTTCAACCAGCTCGACGTCGAGGCGCTCGGCTTTGCCGGACCGGATGTCGATGCAGAACTGATCCTGCTGGTGCGCCGCCTCTGGAAGGAGCTGGGGCTCATCGAAGGCGAGCACGTCCGCCTGGAACTGAACAGCCTGGGCCAGCCGGCCGAGCGCGCGGCCCATCGCGCCGCGCTGGTGGCCTACTTCGAGGCGAATGCTGACCAGCTCGACGAAGACTCGAAGCGTCGCCTGCTGACCAACCCGCTGCGCATCCTCGACAGCAAGAACCCTGCAATGCAGGCGCTGATCGAAGCCGCGCCGGTGCTGATGAGCTTCCTCGGCGAAGAGAGCCTGGCGCACTTCAACGCCGTGCGCGCGGTGCTCGACGAAGCCGGCCTGGCCTATCGCGTCAATACGCGCCTGGTGCGCGGCATGGACTACTACAACCTCACCGTGTTCGAGTGGGTGACGGACCAGCTCGGCTCGCAAGGCACGGTCTGCGGCGGCGGGCGCTACGACGGCCTGTTCGAGCAGCTGGGCGGCAAGCCGACACCGGCCGTGGGCTTCGGCCTCGGCGTCGAGCGCTTGCTGTTGCTCATCGATGCGCTGGGCTTGCCGGTGCCTTCGGCCGCGCCGCAGGTCTATGCGGTGGTGCCCGACCTGGCGCTGAGCCCCAAGGTTCAAGTGACCCTGGAAGCCCTGCGCTCCGCTGGCGTCAGCGTGCAGATGCATGCGGGCGGCGGCAGCCTCAAGTCGCAACTCAAGAAGGCGGACGCCAGCGGCGCACAGCACGCACTGATCTTCGGCGGCGATGAACTGGCCCGCGGCGAAGTCGCGGTCAAGTCGCTGCGCGACGGCGATGGCGCCCAGGTGGCGCGCAAGCTCTCCGAGGTGGCCCAGTGGGCCGCCACCCTACAATCCCCGGCTTCCTCACATTGATCCGCATGGCACAACCTCTAGACCTCCAGGAACAGGAACAACTCGACCAGATCAAGCATTTCTGGAAGACCTGGGGCAACCTCATCACTTCCGTGCTGCTCGTGGCCGCGCTCGCATTTGCCGGCTGGAACGGCTGGCAGTACTACCAGCGCAACCAGGCGGCACAGGCCGCCGCGTTGTACGACACGCTCGAGCGCAATGTCGAGGCGGGCGACCCGGCCCTCATCGAGCGCACGCTCGGCGAGATGAAGGACCGCTTCGGTTCCACGCCCTATGCCCAGCAAGCCGGCTTGCTCGCCGCCAAGGCCTTGCACGACAAGGGCAATGCCGAGGCCTCGCGCGCCGCGCTGGCCTGGGTGGCCGAGAAGGCCGCCGACCCCGGCTACCAGGCCGTGGCACGCTTGCGCCTCGCCGCCGAACTGCTCGACAGCAAGTCCTATGACGATGCACTGAAGCAACTCGGCGGCACCTTCCCCAAGGAATACGAGCCGCTCGTTGCGGACCGCAAGGGCGACATCTACATGGCCCAGGGCAAGCGCGACGAGGCCCGTGCCGAATACCAGAAGGCATGGACCGCGCTGGAGCCGCGCAACGACTACCGGCGCATGGTCGAGATCAAGCTCAATGCGGTCGGTGTCGACACGCAATCCCTGAAGCCTGCAGCCCCCAAACAATCCTGATCGCAACATGAATCTCAAGCGTCTCCTGCCTGCAGCACCCGTTCTTCGCACCGGTTTGGTGATGGTCCTGGTCGCGGCTTTGGCGGCATGCTCCAGCACGAGCAAGCCCAAGCCGCCGGAACTGCCTGCCAACGTGGTGGTGCTCGGCGTGCGCCAGGCTTGGAACGTGAAGATCCCGCAGGTCGCCTTCCCGTTGCAGACCAACGTCAGCGGCGACATGGTCACGGTGGCCGGCACCGATGGCACGGTGGTAGGCATCGATGCGCGCACCGGTACCGAGGCCTGGCGCGGCAGCGCAGGCGCACCGCTGACGGCCGGCGTCGGCAGCGACGGTTCGATGGCGGCCGTGGTGACCAACAAGAATGAACTTGTCGTGCTGGAACGCGGCAAGGTCCTCTGGCGCGAGACACTCGCGGCGGAGACGTTCACCGCGCCGTTGGTGGCAGGGCGACGCGTCTTCGTGCAGACGGCCGACCGTGCCACCAGCGCCTATGACGGTGCCAGCGGCCGCCGCCTCTGGATCCAGCAACGCACGCCGGAAGCCCTGGTGCTGAAGAAGCCCGGCGTGCTGCTCGCGGTCGGTGACACGCTGGTGAGCGGGGTGGGCGGTCGCCTGGTCGGCATGAATCCCGCCAATGGATCCTCGCGCTGGGAAGCCCCCATCGCAGCGCCTCGCGGCACCAACGACGTCGAGCGATTGGTCGACCTGACCGGCAGCGTCAGCCGCGTGGGCGACAGCATCTGCGCGCGGGCCTACTACGTCAACATCGGCTGCGTCGATGCGGCACGCGGCGGCTTGCTGTGGAGCAAGCCCGCGGTCAGCGCTGAAGGTGTCAGCGGCGACGCGCAGTTCGTCGTCGGCACCGAGTCCGACGGCAACCTGGTCGCATGGCGCCGCGCCGATGGCGAACGCGCCTGGCAGTCGGACCGCCTCAAGTACCGTGACCTCACCGCACCGCTGGTCGTCGGCCGCTCGATCGTGATCGGTGACCGCGCAGGCCTGCTGCACTTCGTCTCGCGCGAAGATGGCGCGCCGCTCAATCGCCTCACGCCGGATGGTTCGGCCATCGCCGCCACGCCGGTGGTCGCCGCCAACACGGTGGTCGTCGTCACGCGCAACGGTGGCGTGTTTGGCTACCGTCCTGAATAACCAATCCATTTTGAAAGACCGACCTTGAAGCCAGCAGTGATGAGGGCCCGGCCATGAAGCCGGTACTGGCGCTGGTCGGACGGCCCAACGTCGGCAAGTCGACGCTGTTCAACCGCTTGACCCAGACCCGCGACGCGATCGTTGCCGATTTCGCCGGGCTCACGCGCGACCGCCACTACGGCAACGGTCGCCTGGGCAAGCACGAGTTCATCGTGATCGACACCGGCGGTTTCGAGCCCGACGCGGGCAGCGGCATCTTCAAGGAGATGGCCAAGCAGACGCGGCAGGCCGTGGCCGAGGCCGATGTGGTCATCTTCGTGGTCGATGCGCGCGAAGGCCTCTCGGCGCAGGACCATGACATCGCCCGCGAACTGCGCCGCCTCGGCAAGCCGACCGTGCTCGTGGCCAACAAGGCCGAAGGCATGCACGACGGCACCAAGCTGGTCGACTTCTACGAACTCGGCCTCGGTGACGTGCATGGCGTCTCCGCGGCGCACGGACAGGGCATGCGTGACCTGGTCGAGCTGGCGCTGGAGCCTCTGAACCTGGCCGAGCCGGAAGATGAGGAAGATGACGGCGAGGCCAAGCCCATCAAGCTGGCGGTGGCCGGGCGCCCGAACGTCGGGAAGTCGACGCTGATCAACACCTGGCTCGGGGAAGAACGCCTCGTGGCATTCGACATGCCCGGCACCACGCGCGATGCCATCTCGGTGCCCTTCGAGCGCAATGGCCAGCGTTTCGAGCTGATCGACACGGCCGGGCTGCGGCGCAAGGGCAAGGTGTTCCAGGCGATCGAGAAGTTCTCGGTGGTCAAGACGCTGCAAGCCATCGAGTCATCGAACGTCGTGCTGCTGCTGCTGGATGCGACGCAGGGCGTGACGGACCAGGACGCGCACATCGCCGGGTACATCCTCGAATCGGGCCGCGCCGTGGTCATCGCCATCAACAAATGGGACGCGGTCGACAGCTACCAGCGCGAACAGATCCAGCGGCAGATCGAAACCCGACTGCCGTTCCTGAAGTTCGCTGCGCTGCACTTCATCTCGGCGATCAAGCGGCAGGGCCTGGGCCCGGTCTGGCAGTCGATCGCGCAGGCGCACAAGTCGGCCACGCGCAAGATGTCCACGCCGGTGCTGACGCGCCTGCTGCTGGAGGCGGTGCAGTTTCAGGCACCGCAGCGTGCGGGTATGTTCAGGCCCAAGATGCGTTATGCCCACCAGGGCGGCATGAACCCGCCGGTGATCGTGATCCATGGCAACTCGCTGGAGCACGTCACGGACGCGTACAAACGTTTCCTGGAAGCCAGGTTTCGCAAGGAGTTTGACTTGGTCGGGACACCCATGCGAATCGAGTTCAAGACCTCGACCAATCCGTACGCTGACAAGCCCGGGCAGTGAATCTCCGTATTGGTGCGTTTTTGACTGCTAAAGACAACAGTTCGGTTGTCCTGAGGCAAAAGTTCGGTCGGATAGAAGAAGTTATTTTTTCAGGGCATTGGCAACCGTCGCTGCGACGCGGAAACGCTGTGTTAAGGTCGTTGCTTCTATAACTCTTCCTTGAACACGGAGAATATCGTGAGCAACAAAGGGCAACTTTTGCAAGACCCGTTCCTGAATACTTTGCGTCGGGAGCATGTGCCGGTTTCCATCTATCTGGTGAATGGCATCAAGCTGCAGGGTCAGATCGAGTCTTTCGATCAGTACGTCGTTCTGCTGCGCAACACTGTTACTCAAATGGTGTACAAGCATGCGATTTCCACGATCGTTCCGGGCCGCGCGGTGAACTTCTCGGCCGCCGAGAGCGACGACTCGGGTTCTTGAGCGTTACCTCCGGCGCGGCGGCCCGCTCGTCGCGCCTTTCCCCTGATTGGTACGGTTCCGTTTGTCTGAACTGAATTCAACCCAGGAAGGCGCCGCCGTTCTCGTCGGCGTCGACTTCGGTTTGCCTCATTTCGACAGCGGACTGGAGGAACTCGGCTTGCTCGCGCAAACAGCGGGCCTCCAGCCTGTGGCGCGCGTGGTGTGCAAACGCAAGGCGCCCGACGCCGCCCTGTTCGTGGGCAGCGGCAAGGCGGCCGAAATCAAGGAACTGGCCTTGATGCATCGCGCGAGCGAGGTCATCTTCGACCAGGCCCTGAGTCCGGCGCAGCAGCGCAACCTCGAGCGAACGCTCGATCTCGCGGTATACGACCGGACTTTCCTGATTCTGGAAATCTTCGCACAGCGCGCCCGCTCGCACGAAGGCAAGTTGCAGGTCGAGCTCGCGCGCCTGCAATACCTCAGTACACGACTCGTTCGCCGCTGGTCCCACCTGGAGCGCCAGACCGGTGGTGCAGGGGTGCGCGGCGGTCCGGGTGAAAAGCAGATCGAACTTGACCGCCGCATGATCAGCGAGTCGATCAAGCGCACGCGCGAGCGTCTGGCCAAGGTGCAGAAGCAGCGCGGCACGCAGCGCCGGCAGCGCGAGCGGCGCGAGACCTTCAACATTTCGCTGGTCGGCTACACCAATGCCGGCAAGTCCTCGCTCTTCAATGCGCTGGTCAAGGCGCGCGCCTACGCGGCCGACCAGTTGTTCGCAACGCTCGACACCACCACCCGCAATCTGTACCTCGGCGATGCGCGGCGGCAGGTTTCCATTTCCGACACGGTGGGCTTCATCCGTGCACTGCCGCACGGGTTGGTCGATGCCTTCAAGGCGACCTTGCAGGAAGCCGTCGATGCGGACCTGCTGCTGCACGTCGTCGATGCGTCGAATCCGCATCATCCGGAGCAGATGGCCGAGGTGCAAAGCGTGCTCGCGGAAATCGGTGCGGGCCACATTCCGCAGCTTCTGGTGTTCAACAAGCTCGATGCCCTTGAAAGTGGGCAACTGCCGCTGCATCTGCAGGACGAAATCGAGGTCGACGGGGTCCAGGTCTCACGCATCTTCGTCAGCGCCCATTCAGGACAGGGGCTGCCGGCGCTGCGGGCTGAACTGGCCTTGCGTTCCGGCTCCGCGAGCGCGGTGGCCATGACCTTAGACGCCGGCGCTGAATTGCACGATGCAGCAAGCTGATTGGGCACAATCCCGCCTCTGACGAGATAACAAGCAAAACGAATGAATGCAAAGCCAGTGTGGAGTCGACTTCAGGGCATGTTCAACCTGAACGACGGTCGATGGGGACGGGGCGATGAGCCCTCGTCCAATGGGGAGCAGCGACCGTCCGGCAACCGGCCCGACAGCGAACCACCCGCAACGCCACCCCCGCCACCGCCGCCGCGGCCCAATCCGCCGCGCGGGCAGGGTCCGAACCAGGGACCGCCCGACCTCGACGAACTGTGGCGCGATTTCAACCGCAAGCTCGGCGGCCTGTTTGGCGGTGGTCGCGGCGGCAACATGCAGCGTCCCAACGGCGGCGGCAATGGGGGCGGCAACGGCGGCGGTTTCAAGCCCGACATGAAGAACGCGGGCTTCGGCCTGGGTCTGGTCGCCGCAGTGGCGGTGCTGATCTGGCTCGGCACCGGCTTCTTCATCGTGAACGAAGGCCAGCAGGCCGTGATCACCCAGTTCGGCAGCTACAAGAGCACCGTGGGTGCGGGCTTCAACTGGCGTCTTCCTTATCCGATCCAGCGCCACGAGATCGTGGTCGTGACGCAGATCCGCTCCGCCGACGTGGGGCGCGACAGCATCGTGCGTTCCACGGGCCTGCGCGAGTCGGCGATGCTGACCGAGGACGAGAACATCGTCGAGATCAAGTTCGCCGTGCAGTACCGCCTGAGCGACGCGCGGCAGTACCTGTTCGAGAGCAAGTCGCCGGTTGAGACCGTGGTGCAGGTGGCCGAGACCGCGGTGCGTGAAGTCGTCGGCAAGATGAAGATGGACAAGGCCCTCGCCGAGGAGCGCGACCAGATCGCGCCCCGCGTGCGCACGCTGATGCAAACCATCCTCGACCGCTACAAGGTCGGCGTGGAAGTCGTCGGCATCAACCTGCAGCAGGGCGGCGTCCGTCCGCCGGAGCAGGTGCAGGCTGCGTTCGACGATGTGCTGAAGGCCGGCCAGGAGCGCGAGCGCGCCAAGAACGAGGCGCAGGCCTATGCCAACGACGTGATCCCCAAGGCGACCGGTACCGCGTCCCGCCTGAAGGAAGAATCCGAGGCGTACAAGGCGCGCATCGTGGCGCAGGCCCAGGGTGATGCCGGGCGCTTCAGCCAGGTGCTGGCCGAATACCAGAAGGCGCCGCAAGTCACGCGCGACCGCATGTACATCGACGCCATGCAGCAGATCTACGC
This sequence comes from Variovorax robiniae, assembly GCF_037889955.1. Classification (NCBI taxonomy): domain Bacteria; kingdom Pseudomonadati; phylum Pseudomonadota; class Betaproteobacteria; order Burkholderiales; family Comamonadaceae; genus Variovorax; species Variovorax robiniae. Next base: position 69,241 of record NZ_JBBKZS010000019.1, read on the forward strand.
GAGCACCACCAAGGTGCTGATCGATTCCAGGCAGGGCTCCAATTTGCTCTACCTGCCGCTCGACAAGCTCATGCAGATGAGTGCACAAGCCGGCGCCGCCGTGGCGACGCCCTCCGACGCGGCCAGCCCCAATGTGGCCGGTACCGCGCCGTCCCAGTCCTCGGTGATTCCGGTGGCACCGATAACGGGGCCCGAATCGCGCGCCCGTGAAGGCCGTTCGCGCGATCGCGACGCCCGCTGAGGAAACGTTGAAATGAACAGAATCGGATTTATCGCAACGTCGATCCTGGTGGCGCTCGCGCTGCTGAGTTCCACGCTCTTCGTCGTCGACCAACGCCAGTTCGGCGTGGTCTACCAGCTCGGCCAGATCAAGAACGTGATCACCGAGCCCGGCCTCAACTTCAAGATGCCGCCACCGTTCCAGAACGTGTCGTACATCGACAAGCGCCTGCTGATGCTGTCGAGCGTGGACACCGAGCCGATGCTCACGGCCGAGAAGCAGCGCGTGGTGATCGACTGGTATGTGCGCTGGCGCATTTCCAACCCGTCGGAGTACATCCGCAACGTGGGCCTGGACGAGAACGCCGGTGCGATGCAGTTGAATCGCGTGGTGCGCAATGCGTTCCAGGAGAACATCAACAAGTACACCGTGCGCCAGTTGATCTCCTCCAACCGCGAAGAGCTCATGACCAATGTGCAGCGCGAGGTGCTGGGCGTGGTGAAGGGCGCGAAGCCCTGGGGCGTGGACGTGGTCGACGTGCGCATCACGCGCGTGGACTATGTGGAGGCCATCACCGAGTCGGTCTACCGTCGAATGGAAGCCGAGCGCAAGCGCGTCGCCAACGAGTTGCGTTCCACTGGTTTTGCCGAGGGCGAGAAGATCCGCGCCGATGCCGACCGCCAGCGCGAAGTGACGGTGGCCAATGCCTACCGCGACGCGCAGAAGATCAAGGGCGATGGCGACGCGCAGGCTGCCGGCATCTATGCCGATGCCTTCGGCCGCGATCCGCAGTTCGCGCAGTTCTACCGCAGCCTCGATGCCTACAAGCAGAGCTTCAACAAGAAGAACGACGTGATGGTGGTGGACCCGGCATCGAGCGACTTCTTCCGCGCGATGCGTGGTGCTGGCGCCGGCGCGGGTTCTGCTGCGGCCGCCGTGCCGCCGGCCGCGCGCCGCTAGCAAGGAAACGGCGCGGTGAGCTCCGACGTCTTCTGGAGCGCCCTGGCCCTGGTGCTGGTGATCGAGGGCGCGATGCCCTTCCTGTCGCCGGGCACCTGGCGCAAGGGCTTCATCCAGTTGCTGCAATTGCGCGACGGGCAGCTCCGGTTCTTCGGGCTTTGCAGCATCCTGCTCGGCGTACTGCTGCTTTGGGTTGCAAACTGAACCCGTGAAGGCGCTCGGCGGGCGCCTGCCGCGGGGCCGGTAGAATTCACGTTTAACCCCCGCCTCACTTTCCCATGTCCGCCTGGGTCCTCCCGGATCACATTGCCGATGTGCTGCCTTCCGAAGCGCGCCACATCGAAGAACTTCGTCGCCAGTTGCTCGACACGGCCCGTGGCTATGGCTACGAGCTGGTCATGCCGCCGATGCTCGAGCACCTCGAATCCCTGCTCTCGGGCACGGGCGAGGCGCTCGGCCTCCAGACCTTCAAGCTGGTCGACCAGCTCTCCGGTCGCAGCATGGGCCTGCGTGCCGACACCACGCCGCAGGTCGCGCGCATCGACGCGCACCTGCTCAACCGCCAGGGCGTTGCACGCCTCTGCTACTGCGGCCCGGTCGTCCATGTGCGGCCGGATCGCCCGCATGCCACGCGCGAACCGTTGCAGTTCGGCGCGGAGATCTATGGGCATGCCGGCCTGGAAGCCGACACCGAAGTCCTCGTGCTCGCCCTCGATTGCCTGCACGCGGCCGGCATCCAGGGCAAGGTGCTGGTCGACATGGCCGATGCACGCATCGTGCGCGCGCTGTTCGCCGGCGTGCCGGTCGATGGGGGCGTGCTGGCCCGCGTGCATGCGGCGCTGGCCACCAAGGACGCCAGCGAACTGCGCAGCCTGACGCGGGACTTCTCTGCGGCCTCACGCGATGGCCTGCTGGCGCTGGTGCAGTTGTACGGCGACGCGAAGGTGCTCGACGAGGCCGAGCGCGCCTTGCCCGCCACGCCCGCCGTGCGGCAGGCGCTGGCCGACCTGCGCCAGCTTGGCCGCCAGCTCGGCAGCGGCGCCAACGTGAGCTTCGACTTGTCCGACCTGCGCGGCTACGCCTACTACAGCGGCATGCGCTTCGGCATTTACGTCAATGGCGCGGCCGATGCGCTGGTGCGCGGCGGGCGGTACGACGAAGTCGGCGCGGTGTTCGGGCGCAACCGTCCGGCCGTCGGCTTCAGCCTTGACCTGCGCGAGCTGGTCGAGGTGCTGCCCGCGCGTCCGTTGCGCGCGGCAGTGCGTGCGCCGTGGAGCGATGCCTCAGGCCTGCGCGATGCCATTGCCGCGCTGCGCCGCAGCGGCGAAACCGTGGTCTGCGTGCTGCCGGGCCACGAGAGCGAAATCGACGAATTCCACTGTGACCGCGAGCTCGTCGAGCAGGGCGGGCAGTGGACAGTGCAAACCATCTGAATCTGTTTTTGAGAAGCGAGTAGACATGAGCGTTACCACCGGAAGAAACGTGGTCGTCGTCGGCACCCAGTGGGGCGACGAGGGCAAGGGCAAGCTGGTCGACTGGTTGACCGAGAGCGCCCAGGGCGTGGTTCGCTTCCAGGGCGGCCACAACGCGGGCCACACGCTGGTCATCAACGGCGTGAAGACCGCGCTGCACTTGATCCCGAGCGGCATCATGCGCCCCGGCGTCAAGTGCTACATCGGCAACGGCGTGGTGCTGTCCGCGGCCAAGCTGTTCGAGGAAATCGAAGGGCTGGAGAAGGTCGGCGTCGAGGTGCGTTCGCGCCTGCGCATCAGCGAGGCCTGCCCGCTGATCCTGCCGTTCCATTCCGCGCTCGACATCGCGCGCGAGGCCTATCGCGAGAAGGGCGGCATCGAGAAGATCGGCACCACCGGCCGCGGCATCGGCCCGGCCTATGAAGACAAGATCGCGCGCCGCGCGCTGCGCGTGCAGGACCTGAAGCATCCCGAGCGTTTCGCGGCCAAGCTGCGCGTGTGCCTGGACCTGCACAACCATGTGCTGGTGGAAGTGCTGGGCGCGCCGGCGGTCGACTTCGACACGGTGTTCAACGAGGCGATGAAGCATGCCGAACTGCTCAAGCCCATGATGGCCGACGTGTCGCGCGAACTGAACGATGCCAACAAGAACGGCGCCAACCTGCTGTTCGAAGGCGCGCAGGGCACGCTGCTCGACGTGGACCATGGCACCTACCCGTACGTCACTTCCAGCAACTGCGTCGCCGGCAACGCGGCCGCGGGCTCGGGCGTGGGTCCGGGCATGCTGCACTACATCTTGGGCATCACCAAGGCCTATTGCACGCGCGTCGGCGGCGGTCCGTTCCCGACCGAGCTCGACTGGGCCACGCCCGGCACGCCCGGCTACCACATGAGCACCGTGGGCGCGGAGAAGGGCGTCACCACCGGCCGCAGCCGTCGTTGCGGCTGGTTCGACGCGGCGCTGCTGAAGCGCTCGGCGCAGGTCAACGGACTGTCGGGCCTGTGCATCACCAAGCTCGACGTGCTCGACGGCCTCGAGAAATTGGAGCTCTGCACCGGTTACACGCTCGACGGCGAAGTGACGGACATCCTGCCGATGGGCGCCGACGAGATCGAGCGCTGCACACCGATCTACGAAACGCTGGAAGGCTGGAGCGACAGCACCGTCGGCGTGACGCAGTACGACAAGCTGCCGGTGAACGCGCGCCTCTATCTGCAGCGCATCGAGCAAGTGACCGGCGTGCCGATCCATATGGTGTCGACCAGCCCGGACCGCGACCACACGATCATGATGCGGCACCCGTACCTGGCCGACTGATCATCCCTTTTTTCCCCACGACCTCAAAACATCCCAAATCAGGAGCCAACCCATGTTGACGGAAGACGGCAAGCATCTCTACGTGAGCTATGACGAGTACCACAATCTGATCGAGAAGCTCGCGATCAAGGTGCATCAGTCGGGATGGGAGTTCGACACTATCCTGTGCCTGGCGCGTGGCGGCATGCGCCCCGGCGACGTGCTTTCGCGCATCTTCGACAAGCCGCTGGCCATCATGTCGACCAGTTCCTACCGCGCCGACGCTGGCACGGTGCAGGGCCACCTCGACATCGCCCGCTACATCACCACGCCCAAGGGCGAGATCGCCGGCAAGGTGCTGCTGGTGGACGACCTGGCCGACTCGGGCCACACGCTGCATGCGGTGGTCGACATGCTTCGCAACCGCTATGCGCCGATCACCGAACTGCGCAGTGCGGTGATCTGGACCAAGGCATTGTCGACTTTCGAGCCGGATTACTCCGTTGAATTCCTCGCGACCAATCCCTGGATTCATCAGCCCTTCGAAGGCTATGACGGCATGGGTGCGGACAAGCTGATCGAGAAGTGGTCGGTCTGATTCATATCAGTTTTCCACCACGCGACCCGCGAAGCCTGAAACAGGTCGAGTAATGCCTGTTCGTGGGCACCCGCGGAACCGGCTTTGCCGGGCCGCCGGGTGCGCCCCCTTGAGGGGGAGCGCCGCAGGCGCATTCGGGGGTGGGTCAATTCAGGTAGCCATCATGGCGGTGTAGCGCCGCTGCATTTCCTCGGGCGTCACGTCTTCGATGTTGTGCCCGATGCTCCATCGGTGGCCAAACGGGTCGTCGAAGCTGCCGGAGCGCTCCCCGTAGAAATGGTCCTGCGGCGCCATCACCAGCGTGGCGCCCGCGGCGATCGCGCGGTCGATCAGCGCGTCCGCGTTGTCCACGTGGAGGTGCATGGCGACGGGGCTCGCGCCGATGGCCTGTGCGCTGTCCATGCCGTATTCGGGATACGCGTCGGACAGCATCAAGGTGGCGCCGTGGCCGAAGTCGATCTCGGCATGGCCGATGCGACCACTGGGCTCGGTGAGCCTGAACTTCTCCTTCACGCCGAAGAGGGCGCAATAGAAGGCGATGGCCGCTGCCGCGTCGTGCACGCGGAGGTAGGGGAAGAGTTCGTGGATGGCCATGACAATGCTCCTTGGGGCGCGTCTGCGCGCGTTGAGTCATTCTGCGCCCTTGCGGGGCCGGGTACGCATCCACAACTGCCGTGAGTCAGGTGCGCCGCTGCAAACCCGCGGTGTCCCGGCCTGTGGATCGATCTAACATCGATCGCAAGACCAGGACCAACAACCAGCGGGGAGGAACGGTGAATGTCGTTCGCCCGGCGCCAGACTCAAGCCCTCATGAACGGCGACACCACCACGCATCTCAGCTTCGGCGCACCCGCGCGCTACATCCAGGGTCCGGGAACCCTGTCCCAACTCCCGCTGTTGCTCGACGAGTTCAAGTCAACGCGCGCCCTGGTCGTGGCCGACGATTTCGTTCGCCAACTCCTGAGTGAGGCGGTGCCGGCGTTGCAGGGCTTGCGTTGGCATGTGTTCGCCGGCGAATGCACCGCGGCCGAGGTGGAGCGCGTGGCGCAAAGCTTCCGCAACGGCGACTGCGACCTCATCGTGGGAGCCGGTGGCGGCAAGTCCATCGACGCTGCAAAGGGTGCGCAGATCGCACTGGACTGCCCGGTGTTCATCGTGCCGACCGTGGCCTCGACCGACGCGCCGACCAGCCGCGTCGCCGTCCTCTACACCGTAGACCATCGCCTCGCCGAAGTGCGCGCCATGCGCGCCAATCCGGATGTGGTGCTGGTCGATACGGCCGTGCTGGCCAGGGCGCCGCGGCGTTTCTTCGTCTCGGGGCTGGGCGATGCGCTGTCGAAGAAGTTCGAGATGGGCCAATGCATGGAAGCCGGCGGGGTCAACTTCTACAAGGGCCGCCAAGGCCAACTGACGAAGCTGATCGGCGAAACCTGCTTCAGCACGCTGATGGCCGATACCGCGGATGCGCTCGCAGCGGTGGAGGCGAAGGCGCCCAATGCTGCTTTCGAGCGGGTGCTGGAGGCCACGATCCTGTTGTCGGGGCTGGCCTTCGAGAACGGAGGGCTGTCGGTGGCGCATTCGCTGACGCGGGGCCTGTCGGCCATTCCCGCGATCCATGGGAGCCTGCATGGCGAAGAAGTGGCCTTCGGGCTGCTGGTGCAATTGCAGCTCGAACGGGACGTGCAGCAGGCCATGCTCGACCAGTTGCGGCCGTACTACCGTATGACCGGCCTGCCGGCCTCGTTGCAGGCCTTGGGCGTGCCGGCGAACGAGCTCGCTGAAGCGGCCATGAAGATCGCAGAGGTCACCGTCGCAACCTCCCCGCACCTGAAGCACTTTTCAAGAACGCTCGGTGCACGTGAATTGGCGGACGCGATCCTTGCCACGTCGCAGGCCTGACCGGGCTAGCATCACGCCATGGCTCACGAACCGATCACCGACCTCATCCACCATCCCTACAAGCCGCCCGCGAAGTTCGCGGCGCCGCAGCCGGGCATCTACAAGGCCTCAACCGTCTTCTTCGCCGATGTCGCTGCGATGCGGGCGCGCGACTGGAAGACCAAGGTGGGCTACACCTACGGCCTGCATGGCACGCCGAGCACCTTCACGCTGGAGGAGCGCCTGGCCACGCTGGAGGGTGGCACGCATTGCCTGCTGGTGTCCAGCGGCCTTGCGGCCATCGCGCTGGTGGCCTTTGCCTTCCTCAAGACCGGCGACGAGGTGCTGCTGCCCGACAACGCCTATGGCCCGAACAAGGCGCTGGCCAACGGCGAACTGGCCAACTTCGGCATCACGCACCGTACCTACGACGCGATGAATCCGGCCGACCTGGCGGCCAAGCTGTCGGACCGCACGAAGCTGGTCTGGGTCGAGGCCGCGGGGTCGGTGACGATGGAGTTCCCGGACCTGCCGGCGCTGGTGGCCCTGTGCCGCGCGCGCGGCGTGATCACCGCACTCGACAACACCTGGGGCGCCGGCCTGGCCTTCGACCCTTTCGACTTCAACGGCACGGGGCAGGGCGTCGACGTGTCGGTGCATGCGCTGACCAAATACCCGAGCGGCGGCGGCGATGTGCTGATGGGCAGCGTGGTCACGCGCGACGACGGTCGACTGCACCAGGCATTGAAGCTCACGCACATGCGCATGGGTTGGGGAGTGGGCGTCGGCGATGTCGAGACGCTGTTGCGCTCGCTGCCGAGCATCGCGATCCGCTACGCCGCCCATGACAAGGCCGCGCGTGCCCTGGCGCACTGGCTGGGTTCGCGCGACGAGATCGCGCAGGTGCTGCATCCGGCCATCGAAGGCTCGCCCGGGCATGACAACTGGCGCGCGCTGTGCGGCGACAGCGACCTGGCCGCCGGCATCTTCTCGGTGGTGTTCGACGAGCGTTTCAGCAGCGAGCAGGTCGATCGTTTTTGTGACGGCTTGAAACTCTTTCGACTGGGCTATTCATGGGGCGGCCCCATCAGCCTGGTCGTGCCCTACGACATCGGCCTGATGCGCGATGCCAGCGTGGCGCGCTGGCCCTACAAGGGCACGCTGGTGCGCTTCTCCGTCGGGCTGGAGGCACTGTCGGACTTGCGGGACGATCTGTCGCAAGCCCTGGAAGGCATGGGTAACTGACCGCCTTTTCGAAGCGTTTTCGCCGGATGAGTTATCGCTTACAGTGGGTGCAGGTATGCCCCGCTTCCGGGGCGCGACATCAGGAGCAACATGGCCGCACCCAACTACGGATACGAGAAGCGCCAGAAGGAACTGGCCAAGAAGAAAAAGAAGGAAGAAAAGCTTCGAGAAAAGGCCATCCGAAAGCTGAGCCCGAGCAGCGAAGGCTTGATGCCCGGTGATCCGGAAACCGACGTGGCCTCGCTCGAGAACGAAGCCCCGACGGTGCCCACGACCCCGACGAAGAACAGCTGAACGGGCCCATCCACCCGGCAAGGAAAAAGCCGCCACCTGCGTCATGCAGGCGGCGGCTTTCTTGTTGGTGGGCAGGGGCGTCTACAGCAGCTTCTTCAACTCCGGCCAGATGTTGTCCAGGATGCGCGGATGCGCCGCGGCGACGGGGTGGATACGGTCGGGCTGGAACATCGTCGCCGCATCCGGGCCATCCGCCACACCCTTGAGCATGAAGGGCACCACCGGCGCCTTGCCTGCCGCGCTGACGTTGGTGAAGACCTTGTTGAAGTTGTTGAGGTACTGCATCCCGTAGTTCGGCGGCACCTGGATGCCGATGATCAGCACCTTGGCGCCCGCCGCCTTCGACGCATCGACCATCGCAGAAAGATTGGCTTGGGTCTGGGTGTAGGGCAGGCCGCGCAGCGCGTCGTTGCCGCCGAGTTCGATGACCACGACGTTCGGCTTGTGCGTCTTGAGAAGGGCGTCGAGGCGCGACTTGCCACCGGCGGTCGTCTCGCCACTGATGCTGGCATTGACGACGTGCGCCGGGATCTTCTCGCTGGCCAGGCGCTTCTCCAGCAAGGCGACCCAGCCTTCGCCGCGCTTGAGTCCGTACTCGGCGCTCAGCGAATCGCCCATGATCAGGATGGTGGGGCCGGCCTGCTGGGCCCATGCGCCCGGCCCCGGAAGGCCCATTGCGAGGGCCAACGTGGCGGCCGGGATAAAGTGTCTGCGATTCAAAACGAGAGCCCTTCCAAATGTCTGTACCCCAATCCGATCCCATCGTGGCGGTCGAGCATGTGTTCAAGTCCGTCACCGACTCGGCCGGCACGCTGGACATTCTGCAGGACATCGACTTCACCCTGGGCGCGAAGGAGACGGCGGCCATCGTCGGCGCCTCGGGCTCGGGCAAGAGCACGCTGCTGTCGATCATCGCCGGCCTCGACACGCCGACGCGCGGCACGGTGAAGCTGGCGGGTGCCGACATCTTCGCCATCGACGAGGACGACCGCGCCGCGCTGCGTGCCCAGAAGGTCGGCTTCGTGTTCCAGAGCTTCCAGTTGCTGGCCAACCTCAGCGCGCTGGAAAACGTGATGCTGCCGCTGGAACTGGCCGACCGCAAGGATGCGCGCAAGGCGGCCACCGAGATGCTCGGCCGTGTCGGCCTGGGACAGCGGCTCGGCCACTATCCCAAGGTGCTGTCCGGCGGGGAGCAGCAGCGCGTGGCGCTGGCCCGCGCCTTTGTCGTGCAGCCGGCGCTGTTGCTGGCCGACGAGCCGACCGGCAGCCTGGACTTCGCGACCGGCGAGCAGGTCATGCAGCTGATGTTCGACCTGAACCGCGAACGCGGCACCACGCTGGTCCTGGTGACGCATGACCGCGGCATCGCGGCCCAGTGCGAGCGGCGCATCACCATCGAGGCCGGGCGCGTCGCGGCCGATTCATAGCAAGGGGTGTCCCCATGTCGAACCTGAACCTGCCGCCTGATGCGATTGCCGCGATCGATCGCGGCGAGTGGATCGATGCCATCAAGCTGGTGCGGGAGCACACCGGTCTGGGGCTCAAGGAGGCGAAGGATGCGGTCGAGCGCTACCGCAACGGCGACCGTTCGCCGCTGGGCGTGGCGGCGGGCACGACGGAGGACTTCGACGAGACCTTTGCGCCGCCGGTCCATCATGTGCCTGTCGAACGCGGCATGCGCAACGTGATGGCGGACCCGATGGCCGAGCCGGGCCGGGTGCGCAGCACCTTCCTCTCGTCGCCGGTGTTCTGGCTGGTGCTGCTGGCCATCGCGGTGATCGCATGGCGGTTTTTCAAGGACGCTGTTTAGCAGCCTGATTTCAAGCGCCGAAGAGCTTGTGCACCCGCCCGCGCAGCCAGATGTTGGCCGCGTCCTTGTGGAAGCGCCGGTGCCAGAACTGATGCACCTCGACCACCGGCGCCTTGAAGGGCGGATCGACGATGCGTATGTCGGCGTGCCGCGCGCAGGCGTTCGCAAGGTCGCGCGGCACTGTCGCGACCAGGTCTGAAGTCTCGATGATGGGCAGCAGGCTCATGAAGTGCGACAGCCCGACCAGCACGCGCCGCTTCAGGCCGCGCCGCTGCAGGAACTGGTCGAGCAGGTGCTCGCGGCCGTCGGGGCTCACCACGGCGTGCGAGGCGGCCAGGTAGGTCTTGAGCGTGAGGCGCTCGCCGATGGCGGGATGTTTTCCGCGCACGATGCACACGTAGTCGTTGCGGAACAGCTTCTGCAGGAAGAAGCCGGCCTTCTGCAGGTCGGGCAGGTAGCCGATGGCGAGTTGTGCCGCGCCGGTTTCCAGCGCCTCCGCCGCGGCCTGGCGCGGCATGGAGAGCGTGCGCAGGTCGCAATGCGGCGCCTCCTGCGCGAAGCAGGCGAGGATCTTCGGCAGGAAGTGCACCTCAGCGATGTCCGGCGTGACCAGGGTGAAGAGCTTGCTGTCGCGCAGCGGGTCGAAGTCCGGCGCGGGCAGGATCTCGGCCTTGACCGTGTCGATCACGCGCCTCACCGCGCCCTCGAGTTCGGCCGCGCGCGGGGTGGGCTGCATGCCGGCGCCGGTCTTCACGAACAGGGCGTCGTTGAACAGCAGGCGCAGGCGCGCGACGGCGGCGCTCATCGCCGGCTGGCTCAGCCCGATGGACTCCGCGGCGCGGGTCACGCTGCGGTGTTCCGACATGGCGTGGAAGGCCACGAGCAGGTTGAGGTCGACTTGCCGGATATCCATGGCGTGGATTTTATGTATATGTCCAATCCACTTCATCAATGCACGGTGCCTGCCTAGACTCCAGCCCCACAAGCCCGCCGGCCGGATCGCCGGGCGCCAGGAGACAACATGGACCGAAGGACTTCACGGGATGCGCCGCATGGTTGAGGACGCGCCGCAGCGGCTGCGCTGCGCCTGTGGCATCGACGTGCATGCGCACATGGTGCCGGCGGAATTCCCGGCCTACCTCGGCCGCAAGATGCCGGCGCAATGGCCTTCGACCGTCGCTGCGCCGGATGCCGGCGGCCTCTGCCACCGGCACGTGATGATCGCCGGCAAGAACTACCGGACCGTCTCGGAGAAGTGCTGGAGCGTGACGCGCCGCCTGGCCGACCTGCCGGAGATGGGCCTGGCGCACCAGGCGATCTCGCCCATGCCCGAGTTGCTGTCGTACTGGATGGAGGCGGCCGATGCGCAACAGTTGCTGCGCTACCTCAACGAGCAGATCGCGTCGATGGTTACCGAGAGCGGTGGCACCCTGATCGGCATGGGCGCGGTGCCGCTGCAGGACATCGATGCGGCGATCGTGGAGCTTCGCTACGTCATCGAGACTCTGGGTTTCGCGGGCGTGGAGATCGGCAGCAACGTGAACGGCGTGCCGATCGGTGACCCGCGCTTCGATCCCTTCTTCGAAGCCTGCGAGGCGCTCGATGCGGCGGTGTTCGTGCATGCGCTCAAGCCGACCGGCATGGACCGGCTGGTCGGGCCGGCGCCGCTGGAGCAGGTGCTGGGCTATCCGACCGATGTCGGCCTGGCTGCCGCATCGGTGATCACCGGCAACCTGATGCTTCGGCGGTCGCGGCTGCGCATCGCCTTCAGCCACGGCGGCGGCACGCTGGCGATGCTTCTGCCGCGCCTGCAGCAGGGATGGGGCGTGTTCCCGGCGTTGAAGGAGCAGGTGCAGGCCTCGCCGATCGAGCAGGCACGGCAACTGTTCTTCGACACCCTGGTGTTCGATGCGCCGACGCTGGCGCACCTGGTCGCCACGTTCGGCCCGACGCAGTTGATGGTCGGCACCGACTACCCGTTCAACTTCCACGAGCGCGCGCCGCTCGCGCGCATCGAGGCGGCCGGACTGGGCGCCGACGCGGCGGCACTGTTGACCGACGGCAACGCACGCCGCTTCCTGGCACGCGCCTTCGCGGCATCGACCCCATCATCGAAGGAGAGGGCATGAGTTCACCCTGGATCAGCGGCCTGCGCAGCGTGGCCCTCAACGTGGCCGACCTGGCGCGCGCCGAGGCGTTCTACACCGAGGTGTGGCACCTCGACGTGGCCGAGCGCCATGATGATGCGTTGTATCTGCGCGGCACCGGCGCCGACCATCATCTGTTGTCCTTGCACCGTGACGAAGGACCCTGCGCGATCCGCCATGTGACCTTGCGCGCACGCAGCGCCGAGGCATTGCAATCCGTGGCCGAAGCGGCGGTGCGCGCTGGCGGCCGGGCCGTGCAAGCGATTGCACCGCTTGGAGCGCCTGGCGGTGGCACTGGGCTGATGATCCGCGACCCGCATGGCCGGCTGCTGCAAATCGTGCATGGCGATGCGCAACATGCGGACGCGCATGAGGCAAAGGACAGGCCATCACGCCTCGCCCACGTCGTGCTCAACACCCATGACGTCCCTGCCACGCAAGCCTTCTTCGAACAGGCGCTGGGCTTCCGGCTCGCCGACCGCACGCGCATCATGGCCTTCCTCAACTGCAACAGCGATCACCACAGCGTGGCGCTCGGCGACACCGACAACGATGCGCTGAACCACATCGCATTCGTCATGCCCGACCTCGAGTCGGTGATGCGCGGCGGCGGGCGCATGAAGGACGCGGGCCATGCCATCGAATGGGGCCCGGGTCGCCATGGTCCCGGCGACAACGCCTTCAACTATTTCATCGGCCCCTTCGGCGAGGTCATCGAGTACACGGCCGAGGTCGAGCAGATCGACGACAGCTACGTGGCCGGCGGCCCCGCCGACTGGACCTGGCCGCCCGGCCGGGTCGACCAGTGGGGCATCTCCCAGCCGCCCTCGGCGCGCCTCAAGGAAGCGCAGCGACAGGTTTTCTTCATCCCGACACCGGAGCATTCATGAGATTCACCACCTTCCTGAAAGACGATCACGCGCGCCTTGGCGTGGTCGACGGCGACCAGGTCATCGACCTGAATGCGGCGCAGCCGCAGGTGCCGGACAGCCTTCGCGCGGCGCTCGCTGCGGGTGTCGACCTGGCCGCCGCCGCGAAGGCGGCCATCGCTTCCGATGCACCACGCCAGCCGCTCGCATCAACGAAGCTCGCACCGCTGGTCCCGGAGCCCGGCAAGATCATCTGCCTCGGCCTCAACTACTTCGACCATGCGAAGGAAGGCGGTCGCGAGAAGCCCGAGTACCCGTGGTTCTTCTTCCGCGGCGCCACCTCTCTGGTCGCGCACGGCGCGCCGGGCATCCTGCCGAAGGTCTCGGGCAAGTTCGACTACGAGGCGGAGCTGGCGCTGGTGATCGGCCAGCGCGTGCCGCGCCATGTGTCGCAGGACGACGCGCCGGGCTACGTCTTTGGCTACACCTGCTTCAATGACATGTCGGTGCGCGACTACCAGAAGCGCACGCCGCAGTGGACGATCGGCAAGAACTTCGACGGCACCGGCGGCTTCGGCCCGGTGCTGGTCACGGCCGATGAACTGCCGCCCGCGGCGACCGGCCTGAAGATCCAGGGCCGCCTCAACGGCGAGGTCATGCAGGACGCCAACACCACCGACATGATCTGGGGCGTGGCGGAGACCATCTCGCTGCTCAGCGACGTGCTGACGCTGGAGCCCGGAGACGTGATCGTGATGGGCACGCCGGCCGGCGTCGGCCAGGCGCGCACGCCGCCGGTGTGGATGAAGGCGGGCGACACCTACGAGGTGGACATCGAGCGCATCGGCACGCTGGTGAACAAGATCGTCGCCGAGGGCTGAGCCCATGGATGCAGCAGTGCAACGCGATGCCGTCTTCGACGTCGCGGTGGTCGGCTTCGGCCCGTCGGGCGCGGTGGCTGCGGGCCTGCTCGCGGGCATGGGCCTTCGCGTGTGGGTGTGCGACCGGTCGCGCGAGGTGTACGACAAGCCGCGCGCGGTGGCCATCGACCACGAGATCCTGCGGGTGTTCCAGCAACTGGGCGTCGTGGATGCGGTGATGCCGCATGTCGAGCCCTTCACGCCGTCGGAGTACTTCGGTGTGGACGGCCAACTCATCAAGCGGCTCACGATGGTCGAGCCGCCGTATCCACTGGGCTACACGCCCTCGAACGTGTTCACACAGCCGCCGGTCGAGGCGGCGTTGCGGGCGCATGTGCAGTCGCTGGCGCTGGCAACTGTTGCGCTCGGCACGGAGGTGACCGGGCTCTCGCAGGACGCCGATGCCGTGACCTTGCAGTGGCGGCGTGATGACGGTGATGTGGGCCGCACGCGCGCCCGCTACGTCGTGGCATGCGACGGCGCTTCGAGCTTCGTGCGCGAGCAGGTGGGCATTGCGCTGGAGGACCTGAGCTTCGATGAACCTTGGCTGGTGGTCGATGTGCTGGCCAACGACCGCGGGATGGCGAAGCTGCCAACGACCAGCGTGCAGTATTGCGAGCCCGAGCGGCCCTGCACGATGGTGATAGGCCCGGGAAATCATCGGCGCTGGGAAATCTCGCTGAAGCCCGGCGAAGACCCGCAGAAGGTCATCGAGCCCGCCGAGACCTGGAAGCTGCTGTCGCGCTGGCTCACGCCGGACGAGGGCACGCTGTGGCGACAGGCCAGCTACCGCTTCCATGCGCTGGTGGCGGACACGTGGCGCAAGGGCCGCGTGTTTGTCGCGGGCGATGCGGCGCACCAGCAGCCACCGTTCCTCGGTCAGGGCATGTGCCAGGGCGTGCGCGACGTGGCCAATCTCGCCTGGAAGCTGAAGGCAGTGTGCGACGGTGAAGTGACCGGTGCCGCGGCGGGATCGCTGCTCGACAGCTACGGCGTCGAGCGCAAGCGGCATGTGGAGCAGCTCACGACGCGCATCAAAGGCATCGGTGCGGTGATCTGCGAACGTGACGTGGCAAAGGCGCGTGAACGTGACGCGCGCATGCTCGCCGAATGTGGCGGCGTGGTGCGTGACATGCCGCGCCAGGATGTGATTCCGGGGCTCGAAGGCGGCCTGGTCTCGCCGGTGGCGCATCCGGCCAATGGCACCCTCTTTCCGCAGCCGTGGATTGCGAAGGGCAGCGACCGCGTGCGACTCGATGCGCTGGGCGGCAACGGCTGGTGGCTGGTGCTGGATGAAGGCTTCGATGGGGTCGACCTGGAACACGCCTTGCCACGCATGACGACCCTGCGCCTGGGCGAGGCATTGCCTGAGATCGAAGGCATCGCCGCAGCATGGTTCCATCGACACAACTGCAGCGCCGCCATCGTCCGGCCCGACCGCTATGTCTATGGCGTGGCCTCGACCGCATCCGAGCTCGCCGCGCAACTCGATGCGCTCGCCGCCCGATTCACCGATCACTCACCCATTCAAACCACGGAGACAACGTGATGATGAACAGAAGAAGCTTCCACCTGACGCTGGCCGCGGCGGCCTGCAGCTCATGGGGCGTGGCGAGCGCGCAGGACCCGTGGCCCTCCAGGCCGATCAAGCTCGTGCTGTCGCAGCCCGCGGGCTCGGGGCCGGACGCCATCGCACGCATGCTGAGCGACGGCCTCGCACAGTCGGTCGGCCAGCCCTTCGTCATCGACAACAAGCCGGGCGGACAGAACGTGATCGGCGCGCAGGCGGTCAAGCAGTCGCCGCCGGATGGCTACACCTTCTACTTTGCGACCACGGCGGCGCTGGTCACCAACAGCTACCTGTTCAAGACCCTGCCCTATGACCCGTTGAAGGATTTCGCGCCCGTAGCGTTCGTCGCGAACAGCCCGTTCGCCTTGCTGGTGGGCGCGGAGTCGCCGATCAAGACGGTGCAGGACCTGGTCGCGCGCAGCAAGGCCGAGCCCGGCAAGCTCTCGCTGGCCAACGAGGGACCGCGCACTTTCGGCGGGATGATCGCGAGGTTGTTCAACGCGCGAGCCAAGGCCGGCGCCAATCTCGTGGCCTACAGTTCCATCGCCACCGGGGTGCAGGACCTGATCGGCGGGCAGGTGGATGCGTTGGTGGCCGACGTGGCATCGACCGGGCAGCTCGTTAAGCAGGGCCGCATGCGCATGCTGGCCGTGACCTCGCCGAAGCGCATCGCGGGGTGGGACAACGTGCCCGCATTGGCCGAGACCTTGCCGGGCTTCGACATGGTCGGCTGGCTGGCCGTGGTTGCGCCAGCCGGCACGCCCGCGCCCATCGTCGCGCGCATGAACGGGGGCATCAACGGCATGCTGGAGAAGCCGGCATTCACCGAGAAGATGCTGGGCATCGGACCGATCGCTGCGCCGCCGCAGACGCCGCAGCAGTTCGATGCCTTCCTGCGCGCGGAGCATCAGCGGCTTGGACAGATTGCGGTCGAGATCGGCTTGTTGCCGGAGTGAGGGTCGCCAATCTCCAGCGGTGATCGAGCGGCCGGCGTGCCGCCCGACCCGTGAAGGAAGTGTCAGCCTGGTACCAGGCCGGCCGCCTTCACGCCCGCAATGCAGATCGCCTCGTCCTCGTCCCCGCTGCCACCGCTCGCGCCCACGGCGCCAAGCACAGCACCGTTAGCATCCTTGATCAGCACCGCGCCTGTCTGCGGCAGGAAGCGGCCGTTCGACGTGGCTGCGAGCGACACGAAGAAGTTCGGGTTGCCCTTGGCGCGCTCGCCGAGTGTGCGGCTCGACACGCCCATGCCGACCGCACCCCAGGCCTTCGCCTGCGCGACGTCGAAGCGGAACATGCTGGCGCCGTCCTCGCGCGCGTAGGCCTTCAGGTTGCCGGATTCGTCGAGCACGGCGACGCCCATGGGCGCATAGCCGGCCTCCTTCGAGGCAGCAAGGGCGCCGCTGATGATCTGGTGAGCCTGGAAGAGGGTGAGTGCGGTCATGGCTTGTGAGGAGGAGTGGAGGCGGTGATTGTCGGCCGAGTGAGCGCTTCGAAGCCGAAGCGGTTCATGGCGCCGAAGGCCGGGCCGGCGGGATGCGGAACGAAGCGAGTGTGGCAGTCCAGCACCGCGGGCAGGCCCGAGGCCAGCGCACGCGCCATTGCCGGCGCCACGTCCTCTGCACGTTTCACGGTTTCGCCGAAGCAGCCGAAGCCGCGCGCGATGGCGGCGTAGTCTGTGTCCGAGAGGCTGGTGCCCAGCTCGAAGTCGAGTTGCATCTTCTGGCCCTGCCGAATGATTCCCCATGCCGCGTTGTTGTGCACGATGGTGAGCACCGGCAGCTTGTTGCGCCGCGCGCTGTCGAGTTCGTTGAGAGTGAAGCCGAAGGAACCGTCGCCGGTGATGTGGACGACGGGGCGGCCGGGGTGCTGCAACTGCAAGGACATGGCGCAGGGCAGGCCGAAGCCCAGGTGGCTCATGCCGGGCTCATGGAAGCGCGTTCGCACGTCGCGAACCGGTGTGAAGTCGTTGCTCCAGAAGGTCGTGTGGCCGCCGTCGTAGATCGCGAGCGCGTTCGCGGGAAGGGCATCGGCGATGGCCTTGGCCAGCGCGGCGGGGTGCATGACCTCGGTCGTTTCGGCGGCCATCGCCGCGAGCCTGGCTTCGTAGCTGGCCCGCACCTCGCGGATGCTGTGCAGCCAGCTGGCATCGGTTGCAGTGGGCGTGTCGAGCGTAGCCAGCAGGTCGTCCAGTGCCTGCCTGGCATCCGCCTGCATCGCCACTTCGTGCAGTGCCGGATGACCGAGCGCAGACGGGTCGATGTTGATGTTGATGCTGCGGTGATGCCGGCGCGCGAAGGGGCCGCGGTCGTCCCACATCCAGGACGAGTAGCGGCAACCGACGCTCAGGATCACGTCGGCTCCGTCGAAGGCCGCGCGCACCGCATCGCCCGCGATCAGCCCGCCGTGGCCGATGAAATTCGGGCTGTCGCTCGCCACCGCGCCGAGCGCCATCTGCGTCGGCACCACGGGTGCGCCAAGGCGGCGCGCGATCTCGCGCAAGGGCCCTGCCGCACCGCTTGTGATGACCCCGCCACCCGCGACGACCAGCGGGCGCTTGGCCTCGCGCAGCAGTTGCACCGCTGCATCGACCGTCGCCGCAGCCGGTCGTGGCCCGACCGTGAGCCGATACCGCGATGGGGGGAGATCGAACTCGTCATCGGCGAATTCCGCAACCGCCGACAGAACGTCCTGCGGCACATCCAGATGCACCGGCCCCGGCCGGCCCGACAGCGCCTCGCGAAACGCCCGCCGCGCCAGTTCCGGCATGCGGCGCGGGTCGTGCACGACGGCGTTCCATTTGGTGATTGGCGCGAGCACGGCGCGCGTTTCCAGGTCCATGAACATGCCGCTGTGCGGATAGGCCGCGGCGCGATGCTGGTTGGTGGTGACGGCCAGCAGCGGCAGGTTGTTGTTGAAGGCGCCGCCCATGCCGGCGGCCAGGTTCAATCCGCCCGGGCCCATCTCGCCGAGGGCCACCGCCATGCGGCCGGAGCCGGCATGCATCGCCGCGGCCATCATCGGCGCGGTCGATTCATGCCGCACGCCGACGAAGCGCACCGCCTCCTGCTGCGACAACGCATGCATCAGCGGCGCCAGCTTGCCGCCGACGATGCCGAAGGCGAAGGGCACCTGCTCGGCCTGCAACACGCGCACCAGGGCCTGGGCGCCAGTCAGTCGGATCACTTGGGTCAATCCTCCGCGGTGAAGCCGGTGGCGCGCACGATCGGGCCCCAGCGCTCGTAGTCGGCTTTCACGCGTCGCGCGAACTCCTCGGGTGACTGGTGCACCGGCTCCAGTCCGTAGGTGGCAAGTTGCGCGACGAATGCGGGGTCCTGCAACGCCTCCCGCACCAACGTGTTGAGTTGCTGCACCGTGGCCGCGGGCGTCTTCGCGGGCAGGAACCAGCCCAGCCATTCCTGCACCGCAATGTCCTTGTAGCCCTGCTCCATCAGCGTAGGAACCTCGGGCAGGAAGATCGAGCGCTGGGCGCTGGTGATGCCCAGCGAGCGCAGCTTGCCCGCCTTGATGTGCGGCATGACCTCGCCGATCACGTTGAAGCTGACCGGCACCTGGCCGCCCATCACGTCGTTGAGCAGCGGTGCGCCACCGCGATAGGCCACCGCGGTCATCTCGATGCCGGCCGCCTTCTGCAGCATCATCCCGGCGAAGTGCAGCGCGGAGCCGGAGGCCGGCACACCGTAGTTGGCGAGCTTGGGGTTGGCCTTGGCCCATGCCACGTACTCGGCCACGGTCTTGATCTCCGCCGGCAGGCCGGGTCCGGCGGTGAAGGAGAAGGCATAGGTCACGGTCGAACACACCGGCGCGAAGTCGGCCAGCGGGTCGTAGCTGAGCTTCTTGTAGGTGTGCGGATAGAGCACCATCGGCGAACTCGGTATCTGCAGGATCGTCAAGCCGTCGGGTGCGGCCCGCTTGACGTACTCGACCGCGATGCGCCCGCCGGCGCCGGTGCGGCTTTCCACGACGAGGGTGTTGGCGTAATGGCCGCGCAGTTTCTCGGCGACCGGCCGCGCCACGTTGTCGCCCATGCCGCCCGCCGGAAAGCCCGAGACGATGGCGGCGGTGCCGTTGAGTTGCGCCTGTGCCAGCCGCTGCAGCCCGAGGCTTGCCAGCGCCGACAGCCCGGCGCTGCGCAACATGAGTTCGCGTCGATTCCACATGGTCTTGACTCCTGTCCTTGGTCTGCGTCGATTCTGCGGAGGCATGGGCACAAGCGCCATGGACGAAGGGGTCGGCGGCATGTAGATTTCCGGCATCCTGATCGACCCACGATGCGCGCCGCACCCCTTCTCGTCGTTCCGTTCCGCGAGGTCCGCCACTTCAAGCCGGAAGACAGCCTGCACTTCGAGGCCATCCGCGTACGGGCCAGCCAGCATGGATGGACGATTCCGGCACATCGTCATGAAGGACTGCACCAGTTCCAGCTGCTGACCGAAGGCGCGATGGTGGGCATGCTCGATGGCGAGCGGCACGTGCTGAAGGCACCGGCCGCGGTCATGGTGGCGCCGGGCGTGGTGCACAGCTTCGTCTACGACCCCGACAGCGTGGGGTCGCAGGTCACGGTGCCGAGCGAGGCGCTCGCGGCGCTGAGTGCGCATTCCCCTGCGATGGCGCAGCGCCTTGCAAGAAAGCTCGTGCTCGATGCCGCCGCGCTGGCCTCCGGCCTTGACGACTGCATGCAGCGCTTCGCCATGCTCGGCGACGAGTTCCTGGCGCAACGTGCCGGCCGGGCGGAGGCCTTGCAATCGCACGTCACCTTGCTGGCGCTGTGGTTCCTGCGCCACCAGGATGCGACCACGGGCACGGGCCGCCTGCGCGCCTTGCGGGACACACTGGTCCAGCGCTATCGCGGCCTGGCCGAGATCCACTTTGCCGAACACCGGCCTCTGGGTTTCTATGCTGCGGCACTGGGCGTGACGCCCGACCACCTGAGCCGCGTGTGCCGGGCGACGACCAGTTCCAGCGCGCTCGAACTGCTGCATGAACGCATCGCACTCGAGGCCAAGCGGATGCTCGCGCATGCGGATGTGAGCGTGGCCGACGTGGCGGCGCGGCTTGGCTTTGACGACGTGGGCTACTTCAGCCGCTTCTTCAAGGGGGCCACGGGGAGCGCACCTTCGGTGTATCGCGAGGCACTGGCCGCCGGGATCGCCGCGGCACCACGCAATTCCGTGCAAACCCAGGCGGACGCATCCGATGGGCGGGCGAGCAGAGCAACAACAGGGAGCTTCAACGGATGATCATTCCGGCATATTGGGCAGAAGGGCGCATCCAGCAGCAGGTCGACGGCAAGCAGGTTACGGTGAGGCGCTTCGGCTGGTCCGATGACAGCGCCGCAGCGGCGCAGGCGCATGCCGACGCGCGCACGCTGGCCGCATTCGAGCGCATTGCCTCGGGCGAGAAGCTGGCGCGGCGCGAGCGCAAGGTGGCCTACAACGGCGCCGACGGCATGCCGATCCGCGAGGAGATCGTGCAGCGCGCCGGCGACGCGGTGATCACGCGCAACAGCTATGGCGCGCTGTGCCTCAATACGCCCGACGTGTTGTTCCTCGACATCGACTTCGAGTCGCAGAAGGTCGACAGCGGGGCGATCGAGTTCGCGCTGGGGCCGGCGTTGGTCGGGGGCCTGCTGGCCGGCTGGTCCGCCGGGTCATGGATTGCCGGCGTGATCGCGGCGGTGGTGGTGTTTGCGGTGGCGCTGCGCATCGGCAAGCAGCGAAAGCAGGGCGATGCCAGTGCCATCAACCCCGGACCCGAAAAGCGGGCCAAGGCGCGCATCGCGCGCTTCATGCAGCAGCATGCCGACTGGCACTTGCGCATCTACCGAACGCCAGCGGGATTCCGTCTGCTGGCGATGCATGCCGTCTTCGATCCGGCGAGCGCGGCGGTGTCGGATTGCTTCAAGCAATTGGGCGTCGACAAGGTCTATGCGCGCATGTGCCAGAACCAGGGGTGCTTTCGGGCGCGCCTGTCGGCGAAGCCCTGGCGCATCGGCATCGCGGATCACTTGCGGCCGCGGCCGGGCGTTTGGCCGGTGGCTGCGGAGCGCTTGCCAATGCGCGAAGCCTGGGTCGCGCGCTACGACGCCATTGCGCGCGACCACGCGGCTTGCCGCTTCCTCGAGGCCGTCGGCAGCGCCACGGTGCACCCCGCCGCGCAGCGTGTACAGGAAGTCCACGATGACCTGAGCCGAGCCGCGAGCGGCCTGCCCATCGCCTGAAGGATGGCGGATGGAGGGCACTGCGGATCTGGCATCGATAATCCCCGCATGTCTTCCCCCAAAGTAATTTTCGGCTTCCATGCCGTGGGCGTGCGTATCAAGACCGCGCCGGCATCGGTGCTGGAGGTGCTGTTCGATGCCAGCCGTCGCGATGCGCGCATGAAAACCTTCATCGCGCGGGCTCAGGAATCCGGCGTCCGGCTGGTCGAGGCGGATGCGCTGCGCATTGCCAAGCTGGCCGGCAGCCATGGGCACCAGGGCGTTGCCGCACGCGTCTCGCCGATGCAGCAGAGCCATTCGATCGACGAACTGCTGGAAGGCCTCGAAGCCGCCGGCACCGTGCCCTTGCTGCTGGTGCTCGATGGCGTGACCGACCCTCACAACCTCGGCGCCTGCCTGCGGGTGGCGGACGGTGCGGGGGCCCATGCGGTGATCGCGCCCAAGGACCATGCGGCCGGCATCAATGCCACCGTGGCCAAGGTGGCGAGCGGCGCGGCCGACACGGTGCCGTACTTCATGGTCACCAACCTGGCGCGCACGTTGAACGAACTGAAGGAGCGCAACATCTGGTGCGTGGGCACCAGCGACGATGCCTCGGGTACGCTCTACCAGTGCGACCTGAAGCGTCCGCTGGCGCTGGTGCTGGGGGCCGAGGGCGAAGGTATGCGACAGTTGACGCGCAAGACCTGCGACGAGTTGATCAGCATCCCGATGGCGGGTGCGGTAGAAAGCTTGAATGTGTCCGTGGCCAGCGGCGTGTGCCTCTACGAGGCCATGCGGCAGCGCCAACCCACCTGAACCTGGAAAGAGGAGCAAGCCATGGAGAACAGGCACGAAGATCTCGATGTTTCCGCGAAGCTGGTCTTCGACGTCAATCTCGCGCTTTACCTGGACCTCGTGGCGGTGCTCGAAAGATCGGGCGTGGTCACCTACCGCCAGATGGCAGCGCGCGTGCTCAACATCAGCATGGACGCACGCGACGACGGCGACAACAACCTCGCGAGCGCGCTCGAAGGCATCGCCAAGGGCTTTGCGAACCAGGAAGAGGGCTTGTCGATCGGCCTGCTCAAGGCGGCACATGGCGTGCGCAACGACGAGGCCATGGGCGATATTCCATTGGCGCCCGACCAAGGCTGAAATCCTGCATCAATTCGGAATTCAACCGCGATTTCCGGCGCAGTCTCAATTCAATTCGAACGAAATAGCGCACTTCAACGTGGCGTTGGATGTTTCGTGCCTGCGCCGATTCGCCCATCGGCCATTGGATTGGCGCGTTCTTGATACAGGCGTGCGCCGGCTATCGACTTTCAGGTCGGCGAACTGACGAACGGGGGAGTCGAGCAGGCCGGACGGACGGGCCAAAGGTCCAGCGCAAGGTCTTTTTTGGCGATTGCCACTACCGTGAACTGCGCAGAATGTGAATTAACAGTCACTCTGCGCCGAATTGTTGGCAAAACCCCAACTTTGCATTTGCGTACCTTCGATCTAAGTCGATTGACCGCACGGAAAAATAGGACTTTCTGTTTAACATCCCAGCCAATTCACCCGATCAGGTGAATTGGATTGGCAGGGGGATGCGAGAACAACATGGCGACGCACGATTGAAGGGCGATCGCCGGAGACCGTCAGCTCGGGCGACCTGCGTGGTTGCGCGCGGGCGGGCCCGTGGCCGCGGTGCACATGTCCCCTTACTTGTCCCGAATGCCGGCGCGTGAGCCGGTCGAAGCTTGGCTTCGATCGTGCGCATGCGGTGGTTCCGTAATCTTTGACAAGGATCGCTCGACATGGCAACCGCCTACTTTCAATCACCCATCGTCATTACCAAGCCGGCCCTCCCCGGGAATGACAGCTACTACGATGTACTGTTCAATGCCGCCTCGCCGCTGGGCCCGGCGGGCACCGTGGCCGACGCCTGGTGCATCCAGCCCTTTGTGCCGCTGGACTACGACAACGGCTACGTCTATTCGGGCTTCGGCTATCCGGGCTTCGAAGTGGCAGCCGACAACGGCTTCACGCAGCAAGGCGCCATCAACTGGCTGCTCAACTACTACCGCAGCGGCACCTCGGGCTACTCGGCCCAGTCGGTGCAGGAGACCATCTGGCAACTGGTGACCGGGGACTACACGATCCCCAACGGCCTGGCCGATCTTGCCAAGAGCCACAATGACTTCGTGGCCGATGTCGGCCAGATCATCGCCGTGGTCATCGACCCGGTGAAAACCGACCAGGTCCACGACCAGAACCTCATCGTCGAGACCAAGGCCGCCAAGCTGGGTGACCGCGTCTGGGTCGACAGCAACGCCAACGGCATCCAGGACGCGGGCGAGGCGGGCATCTCGGGCGTCACCGTGCAACTCGTGCGCGACGTCAATGGCGACGGCCAGTTCATCGGCTCCAGCGAGATCCTGAACACCACCACCACCGATGCCAACGGCAACTACAGCTTCAAGGGACTGACACCGGGCCTGGGCTACCAGGTTCGCTTCATGACGCCGACGGGCTACGACGCGACCAGCCCGCGCCAGGTGGATGGCAATGCCGCCTCGGGCAACAACAGCGATGGCCTGGTATCCGACGTCATCAAGCTCACGGCCGGCGAGTACAACGCGACGGTGGACTCGGGCTTCTACAAGTACGCCAGCATCGGTGATCGTGTCTGGACCGACACCAACGGCAATGGCATCCAGGATGCTGGTGAAGCGGGCAAGGCGGGTGTGACTGTTCAGGTTTACACGGCTGTCAACGGTGCTCCCGGCACGCTCGTCGGAACGCAGACGACGGATGCCAACGGTGGCTACAACTTCACGGGCCTGAAGCCGGGCGACTACATCGTCAAGTTCACGAGCGCGGACGGCACCACGCTGACCACGGCCAACGTAGGCAACGATGCGACGGACTCCGATGCGGCTGCCAACGGCCTGACCGGTGTCTACACGCTGACGTCCGGTGAAGTCAACACGACGGTGGACGCCGGCTTCAAGCCGCTGGCCACCGCCGCTATCGGCGATCGCGTCTGGATCGACGCCAACGCCAACGGCTTGCAGGACGCAGGCGAGGCCGGCCTGGGCGGCGTGACCGTCACTCTCTACAGGTGGAATGGAACCGCCAACGTCGTGATCGGCACCCAGACCACCGACGCCAATGGCAACTACCTGTTCGACAACCTGCCCGCGGGCAACGACTACTGGGTCAAGTTCAACAATCCCGCGGGCTACGTGGTCACCGCGCCCTACGCCGGTCCGGCCAACATCGACAGCAACATCGACCAATGGGGCTACACCGCCGGCGCGTTCAACCTGGCCACGGGTGAGAAGAACCTGACGATCGACGCGGGCTACTACAAGACGGCCAGCATTGGCGATCGTGTGTGGACCGACACCAACGGCAACGGCATCCAGGACGCGGGCGAAGCGGGCAAGGCGGGCGTGACCGTTCAGGTCTACACGGCTGTCAATGGCGCCCCCGGCACGCTGGTCGGCACGCAGACGACCGACGCCAACGGTGGCTACAACTTCACGGGCCTGAAGCCGGGCGACTACATCGTCAAGTTCACGAGCGCGGACGGCACCGCGCTGACCACGGCCAACGTGGGCAACGATGCGACGGACTCCGATGCCGGCGCCAACGGCCTCACGGGTGTCTACACGCTGACGTCCGGTGAGGTCAACACGACGGTGGACGCCGGCTTCAAGCCACTGGCCACCGCTGCGGTGGGTGACCGCGTCTGGATCGATGCCAAAGCCAACGGCTTGCAGGATGCAGGTGAAGCGGGCCTGGGTGGCGTGACGGTCAAGCTGTACCAGTGGGATGGGGCGAACACCAATACCCTGATCGCCACGCAGACCACCGACGCCAACGGCAACTACCTGTTCGACAACCTGCCCGCTGGCAGCAACTACTTCGTCACGTTCACCACGCCCGCCGGCTATGTGATCACCACGCAGTACGCGGGCCCCGCCAACATCGACAGCAGCATCGACTCGTGGGGCTACACGCCCGGGTTCAATCTGGCCACGGGCGAGAAGAACCTGACGGTCGACGCGGGCTACTACAAGACGGCCAGCATCGGTGACCGGGTCTGGACCGACGCCAACGGCAATGGCGTCCAGGACGCTGGCGAGGCTGGCAAGGCCGGTGTCACCGTCCAGTTGTACACGGCCGTCAATGGCGCGCCGGGCACGCTGGTCGGCACGCAGACCACGGATGCGAATGGCAACTACGGTTTCGCAGGCCTGAAGCCGGGCGACTACATGGTCAAGTTCATCTCGAGCGACGGCACCGTGCTCAGCACGGCCAACGTCGGCACCAACGATGCGCTGGACTCCGACGCAGCCACCAACGGCTTCACTGGCGTCTACACGCTGACTTCCGGCCAGGCCAACACGACGGTGGATGCGGGCTTCCACAAGACCGCCAGCCTGGGTGATCGTGTGTGGAACGACACCAATCGCAACGGCCTCCAGGACGCAGGCGAAACCGGCAAGGCCGGCGTCGGCCTGAAGCTCTACACGGTCGGCGCCGATGGCTTCGCGGGCACAGCCGATGACGTCTACACCGGCAAGTCGACCGTCACCGATGCCAATGGCAACTACAAGTTCACGGGCCTGGAAGCGGGAACGTACACGGTCATGGTCACGGGCGAGGGCATCAACCCGGCAACGGAGGACTTCTCGCGTCCCGATGCCGGCGTGCCTGTCAACAGCAACGACACGATCGACTCCGACCTGATCCGCAACACGACCGCGCGCAACACCGGCTTCACCAATGCGGTCACGCTGGCCACTGGCGAGGACAACACCTCGGTGGACATCGGCGTGATCGCACGCCAGGGCAGCATCGGCGACCGC
Source organism: Variovorax robiniae (assembly GCF_037889955.1). Classification (NCBI taxonomy): domain Bacteria; kingdom Pseudomonadati; phylum Pseudomonadota; class Betaproteobacteria; order Burkholderiales; family Comamonadaceae; genus Variovorax; species Variovorax robiniae. The sequence continues at coordinate 95,609 of NZ_JBBKZS010000019.1, forward strand.
GTTTGGCTCGATGCCAACGGCAACGGCATCCAGGATGCGGGTGAGGGCGGCGTTGCGGGCATCACGGTGATGCTCAAGACCGCTGGTCCGGATGGTGTCTTTGGCACCGGCGACGAGTGGGAATTGCGTCAAGTCACGGGCGCCGATGGCAAGTACCTGTTCACCGGCCTGGAAGCTGGCAACTATCGGGTCTGGTTCAGCAACCCGGGTGGCGACTACGTGTTCACGAAGGCCGACCAGGGCGGCAACGACGCGCTCGACAGCGATGTGTCTTCCAACGGACGCGCGATTGCGGCAACCCGCCTGGCCGCAGGCCAGGACATCACCGATGTGGATGCGGGCCTGACCCTCAGGGCCGCGCCGAACAGCGGCACCGCCAGCCTGGGTGATCGTGTCTGGCTCGACACCAACAACAACGGCATCCAGGACGCCGGTGAAGTTGGCAAGGCCGGGGTGGTCGTCAAGCTGATCGACGCTGCGCGCTACAACGGGGCGTTGAACACGCTCGACGGCAACGACCCCTTCGAGACCGCAGTCATCGCCACCACGACGACCGATGCCAACGGCAATTACAAGTTCACCGGCCTTGCGGCAGGCCAGTACATGGTTCGCTTCATGGCGGTTGATGGCTACGAATGGTCGGGTCAGGACAAGGGCGCCAACGACGCCGTGGATTCGGATGCCAACATCTACACCGGCATCACCAACGTCATCACCCTGGGCACGGGAGAAAACAACTCGACCATCGATGCGGGCCTGCATGCCTCCGTCAAGGGTGCGGTCGGTGACAAGGTGTTCTGGGACTACAACCACGACAACCTGCAGGAAGCCGGTGGCCCGGGCTACGGCAACGTGCGCGTGTCGCTGCAGGACGCCAGCGGGCAGACCGTGGCTTCGATGATCACGGACATCGATGGCCTGTATCGCTTCAACAACCTGGACGCCGGCACCTACCGCGTCATGTTCGAAAAGGATTACTGGTTCTTCTCGCAGCAGGACGTCGGCAACAACGATGCGATCGACTCGGATGCCTACAGCACGACCGACGTGGCGTACACCACGTACTTCACGCTGAACCAGGGCGAAGTCAACCTGACCTGGGACGAAGGCATCACGCCGATCGTGCTGGACCTGGACGGCAATGGCATCCACACCGTCAGCCGCGTCGACGCGCAAGGCACCTTCGACCTGTTCGGCAACGGCACGGCTGTGAAGTCGGGCTGGATCTCGGCGGGCGATGCATTCCTGACGGTGGACAGCAACCACAACGGCAAGATCGACAGCGTGTCGGAAATGTTCGGCGGCACGGCCAAGGGTGCAGGCTTCGCCAAGCTGGCCAGCTACGACAGCAATGGCGACGGCGTGGTGGATGCGAAGGACGCGCACTTCAACGACCTGACCGTCTGGCGCGACGCCAACGGCAACCACGTGACCGATGCGGGCGAGTTGATGACGCTGGCGCAGGCCGGTGTCGAAAGCCTCAAGGTCGCGCATACCGAGGTGCCGGAGATCGATGCGCAGGGCAACCTGCACCTGGAGCGCAGCAGCGCGACGCTGGCGGGCGGCCACGAAGTCGACATGACCGACGTGTACTTCGCGGTGTCGGGCGCCGATGCCAAGGCGGCCGGTGTGTCGGGCCTGAGCATGGCCGACCTGCTGGGTGACGGATCGCTGGACGGCGTGGTCGGCAACGTGGGTTCGACCCGCGATGTCGCAGCCAATCATGCGGAGGCCGCGACGGACGTCAGCGATGCGGCCGAGTTGTTGCGCAAGCTGGTCGCAGCCACGCAGCAAGGTGCGGACGGGCATGTCGCATCGGCTTGAGTGAACCCATGACCGGCGGGGCCGCGAGCCCCTGACCCTGTCACCACGGAAAAAGCCGCGCAGCAAAGAGCTGCGCGGCTTTTTCATTGGCGCGGCGGACTGGCGTCCTATGGCATGCGGCAACTGAAGTTCGCCGCGTCCTCGATGCTGCCGCTGCCGTTGTAGCGGGGCTGCATCGGCCAGGCGCACAGCGGGCGGGTGCGGCCGGGCGTGGTCACGTCGCGGTTCTCGGGGCGGGCGCGGGCCACGATGCGGCTGGGCGCCTCGCCTTTTTCGACCCAGTTCACCAATGCCGTGAGACCGTCGTACTGGTCGGTGGCCGGACCCCCGGAACAGTGCGCCATGTTCGGCACGGAGAAGAAGCGCGCGATATCGTCGGTGCGCGTGCCGTAGCGCTGGCGCAGACCGCCGACGTAGCGCACGGTGTCCGTGACCGAGAACACCGGGTCGCTCTGGCCGTGGAAGAACAGCAGCTTGCCGCCGTGCTTCACGTAGGCATCGACGTCGGTCGAATCGGCGGCCACGGAGCGCATGGACGATTCGCGGAAGGTGGCGTTGGTGGCGTAGACCTTGGGTGCGTCGCGATCAAAATCGAAGCCCATGGCATAGGCCCAGAAGTCGTTGGTGACCGTGGGAGGTGTGGTGAAGAACATCGCCAGGCCGCCGGTCATCAGGATGATGTTGCGGGCGTTCGATGTGGCGGTGGTCGAATCGCCGAGCCGCCAACGCGTCCATTCGGGCGAATGCAGGCCGGCGTCGAAGGTCCAGTCCGAATACAGCAGCTTGCCGCTGGAGTCCTTGACGCCGGCGAAGGACTTGGTGATTGCATCGACCTGCGTGCCCGTGAGGCACTGGTCGGTCTTGGCGCCGGTGCATTTCAGCGCCTCGGGCTTGAACTTGCACGCGGGCCAGTTGGCGACGATGCCGTCCTTCAGGCCGTCGAGTGCGTCGCACTGGTTCAGCACTTCGTTGGTCAGCAGCTTCATGTCGGCGGTCGAGAAGGCCTTCGACAGCACGGGACGGCCATCGACGAGCGGCGCGTTCTCTGCGGCGGCCTTGGCGAAAAGCTGCGTGTCGTAGACCGCCTGCACCGAGGCCAGTGGCACGCGGTAGGCCGGCGCGGAGGCGATGACGCCATCGAACATGTCGGGATAGCGCTGCGTCATCATCATCGCCTGCCGGCCGCCGTTGGAGCAGCCGACGAAGTAGGAGCGCTGCGGCGCGCGACCGTAGTGCGTGCCGATCAGCAGCTTGGCCACGCGGCCGGTCTCGGCCATCGAGTTGTAGCCGTTGTCGATGCGCGCCTGCGGGTCCAGGCCGAACTGGTAGGGGCCGTTGGGGCCGGGTTCGTCGCGGTGGCCGGTGTCGGTGAAGACGACGGCATAGCCCTGTGACAGCGCGTTGTTGGTGTTGCCGCCGCCGGTCAGCACGCCGACCGCGTCGCGCAGCGTGCCGTCGGTACCGCCGCCGCCCTGGAAGAAGAAGCGACCGTTCCATTGCGCGGGCATGCGCAGGTCGAAGCCGATGGCGTAGCGCTTGCCGTCGATGCCGGTGCGCTCGTTGATGTTGCCTTGCACGTGGCAATGGGCCGGCACGGGGGCCTGCGATCCGGGCGCGCCGGGCTGCACGCCGGTGAGCTGGATGGTGCCGGCGGCGACGGATTCGGTGAGCGTGATGCGGGTGCCTGGGATGGTGGTACCGGCGAGCTGGGCGCAGGCTGTCGGCGCGGCGCCTGCGATCGGCTTCGAGTCTCCGCCGGGGCTGGTGCAGGCCGACAGCAGCGCGACGGTGGCGGCCAGCGCGACAGGTGTGAGGGTGCGCATGCTCAGTCCGCCTTGAATCCGGTGGCCACGACGGCCTTGCCCCAGGTGGCCGTGTCGGCCGCGATGATGCGGGCGAATTCGGTGCCGGTGGTGCCCGTCACGCGAAAGCCTGCGTCCTCGATCTTCTGCTTGCCTTCGGGCGAATTGACGGCCTTCTGGATGTCGGCGCTGAGCTTGGCGACGATCTCCGGCGGCGTCTTCGCCGGCGCGACGATGCCGAACCAGGAATTGAATTCGAGCGTGGGGTAGCCCTGTTCCTTGATGGTCGGTACGTCGGGCAGCGAGGGGCTGCGCGTGGCGCCGGTGCTGCCCAGCGCGGCCAGCTTGCCGGACTTCACGTTGGGCGCGGCGAGCGCGACGCTGGCGAACACGGCCTGCACGTCGCCGCTGAAGAGGCCGCCCAGTGCGTCGGAAGTGGTCTTGTAGTGCACCGGTTCGGGCTTCTGCTTGACCGCCTCGCCGTACATGAAAGCGCCGAAGTGGCCCGGCGTGCCCGCGCCGAAGGTGGCCAGGAACAGGCCCTTCTGCTGCTGCGTCCAGGCCGCGAATTCCTTGACGTTCTTCGCGGGCACTTTCTGCGGATTGACCAGCAGCACGAAGTCGGAGGTCACGACCTGGCTTACCGGGATGAAGTCCTTCTGCGGGTCGTAGGGCAGCTTGTTGTAGCTGCTGGGCGCGATGGCGAGCTGGCCGGTCTCGCCGAGCATCAAGGTGTAGCCGTCGGGCTGTGCGCGGGCCGCCTCGCTGGCCGCGATGAGGCCGCCCGCGCCGGGCTTGTTGTCGACGATGACGCCCTGGTTGCCCCAGGCTTCGGAGAGCTTCTGCGCGAGCAGGCGCGCGACGATGTCGGGGCCGGTGCTGGCGGGGAAGCCGACGATGATGCGCACGGGGCGGGTGGGATAGGTGGGCGTTTGTGCGAAGGCGTGTGGAGCCAGGGCGATGGCGGCGAGGGCGGTGGCGAGAGCGCGACGGTTGAATCGGGGCATGGCTTTCTTGTCTCCGGGGATGTCGGGATAGGGTCAGTTGAGTGCGAAGAAGCGCATCACCACTTGCGCCGGGTGTCGCACACCGACACCGACGAACAGGCGTTCGTTGATCCAGCGCAGCGAGGGCGCGTCGGTCTCGAAGCTCGGGCTGCACCGGAAGTAGATCTGCGCCGGGTCGACCGGCTCGCCGCGCAGCAGGGCAGCCATCACTTCGGGCGGCGCTGCGCGCACGGCATGGTTCTGCACGTAGATCAATTCGCCGGCCTCGGTCTCGAGGCCGTAGCGCGCGTCGAGGATGGACAGCGTGTCGCTGACGATCAACTGGAAGTCGCTGCCGCCTGGCAGCACTCGGGCGCGCCAGCCGGCACCGGTGGCCGTGCCGCCGAGGATGGGGACGACACGGCGCAAACCGCCGGGGCCACGCCCCAGCACCTGCGGCGTGCCGACATCGACATGCAGGTCGGCAAAGTGGTCGAGGGTGGGCGGGGCGAGCGGGTCGATGGGCATGCGGCGAGCGTAAGGCGCGTCACAATGCGAGCCTGTCATCCGCGAAGATGACGGGACAACCCTCATGCGCACCTGGAAGCCCGATACAGCCACCACCGCCGGCAACGTGCTGGCGGACTCGGTGCTGGCGCTCGGCGAAGGCCGCTTCGGCGCCACGCTGCTGGGCAATCTGCGCGAGACCTTGCCGGTGAATTCGGTGTCGGTGTATCGCACCGGTGCGCGGCCGATGATCTATTTCAGCGCCAGCCTGGGCGTGCCGGACACCACGCGCGATTGCTGGCGCGCCTATTTGTCCGGCCCCATCGCGAACGATCGCACCTTGCGGTCGAACCATGCAGTGCCATCGCCCGACGCGGGCTTGCGGCTTTGCCACATCACCGCGAAGGAGGTGCCCGCGGAACATCGCGTCAAGGTTTATGAGGCGCATGGCATGGCGGAGCGCGTGTCCGTGGTGCAGGAGGATGCGGATCGCTCGCTGTTCGCGCTCAACTTCTATCGGCACCAGCATCAGCGGCCCTTGAGCGACACGCAGATCGCGGAGTTTGGCCGCGTGGGCGGCTTGCTGCTGGCACTGGCGCGCAAGCACATTGCATTGGCCCAGCCGGAGCCGCCGGTGCAGATGGCCGAGCGGCTGCGATCGTTGCAGCCGGACCTGACGGCGCGCGAAATCGAGGTCTGCGTGCGCCTGTTGCAAGGCATGACGCAGGAAGGCATCGCCGTCGACCTCGGGCTCAGCGTGCCGACGGTGAAGACCTATCGCAACCGCGCGTTTGCACGGCTCGGCATCCACTTCCGCAATGAACTGTTCGCATTGATGCTGGACAAACCCACTTGATGCGGGCTTTGACGGGGCACTCGACTACGAAGGATCCTTGCTGCGCGTGCGGCTCACGGCACTGAAGATCCCGATGCCCAGGATGATCAGCGCGCCGATGCCGATGTAGAGCGTCGGCACGCCTGCGACGGAGGCACCCCAGATGATGCCGCCCATGAAAATCAGGAATCCGATCATGTAAAGCGCGAAAGACATGCTTCTTCTCCGTAACTGTGATGACACGGAGTATTCGCGTACGGGCCGCTCGGCCGGACCCGGCTTTCGCCGCCAGTCGCTGTGGGAGCGAGCCTACCCGGCGGTGACAGAGGTCTCTGCGCTGGCCGCGTCGAGCTTCGCGATGGCCTCGGGCGGCAGCTTCAGTTGCGCCGCCTTCACCAGTTCGTCCAGTTGCTGCATCGACGTGGCGCTGGCGATCGGCGCGGTAATGGCCGGCCGCGCGATCTGCCAGGCGATGGCGACCGGGCCCGGCGTCGCATTGACGGAGGCCGCCACCTCATCGAGCGCATCGAGGATGCGCAGGCCGCGCGCGTTGAGGTACTTCTTCGTCGTGCCGCCACCGCGCTGGCTCTTGCTCGCATCGGCTTCGCTGCGGTACTTGCCGGTGAGGAAGCCGGCCGCCAGCGCGTAGAAGTTGATGACGCCGACGCCACGCGCCAGGCACAGCGGCTCCAGCGCATCCTCGAACACGGCCCGGTCGTAGAGGTTGTAGAGCGGCTGCAGGCTTTCGTAGCGCGGCAGGCCGTTGCGCTCGGCGATGTCGAGGGCTTCTTCCATGCGTGGCGCGGTGTAGTTGGATGCCCCGATCACGCGCACCTTGCCGGCCTTGATGAGTTCGCCGAAGGCACCGAGCGAGTCGGCGATCGGCGTGTTGGCATCGTCGTCGTGCGACTGGTAGAGGTCGATGTGGTCCGTCTGCAATCGACGCAGCGACGCATCGACCGCCTCGCGGATGTAGGCCGGTGCCAGTCCGACCTTGCCTTCGCCCATCGGCTTGCCGACCTTGGTGGCCAGCACCACGCGGTTGCGCTTGCCGGTCTGCTTGAGCCACTTGCCGATGATGGTCTCCGACTCGCCGCCGGTGTGGCCCGGCACCCAGGTCGAGTACATGTCGGCGGTGTCGATGAAGTTGAAGCCGGCGTCGAGCCAGGCATCGAGCAGGCGGAACGAGAGCGTCTCGTCGATGGTCCAGCCGAACACGTTGCCGCCGAAGGCGAGCGGGGAGACTTTCAGGTCGGAGCGGCCGAGGGATCGCAGTTGCATGTCAGGTTTCCTTGAGGTGGGTCATACGAAGCCGAAGGCGCCCAGCAGCGCGCCCGCGCCGAGCAGCCAGAGCAGGTGCACGCGCGTGCGCCAGACGATGAAGGTGGCGATGCCGCCGATGAGCCACACGTGCCATGTGGGCGTGTCGACGGCATGGTTGCTGTTGACCAGAACCCAACCGGTGGCGATCAGCAGGCCGATGACGATGGGCGCCATGCCCTGCTTGAAGGCGCGCACGCCGCGCTTCTCGCGGTTGCGGTGGCCCCAGCGTGTGGCCAGGTAGGTGAGGGTGGTGCTGGGCAGCATGATGCCGAGCATCGTCACCATCAGGCCGAACAGGCCCAGCGGCCAGGCATGCCAGCCGGCGGCAAGGCCACCGCCCGCGTTGATGCCGACGTTCCAGCCCATCAGTGCGACGAAGAGCACGTTCGGCCCCGGCGCCGCTTGCGCGATGGCGACCGAGGAGGTGAACTGCGCATCACTGAGCCAGCCGTGTTCGCTGACGAGGTAGCGGTGCATGTCGGGCACCGTGGTGATGGCGCCGCTGATGGACAGCAGCGACAGCAGCATGTATTGCGCGAACAGGCCGAGCCAGTCGTGCCATTGCAGTGAAATGCTCATGCCGGCAACTTCCGCCAGGTCCACAGGCAAGCCAGCCCGCCGAAGCCGGCCAGCACCCACAGCAGCGGCCAGCGCAGGGCAGCGACGGCGATCATGACCACGACGACGAAGCCCATGCACACGGCGAAGCCCATCGGGTTGCGCCTGAGTTGCGGCACCAGCTTGATGCCGGTCGCCGCGATCAGCCCGCCCGACACCGCGCCCATGCCGCGCAGCGCGCCGGCCACTTGCGGATGACCCGCGTACTGCGCATAGAGAATGGCCAGCGCCAGGATCACGATGAGCGGCACGGTCAGCATGCCGGCGACCGCCGCGATGGCGCCGCGCAGGCCGAAGTAGCGGTCGCCAATCATCAGGGCCAGGTTGATCACGTTCGGGCCGGGCAGAACCTGCGCCACGGCCCAGTCCTCCAGGAACTGGTCGGCGCTGATCCAGCGCTTCTTCTCGACCATCTCGCGCTGCACTACGGCCAGCACGCCGCCGAAGCCTTGCAGTGCCAGCCAGGTGAATGAAACAAACAGGTCGCGGGCGGAGTCGGGTCGGGCGAGTTCGGCTGCGGGGGCCGTGCCGGCAGGGGCTGAAAGCATGCGCCCGATTATGGGTCGGACCCGCGCGGCGCGTGCGGGCGGGGAAGTCGCGCCAATGGCCGACACGGGGTCTCTGCCGCACGGGTCTATGCTGTGCCGGTTCAACATGAAGGAGTCGACACCATGAACCGATACGGTACTTTTCTGCGCGCAACTCTCCTGGCCGGCGTGGCCACCGTGGCGCTGGCAGGCTGCGGAATGATGGGAGGGTCCAAGACCGCGAACTTCAGCGGTGCGATGAACGCGTCGAGCGAGGTGCCGCCCAACATGACGCGCGGCAGCGGCATGGCCGAAGCCTGGCTCAACAAGGACACCAACGTGCTCAAGTACAAGATCACCTACGAAGGCCTGAGCGGCCCGGCCACGGCGGCGCATTTCCACGGCCCTGCGGCGGCAGGTTCCAATGCCGGCGTGGTGCTGCCCTTTGCCAATGCCGCGAGTCCGATCGAGGGCCAGGCCACGCTCACGCCCGCGCAGGCGGCCGACCTCATGGCCGGCAAGTGGTATGCCAACGTGCACACGGCCGCCAATCCGGGCGGGGAAATCCGCGGGCAGATGCTGCCGAAGTAAAGGCGACCGTTTGAGCCGCGTCAGGCCAGCCTAAGCGCTGCGGGTGTCCAATGAGGGCATGAGCACACCCGCAGCCAAGAAGACCCGAGCCACCCAGCGCCCATCCACTCCGGCCCACGAAGACCGCCAAGGCGGTCAAGGCCATCCGGGCCGCAGCCGCGCCGGCCCCCGCGGTTAAGCTCCCCGATATGTCGATCGCCCGCAAGGTGATGGTCCTGCAGGGCGGCGGCGCGCTGGGCTCCTACCAGGCTGGTGTGTACGAGGCGTTGAGCCGGCATGGGCATGAACCGCAGTGGATCGCCGGTGTTTCCATCGGCGCGATCAATGCCGCATTGATCGCCGGCAACGCGCCGGAGAAGCGTTCGGAGCGCCTGCGCGAGTTCTGGGCGCTGGTGTCTTCCGGTCCGTCGCAGCGGCTGCCGAACTGGGCCGGCGACCGTGCCCTGCTGAACCAGTGGAGCGCCAATGCGGCATCGATCTTCGGCATACCCGGCTTCTTCCGGCCGCGCGTCACGCCCGCGCTGCTGCTCGGTGGCGCCGCGCCGCTCCTGAGTTACTACGACACCTCGCCGCTGAAGGCCACGCTGGAGCGCCTGGTCGACTTCGACCGCATCAACGACCGGGCGAAGCAGATGCGCCTGAGCGTCGGCGCGGTCCATGTGCTGAGCGGCAACTCGGTCTACTTCGACAACACCACGCAGAAGATCGGACCCGAGCACATCATGGCCAGCGGCGCGCTGCCGCCCGGCTTTGCGCCGGTGGAGGTCGATGGCCAGCCCTACTGGGACGGCGGCATCGTCTCCAACACGCCGCTGCAATACGTGCTGGATAACCATCCGAGCAGCCAGCCCCTGGTCGTGTTGCAGGTGGACCTGTTCAATGCCAAAGGCCCGATGCCGACGAACATCTCCGAAGTGCTGGAGCGGCAGAAGGACATCACCTATTCCAGCCGCACCCGCATGAACACCGATGCGCTGGCGGCCAACGTCAACCTGCAGCAGGCGATCGCCGACCTGATCGGCAAGCTACCGCCCGCGCTGCGCAACGACGCGAGCGTGCAGGCGGTGCAGGCCCAGCTTTCGCATCAACCCATCGACATCTTCCACCTGATCTACCGCGACAAGCCCTATGAGCGCGACTCGAAGGACTACGAGTTCTCGCGCATCACGGTGGAGGAGCATTGGAAGGCCGGCGTGCGCGACATGATCAGCACCCTGCGGCACCCCGAGGCGCTGCGCAGCGACGTGCAGACCAATGGCGTCACGACCTTCGACCTGGCCGAGGAGGGCCACGTGCAGATCAAGCGGCCCATGTAGGCGAAGGCCGCGACCTCCGCGCAGATCAGGTTGGTCTAAGCCAGCGCGCCGAGAGTGGCTTCCTGTTCAACGAAAGACCGACCCATGAAGATCGACGACGTGCGCAAGGCCTTCGCCATGCCGGCCACCAGCCCCGCGTTCCCGCCCGGGCCCTACCGTTTCATGCAACGCGAGTTCGTGGTCATCACTTACCGCACCGACATGGACGCGTTGCGCGCCGTGGTGCCGGAGCCGCTGGAGGTGACCGAGCCGCTGGTCAAGTACGAGTTCATCCGCATGCCCGACTCCACCGGCTTCGGCGACTACACCGAATCCGGCCAGGTCATTCCGGTGCAGCTGCGCACCGCCAAGGGGCTGGAGCAGGGCAACTACACGCATGCGATGTACCTCAACGACCATCCGCCGATCGCGGGTGGGCGCGAGTTGTGGGGCTTCCCGAAGAAGCTGGCGAATCCGACACTCGACTACGAGACCGACACCATCGTCGGCACGCTCGACTACGGCAAGGTGCGCGTGGCCTCGGCCACGATGGGCTTCAAGCACCGCGCGGTGGAGTCCGGTCCGCTTCTTGCGGCGCTGGCGCAACCCAACTTCCTGCTCAAGATCATTCCGCATGTGGACGGCACGCCGCGCATCTGCGAACTGGTGCGCTATCACATGGTCGACATCGACCTCAAGGGCGCCTGGACCGGCCCCGCCGCGCTCGAACTGCACCCGCACGCGCTGGCCCCCGTTGCGGCGCTGCCGGTGCTGGAGGTGGTGTCGGCCACGCACTACATCGCCGACATGACATTGCAACTCGGCACTGTTGAATTCGATTACCTGAAGTAGCCAACCACCCAAAGGACTCACCATGCAACTCAAGGACAAGGTCGCCTACATCACCGGCTCGGCCAGCGGCATCGGCAAGGAGATCGCCATCGTCTTCGCGAAGGAAGGGGCGAAGATCATCATTGCCGACCTCAACAAGGACGCCGCGGTCGCGACCGCGGAAGAGCTCAAGGCCACCGGCGCGCAGGCCATCGGCGTGGGCGTGGACGTGACGAACGAGGACCAGGTCAATGCATCCGTGGAAGAGGGCGCGGCGGCCTTCGGCGGCATCGACATCCTCATCAGCAATGCCGGCATCCAGATCGTGCATCCGGTCGAGGAGTTCAGCTTCGCCGACTGGAAGAAGATGCTCGCGATCCACCTCGACGGCGCTTTCCTCACGACCCGGGCCTGCCTCAAGCACATGTATGCGCAGGGGCGCGGCGGCAGCGTGATCTACATGGGGTCTGTGCATTCGAAGGAGGCGTCGCTGCTGAAGGCGCCCTACGTGACGGCCAAGCACGGGCTGATCGGGCTGTGCAAGACGGTGGCGAAGGAGGGCGCCAAACACGGCGTGCGCGCCAACGTGATCTGCCCCGGCTTCGTGCGCACGCCGCTGGTGGAGAAGCAGATCCCGGAGCAGGCCAAGACGCTGGGCATCACCGAGCAGCAGGTCATCAAGGACGTGATGCTCAAGGAAACCGTGGATGGCGAATTCACCACCACCGACGACGTGGCGCAGGTCGCGCTGATGTTCGCGGGCTTCCCGACCAACGCGCTCACCGGCCAGTCGCTGGTGGTGAGCCACGGGTGGTTCATGCAATAACGCAATCAGTGCTGCAATAGTTTTTGACAAACCTGAGCACAACCTGACCAACGCGGCAAGCGGTGCTTCGCCTAGTGTCCTGGCGGTTCGAACGTGCGAAAACGTACGTCGCCGAGTCTTTCGTCATACCAATGACCCTAGCCAGGAGACAAATGAGATGCGCGTTCGCTCACGTCGATCCTTCGTGTCAGGCATTTCCGGTGCGCTCGCCGGCCTGGCGATGCTTGCATTCGCCGGCCCCGCTGCCGCGCAGGGCTACCCGAGCCGGCCGATCACGCTGATCGTGCCCTGGGGCGCGGGCGGCGGCACCGACGCCACCGCGCGGATCATTGCCAGCCTGCTGGAGAAGGAAGTCGGCCAGCCGGTCACGGTGGTGAACCGGACGGGCGGCAGCGGCGTGGTGGGCCATGCGGCCATCGCCTCGGCCGCGGCTGACGGCTACACCATCGGCCTGGCCACGGTCGAGATCGGCATGATGCATTGGCAGGGGCTGACCGAACTCACGGGCGCTTCGTACACGCCGATCGGCCTGGTCAATGCCGACCCGGCCGGCATCCAGGTGCGGGCCGATGCGCCCTACAAGACGGTGAGCGAACTGCTCGCCGCCATCAAGGCCAACCCCGGCAAGCTCAAGGCCTCGGGCACCGGGCAGGGCGGTATCTGGCACCTGGCCATCGCCGGCCTGCTGCGCGACCAGAAGATCGATCCGGCCTCGGTGCCATGGGTGCCCAGCAACGGGGCGGCGCCGGGCCTGCAGGACATGGTGGCCGGCGGCATCGAGATCGCACCGGTGTCGCTGCCCGAGGCGCGTTCACTCATCGACGCCGGCAAGGTGAAGAGCCTCGCGGTCATGAACGACAAGCCGGCTGCGCTGTATCCGAACGTGCCGACCCTCAAGGCAGCCATCGGCAGCGACTGGACCATGGCCGCCTGGCGCGGCATCGTGGCGCCCAAGGGCATTCCCAACGACGTGCGCGACAAGCTGAGCGCGACCATCCAGAAGGTCGCGGGCAGCAAGGAATACACCGACTTCATGGCCTCGCGCGGCTTCGGCGTGGTCTATGCGGGACCGGAGGACTTCGGCAAGTTCATGGCCAAGTCGGACGCCGAGCTCGGCGCCACGATGAAGGCCGTCGGCATCGCCAAGTAGGCGGGCGATGAAGATCAACGACGCAGTCTTCGGGCTGCTGTTGCTGCTGCTCGGCTGCGCTGTGCTGTGGGTGGTGCAGGGCTATCCGAAGATTCCGGGGCAGCAGGTGGGGCCGGCGATCTTTCCGGGGTTGATCGCTGTCGGCCTTTGCGTGTGCGGGCTGTTGTTGATGGTGCGTGGCTGGCGCGATCGCGCGGCCATGCCGTGGTTGCATTTCGATGAGTGGGTGCGCTCGCCACGGCACGTCGCTGCCGTGGTGCTGGTGATCGCGGGCATCGCGTTCTATATCCTTGCCGCCGAGAAGTTGGGCTTCTTCATCACGTCGACGCTGGTACTGGCCGCATCGATGTGGTCGCTGGCGGTGCCGCCGTTGCGCTCGCTGCTCATCGCGGTGATCGCGACCTTCGTCATCCACTTCGCGTTCTACAAGCTGCTGCGCGTGCCGCTGCCGTGGGGCGTGTTCACTCCCTACGCCTGGTAGCGCCATGTCCACTGCATTGGCGCAAGCCTTCTCGATGGTGCTCGACCCGTACACCATCGCGGTGATGGTGGCGGCTTCGCTCTATGGCTTGTTCGTGGGCGCGGTGCCGGGGCTGTCGGCCACGATGGCGGTGGCGCTGCTGGTGCCCATCACCTTCTTCATGCCGCCGATCCCGGCGATCGCGGCGATGGTCACGTCGACCGCGATGGCGATCTTCTCGGGCGACATTCCGGGTTGCCTGCTGCGCATACCGGGCACGCCGGCCTCGGCCGCGTACACGGACGAGGCCTTTGCGATGACGCGCAAGGGCATGGCGGAGCAGGCGCTGGGCGCGGGGCTGGTGTTCTCGGCCATCGGCGGCTTGTTCGGCACGGTGGTGCTGATCGTGGCGGCGCCGGCGCTGGCGGACTTTGCGCTGAACTTCAGTTCCTTCGAGTACTTCTGGCTGGTGCTGCTGGGCCTGACCTGCGCGGTGTTCATCACGTCTGATCGTCCGCTCAAGGGGCTCGTGACGCTGCTGCTGGGGCTGCTCGTGGCCTGCGTGGGGCTGGGCAATCCGGCAGGCTTCCCGCGCTTCACCTTCGGCAATGCGGACATGACGGGTGGCATCGGCATGATCCCGATGATGATCGGCATGTTCGCGATCTCGGAGGTGATCCGTTATGCGGTCGATACGCTGCCGCCTGCGGAACTCGTCGTGTCGAAAGTGGGCAGCGTACTCAAAGGGCAGTGGGCCCTGGCGAAGAAGTATCCGGTGCAAATATTGCGCGGCAGCGTGCTCGGCACGGCGGTTGGTGCGCTGCCGGGCGCGGGCGCCGACATCGCGGCATGGATGTCGTACGCGATGAGCAAGAAGTTCTCGAAGGAACCGGAGAAGTTCGGCACCGGCCATGTGGAAGGCATTGTCGAATCGGGCTCGGCCAACAACAGCGCGCTGGCGGGTGCGTGGATTCCGGCGCTGGTGTTCGGCATTCCGGGCGACTCCATCACGGCCATCGTGATCGGCGTGCTCTACATGAAGAACCTGAACCCCGGGCCGACGCTGTTCACCACCGACCCGCAGAACATCTACGCAGTGTTCATGCTGTTCATCATCGCCAACATCATCATGATCCCGCTGGGCATCCTGTGCATCAAGGCGTCCAAGCGCATCCTGCTGGTGCCGCGCAATGTGCTGATGCCGCTGATCCTGATGTTCTGCATTGTCGGCGCCTTTGCCATCAACAACTCGCTGTTTGACATCGGCGTGATGCTGGTCGCGGGCGTGATCGCCTATGTGCTGGAAGAGAACAAGTTCCCGATCGCGCCGGCCATCCTCGGCGTGGTGCTGGGCGGCATGCTGGAGGAGAACTTCATCACCTCGATGATCAAGTCCGACGGCAACCTGATGGGCTTTGTCTCGCGGCCGATCGCGGCGACGCTGGCGGTGGTGTCGGTGCTGGTGTGGACTGCGCCCGTGATCCGGCGCCTGTTGCGAGGGGCGCCGCAGCCGGCTTAGAACTTATCCGTAAATTATGTTGACGTCGGCAGGTACCTTGCGGAAGGCAATGATGGCAGCGGCAAGGTGGTTGAGGGCGACAAAGCTGCGCTCGAGTTTCTCGTAGCGCACGAG
>NZ_JBBKZS010000020.1:0-107798 GCF_037889955.1 Variovorax robiniae
GCTCGCCAGGCTGCAGGCCGAAGGCTTGGTGGCCGGGGGTGGCCGGCGCACGGCGGCGGTCGCCGAGCCCGGATTGGGCGAGGCGCGCCAGGTCTTCGAAGTGCGCCGCGCATTGGAGCGTGAGGTGGTCCGCCTGGTGGCGCAGCGCTGGACGCCGGCCTTCGCGAAGCGCCTGCAGAAGATCGTGCAGGCCGAACAGGACGCACACGACGCCGGTGACCTGCGCGCCTCCAGCCGGCTGGCCGGCGACTTCCACACCGCGCTGGCGGAAATGGCCGACAACTTCCTGCTGATGCGTTTCATGTCCGAGGCCGTGTCGCGCTGCTCGCTGATCCTCGCGGTGCACGCCGGGCCGCATTCGAACGAATGCTCCATCCGGGAGCATGAAGACATCATCCGCCGCTTCGGTTCGGGCAAGGTCGAGGAGGTGATGGCTGCGATGGATACGCATATCGCGGAAATCGCGCGCCAGGCATTGACGCCTGCCGATACGCCCGAGACTCACGAGGGACTGACGGGAGTGCTGGCCAAATATGCGCTAGCCGTGCGCGGGGAACGTCCTGCGCCGCCGGGGAGAAATGGTGTCGCAGCGACGGCGTCGCGACCAAGGCGCACTGCGACATCTTCCGTACAGTCGCCGCGCTCCGACTCATCAGAAGACTCTGCGCGAAGCTGCTGAACAGGCGGGTCCATGAAGGGCTCGGACTCTCAGACGCAGTATTTGGTTCTGTCGCAGTAGGGCCAGGTTGGTACCCTGAAGGTCAAATGATGCCAGCTAGGAAGACCGTGATCAGGCTGCGCCTCCCGCGGTAGACCTGATCAGCTACATGGGCGAGTGGCATCAGGTGGCGCACATTCCAAATTGGTTCCAACGCAAGTGTGTGTCGGGTGCAAAAGCTTCCTACCGTCGGCTTGCATCGGGGCAGGTTGCGGTCCGCAATGAGTGCCGTACGAAGTCTGGCTTGGAATCCGTTGCAGGCGTTGCGCGGCCTCGGTCGGGTGTAGTAGTCGATTCGGGGCAGTTGCGGCCTACATTGCTGGAGGTCGCCTTTGTACCTAGTTGGCTTCGGTGGGCACCGCTGTTTTGGGCCAACTACGACATCGTTTATCTGTCGCCGGATCAGCATCTGGCAACTGTCACGGAGCCTTCGCGCAGCTACATGTGGGTGTTGTCGCGGACCAGCTCTATCGCAGAGAGCGAATGGAATCTGGTCGAGCGTCGTTTGAGGGAACTGGGCTTTCAGCGCGATCAGTGGGTGAGAGATGCTGTTTAAAGACGCGGCGCTCGCGTCGGGCCCTACCGGGTCAAGGCCGCCGATTCGATCCCGATATCGCACAACAACATGCCGGATCGGGCCGACGAACCTCGCCCAGCTGAAGCTCTGCTTTCTTTGTTTTCGCTTGAGGCGTTCCGCGGGAGTCCACGCCGAGGAGAGCACTGCAAGCCCGACCAAGGGCGAAACTTCGTCATCCCAACGACTAGAACTATGTGGCTCCTCACGCAGGGTCGAATGCTTGCATAAAGTTGCGAACGCGCAGGCTGTCCGTGGGAATGGGCCTACGTGAAGACGCGCTTCCCTTGCTACCATTGAAAGCGGTACGCACGAATGCCGCGGGTACGATCAGTCAATTGAAAGCGCATCCGCAAGGTCCGCCATTTCTTCACGAGGTCCGGCCCTTTCACGGGCGACTTCAAATACCAAGGACCCCAATGAATAACGACTACGCGGCGTTGCTGAACACTGTGCGCGAAGAAGAGAACAGTGTCGTCGCGGCCTGGCTCAATGAAGCGCAAGTCGACGAACCCGGTGCGCGTCGGGCTGCGCAAGCCGAGGCCGCCGATATCGTGAGGCATTTGCGCGAAGGCTTGCAAACCGGCGTCGATCCGGCGCGCTTGGATAGCAGCGGGTGGGCTGGTTTGCGCGAGACACTGACGGGTCTCTCGAAGTCGCGTGCGGCCAAGGGCCAAACTGCAGCCGATACCAGCCTGTTCGTGCTCGCGTTCAAGAAGCCTTTGTTTGCGGCCATCCAGCGCCGTCTGGGTGCCGACGCCGCTGCCATGTCCAATGCGCTGTGGACGGTGTCGACCGTTGTCGACGCGCTCGCGCAGCACACGGTCGGCGCGTTCCAGCAAGCGCGCGAGGAGATCATTCGGCGCCAGCAGGAAGAACTGCTCGAACTCTCCACCCCGGTCGTCAAGCTGTGGGACGGCGTGCTCGCCGTGCCGATGATCGGCACGCTGGACAGCAGCCGCACGCAATTGGTGATGGAAGCGCTCTTGCAGAAAATTGTGGAGACCGGCTGCGAACTCGCCATCATCGACATCACGGGCGTACCGACGGTCGACACGCTGGTGGCGCAGCACCTGCTGAAGACGGTGACGGCCATCCGGCTCATGGGCGCCGACTGCATCATCAGCGGCATCCGCCCGCAGATCGCGCAGACCATCGTGCACCTGGGCATCGACCTGCAAGGCGTGCGCACCAAGGCCACGCTGGCAGATGCGCTGGCGCTCGCTCTGAAGCAGACCGGCTGGCGCGTGTCGCGCGACAATTGAACGGGCGGCACGTAATGGACCGAATTCCCATTCTTCGCATGGGCGACACCTTGCTGGTGACGATTCAGGTCGACATGCAGGACCAGACCGCTCTTACGCTGCAGGACGAGCTTGCCGACCAGATCGCGAAGACTGGCGCCTCGGGCGTGATGATCGACATCTCAGCGCTGGAGATCGTCGACTCCTTCGTCGGCAGGATGCTCACCAGCATCTCGGGCATTGCCCACATCCTGTCGGCGACCACGGTGGTCGTCGGCATGCAGCCGGCGGTGGCGATCACGCTGGTCGAGTTGGGGCTGTCACTGGAGGGCGTCAAAACAGCGCTCAATGTCGAGCGTGGCATGGAACTTCTTTGCCGTACCCGGCTGGAGAACGTCCTTGGCCGCTGAACCCAGAGGCACGCTGCCGCTGCTCGATGAGCAGAACATCGTTGCATGCCGACAGGTGACGCGCGCGCTGTGCCAGGAGCTGAAGCTCTCGCTCGTCGACCAGACCAAGATGATCACGGCCGCCAGTGAGTTGTCGCGCAACACGTTGATCCACGGCGGCGGCGGGCGCATGCGCTGGGAGTTGGCCGAGCGGAACGGGCGGCGCGGGCTGGTGCTGCATTTCGAGGACGAGGGCCCCGGCATTGCGGACATCGCGCTGGCGATGAGCGACGGCTGGACCAGCGGCAAAGGGATGGGCCTCGGCCTACCGGGCAGCAAGCGACTTGTGAACGAATTCGAGCTTTCATCAACGCCGGGGCAGGGCACCCGGGTAAGCATTACCAAGTGGAAGTAGCCGTCATCACGGGCTGGACGCACAAGGCCTTTCCGATGGACGACGCCAGCTGCGTGGGCGAGGCGCGTCGGCACGCGGCAAACGCCGCTGCCGACATGGGCTGGGGGGAAGTTGATGCCGGGCGCCTTGCGTTGGTCGTCACCGAACTGGGTACCAACCTGCAGCGCCATGCGAAGCACGGAAGGCTGTTGATCGCGGTCCGTGCGCAAGCCTGTGCGGTGGAGGTGATCTCAATCGATGAAGGCCCCGGCATTCCGGACATCGCGCTCGCGCTGCAGGACGGCCATTCCTCGGGAAGCACGCCCGGCACGGGGCTTGGCGCGGTGCGCCGCCTGGCGAGCGAGTTCGACATGCATTCCGCGGTGCCGGACGGCACCGTGAGCGTGGCGCGGGTGCGTCCCTCTGCAGCGGGATTTGCCCACGGGTCCGCCATGGCGTTGCAGATCGGCGCGATCTGCCTACCCGCGCCGTACGAAACGGTGTGCGGCGATGCCTGGGCAGTTGCGATTCACGGTGGGCAGACCTCCGTGCTGGTGGCCGATGGGTTGGGGCACGGCCCCGATGCGGCCAAGGCGTCGCAAGCCGCGCTCGGCGCCTTTGCATCAGCGCCGGAGGCCGACGTGTGCGACACCGTGCAGCGTGTGCATCGCGAGCTGCGGACAACCCGTGGGGCGGCCGTGCTTGCGCTGCGCGTCGCCATGGACAACAACACCGTCACTTACAGCGGTGCGGGCAACATCGCAGGCCGCGTGCTGTCGGGTGTGTTCGACAAATCGCTCATCACCCAACACGGCACCGCCGGCGTGCAGATCCGAAAGCCGCAGGCCACCTCGCTCGAGCTTCCGGCGCATGCCCTGGTGATCTTGCACAGCGACGGCATCGCGACACGCTGGACGGTCGAACACGTTCGCCCTCTGCTTCAAAAGGACCCAACGCTGTTAGCGGCGGTTCTTTTGCGCGACCACACACGTCACCGCGACGATGCCACCGTCGTGGTGATCCGCCCAAGGGAATAAGCGATGAACAGCACCGGCGTTGCCGATGGAGAAGAAGCGCTGGCCGCGTGCCGGCGCGAAGTCGACGAACTCCGCGCGGAGCTCGAGGAGACCAACCGCGGGGTGGTGGCGCTTTACGCCGAACTCGACACGCAGGCCGAGGAACTCAGGAAAGCCACCGAACTCAAGAGCCGCTTCCTGGCCTACATGAGTCACGAGTTCCGCACGCCGATCAGCGCGATCCGCAGCATCGCGCGGCTGCTCAGCGACCGCGTCGACGGGCCCCTCGCGCCCGAGCAGGAGAAGCAGGTCGGCTTCATCGACACCACTGCATCCGAACTCGCCGAAATGGTTGATGACCTGCTCGACCTGGCGAAGATCGAGGCGGGCCGGATCGATATTTCGCCCGCCTGGTTCGAAATGGTCGACCTGTTCTCCGCGCTGCGCGGCATGTTCCGTCCGGTCCTGCACAACCCGGCCACCACGCTGATCTTCGAAGAGCCCGAGGGCCTGCCCAAGCTGTACACCGACGACCGCAAGCTCTCGCAGATTCTGCGCAACTTCATCTCCAACGCGCTCAAGTTCACCCCACGCGGTGAGGTCCGGGTGAGCGCGATGCGCGCGGGCGACGACGCGGTGAAGTTCTCCGTATCGGACACGGGTATTGGCATCGCGCCCGAGCACCATGCGGCGGTGTTCGACGATTTCTCGCAGGTCGACTCGCCTGTGCAGAAGCGGCTGCGCGGCACAGGGCTGGGCCTGTCGCTGAGTCGTCAGCTGGCCCTGCTGCTGGGCGGTCATGTCGAGGTCGCAAGCGAATTGGGCAAGGGCTCCGTGTTTTCCGTCACGCTGCCCGTGCAACTGCGGCGCCAGGATGCTGCGCGTTCGGAGTAAGTATGCCAGCCGAACCGCTCATCAACACGACCATCGACCGATCGCGCCATGTCGTGCTGGTGGTGGACGACAACCCCACCACTCGCTATGCGACCGCGCGCGTGATCCGCGCTGCGGGTTTCGAGACCCGGGAGGCGAGCACCGGCAGCGAGGCTTTGCAGCTGGCCACCCAACAGATTTCGGCCGTCGTACTCGACGTCCACCTGCCTGACCTCAGCGGCTTCGAGGTGTGCCGCGAACTGCGCATCAGGCCCGCGACCGCCACGTTGCCGGTGGTGCACTTATCAGCTACCTTTGTGCAAAACGCGGACAAGGTGGCCGGACTCAATGCCGGCGCGGATGCCTACCTGGTGCACCCGGTCGAACCGCCGGTGCTGATTGCCACACTGCAGGCGCTCATCCGCGCCCGCATGGCGGAAGAAAATCAGCGCAGCAGCGAAGCGCGGTTTCGCGCCATATACGCCCATGCGCCCACTGGCATGGCGCTGATCGATGCCGTCGGCCGGTTCGCCGATGTGAATCCGGCAATGGTCGCCATGCTCGGCAAATCGCGCGATGCGCTGATTGGCCGCTTGGTGAGCGACTTCGCGCCGGAGGAGTGGACGGGCTTCGTCAAGGAACACACCGCAGAAGCGCAGCCGCTGGTGACATCTTGGAAGGGCGAGTTCCCGCTGCTGCGCCAAGACGGTTCGTGGATCCGGCTGGACTGGACCACTTCGGCGGAGATTGAACCGGGCTTGCGCGTAGGCATCGCGCTGGATGTGTCCGAGCGCTTCGAGCTCGAGGCGCGCCGGCGCGAGGTGCTGGAGCGGGAGCAGGCCGCGCGCGCCGCCGCTGAGCGCCTGAGCCGAACCAAGGACGACTTCGTCGCCGTGCTGTCGCACGAACTGCGCAACCCGCTCAACGTGATCGGCGGTTGGATACACGCGCTCAAGGCAGGCAACCGCACGGCGGAACAGATGGAAAAGGGTCTGAACGCCATCGACCGCAGCGTGAAGGCACAGACGCGGCTGATCGCCGACATTCTTGACGTGTCGCGCATCAGTTCGGGCAAGTTGCGCCTGCATCGGGAGTGGGCGGATGCGCGTTCACTGGTGACGGCGGCCATCGAGGCGCTGGCCGCCCCCGCCGCAGCCAAGCGGCTGAGCATCGAGTTCGACCCGGACCAGGCGGACCCGCCCGCATGGCTCGACGCCACGCGCTTTCAGCAGATCGTCTGGAACCTGCTGTCGAATGCCATCAAGTTTTCCGTTGAAGGGGGGCGCATCGTCGTCGAGTTGCATCGCCGCGGCGATCAGCTCGTCCTGTCCGTGCAGGACTTCGGCCGCGGTATCAGCCAAGATTTTCTGCTGCAACTGTTCGATCGCTTTTCGCAAAGCGATTCGCCTGACAACCGCCACCATGGCGGCCTGGGCCTCGGCCTGTCGATCGTGAAGAACCTGGCCGAACTGCACGGGGGAAGCGTGTCGGCGCATAGCGAGGGCGAAGGCCAGGGCGCCAGGTTGCGTGTGGTGCTGTGCGTGGTGCCATCTGGCGAGGCGCCGGCAGCGCTGCTGGACACGGTTCTTGCCCGCGATGCGCAGCTCCCCATGCCGGTCGAACGCATGCTTGCCGGTCTCGACGTGATAGTGGTCGAGGACAACATTGACGCCATCGAGATCATGACGGTGGTGCTGTCTGATGCAGGCGCCATCGTGCGCCCGGGCAGCGACTTTGAAAGCGCGTTACATCTGTTCGACCAGAAATGGCCCGATGTGCTGGTCAGCGACATCGGCCTGCCGGGACGTGACGGCTACGACCTGATACGGGAAGTGCGCCAACGCGAGCATGCGCTGGGCAGGCCGCGGCTTTTCTGCGTGGCGCACACCGCCTTTACCCGGCCCCAAGACCACGCCAGGGCGACCGAAGCAGGATTCGATGCGCACTTGGGTAAGCCGCTGCAACCGCATGCGCTGCTGGCCCTCCTTGAAGGCCGGCCCATCCCGTGACAATTGATGCTGCATGCAACATGACGGTCAAGGGCACCCAAGTATGTCCTTGGCGCCCGACTCCTGGACGATCGCGCCCCATCGAACGCTGTCATCCCAAATTAGGCATGCGGGCGATGGCCGCATGTTCGGGCGCTCCGCGTCCACGATCAGCAGGGAACTGGAGCGCAACACGCTTGGCGACTTGCCCTACGCCTCGCACTCGACTCAAGCCTGTAGCCAGGGGCGACACCAGGCCGCGCGTGCGCCACGCAAGCTCGACATGCAAGGCGCACGCGGCAAGCTGTGTTGACCCTGCTGGACTGGCGCTGGTCTCCCCAGCAGATCGCGGTCTCCCTCGTCCCTTGACGGCGAACAGTTACGGACCGGTCAGATGTCGATGACCCGTCGCAAGTGTCCGTAGGACACGCTCCAGGACGCCTCGCCGGTACCGATGGTGGCGGTCTTGGGGTTGCTGCGGGTGATGACGCCCACGTGCGTCCGTGCGTCTGCAAATGGCGATCGGTGAAGGAGACCTTGTCGCCGCGCTCGAAGTCAGCGTGTGGGTTTCGGGGTTGCTGGAGGCGTGGGTGGTGTCGGCGGTGTTGCCGGGCTTTGCTGCGCTGCGGACTGGGGCGGCTCGATCGCTGCGTAGGGCAACTTCCACTTCACTCGCTGCTGCGTGTCATGCAACCATGCAACGTCACCTGCGCATCGCGCATCTCGATGATGCGCCCCTCACGCATCGCGCCACGGCCGTGCCTACGCGGCGCAGTTGCCGCCAGACCTTGTCGGCACCATAGACCCGCAGGTTCTGGTCGTAGACGCGTTGCACCTGCACCAGCAGCTCGCATCACGCTGGGCTCGCGCGGACAGCAGCGCCGGGTTGCGCTGGCGCGCCGCGTGGCGCCGGTATGCCGACGGGACGATCTGCAGCGCGCGGCAGATCGGCTCGACCCCGCAACGAGCGCGATACTCGTCAATGAAGGCGTTCATTTCTTGAGTTGGCGGTCGAACTCCGCCTGGGCGAAATACGCGCTGGCCAACTTCAGGATCTCATTGGTCTTACGCAGTTCGCGAACCTCGCGCTCGAGCTCCTTGATGCGCTGCTGTTCGACGCTGGTCGCGCCCGGCCGTACGCCGCTGTCGCGCTCGCCCTGGCGCACCCACTTGCGCAGCGTCTCGCCCGTGCAGCCGATCTTGCCGGCAATCGATTCGATCGCCGCCCACTGCGACGGGTACTGGTCCTTGGCGTCAAAGACCATGCGCACCGCGCGATCCATGACCTCGGGGGAAAACTTCGGTGACTTCCTCATCTTGGCTCCATTCTCAATCGAAGGAGCCTCCTCAAAATCCGGGGCGGTTCAGTCGCCCACACCTGGTTGGCGCAGTCGGTCTTCAGCCCGCGCAGTAGGTACGGATAGACCTTGTGGGTCGGGTGCCGTTTGCTCGTGTTGGGCTTGCGGTACAGCGCCTCGATGCCCATGCGCTGCATCAGCGTGGCCACGTGCCGGCGCCCGACCTCAAAGCCCTCGCGGTTATGCATGTCGCGCAGCATCCGGCTGCCCGCAAAGGGATGCGCCAGATGGATCATGTCGATGCGCTTCATCAGGCTCTGATCGGCCTGTGAGACGCCGCGCGGCAGGTAGTACACGTTCCCTCGGCTGATGCCCACCAACTCGGCTTGCCTCTTGAGCGGCAGGGTGTGATTGCGGTCGATCATCGCTTTGCGCTCAGCATGCCGGCCTTGATGAGCGCGCCGGATAAAAAATCGTTCTCCAAGGCTAGCTGCCCGATCTTGGCGTGCAGCTCCTTCAGATCGATCGCCGGCTGCGGTGTCGACTCCGCACCGAACACACTGGCGGCGCGTTCGAGCAACTGGTTCTTCCAATCGACGATCTGGTTAGGGTGCACATCGTGCAGCTTGGCCAGCTCCGCCAGCGTCTTCTCGCCCTTGATGGCCCAGCGCCACCTTGGCCTTGAACAGCGGTGAGTGATTACGGCGCGGTCTCTTGCTCATGATCTTCCTGCGTTCTCGAGCCCTCAGCCCGGGGTGATATGCACTTTGACCACTTATCGCCGTGTTCGAATTTCCGAGGCCATCTCTCCCCGCCTAATCACTGATGCTGAAGACTGACGTCATCTTGACGCCGTCAAGTCATGGGGGACAGCAGGACGCTCAAAAGCATTTCGGCAGCCTGCCAGGTTCCACATCGATCTCTCCCTTACATCCGCGCGTATTGGCCCGCGGACATCTTTTTTGGAAAGAGCGCTGGATCTCCCTCAGGGCAACCGAATTGACTAACGAGTCGGGCTCGATGAAGCGCTCTTGGCTATTTGCTCGAAGCTGCGCGCTATGCAGAGCGCAAGCTTCACCAAGTGTATTTGGCCCCCAGTCGTATGGTTGTGGCCTTGTAGCTCTGCGCGCCCCACTGGTAGCCCGCGTTGCCCCAGGCCGTCCAGCCTTTGGCCAGATCGGCATTGAGCCCCAGCTTCAGCTCGTAGCGGTCGCTCGGGTACATGGCATTGATCGCGATCTGGTTGAACACCTGCGTCGCGTTCGCGCTGTCGTGCCACCAGTTGAGCGTGAGGTACGGCTGCAGCTTGCGGCCATCCTCCCTCACCCACGTTCGATGAGTTCGCACGCCCAGTCGCGAGATCCAGCCACTGCCGTCGCGTCCGCTGATCTGCGTGCCGTTGGGCTCGGTGATGCTGTCTTCGTCGTACCTCACGTAGATGAGCTGCGCCTGCGGCTCCACCACCCAGTCGGTGCTGGCGATCTTCATCGCGTAGCCCGCCTCGCCCGACAGCGTGAGCGCCTTGGCGTCGTACTTCACCTCGGGCAGCAGATCGCCCTGCACCTTGTTCCTGAACCAGCCATAGGTGCCCCAGACATCGACGTAGGCGCCCAGCTTGTTTGAATCGTTCTGGTACCAGGTGCCGTAGGCCCCGATGCTCCAGCCATCGACCTTGCCATGGGCTTGGCGCGGGTTGTATTGCGCATTGGCGTCGCTCCTCGAGGAGCCGTAACCGAGCATGGCGCCCAGGTGCAGGCGGCCCGCGTCGCCGCCGACCTTCCAGCGTGCGATGTCGCCCCCACCCTGGATCAGCGTCTCGTCGGTATCGGCCGAAAAGATGCCGTCGGCTGAGGTGGCCTTGGTCTGCTTGTTGGCAATGCGCAGCCACCCCGAGCGCGGCGAGCTGTCCTGAGTGCTGAAGGCCTGTCCTTCGATGTATTGGGGCTCGCCTACGCGGTCGTGCAGGCTGTGCACGAACATGCCGCTGGCAGCCCGATGGTTGGACAAGTAGGCGCCGACCTCGGGGCGGTGCAGCGGGCGCGGCGCGGGCACGGGCGCAGGTGCAGGTGCAGGTGCGGGTGCAGGTGCAGGTGCAGGTGCAGGTGCAGGAGCGGGAGCGGGTGCAGGTGCAGGTGCAGGTGGCGGTGGCGGTGGCGGTGGCGGTGGCGGTGGCGGTGGCGGTGGCGGTGGCGGTGGCGGCGGCGGCGGCGGCGGCGGCGGGATGGGCGCCTCGCTGCGCAAATACCAGGCCTGAGGCGCAGTGCCGTCCTTGCTGCCGCGATAGAGCAAATACTCGTACGGCCCGGCGACAACCGCGTATTGCAATGCAAAGGCGTTCGCTGAGGTCGTTCCGCCGCTGACCGCGTCGACGACCTGGATGCCATTGCCTGAAGATACGATGCCCGGCCCGCCGTTGTTCGTGATGCGCAGGTAACTCTGGCCACTTGCCGCGCCGCCGTCGATCACAAGCTTGTCGGAGGGCGAGCCATCGCCGCCCAGGAAGCTGTTGAGCCCGATCACGCCCCCAGTGCCGGTATACGTTGAGACCTTTAGGTTCTTGTATGCCCCGCTGGAAGGCGCCGAGAAGAGAATCGAGCTGGCCTGATTCGTCAGGCTGCTCAGGTTCGAGTCGCCCGTCATCGTCCAGGTCGAACCGCCGGTCAGCGTGAGGTGGGAGGTGCTTCCCGCCTGCGTCACTGCCGCGCCCTGGAGTTGGGATGGGTCGATGGTGATTTCGGCGATCGCGGGGTTCGCCGCATCGGCGCTCCCCACTTGAAGCCAGACGCCGTTATTGGTGAGCGCGCGCGAGTTGTTGAATTCGATCTGCGCGGCGCCACCCTCCACGCGGATAGCGGACGCGGTTGTACTGTTCAGTGTGACGTTGGTGAGGCTTGCCGAGGACGATGCGCCAACAGGGCTGGTCAGGAACAGAGCGCTGGCGCCGGACCCGATGGCTGAGAGAGTCGAGTTCGATGCGCTGAGCGTGCCGCCGTTGCGCACGACGGCGGCATGGGCGTCCGGACCCGTAGTGCTCACCGTGCCGCCGCTGGCGTCGAGCCGCGCCGCGCTGCCCATGGCCTGTAAGCCGAAGGCGCTCGTCCCCCGGGTCTCGATTGTGGCGTTGTTGAAGTGAAGCTGTGCCGGGCCGCCAGCCCCAGCGACATCGCTCCCGGGCGCCGTGGTGCATAGCGCGGCGATCGAAGTCAGCGAGCAGGCCATGGCGCCATGCGCACCTTCCCCGGACGTGGCAATGCCGACACCTGTCAGCGTCACGTTCGAGGTTCCAGGAGTCGCCGGAGCCCCGGACCGGGCCAGCGCACCGAGCGCGTTCGCGCCACCTGTTGTGATGCGGCCACCTTGGTATTGCACCGTTCCGCCGGCATCCGCCAGCACGCCGTGGGCAAGGATTTGCGAGGTGATGATGGATACCGTCGTCGCCGTCAAGCGAGTGCTCTGACCTCTGGCAAGCAGTCCCGCATTCGCGCCGGTGACGGTGATGCTGCTGTTCTGGACGTCGGCCGGGGACCCTGAGGAGGCGGATACGCCGTTACCGACGCTGGTGATCGTGCCGTTGATGAAGCTGGCCTGCCCACCGTTTTCCACGTTCACACCATCGCCGGTGACGTTGACCGTCACGCCATCGCCGCTGACGACACTGGTGCCTTGACCGCCGCGCAGGCCGTAGTTGAAGATGCCGGCCACAGTGGTGATCGTGCCCCCGGTCATGCGAATCGTGCCCTGATCGGCGTTGGCGGCGACCGCGTTGCCGCCCGTCGCCCTCAAGGTGACATTGTTCGCGATGATCGTGCCGCCAGTGTCCGTACGCAAAGGACTCGACGCGCTGGTGATCGTGCCGCTTGTGATCGTGATCGTCGAACCCGCGGCCGCCCGTCCACCAAATGCGTTGAGGCCCGTCGTGTTGAGGTTGACGTTCGTGGCTGAGATACTCGACCCGATGCCCTCGGCGTCAAGGGCGTGGGCACCAGCCCCGGACGTGCTCGCCGCGAGGCTGCCGCTGAGAGTGATGGTGCCCCGGCTCAGCGCCGCTACTGCATGCGAGGCGGCTCCGCCCGTGGCCAGGGTCAGGGCTGAGCCCTCGATGATGCCGCCGTTGAGCGCGTAAAGCGCATAGCCTGCGGTCGGCGCGACCGTGCCCGTGTTGATCGTTCCACTTGCGGTTCGCATGGTGCCGTTCGCGATGATCTGCTGTGCGCCCGCAGCTACGGGAAGCAGGCAGAACAGCGACGCGGCCCACGTCGTGGACGAGGCGCGGCATCCGCCCGGATAAGCCTTGGGCCGACCGCCCGATGCAGCACGCGGTGAACGATTTGACATGGCACCTCACGTGAGTTGCCGGATTGCCGGCAAGCCGCGGAACTTTAGCAGTCACCGCCGCTTGCGGGAAGCGGGTGTCGGGGCACCTCGCGCGGGTAGCACGCCGTGCACCTGCTGTCTGATGCTGATGCAGCCGTCCAAGCGGAATCGTTGCCGCGACCGGCCTCGCGTGCTTGGCTGGGGCCCGGGCGCCCAGTTACCGAAGACACGAAGTCGCGCGGCCAGTTCAATGCTCAAGGCGGCGCCGATCATGAATTGCCGACCACCACGACGATGTGCCGGATGGTCTTGAAATCGATCTCCTTCTGAGCCCGACTTGCCTCGATTTCTTCGGGCGCCTCGATCACCCCGCGCAAGCCGAGCTTGTCAGCGAAGCCCCATTGACAGCGTGAAGGTAGGGCCTGTTCGCGCTGTCCGCGAAGGCCTTCATATCCGATAGCGAAGCAGGGCCCGGCCTGACGGCCGAGCCCGCCCAAGGGCAAACCCGCCCTGGCCCAGCAAGGCGTCGGCTTAACCAGTCGAATATGGGAACATCAACAACAAACGTTATCTGTTGCTCGACGGCCTTCGCTTCCATCGTCACTTGTAGTGCGCCGGGGCCCGACGCGAGCGAACAAGCGGAAGGAGCCACCGGTTCGGCGGCACATTTATCTGTGAGTCGGCGGGGGTCTACCGTGGGGCTCCGCGCACTTCGGCTGCGTCCCCATAGTTTGTTGGCCGACGGATTCAATGGGACATGAAGCAGGGCAATCCGCCGAGATGACCGAGGCTGGATCGTCGGGCTCTGCTATGGCAGGTCCAACTGCACTTTCGCAATCTGCTGGTGCGTCACGAGAGGCTCGAGCAGAGCTTCACCGTCCTCCAATACCTTGTCGCTGCCATCGACGCCTTCCGCACGATTGCTGCTGAAGCAAACACGGGCTCATGGATAAGCTCCTGGACTCTTGAACTCTCTTCCGCTGCGAGATGATCCAACTCGCCGCGCGGCTCGCTCTGCAGGACCTGTTGATGCCGTGGGGCACACCGTCAGTGCCGGTGGCCAGCAGGTAAAGCCGCGTCGACGCGTCGTGCGAGAACCGTTGTCGCGAGTGGCCGTGCCCCGTCAGCTACCAAGTGTATTTGGCGCCTAGGCGCAAGCTGGTGTTTTTATAGCTTTGGTTACCCCACTGGTAGCCAGCAATGCCCCAAGCCGTCCATCCCTTCGCGAGATCGGCATTGAGGCCGAGCTTGATCTCATAACGATTGCCAGGATAGAGGTTCTCCAGTACCACGGTGTTGAACTGCAGTTGGTTGTCGACCTTGTCATGCCACCAGCTGAAGGTCAGGTAGGGCTCCAGTTTGCGGCCATCATCACGCACCCATGTTCGATAGGTTCGCACGCCCAGCCGGGACGTCCATCCGCTGCCTTTGTTGCCGCTGATTCGCGTGCCGTTGGGCTCCGTTATGTCGTCTTCGTCGTACTTCACATATACGAGCTGTGCCTGCGGTTCAACCACCCAGTCGCTGCTGCCAATTTTGATGGCATAACCCGTCTCGCCCGACAGCGTCAACGCATTGGCGCTGTACTTGACCTCAGGCAGTCTGTCGCCCGAGACGGAATTGTTGAACCATCCGTAAGTACCCCAGACATCGACGTACGCCCCCAATTTATTGGCATCATTCTGGTACCAGGTTCCGTAGAGGCCGAGGCTCCAGCCCTCCACCTTGCCTCGGGCCTGGCGCGGATTGGCCTGGGCAGTTGCATCACTGCGTGAGGAGCCGTAGCCCAGCATCGCGCCAAGATGCAAGCGGCCCGTATCTCCACCCAAATGCCAGCGTGCAAGATCGCCCCCCCCTTGAATGAGGCTCGTGTCCGTCCTGACACCAAAGGTATCGTCCTTCGATGTGGCCTCGGTCCGCTTCTCTACCACGCGAAGCCAAGCCGACCGGCGTTTATCGTCCTGGTTGTCGAAAGTTTGCCCTTCGATCCATTGCGGTTCGCCCAGCCTGTCATGCAGGCTGTGCAGGAACATTGCGGCCGCTTGGCGCTGGTTGGACAGGTAGGCCGGAACCTCAGGCCTATATAGAGGCCTGACGACCGGAGGCAAAGGCGGGGGCGGAGTGGGTGCGGGTGCGGGTGCGGGTGCGGGTGCGGGTGCGGGTGCGGGTGCGGGTGCGGGAGCGGGTGCGGGTGCGGGTGCGGGTGCGGGAGCGGGTGCGGGTGCGGGTGCGGGTGCGGGTGCGGGTGCGGGTGCGGGTGCGGGAGCGGGTGCGGGTGCGGGAGCGGGAGCGGGAGCGGGAGCGGGAGCGGGAGCGGGAGCGGGAGCGGGTGCGGGTGCGGGTGCAGGTGCAGGTGCAGGTGCAGGTGCAGGTGCAGGTGCAGGTGCAGGTGCAGGTGCAGGTGCAGGTGCAGGTGCAGGTGCAGGTGGTGGTGGTGGTGGTGGTGGCGGTGGCGGTGGCACGACGACCTCGGAGCGCAAGTACCAGTTGCCGTTTGCAGGGTCTCCCCCATTTCGGGCATTGCCACCTTGATACAGCAGATATTCATATGGCCCTGCTACTGCCGCAGTCGCCAGCGTAAACATCCCAGCCGCACTGCCCGGCTTGTTAAGGACTTCGACCAACGCGATGCCGTCCCCGGACGTGACCGGCGCGCCCAGTCCGCCGACATTGACCACACTGATTCCAGTAGGGGCCGTGCCCAGGCGCGTTGCGTCGACCACCAGCATGTCCGAGATGCTGTTGTTGCCGCCCCCTGCATTCAGCACTGAATTGAGCCTGAGTGTGCCGCCATTGGACACAAAAACGCCGCCACCATCCGCCCCAGCTGTGTGACCTTTGGAGATAACGAGCACATCGCCAGCGCTTGGGTTCGTCGTCAGGTCGATGAGGCCGTTGTGATTAAAAGTCGCAACGCCCAAGATCTGTCCTTGGGTCGGACTGTGCAGTGCCATGGCATTGTTCGGATTGCCCAACGGCAAGTACTGGCCGATGTTGTCCAGAGTCGTCGCTGTGCCATCGTGGGTGAGCAAGGCCACAGTGCCGCTGTTGTTGATCACGTTGCCGGCCGCAGTGCCGAAGTCGCTCTTCGCCACCGCCAGCGTGTCGCGTACGCCGTTGCCGACCGTGTCCGACCAATTTCGCAAATTCCAGGTGCCAGCGTTCGACATGGATACTGGTGAAGTTGCCGCTGAAATGCTGCCGGTGATCGCGCCGCCCACGGCGTTGTTGACCGAGACATTGCTGACCCCACCTGTTGCATCGGTGGCCACCGCACGATCGCTGAGAGAACCGATCTGACCGCTGTTGACCAAGCTCTGGCTGGTGCCTCCCATAGCGACGCCAGCACCATTGGAAGCACCCGATACATTGCCTCCGACAGCATTGGTGACCTGCACCGCGCCACGCGTCGATTGCGAAAAGATGCCGTTCGCATTGCGGCCCGTCGCACTTGCCGTGCCGGAATTGATCACCGTCACGAGCCCGGTCGCACCAGCACCCGTTCCGATCACGGCGGAGGCAGCCCTAATCGCATCGGTGAAGAGCCCCTGCGCATTCACCGAGCCTGAGTTGTTGACGGTGACTGGGCCAGCGGCTCCAGCGCCGTTCGTGGTCGATACGGCCAAGATGCCATTGCTTGCATTGGCCGCTGTTGTACCACCTGCGGTCGCGATGGAACCCGAATTGTTGACGATGACTGCGCCGCCTGGGTTGTCTTGCGTGGAGCCGGAGGCGTTGATGCCGCGGCTCAAGATGCCGGACGTGGTGATGGCGCCGCTGTTGGTGATCTGCGCCTGCCCGAACCGGTTGGTCGACGTGATGCCGTCCGCGTTGTCGCCCACCGTGTTGATCTTGGCTGCCGTGCCGAGGTCAATTGTTCCGTTTTGAATGACCGTGGTGAGGATGCCCGCATTGGAAAACCCCTTGGAGCCCGACGCGAGGTTGTTGACCTCCACATCGACGCCCGAGCCGATTTGGCCAACGGCGACGCCGCTTCCGGTAAGCGACCGGATGATGATTCCGTTTCCCGCCATCACAGACAAGATGCCGGTGCTCTGCGACATGTCAAGGCTGGCCTTTCCACCGCGGACTGTCACTTCCACATCGTCATCGCCATTGCCATTGGTCGTCAGGTTATTGACACTGAAGTTGCCTTTGATAGTCGCTGTCGCGTTGCCGCTGCCGAACACGTTCACCAGTGCACCGCCGCCCTTGGCAGTCTGGATGGAAGTCGTGCCGTCGATGTTCAGGACGCCATTGACATTTGCGCCGCCCGTCGACACTAAGACGTTGATGCCGAGGCCGACGTTGCCAGCCCCGGTGGGCTGGTTTTTGTTGGTAATGATCGCGTCAGTCACATTGACCGTGATGGTGGCGTTCGAGGTCGCAGTGGTCGACGCAAGAATGGAGTCGATCGCGCTGGTGGTATTGGGCGTGGCAATGGTGACGGTAGTCGGTGACTTCGCCGTTACCGTGGCAGTCCCAGCGCTCGTGCAGGCGATGTTGTTGTACTGGAGCGCGCTGTTGGTCCCGCACCCCCCAGTCGGCAGTGCCTCGACTTGCGCCTGCGCGACCCCGCACCACGCTAGAGTAACTGCAAAAGCAGCCTGACTCATTGCGCTGGATTTGCGTTTGCCCCTGGCAAGCTCGGAAGCGACAACCCAAGACTGCGAACGATCATTCCAGACGATGCCGTAGATCAAGTTGGTGCTCCTCATGCACGGACATGCTGAGCGCGTCGAACGCACAGCCCAATTTTCGGCCCGGTTCCCTCTGACTATTCGCGCGATTCTGAACCGCCCCATACCCTATGGGCTTCATTTATTTGCAAGACTTTGTCAGGGGATCGCTACGCCATATTCGATGTTCAAGACTGCGAGTGCGTCCCCCCACCCACGGACCACCTCGATAAGAACGCGCTCGAGCGGCACAGGCAACACAACGATTGACGGAAGAAGGGAGTAAGCCCTACATTTCAACCTGCGTGACAGCGCCCTTGCGCTCCCGCCATGATCCAGTGTCAGCGACGCATCTCGTCCAGGACGCGCTGTATGGGTCTGGGGGACATGGTGATCGACCCGTAAAACGGAGAATCCAGTTCCAAGATCAAGTCGATCGTCGCCGCGATCAGCGCGGCTGCAAGTATCAGGCTGATCACGACCACCGCGTTGCGTGGCGCCCCGTAGCCGAAACTCGCGAAGATCATCGTCAGCCAGCAGGTCACCATCACCAACATGTGCACTGGAATCGATCCTTCGGACTGTTGCAGCACCGCCCAGCGAAGGGACACGATTCTTTCGTAGTCCTGCCTGGCGTTGTTCCAGAGCGCGAGATGTTCGGAGTCGGGTGGGGAGATGGCTCGGAGAGCTTTGCCAACGTGGTTCAGCATGTCCTCCGACAGCGGATCTGAGATGAGCGTCGGGTCGTAGCTCGTGGCCTTCCATTTCGACACGAACTCGGCATACGCCTTCAGACGCTCACGGCTGGCATCGGCCTCTGGGCCATAAAGACGAAGATTGCGTTCAAGCAAAATGAGTTCGGTCGCAAACGCGTGGACGTCACGGTTGACGCCGTCGAACCTGTTCTTGGCCGTGTTGAGCATCAGGCCGAGGACCAGCGAGGTCATCACAACGAAGATGCCGGCCACCAATCGGATCACGTTGGTGGTCTCGTCACCGCGGTGTTGGGAGCGAAAGCTGGCATAGAAAAACATGCCGGCCAGCGCAGCCGTCCCCAGGCAAAGAAACACGACGAGCGAAGCGATGAGCGGATTCAGTTTGTGCCCCTCTAGGCGGTGGGTGGCCGCCATCATCGCGGATTTCGCCGACAAGAAGAGCAGAACTATCGCTCTCCTAAGTCGCATTGCAGCAGTCTTGTCTATTTGCTGCTTGAGGCGCACTATGCGGATGCCACCGAGGTTGTCGGAACACGCTTTGCAATGCCGGGCGGGTCCGTCCGTGGCACGCTCTCACGTGCGTGCCGCTTGGTGGCACATCAATAGCGCCCACGGCGATGGCTTGTGGCGCGCTCCCGAAAGAGTTCGGGCGCTGCAATGCCAGTCGTCTGCTCGCCGTCGCTTCCAGTCACCCAACATTGCCATCGGCACGCCGAGTCGGCCTGGTGCCTCGTGGCTGCCAACCGATTCCGCCAGTCTGTTCACCTGGACCTTCGTCCGCGTACTGCCGCTTCGGCAGTTTGCCAGTTCGTATTTACATTCTCCAAAGCAGCTCCCCAGCCTTCTTGGTGAACGTGAAATTGAGCCGGGGCTGGCAGGGCTTCTTCGGCGTGATTGATTGTCACGGACATTCGATGCCTCGTATACTTTCTCCAATTCCTGAATTGCCGCCAGTCCGTTTCTGAAGACCCATGCCTTCGATAATTCCCGCCGTTGGTCGTACCATGGCCGCCTTCGAGGCCTTCGCAAGAGAAAAGCGCGACCTGTCCAACAAGGACATGGCACGCCTGCTGGATCTGCCCGACAGCAGTTGTCTGGACCTGCTCCACACGCTCCATTCGCTCGGCTACCTGCTGCGCACTCCCAAGAGCCTTCGCTACTACCCAACGGGTCGCTGGTATGAGATGGCGCGGCAGGTCAACGAGAATGATCCCATGCGTCGCATGGCGCAGGAAGCGGTAGATGTACTCGCCGAAAAGGCCAACGAAACGTCCTTCTTCGGGCTTTTGGACCAGTCGGGGGCTAAAGTCGTCGCCACTCAATCGACGCGTCTGCCACTTCGGTTGATTGTGGAGATTGGTGAACGCGCGTCCTTGCATGGCACGGCCCTAGGCAAGGCTCTCCTTGGGGCACTTCCTCAAGATCAACTCGAAGAATGGATGCAGCGCATAGACCTCGAGCCGCTGGCATCGCGCACAATCACGAGCAAGCGCAAGTTCCAAAAGGATGTCGAGGCAGCACGCGAGCGAGGGTGGTACGAGACCGTGGACGAAGGAGCAGAGCATGTCTCCGCGCTCGCGGTCTCCGGCTGGATTGCCGGACAGCCAGCGGCGATCACCCTGGCAGGACCCACAGAGCGGATCGCGAAAAATCATAAGAGCATCCTGCGTTCGCTTCTCGAGGTGCGAGAGGCTCTTCTTAGCAACGATGACTCGGCATAGCCAAATCGTCGGCTCTGTGCGTGGTAGGCGCTAAAAATTCCGTCGCGTAAATCCACGTGCCACGGAATAGAAGGCGCTGATCAGTCTGTCGGTTTCACGTTCTCGCGGCGCAGCATGTCGCCCCAACGGACAATCTCGGCCTGGAGAAACTTGTCGAAGTCGGCAGGGCCTTTCAGATCCACGACCAAACCGAGATTGCGCAATTGCTTGGCCACTTCAGGCTGCGCCACCGCCTGCACCGTCGCCGCTCTCAGCTTGTCGATGACAGTTGGTGGTGTTCCTGCGCGCGCCATCATCCCCACCCAAAAACCCATCTCGACGCCGGGGTAGCCCTGTTCCGCAAACGTAGGCACGTCCGGCAGCATCGACAGCCGCCTTGCCGACGCGACGCCCAGGGCCTTGGCGCGATGCTGCTCGATGATCGGGGCTGCCGAGGTTGCCGAGGCGAACATTACCTGAATGTGCCCGCCCATGAGGTCGCTGAGCGCTGGAGCACCTCCCTTGTAGGGTACCGCCGTCATCCGCACGCCCGCGCTGTTCTCCAGCATGCGTCCGGCAAGCTGAATCTGGCTGCCCGGCCCAAGCGAGGCGTAGCTCACCGAGTCCGGGGCAGCTTTCAAAAGCTGCACCAGCTCTTTCGCGTTGTTCGGCGCGAAATCCCTATTGGCAATCATCACCATCGGCGCAGTGCCAAGGAAGATGACAGGCGCGAAGTCCTTGATGCTGTCGTAAGGCAGTGTCTTGAACAGGCTCTGGTTGCTCGCGTGCGAGTCGAGTGCCAGCAGCACGGTGTAGCCGTCCGCGGGCGCCTGCGCCACTGCAGCCGTTCCAATGACGCCATTTGCACCGCCACGATTGTCGATCACTACCGCTTGACCAAGATTCTTCTGCAACTCCGATGCGATCGCCCGGGCCACCACGTCCGAGAAACCTCCCGGCGCGTAAGGCACCACCAGCTTGATGGGCTTGTTCGGATAGTCGGATTGGGCCAGTACCAAAGGAGATGCCAGCAATCCACAGGCAGTCAGCGAAATGCTTGCAGCGGAAGCGAGCAGGCGCCTGCGCTGAGGCGATTGCGCGGGCACATGTTGTTCGGGCAGGTGCTTCATGGTGTCTCCTTTTTGGGTGTAGCGGTTGGTTGATGGCTTGAAGGCGATTCAATACAAACGGGCGCATAGCGATGCGAGCCATTGTACAATGGCAGTTCCAAATAATGAAAGCGAGACATGACCGTTTTCCCTGATCTGTCGAAACTCGTGCAGCCTCGCAACCTTGTTGTTGTTGGCGGGTCGCAGAAGCCCAACAGCGAGGGCGCCAGGCTTCTCAACAACCTGGCAGCATCCAACCTGGGCGGCGAAGTCTTTGTTGTCAACCCAAAGATGACGGGCGAAGAAAAACAGCGCTGCTGGCCGTCGGTTTCCTCCATTCCCCCGGTGGCGATTGACGTGGCGCTTGTCTTGGTGAGGGCCGCGCTGGTTCCCGGGATCCTGCGCGAATGCGCCAACCGAAACATTCCTTTTGCTATCGTGATGTCCTCCGGCTTCGATGAGGCAGGACCCGAAGGGCAGGCGCTGGGTGCAGAGATCCGCGCGCTGTGCGCAACAGCCGGGCTGCGCGTCTATGGGCCTAACTGTCCCGGTCTCACGAACATCCGCGACCGCGTCGGGATGACCTTCTCGCCAGCCTATAAGACCGACATCCACTGCGGCCGCGTCGGCCTGGTCACACAGGGCGGCGGTGCGGGCCGCAATGTCTTGCAGGGCCTTGCCTTCGGTGCCGTGGGGGTAGGACTCTGGCTGTCGGGCGGCAACGAAATAGATCTGGGCTCCGCGGAATTCATCGCGCACATGGCGAACGATCCGGACATCGATGTGATCACAGTCGTGCTGGAGGGGATCAAGCATGGCAAACGCCTGGCGGCCGCCCTCGAACTCGCGCGCGAACGCGGTAAGCCAGTGGTGATACTGAAGGTGGGGCGCAGCGAGTACGGGGCCAAGGCGGCGGCCTCGCACACCGGATCCATCGCTGGCGCCGCGCACGTCAACCGTGCCGTGTTCCGGCAGTTCGGCGCGATCGAGGTTGACGATATCGACGAACTCGTCGCCGTGACTCGCCTCATTGCGAGCCCCGCGCGCCCAACATCGTCTGCGGTCGCGGTCATCACTTTTTCCGGAGGTGCTGGAGCGATGGCTGCCGATCATACGGGGCTGCAAGGGTTGCAGCTGGCGAATCTGGCACCCGACACCGTCTCCCGGCTAAGGGCCTGTCTGCCGCACTTCGCGTCCACGAGCAATCCAGTGGATGTGACCGCAGACGCGTTGAAAAACCCGGATTCGACGTCGGCCTGTCTGAGGGCCATCGCAGATGATCCGGGCGTGGGTGCGATCGTGATCCCGATTCCGGCCGACTATGCGGCGATCACTGATTCGCTGTCGCAGGTCGTCGCCGATGTGGCACTGGAAATTGCGAAGCCGATTCTCCCCGTGTGGATGAGCCGCCGGCTGGGGCCGGGCTTCGAGTTGATGGAGCAGCGCGGCCTTGGGCCGTTCACTTCACTTTCCAGCGCGCTGTCCGCACTGCGCAAGGCGGTCGGGTCCGGTGACCCAGTCGCGGCGTCCGTCGAAAGGGAGGGAGCGACCGATCCATCACAAGACTGCGCCGCCGACAGACTGTTTGCCAGCGGCGAAGCCGCCGCCAAGCAGATGCTTAGCCGTGCGGGCATACCAGTGCCCGAGGGCATCCTCGCCAAAACGCCCGAGGAAGCCGCCGACGCCGCGGAGAAGTTAGGTTTCCCCGTCGTCATGAAGGTGGCGAGCGAGCAGATTCTTCACAAGACGGAAGTCAACGGCGTTCGTCTGAGCATTTTGTCCACGCAGCAAGCGACTTCGACCTTCAGAGACATCGTCGGCACGGTCGGCATCCTGCGTCCGGAAGCCCGCATCGACGGCGTGCTAGTGGAGAAGATGTTCGACGAGCGCGGTCGCGAGATGCTCGTCGGCATCCATACTGATGAGGTATTCGGGCGCGTGATCACGGTCGGATTGGGGGGCATCTTCGTTGAGTTGCTCAAGGACGTCTCGCATCGGATGCTGCCTATCTCCGAGGGCGACGCGAAGCAGATGCTCGGCGAACTTCGCCATGCCGCGTGGCTCAATGAGTTCCGCAACCGCCCCGCCGCGGACATTGAGGCGCTGGAAGCACTACTAGTCCGGATCTCGTCGTTCGCAATGGAGCACACCGAGATTGAGGAAGCCGAGTTCAACCCGGTCTGGGTCGGCCCAAAAGGCGAGGGCGCATATGCGCTCGACGCGCTGATTCTTTCAACGACCCCACCGACTTTCAGTCAATAGGCATCTCGCAGCATATGTACGAAACGATCAAGTACGACGCCCAGGACGGTGTGGGCGTCATCACGTTGGACCGTCCGCGCGTCAAGAACGCCATCTGCATGGTCATGCGCCGGGAACTGGCGCACCTGATCGGCGAACTCCGTCTCGATCGCAGCCTGCGCGCGCTGGTCGTCACGGGCGCGGGAGGCAACTTCTGCTCAGGTGGCGATCTCGGTTCCCTGAACGACAGCGCAAGACTTGGGGAGGCATCTGCCGAGTCGCGCCGTCAGCGGCTCGTCGACATCAGCGGCCTGGTCAGCAACCTCCTGCAATTCGACCGGCCCGTCATCGCCGCGGTGCAGGGTGTCGCCTACGGTGCAGGCTTCGGTATCGCACTCACCGCTGACATCGTACTAGCCGCCCACGACGCGCGCTTTTGCCTCTCCTTCGGCCGCCTCGGGCTGGTTCCGGACTTCGGAGTCCTCTATTCGCTGCCGCGTGTGGTGGGAGTGCAAAAGGCCAAGGAGCTGGTTTTTTCATGTCGGGAGGTGCGGGCTGCCGAGGCGCAGCGCCTGGGCATTGTCATGGAGACGCATGCCCCAGATGACGTGCTAGCCCGCGCCATGGACATCGCGCGCAGTTTCACGCACGCCTCGGCACTTGCGCTCAGCCTTTCCAAGCGCGCGCTCAATGCATCGCCTACCAGCGACCTTTCGACGATGCTGATGCTGGAGGCCGATGGACAAGGCATCTCGATGAGCAGCGACTACCACCTCGCAGCACTCAAGCGCTTTCTTGCAAAGGAAAAGCAGCTCTTCGCATGGCCGCACGACGGTTCATCGAAACCCGCGAGCCCGGGAACGGTTTAAACAAGCGCTCTCACGACGCATGTGGTCCTTTGCAAGGCTTCGACGGCAAATTCGCGTTCTCCAAGCAGCTTTATGAATGCGGACGCTCGAGGCGCCCGACCGACTAGCTCTCAAGGTCCCGCAGTGCCGCCAGCACTTCGGCGAAGTCGCAGGACGTGATGACGACGCGCGCAACAACTCTGACCGCGCAGGCGCGCAGCCCGAACTATCATCGGCGAAAAGCCGCGAGGTCGATGTACATCGGCAGCACCTCGGCGATAGACGACGCGTACCGGCCGCCGTTGCCCATGAGCGCATTGCCGTCGAACAGCTCAGCGTTCGGCCTCGATGCGCAGTGTCTCGACAAGCCTGGCAGTCTGTTCGCTCGCTGGAGGCTGCCCACGAACAAGATGTTGCGAGGCCGTGCGAAGCGAGACAGACCTGGGATCGAGCATGGGGAGTGCTCGTACTTCCTCTTTAGCAGCACCAACCACTCAGCATCCAAACGAAGCGACCAACGCGCGCCATGTCGCATTAAGTTGCGAGTCACCGACCAACGAAATACAATGGGACGCACGCAAATGCGAGTACTCGCAGTGCGGGCATCCGATTTAAATAGACGGTGGCAACTATGAAGAGACTTTTCGCGTTAACCTTGGCCCTACTTGTCGGTGGCGCAAGCTATGCGCAAGGGAAGTTAACTTCCTTCCCTGTCAACCCGGTCAAGATCAACGTCGGATTCGCCGCAGGAGGGGGGACCGACCTGTTGGCACGCCACTACGCGAAGCGCCTCGGGGAAAAGCTGGGGCAACCCTTTCTGGTCGACAACAAGCCAGGCAAGGGCGGAGCGATCGCGGTATACGCGACGGCACATGCACCGGCCAATGGCTACACAATCGTGCTGGGCACCACCGGCATCGCCGTTGACGCTGCGCTCGGCGAGAGCAGCTACGATTGGCAACGCGATCTGGCGCCCATCGCGCTTCTGGCCGCCGCGCCGAACGTGCTGGTCGTGCCAGAGAAGTCTCCCATTCGTACCGTTGCGGACGTCATTCGCAAGGCCAAACAGACACACGTGACCTTCGGGTCTGCGGGCGTCACGTCGTCAATGCACATGACTGGCGAGCTGTTCAAGCAGATGGCGGGCGTCGAGATGACGCATGTTCCATATCGCGGCGCAGCTCCGGCCGAACAGGCCTTGATGGCCGGAGAAATCGATGTGATGTTCGACAACATCGCCGGGGCTGCAACCTTCATCGAGGCCGGAAAGTTTCGGCCCATCGCGATCAGCAGCAGTTCACGCAGCGCTGAACTGCCCAACGTCCCCACCATCGCCGAATCGGGCCTTCCGGGCTTCGAGACCACCGGCAGCTTTTTCCTGATGGCACCCGCGAAGACTCCACCAGAAGTCCTCAAACTGCTCGAAGTGGCAGTGGACGAAATCTCGGACGAACAGGACACGCAGGCCTTCCTCAAACGGATGCACATGGTCTCGTTGCGAGGTGGCGCCACCGCGGTGTCGACCCTCCTGCAATCCGACTACGCGAAATGGAAAAGGGTGGTCTCTGCAAAGGGCTTCGAAATTGACAGGTGAACATCGAGGAAATGTGAGATGGATTTTTTGCTTGATGCCACACAGATCGCGCTCAAGGATTCGTTGCGACGCTATCTGGAAGCAGAAGTGGCGCCCATCGTGCACAGCCACGAATCGGACAAGACACCCGTGCCGCGACCGGTCGTCGCAGCCATGCGCGATTTCGGCCTGATCGGTGGGCTGCTGCCGGAAGCCGACGGTGGCTTCGGACTTTCGATGACGACTTACGGCATGCTCATCACCGAAGTCGCCCGGGTCTGGCCATCTTTGCGAGGGACGCTGAGCGTCAGCAACCTGACGGCCTCGGTGCTTGCCGGCAGCGGTAGTCCCGTCCTGCGCGAAAAGTACCTGCCGCGTATCCTGCGCGGAGAAACCATCGCCTGCTTCGCGCTGAGTGAACCAAACATCGGCTCCGATGCGGCCAACGTCCAGACGCGCGCCGAGCGCACGTCCTCCGGCTGGCGCATCAACGGCCGCAAGTTGTACATCACCAACGGTCCGGTGTGCGATCTCGGCATCGTGTTCGTCAACACGCCATTGGCCGATGGGACGCGCGGCGTCTCCTGCCTGGTGTTCGAGAGCGGGATGCCGGGCTTCTCCTGCACACCACTCGGCAAGATGGGCATGCACAGTTGCTCGCTGGGTGAACTCCTGTTTGATGACGTCGAGGTGCCTGCAGAGAACTTGGTCGGAAGAATCGGCGGAGGCTTCTCGATCGCGAAGAAGTATTTGAACATCGGTCGCAGCATCGTCGGCTTTGCGTCGCTGGGGATCGCAGAGGTGGCGCTCGAAGCCGCGATCCGTTTCGCGAAGGACCGTGTACAGTTCGGCCGCCCGATCGGCTCGTTCCAACTCGTACAGCAAATGGTCGCGGAAATGATGACGCATGTCGAAACTTCGCGGCTACTGTGCTATCGAGCTGCCGACGCGCTTGACCGCGACCTTCCCGGCAATCAGATACTGTGCGCAATGGCGAAGCGATACGCGAGCGATGCAGCGCTGCGCGTCTCAGAACTGTCCCTGCAAGTTCATGGCGGTGCGGGCTACACCACGCTCTTCCCGGTCGAGCGCTACTACCGCGACGCGCGTCACTTGAGTATCGGCGAAGGCACCAACCAGATCCTGGGGATGCTGATGGCACAGGCTGAACTTGGGTTGTCCGCACTCAGGTAGCGCACGAATCGCGCATCTCGGCCGGAACGAGAGCCTGGGGCGAGGCTCTGTTACTTCTTAGACGCGGCTTTTCCATGCCGATTCCGGCTCGTCACCGTGAAGCTTCGCTAGGATTTCGTCCGTGTGCTGACCGTGTCGCGGGATCGGCCCGGGCACGCAGACACGGTCATCAAAGCGCGGCGATGGAACGGCTTGGAGGAAACCCTCGCGTTCGAAGTACGTTTCTCGCGCCACGTTGTGCGGATGGCGCGCTGCCTCTTCCGGGCTCAGTACCGGCGCGATGCATGCATCGCTTCCCTCGAACACCTTTTCCCACTCGTCGCGCGTGCGGGTCGCGAAGACGGCCTGCAACCGTTCCTTCAATTCAGGCCACCGGTCGCGGTCCCATTGCCGTTCGAAGTCCGGATCGTTCGCCAGATCGAGCTTCGCGAGCATCACCCGGTAGAACTGCGGCTCGATCGCTCCGGCCGTGAGGTAGCCGCCGTCGGCGCATCGGTAGGTCGCGTAGAAAGGCGAGGCATCGTGGATGCTCCTGCCGCGCTTTTCGCTGATCAGGCCCCTGGCCTTGGCCGCGAGCAGCAGATGGAGAGAATGCGCCGACCCGTCCACCACCGAGGCATCCACCACGCAGCCCACGCCCGTGCTGCGAGCGTTCAGGATGCCGCTCAGAATGCCGATGGCGAGATACAACGCTCCGCCGGCAATGTCTCCCACGACAGAGAACGGCGTGACTGGCGCCTGTCCTGCGGGGCTCGCGTTCCAAAGCGCTCCCGACAGCGAGATGTAGTTCGCGTCATGTGCGGCCATTTGCGCCAGGGGTCCGGATTGCCCCCAGCCAGTCATACGACCGAACACAAGACGCGGATTTCGCGCTCGACACGCCTGCGGCCCAAGGCCAAGCCGCTCGATGACGCCCGGGCGCATCCCCTCGATCAGGGCATCCGCACCGTCGACCAGACGCAGCACCGCTTCGCGGCCTTCCTCGGACTTCAGGTCCAGCGCAATGGCGCGCTTGCCACGATTGATGCAAGTCTCCGGGCCCAGGGAGCCGGCTCGTCCATCGGGACGCTGCACCGTGATGACCTCCGCACCCAAGTCGGCCAGATGCATCGCGCAGAAAGGACCCGGGCCAATACCGGCGATCTCCACGATTTTGACACCAGACAGTATGTTCATGATTCAGAGTTCCTTGACCTTCAGGCAAGCGCCACGACCGCTTCGCCCACGATCTTCTCTTCGCCGTGCTGGTTGGTGCATTTCAATGCGAGCTTGGCGCGCTTCTCGCCGTCCTGCTCGAACTTCTCGATAACGCGGCCGCTGGTGGTCGGGACGTCGTACAGCTGCGTGATGCCGCTGAATCGCATCGACAGGCTACGAATGCACTCCTGCGGCACCCAGCTAGTCAGAAGCCTCCCCACGTAGGCCGCGGAAAGCATCCCGTGTGCAAAGACGTCCTTCATGCCGGCGTCTCGCGCGTAGTCGAGATCGATGTGCAGGGGATGATGATCGGCGGATGCACCTGCATACAACGCGAGAGTCTTGCGCGAAATTGCAGGCAGCGTCAGTACGGGCAGGGTGTCGCCCACCTGGACGGCGTCGAAAGATGGTGCTGTCATTTGGGTGCTTCCTCAGGCGTTGCGTTGAACGACGATTGCGCGCAGGTCCGCGATGTGCTTGCCGCCTTGGTCGGTGACGCGCGTCTCCTTGACCAGGAACTCCAGCACGCCCCCCTTCTTCTCATAGATGTCCGCGACTTTCACGTCGAAAGTCAAGGTGTCGCCTGCGTACGCCATGGCGTGGTATTCGAACTGTTGCTCGCCATGAAGAATGCGCGCCGGGTCGAGCTTCGTGAGCTTGGCCGTCCCCACCGAGTCGAACGCGTCGCTTTCCAGGCAGAACAGGAAGGTCGGTGGGACCGGTA
Source organism: Variovorax robiniae (assembly GCF_037889955.1). Taxonomy (NCBI): domain Bacteria; kingdom Pseudomonadati; phylum Pseudomonadota; class Betaproteobacteria; order Burkholderiales; family Comamonadaceae; genus Variovorax; species Variovorax robiniae. The sequence goes on from NZ_JBBKZS010000020.1 coordinate 28,790, forward strand.
CTGCGCGATGGCCAGCTTGATGAGCGGCTGCGGCGTCCGTGTAGATCGGATTCATTTCGCCGATGACCTTGGCGAAGAAGCGCAGTCGACCTTCCTCGACCGCAAGCGTTCGGGTCCCCAGGGATTGCCCTATCAAGTTTCTATCAATCATTTCGGCTCCTTTTCAGCTTTGATAGGTTGAATTCGAATGCGAGCAGCTGTATGCTACTACGAGTTGCTGAATCGACCAACCGCTTAAGAGATTTTCCAGATGCCTTCCTTAATTCCCGCCGTCAGTCGAGCGATGGCGGCATTCGAAGCCTTTGCACGCGAGAAGCGTGCACTGTCCAACAAGGAGTTGGCGCGCCTGCTGAACCTGGCCGACAGCAGTTGCCTGGACCTGCTGCACACGCTGCACTCGCTAGGCTATCTGATGCGTACGCCGCGCACGCTGCGCTTCTATCCGAGCGGGCGCTGGTATGAAATGGCGCGCCAGATTGGAGACAGCGACCCTCTGCGAGCTGTGGCGCAGGAAGCGGTCGATCAGCTCGCCGAGATGACCAACGAGACGGCATTCTTCGGTGTTCTGGATCAATCGGGAGCCAAGGTGGTGGCGACGCAATCCAGTCGCCTGCCGTTGCGCTTCATCGTCCAGATCGGCGAGCGCATCACGCTGCACGGCTCTGCGCTAGGGAAGGCCTTGCTGGGCCTGCTTTCGAGTGAAGAGTTGGCGGCCGAAGTCCAGCGGCTCAACCTACAGCCATTGACCTCGAACACGGTCACGAACACGAGGCAACTGATCGAGCAGGTCGAGCATGGGCGCCGCCAAGGCTGGTACGAGGCGAAAGGCGAAGGTGCCGAACATGTCTCCGCGCTGGCCGTCTCCGGGTGGCTCGCCGGACAACCGGTGGCCATTTCGCTTGCCGGCCCATCACAACGGATCGCCACCCATCACGACCGCCTTCTGCGGGCGCTGGGCGACGCACGCGACTCGTTGCTGGCTGAAAACGAATCAACTTAACTGAAAGAGCAGGAGTGAATCATGGATCTTGGATTGAAGGACCGTGCGGCGATCGTCACAGGCTCAGCGCGGGGCATCGGCGCAGAAACGGCACGCTTGTTGGCTGCCGAAGGCATGGCTGTCGTGATCACCGATCTCGACAATGAAGGGGCGGTGGAAACGGCGCGCGCGATCGAGGCGACCGGTGGCCGCGCTATCGGCGTTCGGTGCGACGTGCGCGACGAAGAGCAGGTGCGCGCCATGGTGGCCGCAGGCCGTGAAGCGTTTGGTCGCATCGACGTGTTGGTGAACAACGCCGGGTTGGTCAAGGACCGTTCGCTTCTCAAGATGGACGAAGCCGACTGGGATCTGGTCATCGATGTCACCCTCAAGGGCGCATTCCACTGCTGCCGGGCCGCGCTGCCCTATATGCACGAGAACAAGTGGGGCCGCATCGTCAACATCGCCTCGCGCGCTCTTTTCGGCAACCCCGGCCAGACCAACTATTCCAGCGCGAAGGCTGGCCTTGTGGGATTCACGTGTGCTCTTTCGGCGGAGCAGGCGAAGAACGGCGTGACCGTCAATGCCATCGCGCCGGGATATATCGAGACCGAGTACATCCTGGGCCTGCCGAATATCGACACGATCCGTCAGAACGCTCAGGCCAAGAATCAGGTGCCGTTTGCGGGCCAGCCCAGCGACATCGCCGGTGCCGTCGCGTTCATGGCATCGGAACGCGCGCGATACATCACCGGAACGACGCTGTTCGTCACCGGCGGGCGCTATGGCTGATGGCGAACTCGCGCTCGCGCCGATAACCTAGCGAAGTCCACTGTGGCGCTTCTCAGATATTGCCTGGCTCAGGTTCGCGCTGTCTCACGACATCCGGAGCGCGACTTGATTCCCGACATGGCCGCCGCAGGATCTGCGGTGGGCCTGGTCTGGTCCGGCTCGGTCTCGAAGCGACGAGTTGCCGATCTTTCGTTCGCCGTGCCCATCGGTGCGCGCGAAGCTTCTCCTGGCATGCCCCCCTGACGTGACCGTTTTCCTCTCGCCAGATCGTTGACCACGACGGCGGGACAACGCGCCACCCTAGTCAAAGGAATTCCATGAACATCACCCAAGGCGCAGTGGCAACCACGGCTTCCCAGCAACCCTGGCGCGAACGCGACGGCAAGGTCGTGCTGCTGGCCAGCCGCGTTGCCGGCCGCGAGACCTTGCACTTCCCGCCCATGCCGGCCACCTCGCCGCTGGCCGCGCGCAGCGAGTTGGTCGAACTCATCGGCACGCCGAGCCTGTACAGCTACACCGTCGTCCATTCCAGCCCCAAGGCCAACAAGGCGCCGCAGCCGCTGGGCCAGGTGGACTTTCCCGAAGGTGTGCGTGTATTCGGCCGCCTCGACATGCCCGGCGGCCGCCGCCCCGTGATTGGCGAACCGATGCGCGTGTGCATCGAGCCCAACGAGGCGGGTCCGATCTACGCCTTCCGTCCCGTCCATGAGGAAGCTCAAGCATGAAGACACCGATCTACATCGCCGGCGTGGCGATGACTCCTTTCGGCCGCCACGAGGCCTCGATGCAGGACCTGACCCAGACGGCCGTCTGCGAAGCGGTTGCCGATGCAGGGTTGGAACTGCCCGACGCGCAGGCCTTCTACGCCTGCAATGTGTTCGGCGGCATGGCGCTGGGGCAAGTGCTGCTGCGCGACCTGGATCTGCCGGGCCTGCCGATCTACAACGTGGAGAACGCCTGCGCGAGCAGTGCCACTGGCGTGCACCTGGCCTGTCACGCGCTGGCGGCCGGCGTCTACGACACGGTGGTCGTCTTCGGCGTGGAGAAGCTCACGGCACTGGGCGGTGGCACGATCCCGCTGCAGCGCAACGACTACATGACCGAGCTCTATGCGCGTGCCGGTTTGACCTTGCCGGCGGTGTATGCGATGCGGGCGACGCGTTACCTGCACGAGTTCGGCGTCGACGCCGATGTGTTGGGCGAGGTCACGGTGAAGAACCGCCGCCATGGTGCACTCAACCCCTATGCGCAGACACGCACCGAAGTCTCGATCGACGAGGTGATGAACTCGCGCATGGTGTTCGATCCGCTCACCTTGTTGCAATGCTGCCCGTCCGCAGTGGATGGCGCAGCGGCGCTGGTGCTCACGACGCGCAAGCCGACGCAGCGTGCCAGGCCCGTGCGCGTGCTCGCATCGAGCATCCAGTCCGGCCGCCTCGAAACCGGTTGCGACGACATCCTCGCCGCCGAGATCACCGCGCGTGCGGCCCGCAAGGCCTACGAGCAGGCGGGGATGAAACCCGCGGACCTCGACGTCATCGAACTGCACGACGCCTTCTCTATTGCCGAACTCATCTACTACGACGCGCTCGGCCTGTGCGAACGTGGCGAGGCGCACGAATTGCTCAAGAGTGGCGGCACCACCTTCGGCGGCCGCGTCACCGTCAACCCCAGCGGCGGCCTGCTCGCCAAGGGCCATCCGCTCGGCGCCAGCGGCGTCGCCCAGATGGTCGAAGCCGTGTGGCATCTCGAAGGCCGCGCCGGCGAGCGGCAAGTGCAGGGCGCTTCGCTCGCACTCACCCAGTGCACCGGCGGCGGCATCGCCGGTGTCGATCACGCGGCATCAGCCGTCCACATCCTCGGAACCTGAAGTCAATCACCATGGAAAAGAAAACTTTCGACAAGCGCGTCGCCATCGTCACCGGCGGCGCCCAGGGCATCGGCCTCGGCCTGACGCACGCGCTGCTGGATCAGGGCTATGCAGTCGCGATGTTCGACCTCAACCAGGACGAGATGAACGCGGTCATCGAGCGCGCCGGCGCGGACGCCGAGCGCCTGATGGGCCTGAAGGTGGACGTGACCTCCGCCGCGCAGATCCGCGATGCGGTGGCACGCGTCGCGCATCAATGGAAGACGCCCGACGTGCTGGTCAACAACGCGGGCGCCACGCGCGACAAGCGCATCGTCAAGATGAGCGAGGAGGACTGGGACTTCGTCATCGACGTGAACCTCAAGTCGCAGTTCCTCTGCGCACGCGAAGTCATCCCCGGGATGATCGAGCAGGGGCACGGCCGTATCGTCAACATTTCTTCGCGCGCCTGGCTCGGCGGCTTCGGGCAGGCCAACTACTCGGCGGCCAAGGGGGGTGTCGTGAGCCTGACGCGCACCATGGCGATCGAACTGGCCAAGCACGGCATCACGGCCAACGCCATCGCGCCGGGCGCCATCGACACGCCGATCCTCGCGCCGCTCAGCGCCGAGCAGCGCGGCAAGATCATGGGCACGATCCCTGTTGGGCGGCTCGGGCAACCGGCGGACATCGCCCATGCGATGTTGATGTTCGCGAGCCCGGAGGCCTCGTACATCACCGGGCAGACGATCTACGTCTGCGGTGGTCGCTCCTTGTCCAGCCCCAGCGCCTGAGCACACGACATGCCGATCCAGTACCGCTTGGAGGGCCACGTTGCCGTCGTCACGCTCGATGCGCCCGATTCGCTCAACGCGCTGGCCATCGATGACCTGCTCGCGCTGCGGCAGCGCCTTGCCGATTGCCGTGACGATGATGCCGTGCGTGTCATCGTGCTCACGGGCGCCGGCGAGCGGGCTTTCTGCACCGGCGCCAACCTCAAGGCCACGCTGCCGCCCGCAAGTGGATTCGCAACGGGCAACCTGCGCGGTCGCGATGCCGAGGCACGCATGGGCGGCTACACGCGGCTCATCGACCTCAGCGATCTGGAGCTCTGGAAGCCGATGATCGCGGCCATCAACGGCTATTGCCTTGGTGGCGGCCTGGAGCTGGCCTTGCAATGCGACTTGCGCATCGCGGCCGATAGCGCCTCCTTCGCGCTGCCTGAAGCGAAGGTGGCAAGCATTCCCGCCGTTGGCGGCGTGCAGTACCTGCTGCGCGCGATTCCCGCAGCACATGCGATGAAGCTCGCCCTGACCGGCGACCGCATCGATGCACAGGAGGCAGCCCGCATCGGCCTCGTGAGCGACGTGGTGCCCGCCGTCGCGCTCATGGACAGCGCCATGGCCATCGCACAACGCATCGCAGCCAACGGCCCGCTGGCCGTGCAGACCATCAAGCGCCTCGCAGTGCAGACCGCGCACCTCGCGCCACGCGATTTCGTCGAGCAGTCGAACCTGCACTGGGGCCTGCTGCGCGACAGCGAGGACCGTATGGAGGGCCGCAAAGCCTTCGCGCAGAAGCGGTCGCCGCAATTCCGCGGGGCCTGATTGCACCGCGACAACAACACAAGAGACACCTCATGAACTTCTCCCTGAGCGAAGACCAGGAAATGATGGTCGCAGCCGCGCGACGCATGTCGCAGGAGCGCATCGAGCCCGTGCTGCGCCAGCACCCCATCGACAAGCCGCTGCCCAAGTCGGCCATGCTCGAGATCTATGCCGTGCTTGCCGAGCTCGGCATCACCGCGCCGCGCGTTCCGGTGGAAGCCGGCGGCGGCGGGCTCAAGATGCTCGACTACGGGATGATGATCGAGCAGCTTCCTCCCGTGGTCGCGCTCTCGCTGATCTCGCACGAAGGCACCATCTCGCGCATCCACGCGGGCTGCCCCAAGGACATCCGCGAGCGTTATCTGCCCGACCTGATCGCCGGCCGCAAGATCGCCTGCACGGCCAATACCGAAGCAGGTGCCGGCTCGGATTCCGGCGCGGTGCGCACGCGGCTCAAGGTCGACGGCGAACATGCCTTCGTAACCGGCAGCAAGATGTGGATCACCAATGCCTCGGTGGCCGACGTGATCAACGTCTCCTGCACCCTGGGCAACGACGACAACGGCCGTCCCATCGCGCGCCGCGTGCTGATGGACCGCAGCGAATGCGAGTTCGAGGTGCGCGAGACGCCGGTCATGGGTCTTCAGCAAGGGCACTTGAGCGAAGTAGTGTTCGAAGGCACGCGCGTGCCGGTCGGCCACATGATCGGCGAGGCCGGCGATGCGGCCAAGACGCTCACGATGGCATGGAACGGCAACCGTCCTCTCCTCGGGCTGATGTGCGTGCATCTGGCGCAGAAGGCCTTTGACCTCGCGCTGGCGCATGCCAAGGCGCACAAGCAGTTCGGCAAGCTTATCGCGGCGCACCAATTGGTGCAGCAGGACCTGGCCGATGTCGAGACGCTGATCGTCACCGCGCGCCTGCTCTGCTACAGCGCACTCGATGCGATCGACCGCGGCGTGCGCGCCAACGGCAGCTCGGCCATGGCCAAGCGCTATGCGACGCAGGCCTGCGAACGCGCCATCCAGCTTGCGATGCAGGTGCATGGGGGCATGGGCATCAGCCAGGAACTGGGCATTGAGCGCATGTGGCGCGACGCGCGCATGTTCCAGGTGCCGGACGGCATGAACGGCATCCTGGCCTTGATCCAGGGCCGCGAACTGGTGGGCATCGGCGCCTTCCGCTGAATGCCTCTGGCCTCTACGACGACAGAAATGAGCAAGAGATGAAGAGCAGGACGAAATCCGTGTTTATCAATTGGAAGGAAATGGCATGAGCAAAAAGGTCTACGTGGCCGGGGTCGGCATGATCCCGTTTCAGAAGCCCGGCGCAAGCGGGACGTATGTCGAGATGGGTTCCGCGGCCGTGCGCCGCGCTCTCGAGGACGCAGGCATTGAGTACAACAAGATCCAGGTTGCGTACTGCGGCTACGTTCACGGGCCGTCGACCTCTGGGCAATCCGCCCTGTACGAAGTCGGGATCACCGGAATCCCGGTCATCAACGTCAACAACAATTGCGCGAGTGGCTCCTCTGCCTTGTACCTTGCACGACAGGCCGTGCAACACGGCGTGGCCGAATGCGTGCTTGCACTTGGCTTCGAGCAGATGCGACCGGGCGCAAGCGATGCTGGCGCATCGATCTGGAACGACCGACCACCGTCGCTGGGCACGGCCAGAAAGGTGACCGAGCAACTCGCCGACGACCTGTCGGAACTCCCTCTTGCGCTGCGCGTTTTCACCGCCGCGGGGCGTGAGCACATGCAGCGCTATGGCACGAAGCTCGAAACCTTCGCGAAAATCCGCGCGAAGGCGAGCCAGCACGCGGCAAGGAACCCGCTTGCCCTGTTCCGCAAATTGGTCACCACTGAGCAGGTGATGGCCGAGCAGGCCATGTGGCCCGGCCTCATGACGCGCCTGATGGCCTGCCCTCCGACCTGTGGTGCTGCCGCGGCGCTGATCGTGTCCGAGACTTTCGCAAAGAAGCACAACCTGCGCACAGACGTTCACATCGTCGCCCAGTCGATGGTCACCGATGCGCCGGGTTCTTACGAGCCGCTTTCGATGATTCGCGTCGTCGGTGCCGATATGACGCGTCGAGCTGCGCAAGATGTCTACGAGCAGGCGGGCGTCGGGCCGGACGATATCAAGGTATGCGAACTGCACGACTGCTTCGCGCAAAACGAATTGATTACCTGCGAAGGACTTGGGTTCTGTGATGAGGGTGAGGGCGAGCGGTTCGTCCAGGCCGGAGACAACACCTATGGCGGAAAGGTCGTGATCAATCCCTCCGGGGGCCTGCTCTCCAAGGGGCATCCGCTAGGCGCCACTGGCTTGGCCCAATGCTATGAGCTGACGCACCAGATGCGTGGCACGGCGGACGCCCGCCAAGTAGAAAGTGCGCGCTTCGCGCTGCAGCACAATCTCGGCCTCGGCGGCGCGGGCGTGGTGACGCTGTACGCGCGGAGTTGAAATACTGCTCGAGATGTGGCGATTTGTGGCCAACGGGTATTGCAGCTTCGGCCCAGGACGGTGTTGCCAAGAACCATATTCGCAGTTGCCCGGTTCGGTGTGCGGGGCTGCGGTGAAGCCTTGCGCCCACGTGGCGAGGGACTATCGGAAGCCGACATCCAAGAGTCCCGACGCGATCGTCGTGCTTAACGCCACGATGGCCAGTTGTCTGCTGATGCTCGGCAGGAATCTTGAGGCGCGACAAGCGCTCACGAGGCTGTTTGCTGATGAGATCTATCGCTCGATGGAAGGGCGCAGCATTGAACATTTCGGTCCAATCTAGTGCACTCTGGCCTTCAATGAACGGCGCTTCGGGGTTCCGGCGCGCATTCTCGGGTACCCACAGCTGTCCGTGAGGTGTGCCCCCATCCCATTGGGAGGGCGCGCGCACACACGGGGCTGCCTACGATCCAAGACTTCAAATTGACTTGAGAAGGAAGCGAACATGGATCTGGGTGCAATGCTTGCGGGCAAGCGGGTGCTGGTGACGGGAGCCTCGTCGGGGCTCGGAGAAAACTTCTCGCGCCTGGCGGCCCGGAATGGGGCCAAGGTCGTGATCGCAGCCCGTCGCAAGGCCAAGCTCGATGCGCTCGCCGAAGACCTCGCGAAGCTCGGCGCAGCGCAAGTCACCGTCGTCGAGATGGACGTGGCCTCCGAGCAGTCGATCGAAGCGGCATTTGCCGCGATCGACGCGTCGGGCGACATGCTCGACGTGGTCGTCAACAACGCGGGCGTCGCCGGCTCAGGCTCGGCGTTGGCGCTGCCTATCGACGAATTCGACGCGTTGATGGCGACCAATGTTCGCGGCGTCTGGCTGGTTTCCGTGCAAGCCGCAAGGCGTTGGAAGAAAGCACGCCGCGGCGGCTCCATCGTCAATATCGCGTCGATCCAAGGCGAGCGCGTGATGCCCGGCATCGCGCCCTATTCGACCTCCAAGGCCGCGGTCGTGCACATGACCAAGAGCCTGGCACTCGAATGGGCGCCCTTCGGCATCCGCGTCAACGCGATCGAGCCTGGCTACATCGGCACCGAGATGACGGACGGCATGTGGGAGACTGAACAGGGCAAGGCACTCATTTCCCGCATTCCGATGCGCAGGCTGGGCAAGGCCGAAGAACTCGACGGACTTCTTCTGCTGCTTTCCACCGAAGCCGGATCGTGGATGACCGGCGCCTGTGTGCCGGTGGACGGTGGGCACCTCTGCTCGTCGTTGTGAGGCTCGCGTTGCCACTCTTTGATTGGCTTTTTGCGTTCGACTTGCGGCAGTCGTCGTCCTGTCGAAAAGCGGCGGCACGGGTCCATACGGGCGAAATGACCCAGTGGCGTGGACTGCCGGCGGGGTGAGCTGGTCCGGCTTCGCCCGGGCCGCGACCGGGCGGAAGCAGCAACCCAAAGGTCCCTCCGCGGTTTTTTCTGAGCGCCTTGCAAAGTGGACTTCCAGCTTGCACGCGTCTCGTTGTAGAGCTGCAGAGTTAGACGAGTGGCTTCGTCGCGATGGTTTGTCCTTGAGACGACGAGCGGTTCACGGCAGCAGAAATTTTGCTTGGATGCTCAAAATGCGCCCGCGAGCTCTGGAACGGCCGTGAACAGGTCGGCCACCAGGCCATAGTCGGCCACCGAGAAGATCGGGGCTTCTTCGTCCTTGTTGATCGCCACGATCACCTTGGAGTCCTTCATGCCGGCCAGATGCTGGATCGCGCCCGAGATGCCCGCGGCGATGTAGAGCTGCGGCGCGACGATCTTGCCGGTCTGGCCCACTTGCCAGTCGTTCGGGGCGTAGCCGGCGTCGACGGCTGCACGGCTGGCACCGAGGCCGGCGTTGAGCTTGTCGGCCAGCGGGGCCATGACTTCCTGGAACTTCTCGGCGCTGCCAAGTGCGCGGCCACCGGAGACGATGATCTTGGCGGCGGTCAGCTCGGGGCGCTCGCTCTTCGTGACTTCACGGCCGACGAAGGTCGACTTGCCGCTGTCGGCGACGCCGGCTGCGTTCTCGACCGCTGCGCTGCCACCCGTTGCAGCGGCGGCATCGAAGCCCGTCGTGCGCACCGTGATGACCTTGGTCGCATCGGCGCTCTGCACCGTGGCGATCGCGTTGCCCGCATAGATCGGGCGCTCGAAAGTGTCGGCGCTCACGACCTTGGTGATGTCGGAGATTTGTGCCACATCCAGCTTGGCGGCCACGCGCGGTGCGACGTTCTTGCCGTTGGCGGTCGAGGGGAACAGGATGTGGCTGTAGTTGCCAGCGATCGCGAGCACCTGGGCTGCGACGTTCTCGGCGAGGTTCTCTGCCAGGCTCGGGCTGTCGGCCACGATGACCTTGGAGACGCCCGCGATCTTCGCGGCGGCGGCACCGGCTTCCGCGGCATTGGCACCGGCCACGAGCACGTGGACGTCGCCACCGCAGGCAACTGCGGCGGTCACGGTGTTGAGGGTCGCCGGCTTGACGGTGGCGTGGTCGTGTTCGGCAATGACGAGTGCGGTCATGTTCTTGTCTTTCCTCTTCAGATCACTTTGGCTTCGTTCTTGAGCTTGTCCACCAGCGTGGCCACGTCGGGCACCTTGATGCCGGCACCGCGCTTGGGCGGCTCGCTGACCTTCAGGGTCTTCAGGCGCGGCTTGACATCGACGCCGAGGTCTTCGGGCTTGAAGGTGTCCAGCTGCTTCTTCTTGGCCTTCATGATGTTGGGCAGCGTGACGTAGCGCGGTTCGTTCAGGCGCAGGTCTGTGGTGACCACGGCCGGCAGCGAGAGCGAGATGGTTTCCAGGCCGCCGTCGACTTCACGCGTGACGTTGAGCTTGTCGCCGGCCAGCTCGACCTTCGACGCGAAGGTGGCTTGCGGCAGGTCGGCCAAGGCAGCCAGCATCTGGCCGGTCTGGTTGGCATCGTCATCAATGGCCTGCTTGCCGAGGATGACGAGTTGGGGTTGTTCCTTCTCGACCAAGGCCTTGAGCAGCTTGGCCACGGCCAGGGGTTGCAGTTCCTCGGAGGTCTCGACCAGGATGCCACGGTCGGCGCCGATGGCCATCGCGGTGCGCAGGGTTTCCTGGCACTTGGCGTCACCGCAGGAGACGGCGATGACTTCGGTCACGATGCCCTTCTCCTTCAAACGGACGGCCTCTTCGACGGCGATTTCGTCGAAGGGGTTCATGCTCATCTTGACGTTGGCGATGTCGACGCCGGAACCATCGGACTTCACCTGCACCTTGACGTTCGCGTCCACGACGCGCTTGACCGCTATCAGGGCCTTCATCTCTTTCCTAGCCTTTCCATGATTGCTCCAGTTGCGAAACGCAGTGGATTTGCCGAACGATAGCCCGAGCGCTCTTGTCCACTACCCACCATTAGAGAGGGGGGTAGGTGCGCAGGGGCACAACCGCTCCGAAAGGGTGGGGCCACATCTCTGAGCAGTGGCTATCTTTCGTTCATGACGCGTGTTGAAAACGCGCGACCCCAGAACACCGCCTTGAGAGGTCCGGAATGGCACTCCTTCGTCAATGCTTGCGAGAGCTTCGTGTGAAGCGCCGCGAATGGTCCCCGTCGCAGGACTTCTACTGCGATGGCCAGCTCGACAGCGCCGAGGGCGAGGCGCTTGAGCCCAACGCAAATTTGCTGCAGGCGCTTCCTGCGCGGGTGCTCGCGTTCGAGCCCAGTGCATTGCCCAGTTCAGCTGACCGCGCCATCAGCCGCGTTATGCACGCCGCGTAGCGGGTGCGCGCCGCCTACAGCCAATGGGCGGGCGTGTCCAGTGGCGTGCGCTCGACCGGGTCGAGCACCGCCAGCCATGCGGCCACCTTGGGCATCTCCCAGCGGAAGAAGTAGTCGCAGGCGGCGAGCTTGCCGCGATGGAAGTCACCGCCATCCGGGCCCGCAAGCAGCCGGGTGGCGACGATGGCCTGGTCCAACCACAGCCAGGCGGCCACGACATGGCCGAAGGCTTCCAGGTACGGGCCGGCATTGGCGAGCTGCGCCTCGGCATCATCCAGCGCGTGCAGCTGTCGGGTGACCGTCCACAACTTCACCCACGCCGCTTCGAGCGCTTCGGCGTGCCGCTGCAGGGCGGACACGTGCATCGCCGCATTGACGGTGGGCGCGATGCGCGCCGAAAGCAACTGCATGGCACGGCCTTGATGGACCCGTGTCTTGCGCCCCAGCAGGTCGATGGCCTGGATGCCGAAGGTGCCTTCGTGGATCGGGTTGAGGCGGTTGTCGCGGTAGAACTGCTCGACGTTGTACTCGCGGGTATAGCCGTAGCCGCCATGCACCTGGATCGCCAGGTCGTTGGCCGCCAGGCCCCACTGCGCCGTCCAGCTCTTGGTGATGGGTGTCAGCAGTTCGAGCAGCAGGTGGGCGTCGTCGCGCGCCGCTTCGCCCTCCAGCGAATGCACGTCGTCGTTGAGCCGTGCCGAATACAGGCACAGCGCCAGCGCACCGGAGGCGTAGGCCTTCTGCGCCAGCAGCATACGCCGCACGTCGGCATGCTCGATGAGGGCCACCGGCGGCGATGCCGGGTCGCGCTGGCTGCGCGTGCGGCCCTGGGTGCGTGTCTTCGCATAGTCGAGCGCATGCAGGTAGCCGGTGCAGGCCAGCGAGGCCGCGGTCAGGCCGACCGAGATGCGCGCCTCGTTCATCATGTGGAACATGTACGCGAGGCCCTTGCCCGGCTCGCCGACGATCTCGCCGAGCGCACCGGCTTCGCCTTCAGGCCTGAACTTGCCTTCGCCAAAATTGAGCAGACAGTTGACCAGGCCGCGCTGGCCCATCTTGTGGTTCACGCCGGCGAGCACGACGTCATTGCGCTCGCCCGAACTGCCACCCTCGTTCACCAGCCGGCGCGGCACGGTGAACAGCGAGATGCCCTGCACGCCGGGCGGCAACTGCCCGTTCGCATCGGGGATCTTGGCCAGCACCAGATGCACGATGTTCTCGGACACCTCATGGTCGCCGCCCGAGATCCACATCTTGTTGCCGAACAGGCGGTAGCGGCCATCGGACTGCGGCACGGCCTTGGTGCGGATGTCGGCCAGGCTGGAACCGGCCTGAGGCTCCGACAGGCACATCGTGCCGAAGAAGCGACCTTGCGCCATCGCAGGCACGTACTTCGCCACCTGCTCCGGCTGGCCGTGCGCCATGAGCAGGTTGGCATTGCCGATGGTCAGGAAGGCATAGCCCGCGGTCGCGACGTTGGCCGCCATGATCCAGGCCATGCCGGCCCGCTCCACCACCGTGGGCAGGCCCATGCCGCCCCATTCCTCGGGGAAGGCCGCGGACATGAGCCCGGCCTCGGAGAAAGCGCGCACGGCCACGCCCACTTCAGGGATGACGCTCACCGACTCGCCGTCGAAGTGAGGCTCCTGGCTGTCGTTCTTCTTGTTGTGCGTGGCGAAACGCTCGCTGGCGATGCGGGCGTAGGTGTCCAGCACCGACGCGTAGTCGAAGCGGTCCTGCCCAGCGAAGCGGGGGCGCTGGGCCAGTGTGTCGACCTGGAGCCAGTCGAAGAGAAGGAAGTCGAGGTCGCTGCGGGAGAGGAGGAGTTCTGGGTTCATGCGGAGCGCGGCTTCGGATTTGATCTGCAAGGAGACCATAAAAGCCCCTGTTTGGCCCCACCCTTAAATGAGGGGAGGCCGAGGCGCACAGGCCGCCTAAGCTGCGCCGCATGCACGATTTCGTCTTCAACACCACTCGTTCCCTCAAAGTCGCTCGAGGCGGCGCAACACAACTCGCCCAGAGCGTCATGGCCTTGGGCGCGCGCAACGCGCTCGTTGTGACCGACGGCGGGCTGAGTGCTGCTGGCATGCTCGACGAGGCCTTGACGGGCTTCGCAAGACTGGGCCTGCGCGCCAGCATCTTTTCCGACGTGCGGGCCGACCCGTCCGAGGACGTGATCCTCGCCGCCGTCGCAGCCGCGCGCAATTGCGAGGCCGACTGCGTGGTCGGCTTCGGCGGTGGCAGCTCGATGGATGTCGCCAAGCTCGCGGCCTTGTTGGCGCGAAGCGGTGAGTCGCTGGTGCACGTCTATGGCGTCGACCAGGCCAAAGGCCCCCGGCTGCCGCTCGTGCTGGTGCCGACCACCGCCGGAACCGGGTCCGAAGTGACCGCGATCTCCATTGTCACCACTGGCGAGGGCGAGAAGAAGGGTGTGGTGTCACCCCTCCTCCTGCCCGACCTGGCGCTGCTCGATGCAGAACTTACGCTTGGCTTGCCCCCGCATGTGACGGCGGCCACCGGCATCGACGCGATGGTGCATGCCATCGAGGCCTTCACCAGCAAGCGCCTGAAGAACCCGTTGTCGGACTGCCTGGCGCGCGAAGCGCTGCGCTTACTGTCGGGCGCCTTGCATCGCGCATGCAGCGATGGCCAAGATGTGCAGGCGCGTGAAGACATGCTGCTGGGCGCCTGCCTCGCGGGCATGGCCTTCGCCAATGCACCTGTCGCGGCGGTGCATGCGCTGGCCTATCCGGTGGGTGCGCGCTTCCACGTGCCGCATGGCCTGTCGAATTCGCTGGTGCTCGCGCCGGTGATCCGGTTCAACCTGGAGGCCGCGACTCCGCAATACGCGCAGCTGAGCGAGATCGTGTGTCCCGGCGTCATCGGCACGCAGGCGGACAAGGCACGGGCGTTGATCGACTATCTGGGGGGGCTCGCCGGGGAACTCGGCCTGCCGACGCGGCTGCGCGAGGTGGGCATCACAGAAGAAGACGTCACCATGCTCGCCGACGACGCGATGAAGCAGACCCGGTTGCTCGTGAACAATCCACGCGAATTGAGTCGCAACGACGCCGTGCTGCTTTATCGTGAAGTTCTGTAGGCGCGGGGCTTTACGGAGCCCCCATCCTCAAAGGGTGGGGAATTGCGCGGGGGCGATGGCTAACCTGACGGACATGTCTACTGAACATGTCCGCCCCATGTGCGAAGAGGTCCTGATCTACGAGAAAGTGGGCAAGACAGCCGTCATCACGCTGAATCGGCCCAAGTACAAGAACGCGCTCGATGATTCACTGCGCGCGGCCATGCCAGCGGCCATCCGCGCCGCGCGCCAGGATGCATCGGTTGCGTCGGTGGTCTTGACGGGGGCGGGCGGCAGCTTCTGCTCCGGCGCGCACCTGTCGAACGCCGGGGAGGGCGCCGAAAAGCCCTTCGCCGTCCGGGACCTGCTGCTCGATGCTCATCGCTGGTTCGCGGAGCTGGCCGATCTGGAGAAGCCCGTCATCTCCGCGGTCGATGGCTTTGCAGTGGGCGCGGGGTTTTCGCTGGCGCTTGCCGCGGACTTTGTCATTGCCTCGGAGCGTGCGAAGTTCGCCGCCAGCTTCGCGCGAGTGGGCTTCGTGCCGGACCTGTCGCTGCTGCATGTGCTGCCGCGCCTCGTGGGCCTCGCACGCGCCAAGGAGATCGCCTTCAGCGCGCGCGATATTCCCGCCGAAGAGGCCTTGCAGATGGGCCTGGTCCAGGCAGTGGTGCCGCCCGAGCGCCTGCTCGACACTGCGCTCGCCTTCGCCCGGCGCTTTGACGACGCGCCCACGCACGTGCTGGGGCTGGCCAAGAACATCCTCAACCGCGCTTTCGAGTCCGACAGGTACGGACTCGCGCAATGGGAAGCCGCGCTGCAGGGGATCCTCGCCGGCAGCAACTACCACGCCAATGCGCTGGAGCGCTTTCTCTCCCGCGAGGCGCCCGCATATGGCGGTGCGCCCCGATTCGATGCGTCCGCGCAGTGAAATTTCAAGAATTCTTTAGGAGCAACAAATGACAAGCAAAGTAGTGGTCGCCGGCATCGGCATGATCCCCTTCAAGAAGCCGGGCCAGAGCGATACTTACCCGGTGATGGGTGCGCAGGCCGTGCGCCTCGCGCTGGCGGACGCCCACGTGGGCTACGAGTCGGTGCAGCAGGCCTTTGCCAGCTACATCTTCGGCGACTCCACCGCCGGGCAGCGCGTGCTGTACGACGTGGGCATGACGGGCATTCCGGTCATCAACGTGCACAACAATTGCGCGAGCGGTTCGTCGGCGCTCTATCTCGCGCGCCAGGCCATTGCCAGTGGCGAGGCGGAGGTGGTGCTGGCCTTCGGATTCGAGCAGATGAATCCGGGTGCGCTCGGCGACATGTACACCGACCGGCCCGCGCCGCTGGAGTTGTTCCAGAAGGCCTGCGCCAGCGTCGTACCCGAAGGCGTGGCGCCCGCGCTGCGTCTTTTCGGCGCGGCCGGGCAGGAGCACATGAAGCGCTTCGGCACGCCGCTGGAGAGCTTCGCGAAGATCCGCGCCAAGGCCAGCCGCCATGCGGCCAACAACCCCTTCGCGGTGTTCCGCAAAGTGGTCAGCACCGAGGACGTGATGGCCGACCAGGTGATGTGGCCCGGCGTGATGACGCGCCTGATGGCCTGCCCGCCCACCTGCGGCGCGGCCGCCGTGGTGCTGTGCAGCGAGGATTATGCGAAGAAGCACGGCCTCGACGCACGCGTGTGGATCGCCGGTCAGGCGTTGGCCACGGACGGCCCGGAGACTTTCAACTCCGGCGACATGCGCCACCTTGCCGGATTCGGCATGTCGCGTGCGGCGGCCCGGCGCGTGTACGAGCAGGCTGGCATCGGTGCCGAGGACGTCAACGTCGTCGAGTTGCATGACTGCTTCGCGCAGAACGAGCTGCTGACCTATGAAGCGCTGGGCCTGTGCCCCGAGGGCGGCGCGCAGAAGTTCATCGACGACGGCGACAATACCTACGGCGGCCGTTATGTGGTCAACCCCTCGGGCGGGCTGCTCTCCAAGGGACATCCCATCGGGGCCACCGGTCTGGCCCAGTGCTACGAACTGGTGTCGCAGTTGCGCGGCACGGCGGACCAGCGGCAGGTCGAAGGGGCGCGTGTGGCGCTGCAGCACAACGTCGGCATCGGCGGTGCGGCGGTCGTCACGATGTACCGCATCTGAGCACGCGGCCGCCAATGAACTGCAACGCTGGCGGCCCGCTCGCGGGCTTGCGCATTCTGGAGATCTACGGCATCGGGCCCGCGCCCTTTTGCGGCATGCTGCTTGCGGACCTGGGTGCCGATGTTGTGCTGGTCGACCGCGCCGCGATGGGACCGGATGACCGCGACCTCGGTCGCCATGCCGTCATCAATCGCGGCAAGCGCTCCATTGCACTCGACCTGAAGACTCCGGAGGGCGTGACGACCCTGATGCAACTCGTCGGGCAGTCGGATGCACTGATCGAGGGCATGCGTCCGGGCGTGATGGAACGCCTGGGACTGGGGCCCGAGGCCTGTCTCGCACGCAATCCGAAGCTCGTCTATGGCCGCATGACCGGCTGGGGCCAAACGGGGCCCCTGTCGCAGGTGGCCGGCCATGACCTCAATTACATCGCACTCTCGGGAGCGCTTTGGTACGCTGGCCAACCTGGCGAGGCGCCGATGACGCCACCGAGCCTCGTGGGTGACATGGGCGGCGGCGCGCTGTACCTTGCCGTGGGTGTGCTTGCTGCCTTGATGCATGCGCGGGCGACCGGGGAGGGCCAGGTGGTCGATGCGGCCGTCGTCGACGGCAGCGCCCACCTGATGAACCTGCTGATGGGGCTGAAGTCCGCCGGGCAGTTCAGCAACACGCGCGGTCAGAGCCTGCTCGACGGACCGCACTGGTATCGCAGCTATCGTTGCAAGGACGGGGGCTTCATTACCGTGGGCGCGCTCGAGCCGAAGTTCCATCGCGTGCTGATCGACAAGCTCGGTCTGTCCAAGGATCCGGCCCACGCGAGCCAGGGCGCTCCAGCGACCTGGCCGCAGTCGCATCAGGCGTTTGCCCAGTTGTTTTCCACACGCACGCGGGACGAATGGTGCGCGTTGCTGGAAGGCACCGAGGCGTGCTTTGCGCCGGTGCTTGATCCCGATGAAGCGGCCAATCATCCGCACATGGCCGCACGCGAGGTGTACAGGCGCGTGGACGGCGTGCTGCAGGCCAGCCCGGCACCGCGCTTTTCGCGCACGCCCGCACGTGCCGGTGGCGTGCCGCAGCGCGGGCAACACCAGACCGATGTGCTCGACGACTGGCTCAAGTCCTCGAAGTAACGCAGCCCCGAAACAACTGTAGGAGACACCAGCGATGAAAAAATACTGGCACCGCGCAATGGCCTTGTTGGCCAGCATGGCCGTGGCATCGGCCCAGGCGGATCTGGCCGAAGTCCCCGCCTTGTCCGTCACGCCCGACAACTTCATTCGTGCCGAGACCGACCGCTACTTCGCCAACGTCGCGTCGTACGCCTTCGGCAAGCTCAGGCACTACCGCGACTTCGTGCCACTCGACAAGGTGGCAGTCGTCCGGATCAACCGCGACACGCTCTACTCGGTGGGGGTGTTCGATCTCGACGCGGGGCCGGTTACGGTGACACTGCCCGACACCGGCAAGCGCTACATCTCGCTGGTAGCCTACAGCGAGGACCACTATGCCTCGCCCGCGATCTACAAGCCGGGCAGCTACACATTCTCCCGCGAGCAATTGGGCACCCGCTACGCGATGATCGGGATTCGCACGCTGTTCGACCCGGCCAGCCCGACCGACCGGCAGCAGGCGCATGCGGTGCAGGATGCAATCCAGACGCGGCAGGACGGCATCGGCCGCTTCGAGGTGCCTGCGTGGGACGCGGCGAGCCTCCGGCGCATGCGCGAAGCCCTGTTCGAACTGGGCAAGACCGTGCCCGATTCGCGCGGCATGTTCGGCAACCGCGAACAGGTGGCGCCGGTGCGGCGCCTGATCGGCTCGGCCATCGCATGGGGCGGCAACAACGAGAAGGACGCGCTCTATCTCAACGTGACGCCGAGCCGCAACGATGGCGCCACCGTCTACCGCATGCACGTGAAGGACGTGCCGGTGGACGGCTTCTGGTCGGTCAGCGTGTACGACGAGCGCGGCTTCTTCAAGCCCAACCCGCAGGAGGCCTACACCCTCAACGACATCACCGCCAAGCGGGGTGCCGACGGCTCGGTTGACATCCAGTTCGGCGGGTGCGACGGCCAGCGCCCCAATTGCCTGCCGACCATGCCGGGCTGGAACTACATGGTGCGGCTTTACCAGGCAAGGCCCGAGGTCCTGAGCGGCGCGTGGACCTTTCCGCAGGCGCAGCCGGTGACGCGCTGAAGGCCATCCGTCCTCCGAGCCCAGACCATGTCCGCACGCCCGGATCGTGGCCCGCTCATCGGCGCCATGCTGCTGCTCGGCCTCGCTGGCGCGCAGCCCCACACTTTCCCTGGACGAGGCTCGCGCGCTTGCGAAAGGCGCTTACATCTATGGCGATCGCGAAATGGAGGAGCTCCCTTCGCGCATGCTGGTCGGCATTCTTCGCGGCACTGCGCCGGTGCTGGTCCAAGCCCGAACCCTTGGACGGTGAGTGGAAGCGACCGCCGCTGAAGCCCACGAACCAATGACGAACGATGCATCCGCAAACAAAGGAAGAGACAAGATGAAGCACCTCAAATCAACGACGATTGCGCTCGCCCTCGCGCTGGCTTTCGGTTCGGTCCACGCCGGACCGACCGATGCGCCACCGGCCGGTCCCGCCAAGGCCGCCAGCGAGGCCACCGCTGCGCGCAACGCCGAAGTGCTGAAGCAACTCCCCTTCGAGGATCGCGCCGATTTCGAATCAGCCAGCCGCGGCCTCATCGCCCCCTTTGAAGGGCAGATCAAGAACGATGCCGGCCAAGTCGTGTGGGACTCGCACGCCTACGACTTCCTCCAGCCCGACCAGGCCCCCGCCACCGTGAATCCGAGCTTGTGGCGCCACGCGCAACTCAACACGAAGGCAGGCCTTTTCAAGGTGACCGACCGCGTCTACCAGCTGCGCGGCATGGACCTGGCCAACATGACGGTGATCGAGGGCGATCGCGGCCTCATCATCATCGACCCGCTCCTGGGCGCCGAGACGGCCCGGGCCGCGCTCGCGCTGTACCGCCAGCATCGCCCGGCCCGGCCAGTGGTGGCGGTGATCTATTCGCACAGCCACGTCGACCATTTCGGCGGCGTGCGCGGCGTGGTCGATGAAGCGGACGTGAAGTCCGGCAAGGTGAAGATCTACGCGCCGGCCGGCTTCATGGAAGAGGCCATCAGCGAAAATCTGCTGGCTGGCACCGCCATGTTCCGCCGCGGCATGTACCAGGCCGGCTCTGCCCTGCCGCGCGGCGAGCGCGCGCAGATCGACACGGGCCTGGGCAAGGGCACGCCGCGCAGCGCCACCCTCACGCTGATCGCGCCGACCCACCTCATCAAGAAGGAATTCGAGTCGCACGTCATCGACGGCGTGCCGATCGAGTTCCAGCTCACCCCCGACACCGAGGCCCCCTCGGAAATGCACATGTACCTGCCGAGGCAGAAGGCACTCTGCATGGCCGAGAACGCCACGCGCATGATGCACAACCTCCTCACGCCGCGCGGCGCACAGGTGCGTGATGCCAAGGGCTGGTCGAAGTACCTCGACGACAGCCTGGTGCGCTACGGCGACAGGGCCGAGGTGATGTTCACCCAACACAGCTGGCCCACCTGGGGCGGCGAGAACATCCGCACGCTCTTGGCCGACCAGCGCGACATGTATGCCTTCATGAACGACCGCACGCTGCACCTGGCTAACCAGGGGCTCACGCCCAACGAGATCTCCGCCGCCGTCCAGAAGCTGCCGGGTGACCTGGACCGGAAGTGGTACACGCGCGGCTACTACGGCGTGCTTAGCTTCAACGTGCGCGCCGTCTACCAGCGCTACCTCGGCTTCTATGACGCCAACCCGGGCAACCTCGACCCGCTGCCGCCGGAGGATGCAGGCAAGCGCTATGTGGCCGCGATGGGCGGCTCCGCCGCAGTGCTGGCGCAGATGCGCGAGGCCATGGGCAAGGGCGACTACCGCTGGGCGGTCCAGATCGGCAATCATCTGGTCTTTGCCGAGCCCGACAACAAGGAAGCCCGCGAGGCGCAGGCCGATGCGTTGGAGCAACTCGGCTACCAGAGCGAATCGGCCGTCTGGCGCAACATCTACCTGTCCGGTGCGGCCGACCTGCGCAATGGGGTGCCCGAACTCGCAACCCGCACCACCGAGGATCTCGTCAAGGGCGCGACGCCGGCGATGTTCTTCGACTACCTGGCCGTACGCCTCGATTCCGAGAAAGCGCAGGGCCATGACATGACGCTGAACTGGGCCTTCGAGGACGTCAAGCAGTCCTTTGCGCTGACGCTGCGCAACGGCGTGCTGACGCACCGCGACGGCACGCAGCATGCGAAGGCCGACGTGGGCGTGCGCATGAGCAAGGCGGTGCTGGACAGGATCAGCCTGCGGCAGATCGACTTCCCGACGGCGCTCAAGCAGGGCGAAATTCGGGTCGTGGGCGATGCGGGCAAGCTGACCGAACTGCTCGGCATGATGGACACCTTCAAGCCCGCGTTCAACATCGTCTCGCCTTGAAGGCATCGGACATGCATCGACGTCGCCTCTTGCAGCAGCTCGCATCCGGTGCGGCTGCTGGCCTCCTCGGCAGCATTGGCACCTTTGCGGCGCATGCACAGACTGCCTTTCCAGGCCGCGCGGTGCGCGTCATCGTGCCGTTTCCGCCCGGCGGCAGCTCGGACGTGATTGCGCGCCTCGTCTGCGAGCGGCTGGCGAAGGCCTGGGGCCAGCCGGTGATCGTGGACAACCGCCCCGGCGCGACCGGAATGATCGGCGCAAGCACGGTCGCCAAGGCAGCACCGGACGGCCTCACGCTCTTGATGACGGTCTCTGCGCTGGTGCAGGCGCCCAGCCTCTATGCGAAGGCCAGCTACGACCCGATCCGCGACTTCGCGCCCATCAGTGAACTGGCGAGCGCGCACGTCGTGCTGGTGGCCGGGCCGGAGCTGCCGGTGCGGCAAGTGAAGGACTTGCCAGCCCATGTCGCCAAGCTTGGCCATCCCTTGACCTACGGCACCTACGGCCAGGGCTCCAGCGCACACCTGCAGATGGAAATCTTCGCTCGCGTGGCCAAGCTGCCCCTGGTGCATGTGCCCTACAAGGGCGAGAACCCGCTCATCAATGAACTCCTGGGCGGGCAGGTGGCCCTGGGCACCATCAGCGCGGCCGCCGCGGCCCAGCACGCACGCACCGGCAGGATCAGGCCGCTGGCGGTGATGGGCTCGACACGCTCGCCCCTGCTGACCGACATGCCCACCTTCGGCGAGGCGGGCTTCGCAGGCCTGGAGCGCGATGGCTGGTTCGGCCTGTTCGCGCCTGCCGGCACGCCGGCAGCGATCGTGGAGCAGATCAGCCGGGACGCGAACGGCATCGTGGCCGACCCGGCATTGCGCAGGCGCATGGCGGAGATCGGCATCGTTTTCAAGGGCACATCGCCCGCAGCATTTGCCGAACTCTTGAAAGTGGACCAGGCGTACTGGGCGCAGGCCATCCGCGACGCCAACGTGAAGCTGGACTGACATGACGCGCCCCAAGTCCTCGGGCAGCGAGATCGTGCGCATCGAGGTGCCGGCCAAGCCGCGCAAGCGTCCGCGCCAGATGCGCTCCGTTGCGCTGGTGCAAGCGCTCAAGCAGACCGGGCGCGAGATTCTGGATCGCGAAGGCCGCGATGCCCTGAGCGTGCAGAGCCTGTCCGAACGATCGGGCGTCGCGGTCAGTTCGATCTTTGAATACTTCCCCACGATGGAGTCTTTCATCGCGGCGATCTTCAATGATTACCGCAGCGAGGCGCGGCGGGAGGTGGTCGAGCACATCGCCGCGCTGCCGCGCTCCGCGGGATTGTTCGAGGGGATTGTCTCGCTGCTGCGCTTCGGCTTGGTGGCCATGCAGAAGTGGGCACAGGTCGATCCTGAGTTCAACCTCAAGTCGACCTACTACGAGGAACTGGTGCGGCTCGAACTCGTCAAGTCGGAGCACTTCTGGTCGGCTGTCGCGATGCCCGCGCTCATGGAGAAATTCTCTGACGAGGTGCTGGTTCGCGACCGCGAAAAGGCGGCTTTCCTTGCCCACCATGTGCTGCTGGCCATCCCCCGTGCCATCGTGCTCGGCCGCCCTCAGTATCTTGGTGAGCAGGACACGCCGCTGCTCATCGCGCGGATGCTGTATGCGCTCATGACCACCCCGGGCGACGCCTCGGATCCGAAGCCCCGTTGAAGGGATGGATCCTCGATCCGCATCGCACGGGAGATCGTCGAACTGCCGCATCGACCGGCCAAGAGTGGACCTGCCTGCGGTGCTATCTGCGCAGGCTCGAATGAATGCGCCGAACAGGCCTTTGCGGTCGGCGGCAGTGCCGGACCGGCCGAGCGCGCAAGTGCGTGTACGCCGGCCAGATCCTTGATGCACGGCTGAGAGCGCCGGTCTGCAGATCGCTGCGCGCGGCCATCTGCGGCGCGAACTCCTGCAGGACGTTGTTGTCCGGACTGCCGCCGCGATGCGCAGCAGCCAGCGCACCGGCGTCGACTCCACCCATTTCGCTCAGGCGCTTGGCAAGGATGCGGATCCGAAGGCGGAGTAAAGGGGTTTTCGGCTCCGGGACTGCGCTGTTTTCCCTTGCCTGACAACGACTTGCACCAAGCCATGGCAAGTCCCAATCCGGATTGGGAAGTGCGGTCTTCGTTTCTAAACTGACGCGATACCAACGCAGAACCACCGAGACAACGATGACACTTTCGCAAGCCTCCCTTGAAGAAAAAGCGCGCGCGCTGCTGAGCGAGCCTGCGGCCCTGGCGGGCCACTCACTCGATACCTGGGCCCGCATGCCGCGTGCCGAGATCGAGTCGCTGCAGCTCGAAGCGCTCAAGCAGCGCTTTGCGCAACTGCGCGACCGCATTCCGATGCTGAAGAAGCTCGCCGATGCACAAGGCGTCGAGCGCGTCGAGCAGGTTGACGACGTCGTGCCGCTGCTGTTCGAGCACACCGTCTACAAGTCCTACCCGCCTTCGCTGCTCGAGAAGCGCAACTTCGCTCAGATCAACAAATGGCTCGGCAAGCTCGTGACGCCAGAGATCGCCGAGAAGCTCGCCGCCGCCGACGTGAGCGGCTGCGAGGGCCTGGACGACTGGTTCGAGCGCATGGACAAGGCCGTGCCAGAACTTCGCATGAGCCACACGTCTGGCACCTCGGGCACCGTCTCCTTCCTGCCGCAGAGCGTGAACGAATGGCGCAAGGCCTGCCAGGTTCGCAAGATGTACATCTGGGGGATGGCCGGCCCCGACACCCCGGACCCGGACCTGCATACGGTCTATCCCTACTACCGCGCCGGCTACCTGAGCCATGTGCGCGCCAACGACTTCCTGATCGAGGCGCTGCTGCCGAGTGAAGCCAATTTCCACCCGGCCTATCCGTCGACGCTGTCGAGCGACGTGCTGCACCTGGGCGCAAAGATCCGCGCCGCGCAGGCCAAGGGCACGCTGGACCGCCTCGAGATCACGCCGACCATGAAGGCCAAGAAGCTGGCCTTCGACAAGCTGCAAGCCGAGATGCCGCAGCACCTGGCCGCCTTCTTCGAGCGCGCGACGCACGAGCTGCGCGGCAAGCGCGTGTACATCGGCGCGACCTGGAACCTGCTGCACGGCATGGCCAAGGCAGGCCTGGAGCGCGGCCTCGAAGGGGTGTTCGCCCCCGACTCCTACATCACGACCACCGGCGGCGCCAAGGGCGTGGTGCAGCCCCAAGGCTGGCGCGAGGACGTGCTGCGCTTCACCGGCGCAAAGGTGCTGAACGAGACCTATGCGATGTCCGAAACGCCCAGCGGCTCGCATGCCCGCTGCGAGCACGGCCACTACCACTTCGCGCACACCGTCATCCCCTTCCTGCTTGATCCCGAGACCAGCAAGCCCCTGCCGCGCACCGGCCGCCAGACCGGCCGCGCCGGCTTCCTGGACCTGGGCGCGGACACCCGCTGGGGCGGCTTCATCACCGGCGACGAGATCACCGTCGAATGGGACAAGCCCTGCGCCTGCGGGCGTCACAGCGCCTATGTGGCAGCGCCCATCCAGCGCTACAGCGACAAGAACGGCGGCGACGACAAGATCACCTGCGCCGCCACCGAAGACTCGCATCGCGAAGCGATGGACTTCTTGACAACCCTCGAATCCTGAACGCCATGAGCACTCACAACAAGCCCGTCGCCCCGATGATCATCCGCGGGCAGGTCATCACCGACCACCTCGTCGAAGTCGGCGGCCGCGGCGGCGATCTCGCCTTCCTCACGCCCGACTGGAACCGCTACATCGACGAACTTCCGCTGAGCAATCCGACGAAGCTGGCCGACCTGTACAAGCTCAGCTTCGACGACATCCTCGACTACGCCGTGGAGCTGGGCCAACGGCTCAACCTCGCGGACAACCGCCACTTGCAGGAAGCCTGCGAGCTGTCCTACCTCACAGCGCCGACCACGCCTTCGCTCGTGAAGACGAGCTACATGGGCCTGAGCCGCATCCTCGAGCGCGAGCACATCATCGAGGCAGTGGAGGCCAGCGTCGGCATTCAGTACCTCGAAGGCTGGGTGCCGCAGAAGCTCATCGACGGCACCCAGCTTGAAGTGCGCTGCTTCGGTTCGCGCGCGCTGCACATCGTGGCCGGCAACGCACCTGCGCTGTCCCTGTGGACCATCCTGCGCAACATGGTGCTGAGGAGCGACGCGATCATCAAGGCCCCGTCCAACGACCCGTTCACCGCGCTGGCGATTGCCCGCACCATGATCGAGATGGCGCCGGACCATCCGCTGACGAAACACGTGAGCGTGGCCTACTGGAAGGGCGGCGACACCGCGTTCGAAGAGCGCCTGTACCAGCCGCAGAACATCGAGAAGATCGTCGCGTGGGGCGGCTTCGCATCGCTCAAGCATGTGACGCGCTACGTGCAGCCGGGGCTGGAACTGATCTCGCTGGATCCTAAGCGCAGCGCCAGCATCATCGGCGCCGAGACTTTCGAGAGCGATGACACGATGCGCGAAGCCGCGGTGCGCCTGGCCACGGACATCGGGGTGCTGAACCAGAAGGGCTGCGTCTGCGCTCGCGTTGTCTACGCGCAGAGCGGCACGGACGAAGACGGCGTGAAGAAGCTCGGCGACTTCGGACGCATGGTGCACGACGCGATGCTGAAGCTGCCCAACAGTGTGAGCACCGCCGCCAAGCGCTACGACGCGGGCCTCAAGGCCGAGGTCGACGCGCTGCGCCTCGATGACGAGTGGTACGAGGTGATCGGCGGCGAGCAAGGGGAGGGCGCGGTCATCGTGTCGAAGCTCCCCGAGGCGGTGTCCTTCTACACGAAGTTGGACGACCGCACCGCCAACCTGGTGCCGGTCGACTCGCTCGACGAGGTGATGGACGCCGTCGATGCCTACACGCAGACGGTGGGCATCTATCCCGAATCACTCAAGGATGAGCTGAAGGACCTGCTGCCGCTGCACGGCGCGCAGCGGATCGTCTCGCTCGGCTATGCGGGCGCGATGAAGATGGCTGCGCCGCAAGACGCCATCGAGCCGATGCGCCGCATGGGCAAGTGGATCTCCAACCAGATCGCGTCGCCCGAGACCACACCTGCGCTCTGGTTGCGGCCATCGATTCCTGCCTGATCCCTTTTTCACTGCCCCGGCCGCTCCGGGGCTTTTTGCTTTCTCCAAGGACCTTTTCGAAATGACCACCTTCACCGCCTTCTGCGCCTGCGAAGCGCATGGCCAGCTGATGCCCAAGCTCTTCGAGCGCCGCGCCCTGCGCGCCGACGACGTCGCCATCGAGATCGCCTACTGCGGCGTCTGCCACTCCGACGTTCACCAGGTGCACAACGACTGGAAGAACACTGTCTATCCCTGTGTGCCGGGCCATGAGATCGTCGGCCACGTGACCGCTGTCGGACCGGAGGTCACCAAATACAAGGCGGGCGATCGCGTCGCGGTCGGCTGCTTCGTCGACAGTTGCGGCCAATGCGAATCCTGCCAGCTCGGGCAGGAGCAGCACTGCACCGGTGGCGCGACCCCCACCTACAACGGCAAGGACCGCGTGACCGGTGAGACCACCTTGGGCGGCTACGCCGACAAGATTGTGGTGCGCGAGAAGTTCGTGCTGCGCGTGCCCGATGCGCTCGATTTCCAATACGCCTCGCCGCTGCTGTGCGCCGGCATCACCGTGTGGACGCCGATGCGCGAACATGGCGTGGGCAAGGGAACCCGGGTCGCGGTCGTGGGCCTTGGCGGTCTCGGCCACATGGGCGTGAAGCTCGCCGTCGCACTGGGTGCGCAGGTGACGGTCATCACCACCTCGCCCTCCAAGGCCGAGGACGCGCTCGCACTCGGCGCGCACAAGGTGCTGCTGTCCACCGACCAGAAGGCCATGATGGCCTCGCTCAACGCCTTCGACTTCATCCTCGACACGATTCCGAAGCGCCACGACGTCAACCCCTACCTGATGCTGCTCGGCCGCAACGGCGTGCTGTGCGTCGTCGGCGCGATCGACCTGCTCGATCCTGTGCACGGCGCCCTGCTGATCCGCAACAACCGCCGGCTCACCGGTTCGCTGATCGGCGGGCTGCCCGCGACGCAGGACCTGCTCGACTTCTGCGCGGAGCACCAGGTGCTGCCGCAGTGCGAACTGGTGGACATCGGCGACATCAACAACGCGTACACACGCCTTCAGGCCAACGACGTGAAGTACCGCTTCGTGATCGACATGGCGTCGATGAAGGGCATGCAGGTCCAGTGACGGCCCCGGCGCGGCTGCGATGACCGGCTTGGAACCACAAATGAACGGCCACTTCTCGGCCCTGCGCTATTCAGACCCGCAGGCGCATGCAACCAGCCTCAGGGACTTCGACCAGAACTACGTGCAGGTCGAGGACGGCCCGTTCGGCAGCGCCTTGACGCAGGCCGAGTTCGGAGGGCTGCGCATCTACGTTGAAAGCGTGGATCGCGGCATCGTGCAGCACACCCATCTCAACAAGAACTGCATAGCGATGGGATGGGGCAGGCGGGGCGCCTCCGCCCGCGGGGCTCGACAGGTCGTCGAAACCTCCGCCGCCATGCTGCGTGGCGGCCAGGACTGGATGTTCAGGCTCAAGCCCGGCATCGAGTTGTTCGGCATCACCATGCCCACGGACGAGATCGATCGACTGGCCGAGTCCATTGGCGTGTCCATTGCGCTGACGCGGCATGCACCGATCAAGCCCAGCGCCCGCGCACTGGCGAACATGCAGTGGTGCGTCTCCGAAGTGGAAAGGCAGGCGCCGCGCATGGCCAACGCCCAGGTTCGCGCGTCGCTGCGCGAGCACCTGCTGGAAAACTTCTTCGAGGCCCTGTGCGAGTCCCAGCCCCAAGGCCGGGCCGACGTGACCTGGCTGAGCCACCAGCAGATCGTCAGGCGCAGCCAGGAACTGGCGCTCGCGAGCCCCGACCGTCCGCCATCGGTGCTCGAACTGTGCGCCCAGCTGCGCGTGTCGCGCCGCACCTTGCACAACAGCTTCCTGCTCGTTCTCGGTCAGTCGCCGTCGGCCTATCTGCGCTGCATGCGCATGGGCCGCGTGCGTCTGTTGCTACGCACCGTGCCCGCAAGCGAGCTGTCCGTCGGTGATGCCGCCGCGCGCTGGGGCTTCTTTCACGTGGGCAATTTTGCGAAGGACTACCGCAACTTGTTCGACGAACTCCCCTCGCAGACGCCGCGCGCGCGGCCCTGAATTACTACGGGAAAACCCGAGCCGCTACTCGAAGCCGTGTTGCCGATTTTGGATCAGCAATTGTCGGCCCCGCTCCTATTCTCGAAGGCCATACCCCGATCGATTTGAAGGACAGAACATGCAACAGCATCACACGAAGGATCAGGCGGACATGGCTTCGCCAAATAAGGACCTCAGCCGCCGTGGCTTCATCCGCCGCGCCGGTGCCGCAGGCGCCGTGGCAGCAGGCGCCTTCACCTCAGCCAATGCAGCCACTGCTGCACAAGGCACACAGCGCAAGGCCCGCGCCAAGGGCGTCGACTACGACGTGATCGTGCTCGGCGGCGGCTTCGCCGGCGTGACCGCGGCGCGCGACAGCATGAAGAACGGCTACAAGACGCTGTTGCTCGAAGCACGCGATCGCCTCGGCGGCCGCACCTGGACCAAGCAGTTCGCCGGCCACCATGTCGAGATGGGCGGCACCTGGATCCACTGGACACAACCCTTCGTGTGGTCCGAAGTGCAGCGCTACAAGCTCGAAGTGGAAGAGACGCCGGACGGCACGATCGACCCCGGCGCCGAACTGCGCGTGCTGGTCGAAGGTCGCTGCGAGGTGTTGACAAGGACTGAGCAATTGATGCCGGTGCTCGGCGCGATCAACAAGTACTTCGCCGACGTCGGCCAGTACTGGGAGCGGCCGTACGACGCTGCCTTCCAGTGGAACGACCTCCTCAAGGCCGACAAGCTCAGCGCGGCGCAGGTGATCGAGAAGATGCAGCTCACGCCGGTCCAGCGCGTCGCGGTCGAGGCCTATGCCGCCGGCCTTTCGCACGCGCCGATGGAGCATGTGTCGTACCTGGAGAACAACCGCTGGTGGGCCTTGCCGGGCAGCAGCATGACGGCGCTGCACGACTCGTGCGGACGCTACCGCTTCAAGCACGGCACGGTCAACCTGATCAACAGCATGGTGGAGGACGGCAAGCCGGAAATCCGCCTGTCTTCGCCCGTCAAGTCGGTGGAAGACAAGGGCGACCATGTCATCGTCACCACCGCAAATGGCGAGCGCGTGACCGCCAGCGCCGTGATCGTGGGCCTGCCGATGAACGTGGTGCAGAACGTGCAGTTCTCGCCGGCGCTGGATCCGCTGGTAGCCGAGGCGGGACGCGAGAAGCATGCGGGCACCGGGATCAAGCTGCTGATCCGCGTGAAGGGCCAACTGGCGAAGACGCGCGTGAGCACCGTGGCGGCCGAGACGCATCCGCTGCCTTTCATCGCAACCTACTCGCAGGCCGCGGACCACACCATCCTCGTGATGTTCGGCCCCAACCCGAAGCTCATCGACTACACCGACAAGGCGGCCGTGCAGAAGGCGCTGCGCGACTACTTTCCGGATGCGGAGGTCGAGGCGGTGGACCACCACCCGTGGACCGATGACCCCTACGCCCGCGGCACCTGGTGCAACTACAAGCCGGGCTGGTTCGTCAAGTACTACGACCACTTCCAGAAGGATCGCGGCAACGTGTTCTTCGGACAGGGCGACCACGGAGAAGGCTGGCGTGGCTTCATCGACGGCGCCATCGGTGCCGGTGGCGCCGCCGCGCAGCGCGTGAAGACGAAGCTCGGCTGAAGCCGAGGAGCCCTCGCCATGAAGCGCACGCACCCCTCACACTGGCTCGGGCTCGCCGGCCTGCTGGTGGCCAGCCTGCTGGCTGCCACGCCGGCAGCAGCGCAGAGCGCAAAGCAGCCCAACATTCTGTTCATCCTGGTGGACAACCTTGGTTATGGAGAACTGGGCGTTTACGGCGGCGGAGCCACGCGCGGCTCCCCCACACCGCGCATCGACAGGCTTGCGAACGAGGGATTGCGGCTCACCAACATGAACATGGAGCCGCAGTGCACGCCCAGTCGCTCTTCCATGCTGACGGGGCGCTATGCGGTCCGTTCGGGTACCCATTCGGTGGCCTATGCGGGCATGGCCGAAGGGCTCACGCAATGGGAAGTGACTTTGGCCGAATCGCTGGCGGATGCCGGGTATTCCACCGCGCTCTATGGCAAGTGGCATCTGGGCAGCGAGAACGGCCGCCTGCCCAACGATCAGGGCTTCGATGTGTGGTACGGCATTCCGCGTACCACCAACGAGTCGCTGTGGCCCGGCACGCCGGGCTACAGCGCCCAACTTATGCCGCCGGAGCAAATCATGGAAGGCCGCAAAGGCGAGAAGAGCCGGGACGTCCGGGTCTACGACCTGGAGGAGCGGCGCTCGCTGGATTCGGAGATCACGCGGCGCTCGATCGACTTCATGGAGCGCCAGACGAATGCGGGCAAGCCATTCTTTGCCTTCGCCAGTTTGACGCAGCCGCACTACCCGGTGCTGGCCAACCGCAAGTTCGCTGGCAAGACCGGCAACGGCGAATGGGCCGACATGCTGGCCGAGATGGACCACAACGTCGGGCAGATGCTGGACGCGGTGGAGCGCTTGCGAATACGCGACAACACCATCGTCATCTTCGCCAGCGACAACGGCGCCGATGCACAGGAGGGCTGGTCCGGGCCGTGGCGAGGCGGCTATTTCACGGCCTGGGAAGGCGGCATACGCGTGCCATTCATGATCCGTTGGCCGGGGAAAATCCCTGCCGCGCGGACCACCAACGAGATCGTGCACGGCGTGGATCTGTTCCCGACGCTGGCACAGTTGGCAGGCAGCAAGGTGCCCAACGATCGCCCGATCGACGGCGTGGACCAGTCGGGCCTGTTCACGGGCAAGACCGACAAGTCCGGCCGCGACGGTATTCTCATCTGGGTCGGCGACCGGTTACATGCAGTCAAGTGGCGCAACTACAAGGTTCATTTCTATCAGCAAGAGACCATGTTCTCGCCGCCAATGAAACTGGGCGTGCCCATGCTGTTCGACTTGCACGCCAATCCTCTCGAGGACCCGCAGAGGACCGTCACTGCGGGTTGGGTGCTGGGGCCCATGCTGAAGATGATCGGCGCTTTCGAAGCCAGTGTGAAAAAGGCGCCTTTGATTCCGATGGGCACGCCCGATCCCTACCGGCCCCCTGCGGCCGACCCCCGATAACAACCACCCGAGGAAACTGATGACTCCAAGAGAATGCCGGCCCGGCAGGCGCAGCCTTGCCGCTTTCGCGGCCGCTGCCTTGTGCGCCGGGCTGTGCACGACCGCCAGCGCGTTCGAGCTCAACACAGGCAACGACGATGTGAAGCTCAACTGGGACAACACGCTGCGCTACAACTTCGGCCGGCGCACCGAGGCGCAGGATCCGGCCATCCTGGCCAACCGCAACAAGGACGACGGCGACCGCAACTTCGCCAAGGGCAGCACGGTCACCAACCGCATCGACCTGCTCTCCGAGCTCGACGTCGTTTACAAGGACAACTTCGGCGCGCGGGTGAGCGCCGCCGGGTGGTACGACCATGCCTATGCCGGGCGGCTCGACAACACCAGCGTCGGCACCTCCAACCACATCGTCAACGGCGAGCAGGCGCTGGGCCTGTCGGACTACACCAAGCGCTATAGCGGCCTTCGGGCGAATGGCTCGATGCCTTCGTGTTCGGCGCCTTCGACATTGGCGGCAAGGCACTCACGCTGCGCGCCGGCCAGCACTCGATCTATTGGGGCGAGAGCCTGCTCGACCCGGTCAACAGCATCGCCTACGGCCAGGCGCCGCTCGACCTGAACAAGGCCTACTCGACGCCCGGCATCGAGGCCAAGGAGTTGTTCCGACCGATTCCCCAGATCTCGGGCACGTTTCAGGCCACGCCTGAACTCTCCTTCGCCGGCCAGTACATCTTCAAATGGCAGGAGAACCGCTTCCCCGAGTCGGGCAGCTACACGATGGACATCGACCCGCTGGTGCGCGGCGGCGAATCCATCGTCTTCGCGCCCGGCGTGTTCTTCACCCAAGGCCCGCGCATCATTCCGAAGAACGGCGATGAATGGGGCCTGTCGGCGCGCTGGAGCCCGCAATGGCTCGACGGCACGGCCGGCGCCTATGCGCGGCGCTTCTCCGACAAGATGCCGCAGCTCATCGTCGACGCAGGTTCGGGCCAGTACTACACCAGCTATGCGGCCGGTGTGGACCTGTACGGCCTGAGCCTCTCGAAACAGGTCGCGGGCGTGAGCTTCGGCATGGACCTGAACTACCGCAAGAACATGCCGCTCAACAACGAGGGCGCACTCGTGACGTCGGCCGACGAGCTTCCCTCGCGCGGCAACATCCTCACACCGCGCGGCAAGACGCTGCACGGCGTGTTCAACGCCTTGGGCTCGATCGGCAGGACACCGCTCTTCGACGCCGCCAGCTGGGTCGCAGAACTCAGCTGGAACCGCCTGCTGTCGGTGCAGAGCGATCCGCAGGACATCTTCACGGGGCGCGCGGCCTACACCGCCATCGACCGCGTCACCAAGGACTACGTGGGCCTCGGCCTGAAGTTCACGCCCAAGTGGTTCCAGGTGTTCCCGGGCGCGGACCTGTCGACACCGATTGCGTATTCGACGGGCCTTGCCGGCAACTCGGCCGTGCTGGGTGGCGGCAACAAGAACAGCGGCAGCTTCTCGGTGGGCTTGGCGCTCGACATGTACCAGAAGTACCGCTTCGACCTCCAGTACGTCGACTACTTCGGCGACCGCACGCTGGATCCGCTGACCGGCGCTGTCGCCGTGGCCAGCGGCAATGGCGCCATTCGCGACCGCGGCGCCGTGTACATGACTTTCAAGACCACCTTCTGAAGAAAGAGATGCAACCCATGCAAGAGATGAACAGACTGAGCCACGCATTGATGGTCGCCGGTTTGCTGGCGATGCAAGCGGGCACGCTGCACGCGGCCGTGACGGCCGAAGAAGCCAAGCAGCTCGGCTCGACCTTGACCCTCGTCGGCGCCGAGAAGGCCGGCAACAAGGAGGGCACGATTCCCGCCTACACCGGCGGCCTGGCCAAGGCGCCGGCCGACTACGACGCGGCGCGCGGCGTGCGCCCGGACCCCTTCGCGAGCGAGAAGCCGGTCGCCTCCATCGATGCGAAGAACATGGGCGCGCATGCGGACAAGCTGACCGAAGGCACCAAGGCCCTCATGAAGGCTCATGCGGGCTTTCGCGTCGACGTGTTCCCGACGCACCGCACGGCCGCGTATCCGAAGTTCGTGCTCGACAACACGGTGAAGAACGCGACGCAGGCCAGGCTCTCGGCCGACGGGCTCAGCATCGAAGGCGCAGGCGCCGGGGTTCCCTTCCCGATGCCGAAGAACGGCAACGAGGCGATGTTCAACTACCTCGCCAATTTCCAGGGCATGTCCTTCGTGATGCCGAAGTACACCGGCTGGAACGTCGACAGCGCCGGCAAGGCGGTGATGACGGTGCAGGGCGTGTGGACGCAGGACTCTCCCTTCTTCGATGCGGCGCGCAGCGCAGACAACCTGCTGGTACGCAACCGCGCCGTCTACACCGGCCCGGCGCGGCGCAACGGCGAGGCCCTGATCGCGATCGAGCCCAAGGACTACACCAAAGGCGACAGCCGCGCGTGGCAATACCTGCCGGGCCAGCGCCGCGTGCGCCTCGCACCCGACATCGGCCACGACACGCCCAACTCCAGCACCGCGGGCATGTCCACCTATGACGACGTGCTCCTCTTCAACGGCAAGCTGGACCGCTTCGACTTCAAGCTCGTCGGCAAGAAGGAGGTGTACGTCCCCTACAACACCTACCGCTTCACCTACAACGACAAGCCCGAGGACGCGCTGCAACCGCGCTTCATCAACCCCGACATGGTGCGCTGGGAACTGCACCGCGTGTGGGTGGTGGATGCCACGCTCAAGCCCGGCGAGCGCCACATCTATTCGCGCCGCACCTTCTACCTCGACGAGGACAGCTGGACCATCGTCGCGAGCGACCAGTACGACGGGCGCGGCCAGCTTTGGCGACCGGGCTTCAGCTACGTCACGCAGAGCTACGACGTGCCGGCGCCGAGCAACGTCGCCTCAGGCCACTACGACCTCGTGGCGGGAACCTACTACGTCAACTCGTGGCCGGGTTCGGGCGGCATGAAGGTGTTCGATGCGCTGCAACCGGAAGGGTCGTGGAGCCCGGACAACCTTGCGGGGAAGGGCGTGCGTTGAGGCTTGCGGCGGCAGTCGCGGCAGCCGTCGGGGAGCACTGATCCGAGGGCTCCCCGACTACTTGGGTTGCGCGGGGGCGTAGGGCTCCGTCGTCCCTGGCGCGATCGGCGGATACTTGCGCAGACTTGCTTGAAATCGGCCATGATCTTCATCATGGGGCCACCGACCCATGATTGGCCGTCGCGGTTGCCGGGTACTCCCCCTTGGGCTCGTTGATCAAGTCGAAGATCTGCGGCGGGTGAGTTCGGCGTCGATAAGGCGCCGCTGCTCCACGCAAGACACCGCCGCCGTAAACGCCCAACTCGCCGTAGCCAAGGTTGTCCATCAGGACGAAGACAATGTTCGGCTTGGGTGGCACCTGCGCATGCGCAAGCGCCGATCTGCTCACGATCGCGACTGCAAAGGAGAGACGTTTGGCCATTTGGGCTCCGGGGACGAGTTCACGACTTGGGGCAGGTGCGTCATCTGGACGGCACGGTCAGAGGCACCAGCAGGCTGATCCAGAAGTTCCAGCCCGCCGGTCGGTTCTTCGCCGAGAACTCGTCGTAGGCCTTGACGTTGACATACCAGGTTGCACGACCCACCGGAAAGAAGTGGCCGACCTGCAGGCCCAAGCCAGTGACGCTGGACTTGTAGCTTCCGAACACCGCGCCGCTTCCGCTGTCGCCGCTGAGTTGCCTGTAGTAGTAGCCGACGAAGCCCGCGTGGGTCTGTGGCGTGAAAAAGCGGGAGGCGGACCAGTCCAGATGGCCGTCGACGCCATTGCGGTATTGCGTGTCGCTGTTCTTGAAGTTGTAGGTGGACCCCAGGACCGCGGAGAACTCATTCTTCTTGTCGAAGTACGTGTAGCCCGCACCGGCGTCCACCGACCAGTGGTTGAGGCTCAGGTTGGCCAGCCGATCCGTGCGATAGGCGCCGACTGGCGCGCCGAACATGCCGTACACCAAATAATTGTTCACGCCCTCGTTCCACTTGAGCGTGCCTTGGCCGTAAAGGTCGCTTCCGCCCGAAACCGAGTCGCTTCGCTTGCCGAAAATGGGCGGCCGCCCGGGCGCGTTGAAGGTTGCGCTTGCGGAGACATCCATCACGCCCGGACCTGCTCCGAGCCCGAAGGCTGCCTGTCCGCCGAGCACAGGAGACTCAAAGGTATAGGTCGGAAAAGCCAGCACGCTGTCGGCGCGTGCCTTGACGCCGGCGACCAGTCGGCCGCCGCGCAGGGCCAAGCGGCTGGCGTCCTGCTCGACAGAATTGTGAAGGTACAGAAGGGGTAGAGACCATCCCGCATCGGAAGGCACGGCAGCCAATGCGCCGAACTGGCCCGGGATCCAGAATCCGGCGCCGCCTTCGTCGGCATGCGCTGACGTCGCTGACAGCACCGCAAGCAACGCGCAGCCCCACCGCGTACAGGCTTCCATTCGGACGCTCCTTGTTTGAAATCGCGCCAATGAGAGCGACCTGAGCCCGGCTGTCTATCTGGATCGACAGCTCTCTTGCGGGCTGGCTTTAGGCCGCCAGGTTCCGGTGGGTCGCCCTCGACGCGCCTCGTTCATGCCCCGCTCCAGCGCCCGATGTGCTCACGCATGAGTCGCAGGTATTCGCGGCGGCCGAAGTGCAGCAGGTGGTTGCCCGCAAACCAGTGCATCGTGCTGCCCGGCCAATGGCGATGCAGCAGCTCGACATGGTGCGGCTCGGTCACGCGGTCGCCAGCACCGCCGATGATCAGCACGCGCTCTCCCGCCATCGGTGATGCATAGGTGAGCGGGTTGTGCACGGCGACCAATCCACGCATCTCGGTCGCGTCGACGCCGTTGCTTGCCATCCTGCTCGACAGCAGCATGCCCGTGGGCTGCCAGTCCAGGAAGGCATCGATCGGACTCACCGCCGGCACGATCGGAATGCAGTAGTCGAGCCGCGCGTCGACGCTCGCCAGCAGTGCTGCCGTGTAACCGCCGAGCGAGATGCCGGTGACGCCGATCTTCTCGACCCCGCGCGCCTGAAGGTGGTCGATGAACACGCGCAGGTCATGGATGGCGAGCAGCGACGCCTCGTTGAACTGCAGCAGGCCGTTGCCGAAGACGCCGTAGCCGTTGAAAGGCGTGCACGGCTCGGCCCGCGGCCCGTGGTGCGGATACGTGAACAGAAGGATGTCATGGCCAGCGTGGTAGAGCGCCTGCAGCGACAGTGCGTGCGCGTTGAGCCACGGCATGTCGGCGCCGAAGCCATGCACCACGATGAGCGTCGGTCGCGGCCTGTCGCCGTGGCACCAGTGCTCGGCATTCGCGGTGCCGACGCGCTGCATGCGCGCGAAGGCCGGCACAGCGGCCGGGTTCAGCGGCACGAAGGGGCTGGCGAAGCGCAGCTTGCGGCGCTGGATCGGCGCGTCCTTCAAACCGGTCGAGGGCATCGGGTGCTCCTCGATGCGGATGTCCTTCGGCGGCGGGGTGAAGACGCGCGAGGCATCGCCGGCGCGCGCCAGCGGCTCGTAGAAGCGCAGGGCCTCGAACTCGCGGGCTGTCTTGCCGGCCTCGCCCAACGATGATGCGGCCATCGCCGCGGCGACGGCAGTGGACAGCGGAACTCGTGCCATCCATTCGAGGGCAGACAGGCCCTGCACCTGCAACCATTGGTTTTTGCCAAGGCCGGTGTGCACGGTGCGGCGGTTGAAGTCTTGCGGCAGTTGCTCCCACCAGGCGGGATCGGATGCGAGATTTCTTGTTCGTTGGGGCTTTATAGGTGTGCGCACGGTGTCGTCGGTTCTCTCAGGCATCCGCCAACCATAGACGCAAGGGCACGTGCCGTGCCCATCCTTTTGGGGTGGGACGGCCTGCAATTTCCGCAGGCGAGGCATGCGCGATCGGCCTGCCCATCCCAAACGGGCGGGCCTGCGGGAGCTGTCCGTTCCTAAGATCGGAATCAGTCAACCCCCCAACCACCAAGCCATGACCCACCGACTCACAGGACAGGACGCCATGTTCCTGCACGCAGATCTGCCACATGCCGCTTCCCACGGCACGATGATCTACATCTACGACCAGTCCACTCTCGGCGGCAAGACGCTCGGCTTTCGGGAGATCGTGCGCCACATGGAGGATCGGCTCGATGCATCGCCGGTGCTGCGACGCAGGATTGTGCAGGTGCCCTTCGGGCTGGGCTATCCGTTCTGGGTCGAGGACGAACTGTTCGACATCGACTTTCACGTGCGCCATTTCGCCTTGCCCAAGCCCGGCGACTGGCGGCAGTTCTGCATCATGGTGTCTCGCATCCACGCCCGCGCGATCGACCTTGCCAGGGCACCGTGGGAGATGTATGTCATCGAGGGCCTGGACAACATCGAGGGCATTCCGAAGGGCAGCTTCGCGGTCCTCAGCAAGATCCACCATGCGGCCATGGACGGCACCGCGGCCACTGAACTGACCTGGGCCCTGCATGACGTGCAGGGCAGGGCGGGCCGCACCGAGCCGGTCGTCGATGTAAAGCACTCCACGCCCCCGCAGACCTTGAGCCTGCGGTCGCTCAACATGCTCACCTCGGCCTTCAGCGAGAACCTGATGGCGACCGCCCGCATGGCGCTGCCGCTGGCACAGGCCCTGCCGGGACTGACCACCGCGGGCCTGCGCATGCTGAAGCGCACGCGCAGTGGCGCCGACCTGGGCGCGCCGCGCACCCGCTTCAACGGCGACGTGGTGGCCCAGCGCGTTTGGGACTCGGTGACGCTCGACCTGGCGGAGATCAAGAAGATCAAGAGCGTGGTGCCGGGCGCCACCGTCAACGATGCGCTGATCGCGCTGATCGGTGGTGCGATGCGCCGCTACCTTGAGTCGAAGGACGAGCTGCCTGCGAAGTCGATGGTCACGCTGGCACCGGTGAACACGCGAGCGGAAGGCACCAAGGAAAGCGCAGCCGGCAACACGATCTCGATCCTGCGCTTTGCGATGGGCAGCGACATCGAGGACCCGATCGCACGCCTTGCGGCCGTGCACACTGCCACCACGGAGTCCAAGGAAATCCAGAACGCGATTGGCGCGAAGCACCTCACCGACTTGCAGAAGTTCGCACCGCCTGCGACCCTGGGACTGGCAGGCAAGCTGGCGGCACTGACGGGCCAGGGCGGCAAGGGGCCGATGCCGCTGCACAACTGCCTGGTGACCAACATCCCGGGGCCTGCGACGCCGCTGTACATGCTGGGAGCGAAGCTGGTGCACTGGGGTGGCGTGGGGCCGGTGACCGATGGGATGTCGCTGATCTGGAACCCGTCGAGCTACTGCGGGAAGGTGTTCATTTCGCTGACGAGTTCGCCGAATGTGGTGCCGGATCCGGAGTTTCTCGCACAGTGTGTGAGGGAGTCGTTCGAGGACATGAAGGGGGCTGCGGCCGCAGTGGTTGCGTCGGCGGCGGAGCAGGCAAAGC
This sequence comes from Variovorax robiniae, assembly GCF_037889955.1. Lineage (NCBI taxonomy): Bacteria > Pseudomonadati > Pseudomonadota > Betaproteobacteria > Burkholderiales > Comamonadaceae > Variovorax > Variovorax robiniae. The sequence continues at coordinate 67,676 of NZ_JBBKZS010000020.1, forward strand.
TGGCCGCGGCAAAGGAGATGCCTGCGAAAGCGATAGCGGCGAAGAAGGCAGCGGCGAAAAAGGCTCCTGCCAAGCAGATCGCGACGAAGAGCGCCACTGCGAGCACGGCGCCGGTGGCGACCACAGTCGCTGCGAAGAAGAAGGCAATGGCCAGGAAGGGCGTCAGGCCCACGGCCGCTGAGTGAACAACTGGCCATGCGGCGCAATGTGCTGATGCTCTGTCCGGCGGTCAAGTCTGCAGCAATCGACCTGCTCCTCGCGCTGGCCGCCGTTTTAGCGGCTGCCGGTATCGGCATCGCCGGCGGGTCGCGGGCGGTCGGGCCGGCGCCCGCGAGGTTGACCTCCGAGGTAAGGAGTGACGCCCAGCGCGAGTTCGATCGCCGGGCGGACATGGCATTGCAGATTGCAGCCAGCTTCGCCTGCCCGGAATGCCGCGAATAAGGACAGAAGCCGTGTTTAGCCGGATCGACGCTCGCGCAAGGTCCAAGCGGCCATGCGCTGCTGCCTTGCGTGCCCACGCTCGAGACTGGGCCCGCAGCGCTGGACATCAATGCTGCAGAATTGCCTGCAAAGCAGTGCTTGAGCCGGCGTTCGCGCCGGTCGGTGGGTCCCGCAGACTTCAACGTTCACGGAAGGTATGACGCATGAAATCCAGGATAAGGTTTTTGATTTGCCACCTGCCCCTGATGGCTGCCCTGGCAATCGGGTGCGCAGCGCATGCGCAGGTTTCCACGGGAACTCCCGCGCCCGCACCAAGCATCGCAGGTACGCCAGCAGGTACCGTGATGAGCAGGGAGTACGTGGCAACCGTTGGACGCATGGCCTACATCTGGGGATGGCCGCTGGTCAACAACCTGAATCGTTCCATCGCCATGAAGGATGTGCCCGAGCCCGGGCGCCTTGGCGGAATCGTTCCGGTATCGCCGCCGGGCTATGTTTCCATGCTCACGGACTACATCGATGCGGGGGAGCGGTTCGTCACGTGTCCCAACCAGGACACGGTGTACGGCGCGGGCTTCCATCGCTTGAACAGCAAGCCGGTCATCGTGCAGGTGCCGGACTTCGGAAAGCGCTTTTGGGTCTACCAACTCGCAGACGCGCGAACCAATGCCTTCGGCAAGCTCGGCAGGCAGTACGGCACCAAGCCGGGCTTGTATCTCGTGGTGGGCCCCGCCTGGAAGGGCCAGGCACCCAAGGGCGTCCAGGCGGTCCTTCGCTCTACGACCGACCTGGCAGCGATATTGCCGCGCATCTTCCAGGACGACACGCGGGAGGACAAGCAAGCGATTCAGTCGGTCCTGAGCCAGGTGATGGTCTACCCTCTGTCGGAGTACACCGGCAAGATGAAGACGAAGGACTGGAGCAAGACGCCATCCTTTCCCGCCCCGCCTGGACAGGGCGCGGGTGAGACCAAGTGGGTCGTGCCGGAGAAATTCTGGGACGAGCTGCCCATCGTCATGCGAGAGATTCCGCCATTGCCGGGCGAGGAAGCGCTGTACGCCACCATCCAATCGGTGATCGACGCGGCGGGGAAGAATCCCGACTTGAAGACGGTGCTCGTGCAAAGTGCGGTGTCCGCCGAAGAGGAACTCATCAAGCCCCTGTTCGAATTCCGCAACAACGGACGACCCATCGGCAACGGGTGGAACTCCCCGCCCAACGGGGCGCGGTGGGGCTACGACTACCTGTCGCGCACCGCAACGGCGCGCTCGAACATGTACGACAACGCGCCCGAGGAAACCCGCTATATCTACACGGACCTCGACAAGACCGGCCAGCGCCTGCACGGCAGCAAGCGCTACGCGGTGACCTTTGCCGCCGGGCAGACGCCGCCCGTCAATGGCTTCTGGTCGCTCACCGTTTACAACAAGGAGCACCTGTTCGAACCCAATGCACTCAACCGCTTCTCGCTGGGCACCAAGAGCAAGGACTTGAAGAAGAACGCAGACGGCTCGCTCACGCTCTACTTCCAGAACCAGTCACCCGGCAAGGACAAGGAAAGCAATTGGGTTCCGACGCCAGCCGACGAGTTTTCGCTGTATATCCGCGCCTATTGGCCCAAGGCGGACATCCTTGAAGGGCGCTGGATTCCGCCGGCGGCCGAACAGGTGAACTAGTGACGATCCAGACCGCTGCGTTGAGATGCTGGATAACGCAACACGAGCGCAACGCCCCCGGGCGGGAGTTGCAAGTACCCACCTTCCGAAGGAACTCCATGAGAACCAATTCCACCGTATCCACGGGCATTCTGCGTGCCCTCACTTTCACAGCCATCTTGTCGGGCGCCAGTTGTCTTGCGCAGCAGGCGCCCGCTGCGGCCGCGCCCAGCGAGCAGGAAATCAGCGACAGCTACATCTATCTGCTCGGCAGGCTGCTGGTCTTGCGCCAGGAGCAACTCGATTTCAAGGAAGGATTCAAGTGGAATCAGCTTGTCCACCGCAAGCCCGGTGAGGTCGCCTGGCCCAATCCCAACCTGGACGTCGCCTATTCGGAGGCGTGGGTCGCGGTGGACGAAAAAAGCTGCGCGCTGGTGACGGTGCCCAAAGTCACCGGCCGGTACTACACCGTGCAGTTTCTCAATGGCTGGGGCGAGACCGTGGCCAACATCAACGAACGCGTTTTCCCCACGCATCCTGATGGCCAGTTCGCCGTTTGCCTGAAGGGCGCGCAGGTGAAGCTGCCGGCGAAAGCCCAGCGCATCGATGTGCCTGTGAAATACATGCGCGTGCTCTCCCGCGTGGAGCTTGGCGCCGACTGGAGCCAGGCCGTGGCGTTGCAGAAGAAATTCGCCATCCGCTCGACAGGCAAACCCGCCTTGCCCGCCATTCCCAAAACCGTGATGTTCGAGATGAGCAAGCTGCCCGGCGTCGAGGCCTTCGACTCCGCCGACGCGGCACTGGACAGCGAGCAGGACATCAACCCAGGCATGGAATCGCTGCAAGCCAGCACACGTGCAATTGCGAAGGCGGTGAAGGACCCAGCTCAGCGCCAGCGCATCGACCAGGTGGTGCGCAGCAAGGCTTTTGGCGACCTGAAGAAGGCGATGCCCACGGTAGGCGGCAGCAAGGTCGAGAACGCTTGGGTCTTGCCGTCTACATCGGGTGTGTACGGCAACAACTGGCTTGTGCGCACGCTCATCAACCTTGGCGGCATCTGGGCCAACGTGCCGGAGGAGGTCATCTACTACAAGGCCTTTACCGACGTGGACGGTGTGCCCCTTTCGGGTGACCATTCGTATTCACTGCGCTTCACCAAGGAGCAGTTGCCGCTCCAGTATGCGAGCTATTTCTGGTCGGTCATCGCGGTCGACTCGGTCGAGCGGCGCGTGCTGCCCAATCCCCAGAAGCGCTATCTCCTGAACAAGGAATCGAAGCTGCAGTACGGGCCTGATGGCTCGCTGACCCTGTATTTCAGCGACGCGAAACCTGCTGATGTCCCGCAAGGAAACTGGTTGCCAACGCCCAAGGGCCAAGCTTACAGCCTGACCTTCCGCTTCTATCGTCCTAAGGGAGCCGTGGCAGAGCGTAGCTATTTCCCGCCGAAGTTGGATAAACAATGACCGTCGCCGCGACGCCCGCGCCACATGGAGCCGGCTTTCCTACCGGCTCGGCATGATTGAACCACTCATGGCCGCGGGCGGCGGCTTTAGATTCGACGAGAGTTGGAAGCTCAGCCCCTGGAACCCATTTGAAAAACCTCAACGCGGTCCTCGTCTGCGCGGGCATGGCAGCCTTTGCAAGTAGCTTGGCTGTCGGATTTGCCTGGCTGTTCTACCTGTCGTACAACGCGTCACCGGCCGTGTGTTCGGTGGGCGCCGACGAACCACCATCTGTTGCGGAGTTCGCGGCGCTCAGCGTCCTTCTCCTTGCGGCGCTTGGGCTCTCGACGATCGGGCTTCGAGTTTTCGGGCGATCTTCAGCGCGTGATGCCCTCCTTGGAGGAGTTACTCAATGACGAGCAATCCGTCGCAGCTGCAACTGGCCGGCAAACTCATTCGCTCGGGTTTCTGGCTTGCCTTGCTGGGCTCCGTCATGAGCTTCGGCATGGTTCTGCACTACATCGCGGGCGCCCGATACGACAACGGCGCTGCGTTCCTGAAAAATGTTGGATTGTGGTTTGCCTGTCCCTGGACGCTCTCGACGGCTGTCGTGATCGGCGGTGCGGTGGGGCTGGTGGCCATCGGCGCAGCGTACGGCGTTGTTGCCAAGGCGGCACCGACGACAGCGCCGGCGAGTGCGTTTGAGCGGGGCGCGCCGACGCTGTGCGTCATCTCGTTGGTGGCCATGTTCCTGACTGGGTACGTTGGCTACTTCGTGGTCGACATCTTTTGGCCGAGCTTCTATTACACGCCAATCGATGCCGGAAAGAAACTCTGGCTCTTCATGCAATTGGCCTGCATGGTGCTCTATTTCGTAGGGGTGATTGGTGCTTTTCGCGGCATCCAGCGATTGACGTACACGCTGGCGTGAGGATGGCCATGTCTTGACGGCCGGCACATGCGCATTGACGCGGATGATTGCTCCTTTGCCACGCACCTTCCGCGACTCCCTGAGTGCCATTGACACGCCTCGGCATGGGCTTTCATGCCTTTCACTTGAACGACCTGCGAATGAACTTTCAATGCGGTTCCGTGGCCCCCGCGGTCTCCCTCGCCGTGGCCGCTCTTCTCTGCGCGCCGGCCTCCCGTGCGCAGGACGCCGAAGATCTGGCGAAGAAGCTGTCCAACCCGGTCGCCGCAATGATCAGCGTGCCCTTCCAGTACAACTACGACCATCGCTACGGCACGGATGACTCCGGCCACAAGAGCGTCCTGAACGTGCAGCCGGTGGTGCCGATTGAGCTCAATGCCGACTGGAACCTGATCAGCCGCACCATCGTGCCGATCGTGAGCCAGACCAACATCCAGTCGGGTACCAGCCAGTCCGGCCTGGGCGACATCACGCAGAGCTTCTTCTTCTCGCCCAAGAAGCCCGGTGCGGGGGGCCTGATCTGGGGTGTCGGCCCCGTGCTGTTGCTGCCCACGGGCACCGACTCCGCCCTGAGTGCACGCAAGTGGGGTGCGGGCCCGACGTTCGTGCTGCTGAAACAGGAAGGCCCATGGACCTACGGCATGCTGGCCAATCACATCTGGGCCGGCGGCGGCGACTCCAACCGGCCCAGCATCAGCAACACCTTTGTCCAGCCCTTCCTCTCGTACACCACGAAGGACGCATGGACCTATGGCATCAACACCGAGTCGACCTACGACTGGAAGAACAGGCAGTGGTCGGTGCCGATCAACTTCACGGTGGGCAAGCTCATCAAGGTGGGCACCCAGCCGATCAACCTGACCGGCGGCCTGCGCTACTGGGCCGAAGGCCCCGACTCGGGACCAAAGGGACTGGGCTTGCGCTTTGTCGTGACCTTCCTGTTCCCGAAGTAGCAGGTCACCCTCGGGTCCTACCGCAATCCTCGAGTCCGACACAAGACGGACGAGGTTGAAGTTAAACGACCCAGTCGGTTGAAGCATCGAAGAATCGGCGAAGGTCATGGCCCTCAAGAGGTCGGTCGTGTATCTGTGGGAATGCGAACCTTCGGCCACTACCTTTCGCCATCCCCCGCGTGAGGAGATGGCGCTGCTCGGGCTCGGTTTTACGGTGTCAGACAGCGGCGCGCGGCGGCAGCCGAAGCGGTTCCGTCGGCATATCTATGCGATGCGTGCAAGCAGTTCGACGATGGTGCGTCGCTTGCCAATACTTCGCGCAACGGCTTCCCGATCACATGAGACGCAGCGACCGGCCAGGCTGCGCAACAGCACTCCCGTCTCGACATGGCGCGAGCGTCGGCACAGGATGAAAGACACGTAGGTGCGCTCGCCCGCTGCCGCTGCAGCGTCGCGCAATGGTCTCTCGCTGCAGACGTTTGAACGCAATGCAGGAAGGTATTTGGGCGTCTCGGCCATGCGCGGCATTATTCCGAACTTTCATGCAACGCTTTTTCGCGTGCCGTGCGTCTCGATGACTGTGGAGCGCGGGAAAGGGCACCCGCTGGGCAGGCGATAGCGAGGTCTGGCGATATGTGAACGAACGATCTCGGACCACCTATGAAAGCAATGGCGCAGCGGGTGGTGTCCCGGAACCGCTGCGCTCGCGCGGATCAGGCAGTGCGAGCTCGTCGGAGATCGCGCCCGAACGCCTCGCCCTCGCCCGCTGCGCAGCAGTTGCGCTTCAGAAGGATCCGGGATCCAGGAGACAGGTCGCGCGAAGAAGCCTGTGCTTGCATCTCTTTGTTGACGCAAGCCCAAGCCAATTTCCCTCACGCCCTCTACTTCTCAAGACACTCGCCGCGCTTGGTCCTTCCAGTACTTGTCCCGCACATGGCGCCGCAATACTTTGCCCACCACGCTCACCGGCAACTGCTCCACGAACACCACCGCCTTCGGCGCCTTGAAGCGACCGAGCTGGTTCTTCACGTGATCGACCAGCTCTTCGGCCGTTGCCTCGACGCCGTCGCGCAGCACCACCTCGGCATGCACGGCCTCGCCCCACTCGGCGTGCGGCACGCCCACCACCGCTGCGATCGCGACGGCACGGTGCGAACTCAGTGCTGCCTCCACCTCGACGGCATAGACGTTGAAGCCGCCGGTGATGATCATGTCCTTTTTCCGGTCGACCAGGTACAGGAAGCCTTGCGCGTCAACGTAGCCGAGGTCGCCTGACTTCCAGAAGCCATCCTGGAACTCCGCGGCCGTGCCCTCGTCGTTGTTGAGGTAGCCGGTGATCGTGCCGCGCGAGCGCAGCAAGATCTCGCCGGTCTCGCCTTGCTTCAGTTCCTTGCCTTCGTCGTCGACGATCTTCAGTTCCACGACCGTTGAAATGCGGCCGGCCGAAGACAGGTGCTTTTCATCGCCATCGACCGAAAGATGGTCGGCCTTGGACAGCATCGCCGCGGTCGTCAGGCACTCCGTCGCGCCATAGACTTGCACGAAGATGTTGCCGAAGCGCTCCTGCGCCTGGCGCAGCTTCGACGGACTCATCGGCGCACCGCCATACACGATGGTGCGCAGGCTCGACAGGTCATGCTGCTTCGCCTCAGGCAGGTCGAGCAGGCGATACACCAGCGTCGGCAGCATCAGGGTGGTGGTGGCGCGCTCGGCCTCGACGTTGCGGCACCAGGTCTTCAGGTCCGGCACGTTCTGCGTCACGGTGCAGCCGCCGCGAAACAACGTGGCAAGCACGCCCAGGCCCGAGCCGTGGCTCAGCGGCGCCATGTGCAGGTAGCGCTGGTCCGGGTCGTAGATCTGCTCGCCCTCGGTGTAGAGCGCGTCGCGCAGGGCCAGCCAGTTGTCCATGGTGTACTGCGCGCACTTGCTCTTGCCGGTGGTGCCGCCGGTGAAGCGGTAGATCACGATGTCCTTCATGGTGTCGCGCTCGACGTCGGGGTTGGCGTCGGCCACGCCTTCGAGCAGTTCTTCAAAGACGAGCAGGCCATCGCGCGGCGTGGCCGGGCGGTCCATGCAGACAACCGTTGCACCGCGCTCGCGCAGCATGTCGAAGTGGCTGTCGATCAGCGCGTTCTCGATGAACACGACCTTCGGCTGGATGAACTCGACCTGCCAGCGGTGCTCGTCGATCGAGTCGCGGTAGTTGGTGTAGGCCACGGCGGCCTCGCCCTTGAAGGCGGTCCACGCGTGCAGGAGCGACAGGTTGTCGTTCTCCAGGATGCACAGGTAGACATCGCCGCGTCCGAGCTGCAGGCGCTCGCGCATCATGTTCACGATGCGGTTGGTCGCACCGTGGAACTCGCGATAGGTGTAGCGGCGTTGGCGCTCGATGTTGACCACGGCTTCCTGGTCGGCAAAACGCAGAGCCAGGTTGCCCATCACGCGTGCGAAATTCATTTTCATTGTCCTGTCTCCAGTGTCAGCTCTTGAGGATGCCGGATTGTTCCGGACGCGTGTCTCGGCATCCCCACTCCAAGGGGAGGGGGAAGGGTTTACCCTGTGATGCGCCCCGCCCACTCCAAAGTGAGGGGCTTCCAGACGTTGTGCTTCGCCATAGTCGGTTCACCAGAGTCGGCGCCCCATTGAATAACAGGCGGTGCCCGCACACCAACCTCAAGGAAACTGAAAATGCAAGACAACTCGGGTGCGTTCCTGAGCGAACAGGAAACGATGATCCGCGACTCGGCGCGCAAGGTGGCGCAGGAGGTGGTCGCCGCGACCGCCGCCGAGCGCGATCGCACCGCCGCGTGGCCGCGCGAGGAACTCCAGGCCGTGGCCGAGCTGGGCTTCCTGGGGATGCACATCCCCGAGGAATATGGCGGGAGCAAGCTCGGCTTCGTCGAGTACTGCTTGGCGATCGAGGAGTTCGCCGCCGCGGACGCCGGCTTTGCGACCATCATCCACGTGCACAACGGCATGGGCGACTGGGTCAATCGCTACGGCACCGCGGCGCAGAAGGACAAGTACCTCCCCGGCATCGCCAGCGGCGCAACCATTGCCTGCGGACTGCTGACCGAGCCGCAGGCCGGTTCCGACACGTCGAACTTCCGCACCTCGGCGCGGCGCGAGGGCGACGACTTCGTGCTCAATGGCACCAAGCAGTTCATCTCCAATGGCAGCGAGGCGGGCTTTGCATTTGCGCTGGCCATCACCGACAAGAACGCCGGCAAGCGCGGCGCGAGCCTGTTCATCGTCGATCCCAAGGGGCCCGGCTACAACGTCGCCCGTGTCGAGGAAAAGCTGGGCCAACGCTCGGCGCACGTCGCGCAGATCGTGCTGGAGGACCACCGCGTCCCCGCCAGCAACCTGCTGGGCGAAGAGGGCAGCGCCTATGCCCGCATGCTCTCGGGCATGTCGGAAGGCCGCATCGGCATCGCGGCCGTGGCGGTGGGCGTGGCGCGTGCCGCGCTCGACGCGGCTGTCAAGTACGCCAAGGAACGCGAGGCCTATGGCGCGCCGATCAACCGGCTGCAGGGCGTGAGCTTCGACCTGGCCGACATGGCCACCCAAGTGGAGGTGGCGCACCAGTTCGTGTTGCATGCCGCGCGGCTGCACCAGGCGGGCATCCCTTGCGCCAAGGAGGCCTCGATGGCCAAGCTGTTCGCCAGCGAGATGGCCGAGAAGGTCTGCTCCGATGCATTGCAGATCCACGGCGGCTATGGCTACCTCACCGACTTCCCGGTCGAGCGCTACTACCGCGACGCCCGCGTCACCAAGATCTACGAAGGCACCAGCCACATCCAGCAGCTGATCATCGGCCGCAGCCTGTAAGGGCGCGCCCCCCACTCCGAAGGAGGGGGGAATTGCCGCCTTGCCCCGCGTAACTTCGACGCATCCAACCCCTTCATCAAGACATACCGCCATGGAAAACATCTACATCGTCGGCGCCGGCATGACGCCCTTCGGCCGCCACATGGACAAGACCGTCAAGCAACTCACCGCCTGGGCGGTGGAAGACGCGCTCAAGGACGCCAACTGCGACCGCAAGGCCATCCGCGCCGCATTCTTCGGCAACACCACGCAGGGTCACTTCGACGGCCAGCACATGATCCGCGGCCAGGTTGCGCTGCTGCCGCTGGGCATCGAAGGTATCCCGATCTACAACCTCGAAGGCGCCTGCGCGTCGTCGAGCCACGCTTTCAACCTGGCCGTGATGCACCTGCGCGCGGGCGCGGCGGACGTGGCGCTGGCAGTCGGCGCCGAGAAGATGTATTCGGACGACAAGAGCAAGATGTTCTCGTGCTTCGAATCGGCCTGGGACATCGAGACCTTCGAGGCCAACAAGGGCTATCTCTCCTCGATGGGCAAGACCATCGTGCCGCCGGAAGGCTCGCAGTCGCCCAAGCCCTACAGCCCCTTCATGGACGTGTACGCGGCCCTTGGCCGCGGCCTGATGGAACGCTTTGGCATCACGCAGCGCCAGCTCGCCGCGGTGTCCTCGAAGAACCACAACCACTCGGTGCACAACGAGCGCTCGCAGTACCGCAAGCCGATGAGCATCGAGGAGATTCTGGCGGCGCCCGCGATCACCTATCCGCTCACGATGCCGATGTGCTCGCCCATTTCCGACGGTGCCGCTGCAGCCATCCTCTGCACAGAGTCGGCGCTGAAGAAGTACGGCTTCGACCGCAGCCGCGCCGTCAAGGTGCTGGCGACCGTGGTGCGTTCTGCCTCGGCACGCGACGCACTCGACTACGACAACGGCTGCACGAAGCAGGCCGCGAAGGACGCGTTCGAGCAGGCCGGCATCGCACCGAGCGACATCGACGTGGCCGAAGTGCATGACGCCACGGCCATTGGCGAACTGCTCACCTTCGAAAGCCTGGGCCTGAGCTCGCCCGGCATGAGCGGCTACCTGGCCGAGCGCGGCGAGACGAGCATCGGTGGCTCCATCCCCGTCAACCCATCCGGCGGCCTGGAGTCGAAGGGCCATCCCATCGGCGCCACCGGCATCGGCCAGATCTTCGAACTGGTCTCGCAACTGCGCGGCGAATGCGGGCCGCGCCAGGTTGAAGGCGCGCGCTTTGCCATCCAGGGCAACGGCGGTGGCCTGTGGCGCGTGGAAGAGGCGACCGAGCACATCGGCATCTTCGCCCGCGCCTGATCGACGCACTCCGGCGGAAAGAGCAAGCGTGACGAAGAAGGTCGTGGTGGCCGGGGTCGGCATGATCCCGCTCCGCAAGCCCACGGCGAGCGCCAGCTATGTCGTGATGGGCGCGCAGGCGGCGCGCCTGGCGCTGGCCGATGCGCGTGCCGGCTACGAGTCGATGCAGCAGGCGTTCGTGGGCTATGTCCACGGCGACTCCACCGCCGGCCAGCGCGTGCTGTACGACCTGGGCTTCACGGGCATTCCGATCTTCAACACGCGCAACGGCGGCGCGAGCGGTTCGTCGGCGCTCTGGATGGCACGCCAGGCTATCGCCAGCGGCGAGGCCGACATTGCGCTCGCCCTGGGCTTCGAGCAGCTGAACCCTGGCGCACCGCAGGCGCAATTCGCCAATCGGCCCAGCCCGCTCGAACCTTCCTTCGCGCAGTGCGATCCCCGGGCCGGCGGCATCGACATTCCGCCCGCGCTGCGCATCTTCGGGGCCGCCGGCCTTGAGCACATGAAGCGCTTCGGCACGCCGCTGGAGACCTTCGCGAAGATCCGTGCCAAGGCCAGCCGCCACGCCGCGAACAACCCGCTGGCGATGTCGCGCAACATTCTCTCCCCGGAACAGGTGCTGGCAGACACGCCGCTCTGGCCCGGCGTGATGACCCGCGCGATGGCCAGCGCGCCAGCTTGCGGCGCTGCAGCGGCCGTGCTGTGCAGCGAGGCCTATGCGAGGCAGTACAAGCTCGACTCGCGGATATGGATTGCGGGGCAGGCCATGACCACGGTGGGCTCCAAGGCTCTGCCTGGCGTCGATGCGAGTGACGGGGCGAGCTACAGCATGTCGCGCGCCGCCGCCCGCAGTGTCTACGAGCAAGCGGGTATTGGTGCTGACGACCTCGATGTGGTTGAACTGCACGATTGCGTAGCGCACAACGAACTGCTCAGCTACGAATCGCTGGACCTGTGCCCCGAAGGCGGCGCGCAGAAGTTCGTCGATTCGGGCAATAACACGTACGGCGGTCGCTATGTGGTCAACCCGTCAGGCGGGCTGCTCGGCAGGGGCCACGCGCTGGGCGCCACAGGTCTCGCGCAGTGCTTCGAGCTGGTGCAGCAACTCCGCGGCCAGGCGGGCAAGCGCCAGGTGGAGGGCGCACGCATCGCCCTGCAGCACAACGTCGGCATCGGCGGCGCGGCCGTCGTGACGATGTACAGAAACTGAAAAGCAAACAAGACAATGGACTTCCGTCCCGATCCCGGCCTCGACGCGTTTCGCGAGGAGGTCCGGCAATTCCTGAAGCACAGCCTGCCGGCCGACCTGCGTGTCACGCCCACCTTCTCGCGCTCCAAGCCGCAGGCCGTCGCGCGCTGGCAAAAGGTATTGCACGCTCGCGGCTGGGGCGCGCCCTATTGGCCGAAAGAGCATGGCGGCACAGGCTGGACGATGCAGCAGATCCTCGTGTTCGACGAGGAATGCGTGGCCGCCGGCGCGCCCACGCTCGACGGCATGGTGCACAAGCTCCTGGGCCCGGTGCTCAACAACTTCGCGACGCCCGAGCAGAAGGCAGCGCACCTGCCGGCCTTTTTCAATGGCGAGCGCTTGTGGTGCCAGGGCTTCTCGGAGCCCGGCTCGGGTTCGGACCTTGCCTCGCTGCGCACGCGCGCAGAGCTGAAGCATGACGACAATGGCGACCACTACATTGTCAACGGCCAGAAGATCTGGACCAGCCATGGCCACGAGTCCGACTGGATCTTCCTGCTGGTGCGCACCGACGCCAGTGCGAAGAAGCAGGCCGGCATCACCTTCCTGCTGGCCGACATGAAGACGCCTGGCATCACGGTGCGGCCAATCCGCAGCATCGACGATGCGCACCACCTGAATGAGACCTTCTTCGACAACGTGCGGGTGCCGGTGGCCAACCGCATCGGCGAGGAGGGCGCAGGCTGGGCCATCACCAAGTTCCTGCTCAACAACGAGCATGCGACCACGGCCGATTTGCCGATGCTCAAGCACTACTTGCGCCAGTTCGATGTGCTGGCGGATACGCCGCTCATGGGCGGCGGGCGCCTGCGCGATCGGCCCGAGTTCGCGCTGAAACTGGCGCGCCTCCAGGCCGAGGTCACGGCTGTCGGCATGTTCGTGCAGCGCGTCGCGGCGCTGGAAATGGCGCATCACCCGATGGCGCAGCCGATGGGCTCGATGCTGAAGGTGCGTGCTACCGAACTGCAGCAGCGCATCACCGAAGCCCACGTGGAAGCGCTCGGCGACCATGGCGCCGTGGCCTATCCCAATCCGGCCGAGGAGGGCGAGGCAAACAACGAGTCCTTGCCGATGCACGGACTGGCGCGCGGATTGGCCAACGAGATGTTCTTCCGCCGCGCCTCGACCATCTACGGCGGAACAAGTGAAGTGCAGCGCGGCATCGTCGCCCGGCTGCTCTTTGGACTGTGAGCAAGGGCCCATGGATTTCAACCTGAATTCGGAGCAGCAGTTGCTGCAGGACAGCGTGCGTCGCTATGTCGAAAAGGTGTATGCATTCGAGGCGCGTGGCGCGATGCTCAAGTCGCGCAAGGGCGCGAGCGTGGACCACTGGCAGGCGTTCGCGGACAACGGCTGGCTGGCGGCGGCGCTGCCCGAGGAGTATGGGGGGCTGGGTGCCGGCGCGGTCGAAACGGCGCTCATCGCACACGAGTGCGGCCGTGGACTTGTATTGGAGCCCTACGTGGGCTGTGCGGTGGCCGCCGCGCAGACTTTGGCTGCAGGCGCCACGGCCCCGCAGAAGTCGCAATTGTTGCCTGCGCTGGCGGACGGCTCATTGCGCATCGCGCTCGCCTACAGCGAGCCGGCTTCGCGCGGCATGCCGTTGCCCGTGAACAGCTCGGCGAAGCTGGATGGCGACGGCTACCTGTTGATCGGCCGCAAGTCGCTGGTGCTGAGCGGGTTGATTGCGCAGCAGTACATCGTCTCCGCGCGTGTCGAAGGCGCACCGGCTGGGGACATCACGCTCTTCCTCGTCGCCGCGGACGCACCCGGCCTGCAACGCCAATCGCTGCCGCTGCACGATGGCACGTGGGCGGAGGAACTGGTGCTGGAAGGCGTGAAGGTCCCGTCCAAGGACGTGCTGGGCGAGCCCGGCCGCGGACTGCCAGCCCTGCAAGCCGGCCTCGCCCAAGGCATCGTCGCGCACGGCGCGCAACTGGTCGGCGCGATGGAAAAAGTCATCGAGCTCACCGCCGACTACCTCAAGACGCGCAAGCAGTTCGGCGTGCCGCTCGGCAGTTTCCAGGCGCTGCAACATCGCCTTGCCGACATGGCGACCGAGATGGAGACGGCGCGCTCCATGCTTTACGCCGCGCTGGCCAGCATGGAGAGCGGCGATGCCGCGCGGCAGCGCACGCTGTCGGCCGCCAAGGCCTTGATCGGACGGGCGGCCAAGTACGTCTGCGGCCAGGGCATCCAGTTGCACGGCGGCATCGGCGTGACCGAGGAATACCTGATCGGCCACTACTTCAAGCGCGCCGTCGTGGCCGAACTGGAACTGGGGAGCATCGACCGGCACGAAGCAGCGTGTGCCGCGTGAAGTGCCGCGCACGCTGATTGGGTGCGGGTGGTGTGGCCGATAATCCCCGGCCGCCCTGGTCTGCCAAGCCTTACATTGTTCGCATGGAACTCGACAAGCTGCTCGTCTCCACGAAGTTCGCGCCGCCCCACATCGGCTCGCGCTTCATTTCGCGCAAGCATCTGCTCGACCAGTTGCGCGACGGGCAGCGTTGTTCCTTTGTGCTGGTAACCGGCGGCGCGGGCTTCGGCAAGACCATCCTGCTGGCCCAGTGGCGCCTCGAGTTGATGAAGGCCGGCGACGAGGTCTCCTGGCTGTCCTTGAGTCACGACGACAAGCAGCTCGCCAGCTTCGCAACCTACCTGACCGCCGCCCTGCGGCGCCTGGGCATTCCGGTCGAGGATGAGATGCTGCTGGAAGGCCTCGACGGCCTGGACGGAGACATTGTCAAGGCCATGGACCACGTGGTGGCGGCCACCCTCAACGCGGCAGGGCTCGTCCAGAAGGACCTGTACCTCGTCATCGACGACTATCACCACGTCGACGACCAGCGCGCGCACCGGCTGGTGCAAAAACTGATCGACCACTGCCCCGCCAACCTGCATATCGCGATTGCCTCGCGGGCGGCCCCGCCGCTGCTCATCAGTCGCCTGCGCGTGCTCGGGCGCGTCACCGAGATCGGCTTCGGCGAACTGCCTTTCAACGCGGAGGAAACGCGCAGCTTCCTCGCGCAGAACCTTGGCACGGTCAAGCTCAGCGCCGAGGAGATGCGCCTGATCCACGACAAGACGGGTGGCTGGCCGGCAAGCCTGGAGCTGATGGCGATCATGCTGCGCTCGCGGCCCGAAACCCGGGCTCGACTGGGCGAACTCGGCTGGAGCTCGTCCGACCTGCAGGCCTACCTCGCGGAAGAAGTGGTGGCCAACCTCCCGCCGGAGATGATCGACTTCATGGAGCAGGTGTCGGTGTGCCGACGCTTCAACATCGAACTGGCCGAGGCCGTCACGGGCAGCCCCGATGCGTCGGCGCTGCTGCGCCGTGCCGAGGAGGAGAACCTGCTGATGTACCGCGTCGAGTGGGATGACCGGCTGCCCTGGTATCGCTTCCATCCGCTGTTCGGCGAGTTCCTGGCCGCGCGCCAGGCGCGGCGCGGCGCGGCCAGCGTCAACGCGCTGCACAGGCGCGCCAGCCAGTGGTTCGCGCAGCATGGCCTGCTGGTGGAGGCCGTGCGCCATGCCGTATGGGGTGGCGATCTCGAATTCGCGGCCGATGCGATCGATCAGGCGGCCAAGGAGACCTGGAGCCTGAGCTTCATCAGCCTGATGCTGAATCTGCTGGACCGCCTGCCGCAGGAAACGCTCTTCGCGCATCCGCGCCTCTTCTTCCTCGGCTGCCTGACCCTGTCGATGACGGCGCGCCATGCCAAGGCGGAGCGCTGGATCGCACAGGTGCGCGAGAGCGTGGCGGCGAAGAACCCGGTGATCTCCTCGAAGCTGCCGCTGGCGGACGCGGCCGTGGCGATGCAGCGCGACGACACCCGTCGCTGTATCGACCTGCTGGAGCCCTTGCACGGCATCGTGTCCGAGAGCCCGTACCTGCTGCACTTCTACCTTTGCCTGCTCGGGTACGCCTATGCCTCGGTGGGCCGCTTCGACGAAGCGCACAAGCTGCTGGACGACAACCCCATCGACCCGGCAGAGCGCAAGAACGACATCGCCTTGGTCGCCGAAGGTTCTCGCGGCCTGCTCCTGCTGACCGAGGGCAATGTGCGGGAGGCTGCGCGCATCGGCGCCGAACTGGTCGCGGTGGCCGAGTCGGTGCATGGGCGGCGCTCGGTCAGCGCCTCGGTCACGGCCACCACGCTGGGAGAGTCCTACTACGAGCTCGATCGCATCGACGAGGCACGCGAGTTGCTCGCAAACCGCGCACGGCTGGTGATGCAAGCCTCCATGCCACCGGTGATGCTCAACGCCGCGCTGGTCACGGCCCGACTCGATCTGCTGCACATGCCGCCCGAGGCCGTGCTGACCTTCCTTGAATCGCAGGCGACGCACTACCAGGCGCTGGGACTGCACCGGCTGGTGGCCTGCATGCAGGCGGAGCAGGTGCGCATTCTGCTGAACATGGGGCAGAAGGCGCGTGCGGGGCAAGTCTCGGCGCGACTGAGCCAACTGGGCGTGACCCATTGCAGCGCAGACGGTGTGCGCGCCGAGATTCCCGCAGTGGCCGCGATGTCGCGTGCGCGAATGGCGCTGGCTGGCAATGATCCCCACGAGGCTTTGCTGGCGTTGCAGGCCGCGCGCGAACATGCGCAGCAGTACAGGCGTGCGCGCATGCAGGTGCAGGAAAACCTGCTGGCCGCCTTCGCGCTGGACGAGCTCAAGCGCTTCGAAGACACGGCCACGCGCCTGGTGGAGGCGGTGCAGATTGCATCACGCTTCGGCCTGCTGCGCACGCTGCTCGACGAGGGCGCGCGCGCCGGGGATCTGCTTGAGAGCGTGCGGGGCGACACCCGGCTGGACGAAACGGCTGCTGCGCATCTCGAAGATCTCCTCGCACGCTTCGGCCAAGCCGAGGGATCGCGCCCCGCAGTGCCGCTTCGCAGCGGTGCGAAGGTGCCCGCGGGCGTCAACCTTACACCGCGCGAACTTGAGATCCTGGGCCTCGTGGCCCAGGCAATGACGAACAAGCGCATTGCGCTCACGCTCAACATTTCGCTGGACACCGTGAAATGGAATGTGCGCAACATCCTGACGAAGCTCAATCTGTCGAGCCGGTATGACGCGATGTCCTGGGCGCGCAAGCATGGCTTGATCGCGTAGGGCCGATTCACACGATGGGTGGAAAGCCGCGTTGCGATTGCAGGGGGCTGGAGGCAAGGAGACTCTTGCACAACAAGGCCCGCGGCAGGCAACGCTGCGGCTGGGTCCTTGGCATTGCGCACTGGGGCAAGTGAGCAGCCGCACTCACCCGGTGCTGCACTCTTCGCCGCTGCCACTCCTACGCTGCGTCGTTGTACCGTGATTGGCATGCCCGGACGTGGATCCGCGAAGCATCCGTGAACGCGCTCCCATAGGGTTTTCCAGCCCCTCACCCCCACCCACTCCAAAGTAAGGGGGGTTTGCAAGACCAGACCACCTAATCTCACCTCCACGCAACGACTGCGATCTGGAGATTAACGAGATGAGTTTTTCGCAAGCAAAGAAGGGCATGGTCGGCTGGATCACGCTGGAGCGTCCGAAGGCGATGAACGCCTTGAGCCGCGACATGATCGAAGGCATGACCGCCACCCTGCGGTCCTGGACGGACGACCCCAACGTCCGCACCGTGGTGATCACAGGCACCGGCCCCGCGTTCTGCGCCGGCGCCGACCTGAAGACGGCCAGCGCCGCCGTCGCACCTGGCGAGAAGGACTTTCTCGACCACATCGTGATCTTCTTCGACACGCTGCGCGCCTTTCCCAAGCCGACCATCGCGGCCGTCAACGGCCTGACCTTGGCCGGTGGCCTGGAAGCCGTGCTGGCGTGCGACATCGTGCTGGCCGCGAAGAGCGCGCGCCTCGGCGATGGCCACTCGAACTTCGGCGTGTTCCCCGGCGGCGGCGGCGCGGCCATCCTGCCGCGCAAGGTGCCGGCCAACGTGGCCAAGTACCTGCTGTTCACGGGCGATGCGATCTCGGCCGACGAGATGAAGGCGCTTGGCCTCGTCAATGAAGTCGTCGCCGACGCCGAGCTGGCGGAGCGCGCGCAGGCCCTGGGCGAAAAGTTCGCCAAGAAGAGCCCGCTGGTGCTGGCCCGCATGAAGAAGGTCGCCAACGAGGCCGCCGACAAGTCGACGGCCGATGCGTTGCGCCACGAACTGCACGAGCTGCGCGACCACCAGCGCTCGTGGGACATCCAGGAAGGCCTGAATGCCTTCGTCGAGAAGCGCCAGCCGCAGTTCAAGGGCTATTGAGGCAGACCCCATGAAAAGCTACGAAACCCTCGCCGATCTCAAGCCCCTCGTGGGCGAAGTCATCGGCACCAGCGACTGGGTCTTCATCGACCAGCGGCGCATCAACATGTTCGCGGAGTGCACCGGCGACATGCAATGGATCCACGTCGATGCGGAGCGTGCGAAGCACGGCCCCTTCGGCACGCCGATCGCCCATGGCTTCCTGACGCTGAGCCTCATGTCCGCCTTCATGGGCACGGGCTTCGAGATCCGCAAGAGCCTGATGGGCGTGAACTACGGGCTCAACAAGGTCCGCTTCATCAAGCCGGTGCCGGTGAACAGCCGTGTGCGCGGGCACTTCAAGCTGGTGGGTTGGGATGCGATCGACAACGGTGGCGCGCAACTCACGATCGAAGTGTCGATGGAACTTGAAGGTTCGGACAAGCCCGTCTGCGTGGCCGAGTCCATCACCCGCCGCTACTGATTTTTCCAACAACTTCCGCATGCCCGGCGATCGCTGCGATCGGCCGGCAGGGAATCCCTTTTGTTCAATTTTTGAGGAGAGAGAAATGACGATTCGATTTGACGGCCGCGTGGCCATCGTGACCGGTGCCGGCAACGGCCTGGGCCGCGTGCATGCACTGGAACTGGCGCGCCGCGGTGCCAAGCTGGTGATCAACGACTTCGGCGGCAGCCGTGACGGCAAGGGCGGCTCTTCAGAAGCTGCGCAGAAG
This sequence comes from Variovorax robiniae, assembly GCF_037889955.1. Classification (NCBI taxonomy): domain Bacteria; kingdom Pseudomonadati; phylum Pseudomonadota; class Betaproteobacteria; order Burkholderiales; family Comamonadaceae; genus Variovorax; species Variovorax robiniae. The sequence continues at coordinate 86,477 of NZ_JBBKZS010000020.1, forward strand.
GTCGTGGAAGAGATCCGCGCCGCCGGCGGCGAGGCCATCAGCAACGGCGCCAACGTCTGCGACTTCGCACAGGTGCAGGACATGGTCGCGCAGGCCAAGGCAGCGTTCGGCCGCGTCGACGTGCTCATCAACAACGCCGGCATCCTGCGCGACAAGACCTTCTCGAAGATGGAGATGGCGGACTTCCAGGCGGTGGTCGACGTGCACCTCACGGGCTCGGCCAATTGCAGCAAGGCCGTGTGGGAAACGATGCGCGAGCAGAACTACGGCCGCATCCTCATGACGACCTCGGCCTCGGGCCTGTTCGGCAACTTCGGCCAAGCCAACTACGGCGCCGCCAAGATGGCACTGGTCGGCCTCATGCACATGCTGCACGTCGAAGGCGCCAAGAACAACATACGCGTCAACACCATCGCCCCGATCGGCGCGACGCGCATGACCGAGGACGTCATGCCGCCCGAGATGCTCGCCGCGGTGCAGCCAGAGAAGGTCACGCCTGCGGCCCTGTTCCTCGTGAGCGAAAACGCGCCGTCGCGCATCACGCTGTCGGCCGGTGGCGGTGCCTTCACCTCGACCCGCCTCGTCGACACCGAGCCCGTCTACCTCGCGGGCGCCGATTGCTCGGTCGAGGGCGTCGCCGAGCATTTCGCCAGCATCACCGACTGGGACACGCAGCGCCCCTACGAGCACTCCAACGGCCAGGTGCAGGCGCTGATGGAAGCCGTCATGAACGGCCTCAAGGCCACGGCCTGAAGTCCCGGCGTACCGAGGGCCGCATCCCTGCCTTTCCACAGAGTTTTTCCCGCGCAACCGAACCACACCCAAGAAATTTCCGAGGAGATAGACACATGAATCGTTTCAGACCGGCAGGGGCCCCCCACGCGCGTCGCCACGCCTTGAGCATCGCCACACTGGCGCTCTGCGCAGCCGCTTGCGGCAATGCCGGCGCCTTCGAGTTCGACACGGGTAACGAAGACGTGCAGGTGCGTCTGGACAACACGGTCCGCTACAACTACGGCAAGCGCGTGCAGGGGCAGGACAGCACCATCATCGCCAACCCGAACTACGACGACGGCGACCGCAACTTCAACAAGGGCGACACGATCAACAACCGCGTCGACGTGCTGACCGAGTTCGACCTGGTGTACCAGAAGAAGTTTGGTGCGCGCGTGAGCGCCGCCTCGTGGTACGACGCTGCCTACTCCGGTGGCTTCGCGAACACCAGCCTGGCCACGGAGAACCACATCGACTATGGCCGTCCCGCCTTCGGCCTGAGTGATTACGCCAAGCGCTACTACGAAGGCCCGTCCGCGGAAGTCATGGACGCGTTCGTCTTCGGCTCCGCGGAGGTCGCGGGCATGCCCTTGAGCATGCGGCTCGGCCGCCACACGGTGAACTGGGGCGAATCGCTGCTGGGCGCCGGCGCCATCCACGGCATCGCCTATGGCCAGGCGCCGCTCGACCAGGGCAAGGCACTGGCGGTTCCAGGCATCGAGGCCAAGGAGCTGTACATCCCGCGCAACCAGGTCTCCGCGCAACTGCAGGCCACGCCGGAGCTGGCCATTGGTGCGCAGTATTTCCTGGAGTGGCGCCCCACACGCGTTCCCGAATCGGGCACCTACCTGGGCTTTGGCGACTTCTACCAGTTTGGCGGCCAGTCCCTGATCAACCCGGCCCTGCCCGGCGGCCGCGCGTATCGGGGCAACGACATTACGCCAAAGGAAAGCGGCGACTGGGGAGTGATGGCGCGCTGGGCGCCGCAGTGGCTGGACGGCACGATGGGCTTCTACGCCCGCAACCTCTCCGACACCATCCCGCAGGTGGTCCTGTTGGCCGGCGCCAGGAGCCAGTACTTCTTCAACTACGCGTCGGACATCGACATGTACGGCATGAGCCTGTCCAAGGAGCTTGGCGGCATCAGCTTCGGCCTGGACGTGAACTACCGCCGCAACATGCCGTTGGTCAGCGACATCGTCTCGGTCCGCTCCGCGAGCCAGTTGCCGGCGCAGGGTGAAACGCTCGGCGCGCGCGGCAACACGGCACACGTCGTGCTCAATGCAATCGGCAGCGTCGGTGCAACGCCCTTTTTCAGCAGTGCGACGTGGTCCACCGAGTTGACCTTCAGCCAGTGGCTGTCGGTCACCCAGGGCGCGCAGTACTTCAAGGGACGCGATGGCTACACCGCCATCGACCGGGTCTCGAAGAACGCCGTCGGCCTCGCGCTGAACTTCACGCCGACCTGGTACCAGGTCTTCCCGGGCATGGACCTGTCGATGCCGCTGAGCTACTCCAGGGGCATCTCGGGCAACTCGGCCGTGGCGACGGGTGGCAGCAAGAACGCCGGCAGCTACGCGGTGGGCCTCGGACTCGATGTGTACAGCAAGTACCGATTCGACCTGAAGTACGTCGGCTACTACGGCGACAACGCGCTCAACCCCGCCGGCACGGTGGTGGCGACAGCCAATGGCAGCCAGGCCCTGCTCAAGGACCGCGGCGCCGTCTATCTCACTTTCAAGACAACGTTCTAAACGGAGACAAGCATCATGAAGAAACTCACCACAGCATTGTTCTGCGCGGGGCTGCTGTCCGCGGCGCTCGCAGGCGTGTCCGCTGACGAAGCAAAGAAGCTCGGCACTGAACTCACACCGGTCGGCGCCGAGAAGGCCGGCAACAAGGAGGGCACCATTCCCGCGTATACAGGCGGCCTCACCACCCCACCCGCCGGTTTCGACAAGGACAAGGGTGTCCGCCCCGACCCGTTCGCCAGCGAGAAACCGGTGGTGCAGATCGACGCGAAGAACGTCGACAAGTTCGCCGACAAGCTGACCGAAGGCACCAAGGCACTGATCAAGGCCAATGCCGACTACCGTGTCGACGTCTATCCGACGCACCGCACCGCAGCGTACCCGCCCTTCGTGCTGGAGAACACGCTGAAGAACGCCACGCGCGGCAAGCTCTCGGACAACGGGCTTGCGCTGAGCGGCGCGCGCGGCGGCATTCCCTTCCCGATTCCCAAGACCGGCAACGAGGTGATGTTCAATCACATCGCCCGCTGGCAGGGGCTGTCTACGGTGATGCCCAAGTACTCGGCCTACAACATCGATGCGGCGGGCAAGCTGGTGCTGAGCACGCAGGGTGTGTGGACGGTGGAGCTGCCTTTCTATGACGACAGCAACACCGCGTATCCGACGCTCATCACGCGCGCCAAGGCGAACTACACCGGGCCGGCCCGCCGCGCCGGCGAGTCGGTCATGACCAACGACTTCATCGACGACGCCAAGGGCCGACGCGCCTACCAGTACCTGCCCGGCCAGCGCCGCGTGCGCCTGGCGCCGGACCTCGCCTTCGACACGCCCAACTCCAGCACCGGCGGCATGTCGACCATCGACGACATCTACCTCTTCAACGGCAGCCAGGAGCGCTTCAACTTCAAGCTGGTGGGCAAGAAGGAGATGTACGTTCCGTACAACGACTACCGCTTCGTCTACCACGACAAGGCGGAAGACCTGTTCAAGCCCAAGTTCATCAACCCGGACTTCGTGCGTTGGGAACTGCACCGTATGTGGGTGGTGGAAGCGACGCTGAAGGAGGGCGCACGCCACATCTATTCGCGCCGCACCTTCTACATCGACGAAGACAGCTGGATGATCCTGGCTTCCGACCAGTATGACGGCCGTGGCCAGCTCTGGCGCCCGGGCTTCGCGTACTTCACGCAGCACTACGAGTCGGCCGTGCCGAGCAACGCGGTGTCGGGCCACTATGACCTGATCGCCGGCACCTACTACATCAACCAGTGGCCGGGTGCCAGCGGCATCAAGGTGCTGAACACCCTGCAGTCCGATTCGAACTGGACTTCCGACGCCCTGGCGTCGCAAGGGGTTCGCTGATCCCGCGGGGCACGGCTCGCCCGTGCCCCTTCCGATTTCTTCAAGGGGGCGCAGCCAGACCACCTGCGCCGCGCCCCATCTTCCCTGGAGCAACCATGTCGTTGCACATTCCTCAACTCATTCGATGGTCGCTGGCCGGCATGGTCGCTGTCGTCGCGGGCGCGGCACTGGGCCAACCGGCCTTCCAATCGCCCTTGACCCTGCCTTCGGCGCCAAGCGCCCTGGCGAGCCGCGCCCCCGCCAATGCACTGGCCATGGCCGGAACCCGCCTCGTGGCCGCCGGCCAGCGCGGGCACATCCTGTACTCGGACGATGAAGGCAAGACCTGGACGCAGGCGGGAGTGCCCGTCAGTTCGGACCTCACTGCCGTCTACTTCGTCGATGCCCACCAAGGCTGGGCCACCGGCCATGAAGGCGTGATCCTGCACAGCGCCGACAGCGGCGCGACCTGGCAGGTGCAACTGGACGGCGAGCGCGCAGCCCAACTGCTGGTGCATCGGTACGGCCAACCCTCATCGCCCGGAGACGCCTCGGCCGAGCGTCTGGCGCGCGACGCTGCCACCTTCGCCAAGCAAGGCGCTGACAAGCCTTTCCTGGACGTCTATTTCGAGAACGAGCGCGAGGGCTTTGCCATTGGGGCCTTCAACCTGATCCTGCGCACCGAAGACGGCGGCAAGAGCTGGACGCCATGGCTGGACCGCGTGGACAACCCGGACGCCTTGCACCTGTATGCGATTCGGCCCGCCGCCGGCACGCTCTTCATTGTGGGCGAGCAGGGCCTGGTGCTCAAGCTCGACCGCGAGCAGCGCCGCTTCGAGCGCGTCGCGCTGCCCTACAAGGGCACCCTGTTCGGCGTCATGGGAACGCCTCAGATGGTGATGGTGTACGGACTGCGCGGCAACGCCTGGCGCAGCACCGACGGCGGCGCGACTTGGGCGCGCACCGACACCGGCGTGAATGCCGGCCTCGTCAGCGGTGCGGTGGGCAAGGACGGCTCGATGCTACTGGCCAGCCAGGCCGGACAGCTGTTGCGAAGCAAGGACCAGGGCGCCAGCTTCGATCGCGTGCCGCTCCCCCGCGTGGCGCCGGTATTCGCGCTCGCCGCTTCCACTGCACAAGGCGTGGCCCTGGGCGGACCGGACGGCGTGCGCGTTGAATGGCTGAAGAACAAGGAGACAAACCGTGCTCAGTGACGACAACACCCAGGTCATGCCGGTGATCCGGGACCTCAAGGACTTCGACGCGCACAGCGGAAACCGCTTCGAGCGGCTCATCTTCAACAACCGTCTGATCGTGGTCGTGCTGTGCGCGTTGGCCACGGTGCTACTGGGCTGGCAGGCGACGCGGCTCACGCTCAATGCGGCGTTCGAGAAGACCATTCCTCTTCACCAGCCCTACATCCGCAACTTCCTGGAAAACCGCGCCGAGCTCAAGGGTCTCGGCAACGCGGTGCGCGTGGTGGTCGAAAACAAGAAGGGCGACATCTTCGATCCGGCATATATCCAAGCGCTCAAGCAGGTCAACGACGAACTCTTCCTGACGCCGGGCGTGGACCGCGCTAACGTCAAGTCGCTGTGGATGCCGGTGGTGCGCTGGAACGAGGTGACGGAGGAAGGCTTCACCGGCGCACCCGTGATGCCCGATCGCTACGACGGCTCCCCGGCCAGCACCGAACAGCTGCGGCAGAACATCTCGCGCGCGCAGATCCTGGGCAGCCTTGTGGGCACCGACTGGCGCTCCAGCATGATCTTCGTGCCGCTGCTCGACAAGGACGTTCGCACCGGCGCACCGCTGGACTACCAGGCGCTCTCCAAGCGCCTGGAGGACATCCGTAGCCGCTTCGCCCACTCGGGCGGTGCCGACGTGGAGATCCGCATCGTCGGTTTCGCCAAGGTGGTCGGCGACCTGCTCGACGGCCTCACGCAGGTGATGAGCTATTTCGCCATTGCCGCAGTGATCGCCGCGGCCATCCTCTTCGGCTGGACGCGCTGCGTGCGCAGCACCGCGCTGGTGCTGGCCTGCTCGCTGGTGGCAGTGCTGTGGCAGCTCGGGCTGGTGACGCTCCTGGGCTATGAGCTCGATCCGTATTCGATCCTCGTGCCCTTTCTGGTCTTCGCCATCGGCGTGAGCCATGGCGCGCAGAAGATGAACGGCATCATGCAGGACGTGGCACGTGGCACGCACCGGCTGGTTGCCGCACGCTACACCTTCCGGCGCCTGTTCCTCGCGGGCCTCACGGCGCTGGTGGCCGATGCGGTGGGCTTCGCGGTGCTGATGCTGATCGACATCCCCGTGATCCAGGAACTCGCGATCACGGCGAGCCTTGGCGTGGCGCTCCTGGTGGTGACCAACCTCGTGCTGCTGCCAGTGATGCTGTCGTACACCGGCGTGAGCCCGAAAGCGGCCGAGCGCAGCCTGCGTGCCGACCAGCGCGAGTCTGGCGGCATATGGCAATGGCTCGAACGCTTCACGCAGCGTCGCTGGGCCACCGTCGCGCTGGGCGCCGCGGCAGTGCTGGCCGTGGCCGGGTTCGCCGTGAGTACGCAGTTGCGCGTGGGCGACCTCGATCCGGGTGCGTCCGAGCTGCGCCCCCATTCCCGCTATAACCTGGACAACGCCTACATCAACGGCAAGTACTCTCTGTCGAGCGACCAGTTCGCGGTGATCGTGAAGACGCCCGCCGAGGGCTGCCTGACGTACCAGACGCTGATGGAAGCCGACCGCCTGGGTTGGGCGCTGCAGCAAGTACCGGGTGTACAGAGCACGGTGTCGCTGGCCGACGCGGTGCGCAAGATCACGGCAGGCTCCTACGAGGGCAACCCCAAGTGGCTCAGCATCTCGCCCAACCAGGACGTGCTGAACTACGCCGCGCGCACCGCCATCACCAGCAACCCGGAACTCTTCAACACCGAATGCTCGGTGATGCCGGTGATCGCCTACCTGGCCGACCACAAGGCCGATACGCTGGAGCGCGTGGTGAAGGCCGCCGGGAGCTTCGCCGACGCGCACAGCACGCCGGAGCACAAGTTCCTGCTGGCCGCAGGCAGCGCCGGCATCGAGGCCGCCACCAACATCGTGGTCAAGCAGGCCAACGTGAGCATGCTCATCTACGTGTACGCGGCGGTGATCGTGCTGTGCTTTATCACCTTCCGCTCATGGCGCGCGGTGGTGGTGGCCGTGGTGCCGCTCGCGCTCACCTCCATCCTGTGCGAGGCCTTGATGGTGATGCTGGGCATGGGCGTGAAAGTGGCGACGCTGCCGGTGATCGCGCTGGGTGTGGGCATCGGCGTGGACTACGCGCTGTACCTGCTGAGCATCCAGCTGGCGCGCCAGCGTGCCGGCTGCACGCTGGCCGAGGCCTATCGCGAGGCGCTGCGTTTCACCGGCAAGGTGGTAGCGCTGGTGGGAGTCACGCTGGCGGCGGGCGTAGTCACCTGGGCGTTTTCGCCGATCAAGTTCCAGGCCGACATGGGCATCCTGCTGACCTTCATGTTCCTCTGGAACATGCTCGGCGCTCTGGTCCTCATTCCCGCGCTGTCGCACTTCCTGCTGCGCGGTGTGGGTGCAACCAAGCGCACCGATGAAGCGAGCGCCATCGATTCGACAAGCCGCCCTGTGACGAGCTCCCAGCCTGAAACCTCTTTCTTGTGAGTGCATGCAATGACCGACACCTCGACCGCCTTCCTGAGCGAACAGGAAACCATGATCCGCGAGAGCGCCCGCAAGGTGGCGCAGGAAGTCGTGGCACGGACCGCCGCCGAGCGCGACCGCACCGGCGCATGGCCGCGCGCTGAACTGGAGACCGTCGGCGAACTCGGCTTCATGGGCATGCTCACGCCGGAGACCCATGGCGGCTCGGGTGCGAGCTTCGTCGAGTACTGCCTGGCGATCACGGAGTTCGCAGCGGCCGATGCAGGCTTCGCGACGCTGATGCACGTGCACAACTCGGTGGGCTTCATGATCTCGAAATCGGGCACCGAAGCGCAGAAGCAGAAGTACCTTCCCCGGCTCGCGACGGGCGAGCACATCGGCGCCTTCCTGCTGAGCGAGCCGCACGCCGGCTCGGACACCGCGGCCTTCCGGACCTTCGCGCGCCGTGAAGGGGCGCACTACGTGCTCAATGGCAGCAAGCAATTCATCTCCAACGGCAGCGAGGCCAGCGTGGGGCTGGTGCTGGCCGTGACCGACAAGGCTGCGGGCAAGAACGGCAGCAGCCTGCTGATCGTCGACGGCAAGGCGGCAGGCTACAAGGTCGCACGCGTGGAGCACAAGCTCGGCCAGCGTTCGGCGCATGTGGCGCAGATCCAGCTGGATGACTGCCGCGTGCCGGTGGAGGACGTCATCGGCGAGGAAGGCTCGGGCTACAAGCGCATCATGGGCTCGCTCTCCGAAGGACGGGTGGCCATCGCGGCCGTTGCCATCGGCACGGCGCGCGCCGCGCTGGATGCGGCGGTGAAGTACGCCAAGGAGCGCGAGGCCTACGGCGCACCCATCATCAAGCTGCAGGGCGTCAGCTTTGACCTTGCCGACATGGCGACCAAGGTCGAAGTGGCCTATCAGTTCATGCTGCACGCGGCCCGCCTGTGCGAGGCCGGCATCCCCTGCGCCGCGGAGGCCTCGATGGCCAAGCTGTTTGCCAGCGAGATGGCCGAAAAGGTTTGCTCCGATGCACTGCAGATCCATGGCGGCTATGGCTACCTCACCGACTTCCCGGTGGAGCGCTATTACCGCGACGTGCGCGTGACCAAGATCTACGAGGGCACGAGCCACATCCAGAAGCTCATCATCGGGCGCAGCCTGGCATGAGTTGCACCGCACCGGCAGGCATGACCGGTCGCAGGCTGTTGCACACGCGCCGCATCGAGTGCCAAGGCTTCCAGCGCGATGACGGCCTGTACGATATCGAGGCCAGCTTGCGCGACATCACACCGGTGGCGACCGACATGTTCTTCAAGCGCTTGGATGCCGGCGACAGCATTCACGACATGCGCGTCGTCATGACCGTCGACAGCGCGCTGCTGATCCATCGCATGGAAGCGCACACGGCCAAGGGCCCGATGGAGGATTGCCAGCAAGCCGGCCGGTTCTATGCGGCGCTCGAGGGGTTGCGGATCGGGCCGGGTTTCAAGAAAAAGGTCCATGAGATCGTTGGCGGTGACAAGGGCTGTACCCATCTGACGGAATTGATGGGGCCGCTTGCGACCACGGCAATACAGACCATGTACGCCGTGCGCCGCGCAGACGGCGTCTTGAGGCGCATGCTGGAAGGCACCGACCCTCTTCCCAGGCCAGGACTGGCGGGGAGCTGCCATGCCTATCGCGAAAGCGGCGAAGCGTTGAAGGTCCTGTGGCCCGAGCATCGACGGGACCAGGCGGTGCGTCGGCCTTCATGACATCGCCGGATTTCAACCGCTGTGCTGCGCAGCGGTGTCGAAAATGAGACCAATCTAACGAGGAGCACGCTTGAGTACCGAATACAAGCAATACCTGATCGAACGATTTGAAGGAGAGGTCGAGGGCGAGGCATTCTTCCGCGGCATGTCACAACGCGCCGGGGACGGCGACCGGAAAGGCAGGTGGCAATTGTTGGCGCAACTTGAAACTGAAACGAAGGAACACATTCGTGCTGCGCTGAAGGGTCTTGGCGTGGAGCCGGGCGAGCCACTCAATGTCATCGAACGCGGCCGGCAGCTCGCAGAGCAGCTCTCCGCTCTGCCGTGGCTGGAGTTCCTGAACGTGATGCGCCCGGCATTGGAAAACTTTGTGGCCGAGTTCAGTGCGGCCGAACGGCTCGCCCCGAAGGACAGCCGGGAGCGGCAGTTGCTACGCCACATCACCAGACACGAACAGGCGCTGCTCGCATTTGCGGTGCGGGAGATGGACGAGCGTGGTGAGGCGTCAGTGGCAGCCGTGCGTGCGCTCTTGGGAACATCGCCGTTTGCTCTCCAACAGGACCCCCAGTAACCCGGCACCTTTCTCGCCGTGGAAATCCAGTGTAGCGACGGCCACCACCAAAGCCTCTCAGCGGCGTACGCGATCGATGACGTCCTTGCACCGCACGTGAGATCCGAAACTTCAGGAGCATTCAGACATGCAACTCGAATCCGTAGCAGCCGTCGTCACCGGGGGGGCTTCCGGTCTTGGCGCAGCAACCGCCCGACATCTGGCCAGCCTGGGCGCGAAGGTGGCGCTGTTTGACCTCAACGCCCAAGCCGGCAATGCGCTGGCGGCCGAGGTTGGGGGCGTGTTCTGCAAGGTCGACGTCACCAGCGAGGCCCAGGTCGATGCCGGCTTTGCCCTAGCCCGAAAAGCGCACGGGCAGGAGCGTTTGCTGGTCAATTGCGCTGGCACCGGTGAAGCGATCAGGACGGCGAGCTTGAACAAGGCGACGGGCGCCGCGCTGCACTACCCGCTCGAGAGCTTCGATCGCATCATCCAGATCAACCTGGTCGGCAGCTTCCGCTGCATCGCGAAGTCCGCCGCCGGCATGCTGGCGCTGGAGGCACTGGCCGATGGAGAGCGCGGCGTGATCATCAGCACGGCCTCGGTTGCCGCCGAGGACGGACAAATCGGACAGGCAGCCTACTCGGCGTCGAAGGCCGCCATCGTCGGCATGACACTGCCCATCGCCCGCGACCTGATGGACCACGGCATCCGCGTCAACACCATCATGCCCGGCATCTTCAACACGGAGCTCTTCCGCGCGGCGCCCGAGGGGGTGACCTCCGCTCTGGCCGCATCGGTGCCTTTTCCCAAGCGCGCCGGCGACCCGGACGAATTCGCCAGACTGGTCGAGGCCATGATCCGGCTGACGTACTTCAATGGCGCGAGCGTGCGCCTGGATGGCGCAATACGGATGACCCCGCGATGACGCGATGGAACCATGAAAATTAAGTCCGCTCGTAGAACGTTGTCGCTCGCGTTGCGACTTCGAGATGGCGTAGACCGCGGCTTCAAAACACCTTGCCCCGCGCCGTTCCCAGATGGCAATCATTTGCCGGCCCGGCTGGCCACGAGAAAGGAGGCAGCGCAGTGTTCAACTGCCTTCGCATCGAGGCAACGTGCTGAGTTGGACGCATCATTCGCACAGCCGCTAAAGTGGGCACGTCCGCTTCACAAAGAGACATCGATGAAGATTCAATCCCTTACCGCAGCAATTGCGGCCGCGCTTGTCGCCAGTGCGTGCACATTGGCACCCCGCATTGTGGCCCCCGTCTCGCCGGCCGAAGTGGGCGAGTTGCGCGCTGGCACCGGAGTCTTGAAAGGCTATCTCGCGCCCGCCGAGTTGCCCGACAGCCTCGCCCTGTTGCCACCGCCACCGGCTGAAGGCTCGCCTGCGCTGACGGCGGACATTGACACCTTCCGCAGCCTTACCAAACTTCAAAATACGCCGCGCGGCGCCATGGCCGTGACAGACGCGAATCTGCGCTTTCCCGAGGCTGCTGCGGTTTTCTCGTGCGCCTTGGGCATCCAGATTTCCGAGCAAGCGACGCCCAACCTGAACATGCTGCTGCGGCGTACCTTGACCGACTCCGCGCTGGCCACCTACAAAGCCAAGGACAAGTACGTGCGCACGCGTCCGTTCGTCATGCTCAACAGTGGAAGTTGCACACCAAAGGAAGAAGCCGCTCTGGCCAAAGACGGCTCCTATCCGTCTGGCCACTCGGCCATCGGCTGGAGCTGGGCACTCATGTTGACCGAACTGACGCCCGACCGTGCCGACGTGCTGCTGCAACGCGGGCGGGCATTCTCGCAAAGCCGCGCCATTTGCGGCGTTCATTGGCAGAGTGACATCGAGGCAGGCCGCCTGGTCGGTGCCGCCACAGTGGCACGCCTGCATGCCAATCCGGTATTCAATGCACAAATGGCCGCCGCACGGGCCGAAATCGCCAAGGCCCGTACCGCAGGGGGCGCGCCTACGGCTGCATGCAGCGCCGAGGCCGCAACCATTGCAGCCTCAAGTTCGTCGGCGCCGTAGTCGCGCAGGGACCGCGAGTGGTGCTGTCAAGGACAGCGCGTTGCGCGAGGCACGAATGATTGTCAACGAGTCTGGCCTTGGGAGGCCCCTAGACGCCTGGGATTGCGCTGCCTGCAACGAGCGAAGCCGAGCAGGGTGCCGTCGGCCCTGACGGTGGCCGAGCAGCGTGGGGCCGCCTCACCGTCCATCTTTCACCCCGTCCGCCTCCAGCCGTATAGCCTTTGGTCGGATCACGAATTGCTGACATGCGTGGCCGCGCTGTCAGCACGCAGCCCCAGCAAGGGCGCGATCGGATCAAGGTTACGGCGCGGACCACCGTCCCGACCGGTTGTCGCCTACGTCGACGCAATCGATGGTTGCTCGCCCGGCCATTCAGGTCTGGAAGAAGCGAAGAAGCTCGCACCGCAGCGGCTGCTATATCGGTCGTTCTGCGCTGGGGGCACGTGAAGAAGCTGAAGAAGCCCCCGGGACTGCGACAGCACTTCACCCGTGCTGACTTCGTTCGGGCAGGCCGATTTCGACGACTCGAAGCTTGGCCGAATGGAGAGCGGGGGGATCCCAATGCGCTACAACAAGCAGGCGCGACTTTTGACGCCGACCTCCCTTTCCTTGCGGCGATCGGCCGCTTCGAGGAGGGGTTTGTCAGGCAATCTCGAACAGCGCCGCAGCGCCCATGCCGCCACCCACGCACATGGAGACAACCACGCGTTTCGCCCAGCGCCGCTTGCCTTCGATCAGCGCATGTCCAGCCGTTCGCGCGCCGGTCATGCCGTAGGGATGGCCGATGGAGATGCTGCCGCCATTGACGTTGTATTTCGCGGGGTCGATGTCCAGGTGGTCGCGGCAATAAAGCACCTGGCAAGCGAAGGCTTCGTTGAGTTCCCACAGGTCGATGTCGTCCACCCGCAGCCCGTGCTGCTTGAGCAGCTTGGGAATCGCGTAGATGGGACCGATGCCCATCTCCTCAGGCGCATTGCCGGCTACGGCCATGCCGCGGTAGATGCCCAGCGGCTGGAGTCCGAGCCGCTGCGCGAGCGTGCCGTTCATCACAACGCAGGCACTCGCGCCGTCGGAAAGCTGGCTGGCATTGCCGGCCGTGACCATGCCACCCTCGACCACGGGCTTGAGCGCGGCCAGGCTTTGCAGCGTCGTCTCGGGCCGATTGCCTTCGTCCTTGGCAAGCGTCACCTGCTTGCGGCTCGTCTCACCCGTCGCCTTGTCCGTCACCACCATCTGCGTGGTGATGGGCACGATCTCCGCGTCAAAGCGACCCTCCGACTGTGCGCGCGCGGTGCGCTGTTGCGACTCGAATGCGTACTGGTCCTGCCCCTCGCGCGAGATACCGTACTTGCGCGAGACGAACTCTGCCGTCTGCAGCATCGGCATGTGTGCGTGCGGTACGTGGGCCAGCACGTTGGGGTCCTGCTCCGCGCCCACCCACTCGAAGTAGCGCTGCTGCACGGCGGAGATGTTTTCCTGTCCACCCGCCAGCACGACCTCCATGCCGTCGACCATCACCTGCTTGGCCGCGGTGGCAATGGCCATCAGGCCGGAGGCGCACTGGCGGTCGATGGTCTGCGCGGCGACCGTGGCCGGCAGGCCAGCGGCCAGCACCGCTTGGCGAGCGATGTTGGAGCCAGCGGTTCCCGCGGTCAGCACCGAGCCCATCACGGCGTCCTCGATGCGGTCGTGTTCAATGCCTGCGCGCTGCACTGCATGCGCGATAGCGTGACCGAGCAGGGTGGGGGACTTGGTGTCGTTGAAGACCCCGCGAAAGGCCTTGCCGATGGGCGTGCGGGCGGTGGAGACGATCACTGCGTCAATCATGTGTTGTTTCTCAGTGGGTGTTTCAAGCCGCGATGGCGTCAAGGGTGGCGGGTGCGAAACCGGCGTTCTTCAATTCGAGGTCGCCTTGCGCCGCGCCGCTGCGGGGCACAGTCTCTGCATCGCGCTCGGCCACCTCGGGCAGTCGCGCGGCCAGTTCGTGCACGACTTGCTCCCCGGTACCCAGGTGAATGCCGCGTGTCAGCGTGATGTGCGCTGCCTCGAAGCTGCCCGCGCCGGCACACAGCACCATGCGCGTGGGCGCGTCTTCGGTGACAAGTGCGCCGATGGCAGGGCTCACGGCCGCTGGCGACAGGGCGTCCAGCTTGTCTTGGGGCATCAGCCCGTCGAGCATGCGCGTGCCCGCTGTCGGGGCGAGGCAGTTCACACGGATGCCGTACTTCTCGCCTTCGAGTGAAAGCGTCTGCATCAGGCCCACCAGCGCCATCTTGGCCGCGCCGTAGTTGGCCTGGCCGAAGTTGCCGTAGAGGCCCGAGGACGAGGTGGTCATCACGATGCGGCCCCAGCCTTGCTGGCGCATCGTCTCCCACACGGCCTTGGTGCAATGCACGGCGCCCATCAGGTGCACCTCGACGACAGTGCGGAAGTCTTCCATCTCCATCTTTGCAAAGCTCTTGTCGCGCAGGATGCCGGCGTTGTTGATCAGGATGTCCACCCGCCCCCAGCGCGCCACGGTGTCGGCCACCATCTGCTGCACGGCTTCGAAGTCAGTGACGGAGGCTCCGTTGGCCACGGCCTGGCCTCCCATGGCGATGATCTCGTCGACCACCTTCTGCGCCGCCGAGGCGCTGCCGCCACGGCCGTTGAGGTCGCTGCCCAGGTCATTGACGACCACCTTCGCGCCCAGGCGCGCCAGCAACAGGGCGTGCTCACGCCCGAGGCCGGCGCCCGCGCCGGTGACGATGGCAATCTTGCCGGTCAGATCGATCTTTCTCATGTCATTTTCGAAGTAGATTTAATGTTCGTATGTGCGGGCCGCTGACACCATTGATGACACCGCACAGAGAGCACGCGTCCTGTACTGCGTGTAGCAGCGGCTGCCGCTGCACCCGACGCGCCGCGGAAATCCGTCGCGGGTTGTTGTCACCACCGATCGGCTGCAGGTCTGTCATCAGGTAATGGCTCGAATGCCTTGCACATGTCCCGTTACTGTTGTGGCGCATGGAGCATAGGAGCAAAGGGCGTGCTGTGGCCCGCCCTTTTGTGGGGGGCGCGTACAGCGGGTTCGGGGGCGGGGAACGCGAATGGCGGGTAACTCAACCTAAGGGCTTGTCAAGCAGTCGGGACGAAGCCGACTGCTTTCGACGCCCCAAGGCCATTGACCGCATGTACCAAAAGTTGAAGAAAGCTCCGGCGGGGAATAACGGTTCTCCAGCAGCGCAAGCCATGCACCCCGAGCCTTCAGGCCGATGTTTCGCAAATTGTTCTGGCGGCTGACGCTCTTCTTTGTATTCGGCCACGCGCTGGCCGCGATGGGTAACCGGCGCGCCGCGGCCGTTCGTGGGGCCAGTCGTGTCAGGCGAACAGCGCGAGCGCAATGGCCGGCCAATCCTCTAGGGAGACGCTGAACTATGGGCTCCTTGAGCCGGGTCGACGCAACCACAACGCGTGCGACCGCGTGATCCCGCAACATCGAGATGGCGGGGGCGTTCAGCGCGGCATTTGAGCAGCTCTGGAGGCCGTTTTCTCGGTTCAGGACGCACCTCTGCCAGTGGCACGCATCAATGATCTCTTGGCGATGACCAGGTTGGCCAGACCGAACAGGCTGAACAGCTGCGCCTCGTTCTTCGCAAGACCTTTGTAGCGGGTCTTCTTGTGACGGAACAGGTTCTTGATCACGTGGAACGGGTGCTCGACCTTGGCGCGGATGCTCGCCTTCAACTGCTCGGCCTTCTCAAGCATGCGCGCCCACTTGCGGGTCAGGTCCAGTTGTCGGCGCTTGCCAGGCTGCATTGCCACGTGCCACGTCGGTGCCCGCGCTTCTTCGCGTTTGTCGACACCCCGATAGCCGGCATCGCCGAAGGCGGTGGCCTCTTCGCCGTGCAGCAGCGCGCCGGCTTGCGTCACGTCACTGACGTTGGCCGCCGTTGCGAGCACCGTGTGCACGAGGCCCGACTCGGCATCAACGCCGATATGGGCCTTCATCCCGAAGTGCCACTGGTTTCCCTTCTTGGTCTGATGCATCTCGGGGTCGCGGGTGTTGCTCGCGTTCTTGGTCGAACTCGGCGCTGCGATGATGGTCGCATCCACGATGGTGCCCGCGCGCATCAGAAGCCCTTGCTCGGCAAGGTGAGCGTTGATCTCCTCGAACAGAGCTTTGGTGAGGTCGTTGTCCAGCAGCAGGCGCCTGAACTTCAACAGCGTCGTGGCGTCGGGCACCGATTCGCGCGACAGATCGATGCCCACGAAGTCGCGCAACGCCTGGCTGTCGTAGAGCGCGTCTTCCAGCGCTTCATCGGCCAAGCCGTACCACTGCTGGAGGCAGTACATGCGCAGCATCCGCGCAACGCCGACAGGCTGCCGACCGACGCGTCCGCTCCTCGGATACATCGGCTCGATGACCGCGATCAAGCGCGCCCATGGCACGACGCGTTCCATTTCGCCCAGGAATTTCTCGCGGCGCGTTCGCTTCTTCTTCAATGCGTACTCGGCGCTGGCAAAACTGCGTTGGCTCATGTCGATCAGGCCTCAGGAATCTGGTCCTCGCTCGCATGCATACGCCGTGCCGGCTGGGTCAATAAATCAGCGTTTCCCTAGCAAGATCAGCGTCTGCCAAGCATTTGAGTCCGGACCGGCCATTGAAAGCGCACATGATCCAGCTTGCGAGGGGCCGCTCAACATGCGCAATGCCGCATCAGAAAGACCGGCCGTCACTCGTGCGTGCGCGCGTGCTATAGGGATTCAGTACGTCGGATAGAGGAGAGTGCCGGGAAAGCAGCTTCCGCCGCGCGTGGCAGGAAACGCGCTGCGGCCATCGTGTCGGTGAATTCAGGAAGGCTGTAACAGCGTTACTCGGCATGCGGCGACCCGCCCAAAAGTGAGGGGGGCGCTCGTGCAGTTCATCCCTAGGATTTGCTGAGCTGACTACCGCGCCTCAGCCGGCGAGTGAAATGATCGATTGCGTCATCGGACTCTCTTGAAGAAGGCCGCCAAAGCGGCTCATTTTCCGAGGCGCTGCGCGAACTGCCGGGCCGGCTCGTGCTGGGCTCGAGCGCATAGGGGCAGGGCGGTTCCCGAGCCCATTGCAAACATCAACTACGGAGACAATTCATGAACCAGACGTCGAACACGGTGGCGGAAACGCCCGCCGACCGCGCGATGTATTCGATTATCAGCTGGCGCATCATGCCGCTGCTGCTGGCGGCCTATGTGGTCGCCTTCCTCGACCGCATCAACGTCGGCTATGCGCAGTTGCAGATGAAGGACACGCTGGCCTTCAGCGATGCGGTTTATGCGCTGGGCGCGGGCATCTTCTTCATCGGCTACCTGCTGTTCGAGGTGCCGAGCAATTTGATGCTCGAGAAGATCGGCGTGCGCAAGACGCTGCTGCGCATCATGGTGTGCTGGGGCGGGGTGGCGGTGGCGATGATGTTCGTGCAGACGGCCATGCAGTTCTACGTGCTGCGCTTCCTGCTCGGAGCCTTCGAGGCGGGCTTCACGCCCGGCGTGCTGCTGTACCTGACCTTCTGGTATCCGCCGGCGCGACGCGCCCGCATGATCGCGGTCTTCCTGCTCGGCGCCATCGTGGCGAGCCTGATCGCCGGGCCGCTCTCGGGCGCCATCATGAAGTACCTGAACGGCGCCAACGGCTGGCATGGCTGGCAGTGGCTCTTCCTCGTGCAGGGCCTGCCTGCGCCGCTGCTGGGCATCGTGGCCTGGTTCGTCCTGGTGGACAAGCCGGAGCAGGCCTCGTGGCTCAGCACGGAGCAGAAGACTGCCCTGCGTCACCAGCTCGATGCGCAAGGCCCATCGGTGGACAAGGCCGCGCATGCGTCCCTCATCGACCTGTTGCGCGACCCCAAGGTCTGGGCCCTGTCGCTGACCTACGTTCTCGTCGTGGCCGGCACCTATTCGATCGCCTTCTGGACGCCGACGCTGATCCGGAGCTGGGGCGTGAACGACATGCTCAGGATCGGCGTCTACGCGGCGCTGCCGCAGGTGTGCGCGATGTTCGGCGTCGTCCTCCTGGGCCGCAGCTCGGATCGCCATCAGGAGCGGCGCTGGCACTTCACCGGCGCGGCGTTGGTGGTGGTGGCAGGCCTCTCGGTCATCGCGATGGCGGACGAAAATCTCGCGGCGTCGATCGCAGGCCTGAGCCTGGCCGTGATGGGGATCGCCTCGGTGCCGCCCGTGTTCTTCGCCATCGTCTCCGAATACCTGCCCCGGACCTCGGTGGCGGCCGGCATCGCGCTCGTCAGCAGCATCGGCAACCTCGGCGGCGCGATTGCCCCGCCCGTGACCACCGCCATCAACGCCGCGACCGGAGGCACGGTCCACAGCCTCTACTTCGTGATGGGCGTGTACGTGGTGGCTTCGTTGATCCTGCTGACCGTCTTCCGGCGGGTCGCGCCCGAGCTTCGCCCCCAGGCCGCATAGCGAATATCTTCAACCCCACAGAGAACCCATGATCCAAGTCATCAAGAGCGGCCAGACCGCCCAGGCCAAGGCCGGCAACCAGGCGCAAGTGCGCGGCACCGTCGAAGCCATCCTCGTGCGCCGCGTGAAAGCCGAGGCCTGAAGCCATGGCAAAGCCCGTGCCGGAAAGCCGCAGCGCTTACCGCTACTTCCGCGACATCACCACGCGGTGGATGGACAACGACGTCTATGCGCATGTCAACAACGTCGTGTACTACAGCTGGTTCGACACCGTCGTCAACGCGTGGTTGCTGGAGCGCAAAGTGCTCGATTTCAAGCGCAGCCCAACAGTGGGTTTGGTGGTCGAGACGAGCTGCAGTTACTTCTCTTCCATCGCCTTCCCGGACATCGTACGTGCCGGCCTGCGCGTGGTGCATCTGGGTGCCTCCAGCGTGCGCTACGAGGTGGGTCTTTTCGCCAACGACGGGCAGCAGGCTGCGGCGCAGGGCCACTTTATGCACGTGTACGTGGACCGCGTCACGCGTCGCCCCGTGCCCTTGCCGGCGGAATTGCGACGCGCGCTCGAGACCATCGAGGTGAAGACGTGAAGACTTCGCGGACCGATTCGTCGTGAACACGGGCGCCGCATCGGGCCTCCACAAGACCTTTGTCGGCGAGGCTGGCATGGTTGTGTCGTCAGCGATCCATGTGCCCGCGCGTCGCCATGCTCGTCCGGATCCATCGACATTCTCCATTTGAAGGCATCGACCTTTCTCTGTTTCCCCTCAACGATCCATTCGCAAGAAGTGGGAACAGCGGACATTTGCATCACAAATGCGTGCGAGGAAGGAGGCCAAGGCGTGCGGCATCGGCGCCGGCTCTCCAAGGTAGCGGACCACCCCCTCCGGAAGAATTGGTCCGGTCAGCTACGAAGATGAAATGCGGGCAGCAAAAACCATCGGAGCAAGAGTGCATGCCGGTTCGATCGCCAGGCCTCGAATGCCCACCAACGCGGTCGGCGCGACGTCGCTGTGGTCCGTCACCGCATTCGTTCATTCGTTTGTGACGCCCGCGAATTCGAACGCAACGCTGAGCCTCCAAAACCCCTCAGTGATGCCGCGCGCTGCAAAAAGGGCGCCTGCCACCTCCGCCCAGGTGAACGCTACCGCCTGCGCTGTCTCTGTACCCAATCGCATAGCGATTCTTCATCGAAAGTTATTCCCGAACTTGGAAGCATAGTTACCCGCCGCAGCATGTGTTGCCCGCTCATGCATGTCAAATCGACTCTTGGGTCATCAGGCGGGCGGCATCTGGCAAACATGCGCTGTTTACGATTGCCTCTGCCATGTTCAGCGCAGGCTTGGCCAGCCCATAGGCGAAGTCGACGATGGCGATGTTGGCACGCAGCAACGCAGCATCCACGCGCCGATCCTGTGCATCAGCCGCAGGCCGCTTGGGCGGCGTGAGCAGCCAAGGCCTTTCCCATTACCTTGTCGCGCGCCCTTGCCACGTCTGCCGCCTATTTGGCGTGCTGCCTGCACGCGGTGGGCGCATAGTGCCGGGCGACCTGCGGAACCAGCGCGAACGCTTTCGCGAAGGCGGGTTCCAACGCGTCGGCGCTGTCCTCGCCAGCGGATCGACTCGTACCGTGATAAAGAAGAGAATTCCTCACACTCACGCACCACATATAGCGGCCCCTTGTATCGGTCGGGACCGTAGCGGTGGCTGCAAGATTAATTGATCTCGGTGGTTGTTGGGATGGTCTGAGCTGCATCGCCAGCGCGCTGGCGATGCAGCTCAGCGAACTTCGCCGGGGGCATGTGTTGGCAGCTGCTATGGGGCCTTACCTCGTTGTAGTCGTGGCGCCAGAGCGTGATGGCCGATCTGGCTTTCTGCAGTGCCTCGAACCATTGCTCGTTCAGGCACTACTCGACCTCATGGCCTTCAGCCAGGCGCGCGGCGTACTGCATTGACCGTGGCGGTGATGGCCGGATCGACCCGGATGATCGTCTCCGGCCCGCCCGCCAGTGCGAAGTCGCTGCCCTCGATGGTGTAGCCGGTGGTGCGGAACTGCATGCCTTCCAGCGCGATGTCCTGGCCCAGTGTCACGCTCCCTGCACTCCCTTGGAAGACGGCGAAGCCGCTTTGCCAAGGGGCATTGACCGTGCCAGTGGCGTTGGTCCAGTTGGTTGTCGTGGTGTTCCAGGTCGACGTTCCGCCATCCACCGCGTTGTTGGCCGTAGTGTTGGTGCCGTCCCAGTACTGCAGCGCAAAGCCGCCCGATTGCACAATCAGGTTCACTTGGCCGAGCGTCGAGGTGTCGACGAGAAAGTCGCCGCTGGTGAAGCCCCTAGGCAACGATCCTTCCTCCTTCGAAAAGGCAATGCGATCAGGTCACGACGGCGAATGAAACCATGGCTGAGCGTGAGCCAATCTGAACGCAGTGGCAGCAGAGCGAGCGTGCCAGCCTCCAGTTCGTCCGCGATCTGGCTCAGCGCCGACACGCTGATGGCGTCGCTCGATTGACGGTGGATTTCGCCAGCCTGGCCGAATCGACTTCCCGCGACGACAGGAAGTCTCCGGGGCATTGTCGGTCGAACCTGCGCGGCCGTCGAAGCGCGTGAGCACAGGACCAAGGCGTACGGAAGCGCGCGTGCCGATCATCGGCGTCGCGGCTAACTCGGCCAGAGACAGGTCTGAGGGAGCAGCCATGAGATGACCGGCGCGGCAAAAGAAGTGGACGGCGTGTTGCCCAAGCGGCTCGCAGACGAGCCGCCCGTCCTAAGCCGCCTACAAGGACTTCCCGCAGAGTCAGGTGGATGTGTTTGGATTTTGGCTGTTCTTCCTTGATGAGCGGCTGTTTGGTATTTGCTCTTGATTGAATCACTCGTTCGGCGCCGTGCGGCAGATGAAGGTGCGGTTGCGACGTGTCTGTCCGGTCTTCCCCGTCGCTTGACGGCGAACAGCTACGGACCAGTCAGATGTCGATGACCCGTCGAAGGTGTCCGTAGGACACGCTCCAGGAGGCCTCGCCGGT
>NZ_JBBKZS010000021.1:0-100780 GCF_037889955.1 Variovorax robiniae
GGGGTACATGTCGAGCATCGCATTGATGTACTTGCTCCACGAGAGCGCGTCGCGCACCTTGGCGCCGCGGATCGTGTAGAGGTTGTGCATGTTCTTGGTGATGACCTCGGACGCGCACAGGGCCTTCTTGTCGGGGAAGTAGAACATCATCTCCGAGGGCGCCTCGGAGTTCTGCGCCATCTGGAAGACGATGCGCACGCCGTCGATCGTGGCTTCCTGTCCCGTCTTCGTGATGAGGTCGGTCGGTGGCAGCATGCCGGTGCTGCCGAAGCTCAGCGCCTTGCCCAGGCCGGCACCCACCGCCTGTCGGTCGTTGGCATCCAGGCCCACGCCGAACTGGTAGGTCGCGCGGCGCGACATCGCATTGCCGGCCAGCACGTTCTCGGCGATGGCGTTGTCCATGAAGCCCTCCGGCGCATAGATCTTCACTTTGCCGGCCTTCACGTCGGCCTCGTCGACCACGCCGCGCACGCCGCCGAAGTGGTCGACGTGGCTGTGGGTGTAGATCACGGCGACCACCGGTTTGGTGCTGCCCAGCTTCTGCATCGAGAAGGCCAGCGTGGCCCGGGCCATCTCGGCGCTGAAGATCGGGTCGATCACGATCCAGCCGGTCTTGCCTTCGACCAGCGTCATGTTGGCCAGGTCCAGGCCGCGGATCTGGTAGATGCCATCGGTGACCTTGAACAGGCCGCTGTGGTTGTTGAGTTGTTCCTGGCGCCACAGGCTGGGGTTGACGGTGGCGGGTGCGGCGCCCTTCATGAAGGACGAGAAGCGGTCCTGGTCCCAGACGGCCTTGCCGCCGGCGTCTTTCACGATCGCATCGGGCAGGCGCGCGACCAGGCCGCGCGTGGCTTCCTCGTTGTCGGTCTTGTCGTCCATGGTCATGGCCTGGGCCGCGGCCTGGTTGGCGCGGACGGTGGCCGGCGTTGCGGGCTTGGGCGCGATGTCCTGCGGCGGCTGCGCGAAAGCTTGCGGTAGGACGGCCGATGCGATGAGGGAAGCGATGAGGGTTCGGTGAAGCGTCTTCATGGTGTGAGATTCCTGGCTGAATGGGTTCTCGACTCGGCAATCCATGACGCGTGGCCTTCTCCGCGTCACATGAATTCGAAGTCTGTTCGTGGGCACCCGCGGAACCGGCTTTGCCGGGCCGCTGGGTGCGCCCCCTTGAGGGCTGAGGGCCGCGGCTCCAAGCCTGCCTGCGCAGGCTTGGACGGCCCGCAAGAGCAGCCGCCTCTGGCGGCCGCCCATGGCGCCGAAGGCGCTTCGGGGGTGGGCTTAATTCAAGCGGATCATGTCGGCGGCCTTCTCGCCGATCATCACGGTGGGCGCGTTGGTGTTGCCGCCGCAGACGGTCGGCATGATCGAGGCGTCGGCGACGCGCAGGCCCTGGACGCCGCGCACGCGCAACTGCGCGTCGACGACCGCCATCGGGTCGCTGTCGGGGCCCATCTTGCAGGTGCCCACCGGGTGGTACTGGGTGTCGGCGCGGTTGCGGATGTCCTCTGCGATCGCGGCGGTGTCGTTGCGGTCGACCTTGTAGAGCATCTTGCCGCGGTACGGATCGAAGGGGCTGGCTTCCAGGATGTCCATCTGAAGCTGGACGCCTTTCACCAGCAGGTTCAGGTCGCGCTCGTCGTCGAGGAACTTCGGGTCGATCAACGGGGCGGCGCGCGGATCGGGGCTCGCCAGCTTCACGTGGCCGCGGCTGTGCGGACGCAACACTTCGATGTGGCACGAGTAGCCATGGCCCAGGTGCAGCTTGCGGCTGTGGTCGTCGACCACCGCGACCACGAAGACCATCTGCAGGTCCGGCACCTTGACATCGGGCGACGAGCGCACGAAGGCGCCCGACTCGGCGAAGTTGGTGGTGACGAGGCCGGTGCGCTTGTTCTTCCACTCCGGGATCGCCGCAGCCATGCGCATGCCCCCGCGTGCCGAGACGCCGAAAGTTTCATGCTTCGAGCTCGTGCGCCAGGTCTGCACATGGTCGATGTGGTCCTGCAGGTTCTCGCCGACGCCGGGCAGGTCGTGAATCACCGAGATGCCCATGCGTTGAAGTTCGGCGGCCGGGCCGACACCCGACAGCATCAGCAGTTGCGGCGAGCCGAAAGCGCCGGATGACAGGATGACTTCGCGGCGCGCGCGCACCCGTTTCTCGACGCCCCCGACCGTGTAGACGACACCGGTCGCGCGCTTCCCTTCGAACACGATGCGCGAAGTTAACGCGTTGGTGCGGACGCTGAGGTTTGCACGCGAGAGGTTCGGCGTGATGTAGCCCTTGGCCGCGCTATGGCGTTCGCCGTTCTTCTGCGTGACCTGGTACATGAAGGAGCCGAATTGCTCGGCACCGTTGTAGTCCGGGTTGTGGGTCACGCCCTTCATCGCAGCGGCGGCGAGGAAGGCCTTGTTGATCGCGCTCGGCCGGCGCAGCTCGGCCACGTTGAAGGGGCCGCCCTTGCCGTGATAGGGGTCGTCGCCATAGGTCTCGTTGTTTTCCGCGCGCTTGAAGTACGGCAGGACTTCTTCGTAGGACCAGCCCGGATTGCCGAGCGACGCCCAGTGGTCGTAGTCCCAGCGGTTGCCGCGCACGTAGAGCATGGCGTTGGTCGAACTCGAGCCGCCGAGCACCTTGCCGCGCGGCTGGTAGCCCTGGCGGCCGTTGAGTCCCCGCTGCGGCACGGTCTTGAAGGCCCAGTTGTTGTACGGGATGGGCAGCATGGCCACCACGCCGGCCGGTGCGTGGATGAACACGCTCTTGTCCCGGCCGCCGGCTTCCAGCAGGCACACGGTGGCCTTGGGATCTTCACTCAGGCGGGAGGCGACGACGCAGCCGCCCGAGCCTCCGCCGACCACGACGTAGTCGAATTCTTCAATGCTCATGGATGTCTCCGTTGATGGGCGCAGGGACGGAATTGCAGGGCGCCGCGGGTGAGAGAACTCAATTGTTCCCTTCGGAGACCATTGAGTCCAATGCATTGTTGAGCCAGAATCGATGAATGCACTGCATCGGTGCAAATGGAGATGCCATGGACCTTCGACGCTGGAACCACATCGTGACCTTGGCCGAGCGGCGCAACTTTGCGCGCGCTGCCGAGCAGGTGCACCTGACGCAGCCTGCGCTCACCCGGAGCATCCAGGCAGCGGAGGCCGAACTGGGCTTGCGCCTGTTCGACCGGGGCACGCAGGAAGTCGTGCCCACGCCCGCCGGTGAATTCGTCGTGGCACGTGCGCGGCAGCTCGTCTACAACAGTCGCTGCCTGGAGCGCGACGTGGACCTCTACCGCAGCCGCGCGCTCGGCGACACCGCCTTTGGTGCCGGACCCTTTCCGGTCGCGACTTTCATCCCGGGCTTGCTGGCGTCGGTGCGGCGCGAGTTCCCGGGCGTCAACATCCGCGTGGAGGTCAGCAACTGGAAGCTGCTGCTGGCGCGGCTGCGGGAGGAAGACATCGAGTTCTTCGTCGCCGACATCTCCGATCTGCCGGTGGATCCGAGTCTGGACGTGCGCCCGCTGCGCATGGAGCCAGGCAGCTTCTATGTGCGCGCAGGCCATCCGCTGGCAGGCCGGCGGTCCGCGAGTTTCAAACAGGTGTGGGTCCACGGGCTGTTGTCGATACGCCTGCCGCCGCGTGTACTGGCCCTGCTGGCCGCGAAGCTCGATTTCTCACCGCCGGAAGCGCTGAAGCTGGCGCTGGAATGCGACGACGTGGGCATCCTGAAGGCCATTGCACTGGCCAGCGATTCGGTGTTCCTCGGGCCGGATGTCGCCGTGGCGCAGGATGTTGCCGAGGGGCGCCTCGTGCCGTTGAAGGTCGACGGCCTGCCGCCGATGGGCGCGGAGATGGGCGTGGTCAGCCTCTGGGGGCGCACGCCTTCGCCGATGGCGGAACTGATCATCGGGCGCCTGCCGTCCGCCGTCGCCTGATTCAGCCGCAGGTCATGCAACGGCCGCGCGCGCCATCACCTCCAGGCTCTTGTAGAAGCCATCCAGCACGATCGGGCTCTCCGGCAAGGTCGAGCCGCCATCGACCACGATGGTCTGGCCCGTGATGTAAGAAGCCTCCTTCGAGGCCAGGAACAGCATCGCATGCGCGATGTCCTCCGGCACGCCGATCTTGCCGATCGGAATGCACGCGGCCATCTGCTTCAGCTCCTCGCCATCGCCCAGCGCCGACATGGCCGGCGTCATGATGTAGCCCGGCTCCACGCCGTTCACCGTGATGTTCTCGCGCGCGAATTCCAGCGCCGCGGTGCGGATCAAGCCGTTCATGCCCGACTTCGATGCCGCGTAGTGCGCGGTGCCAGGCATCGCCACGCGCGGGCCTGTTACCGAGGAGGTGAACAGCACGCGGCCGCCGCCTTGCTTGCGCAACTCGGGCAGGGCTTCCTGGATCAACCAGAAGGCCGCCTTGAGGTTGACCGCGAAGGTGCGTTCCAGGTCGTCGTCGCTGAGTTGCTCGATCGCAATGACCGGGTACACCGCCGCGTTGTGCACCACGATGTCGAGCCGCCCATAGGTCTGCGTGGCAACGGTCACCGCCCTGCGGATCTCCTCGCGCCGGCCAACGTCGGCCTGCACCAGCGTGGCCTCGCCGCCGGAAGCACTGATCGCATCCGTCACGGCCTGCCCGTTCTGCGCGGTGCGCGTGGCGATGACGACCTTGGCGCCGGCCGCCGCGAACACGCGCGCGATGCCTTCGCCAATGCCCTGGCCTGCGCCCGTGACCAGTGCGACCTTGCCCTTCAAATCTCCAACCATGGTGAGTTCCTTGACTGCGTGAGAGTGATTGAGTGAATCCACGAGGCACCGGTGCAACACACCTTCCGCCTCGGCGTCGAGCGTAGGCAGCGACAGCCGCGACGGCTGGCATTTGCGTGCACCGCATGCCGGACGAGCGTGCAACCCGCACGCATTCGCTTGCACGCGAATCCGGCACGTTGTGCACGCCAGTCCAAGCACCCGCGGAGCCGCAAACGTACCTTTGCCATGTCCGCTCCGGCGGCCCATGACCCGTCTGACCCCGAACGCTTGCGCACCACTCCAAGGAGGTTTCATTCATGAGATCCAAGACCGCCCCCACCGGCATCGCACTCGCGATTGCCACGGCCCTCTCGCTCTACGCCGCCACTTCACACGCCGCGCCTGACGCCGCCCGACTGGGTGCGGACCTCACCGCCACCGGCGCCGAGAAAGCCGCCAGCAAGGACGGCGCCATTCCCGCCTTCGCCGCCGCTCCCGTTGCCGAACCCGGCTGGTCGCAAGGCAAGAAGCGCGAGGACTTCTTCAAGTTCAAGGGCGACAAGCCGCAGTTTTCCATCGACGCATCCAACGTCGACAAGTACGCCGACAAGCTCTCGCCCGGCCAGGTCCAGCTCATCAAGCAGACCAAGGGCTACCGCATGGACGTGTACCCCACGCGCCGCACCTGCAGCGTGCCGGACTTCGTGCAGGAGAACACGAAGAAGAACATCGGCACCGCGAAGCTCGGCGATGACGGCTGGAGCCTCAAGGAAGCGGTGGTCCCCGGCGTTCCCTTCCCGATGCCCGAGAACGGCGCGCAGGCGATGTGGAACTACAAGATGAAGTACGCGGGCATCGGCTTCGAATGGCCGCTGAACTACGTGTCGCTGTCGCCGCGCAAGGGCTCGACCGACTGGATCCAGGCCGGTGCCACCGAGACCTATTACTTCCCCTGGGGCAAGAAGGGCTCGACCTTGCTGTCGACGCTGCCGCCAGTCGAGTACTACACCTACTTCGCCTATGAATCGCCGACCGCGCTCGCCGGCCAGGCCTTGTCGTACACCCTCTACACCGACAAGCCGAGCGAAGCCTTCTACTACTTCCCCGGCCAGCGCCGCGTGCGCCGCATGCCGACCTACGCCTATGACGCGCCGCAGGTCGGCTTCGAGAACCAGTACACGGTGGATGAGCCGCGCGTGTTCAACGGCACCATGGACCGCTTCGACTGGAAGCTGGTCGGCAAGAAGGAAATCTACGTCGGCTACAACGCCTACGGCATGTACGACCCGTCGGTGAAATTCGACCAGGTCGCGAAGCAGGACTTCATCGACCCGGCCAGCCGCCGCTACGAACTGCACCGCGTCTGGGTGGTCGAGGCTACGGTGAAGGCGGGCGTGCGCCACTCGGCGCCCAAGCGCACCTTCTACCTCGACGAGGACAGCTGGTCCGCGGTGGTCGCCGACGACTACGACGCACAGGGAAAGATCGCCAAGGTGCGCGAGTCCTTCGTGATCCCGGTCTACGAAACGGGCAGCTGCGACAACCCCGCCTTCGTCCAATACAACCTGCCCGAGGGTCGCTACCTGTTCGACCAGACACCACTGGCGGCCGGCAAGGACCTGCGCTGGGTCGTCGAGTCGAAGGAGCCGAAGTTCAAGGAGAGCTTCTACACCTCCGAGAACCTGCGCGCGATCAGCGAGCGTTGAGCGTCCGGCGACACACGAATGAACAACACCATGCGCCATAGCTTCGTCCCCTCCTGCATTGCCGCGGCCTGCGCCTTCTTCGCCATGGCCGGCGCCCACGCCCTCACCTTTGAAACCGAAAGCCTCAAGGGCAGCTTCGACTCCACCGTGAGCCTCGGCTCTGGCGTGCGCCTGAAGGACCCGAGCACCACGCTCATCAACGCCGGCAACACCGGCGGCCCGCCGGGCGAGCTGTCGCCGCTGTCGGGCATGGGCGACCAGGGCAACCTGAACTACGGCAAGGGCGATGCCTTCACCACCTACCTCAAGGGCAGTCATGAACTCGTGCTGAAGATGCCCGAGGACATCACCGTCATGGGCCGCTTCAGCTGGCTGCGGGACTTCACGTCCACGCACACCACCGGCTTCATCAGCTCCGCCCCGCCGATCGACCAGCCCGACGGCCTGGCGCCGGACGCGCGCAGCGACCTGCGCTTCAAGGCCCGCCTGCTCGACTTGTGGGTGAGCAAGAGCTTCTCCATCGGCGACCAGACGGCCCGCGTGCGCGTGGGCAACCAGGTGATCAACTGGGGCGAGAGCCTCTTTCTACCGGGCGGTATCAACGCCACCAACGCGATGGACATCATGCGGCTGTCGCAGCCCGGCACGCAGCTGAAGGAAGCGGTGCTGCCCGCGCCGATGATCAGCGTCGCCTCCGGCCTGGGCAAGGGCTTCGCGGCCGAGGCCTATGTGCAGACCGACTGGAACAAGAGCTACTTCCCGCCGAGCGGCAGCTACTGGTCCGTCACCAACGGCCTGGGCAAGGGCGCCAACAGCTATGGTATCCAGGACGCCAATCCCAAGCAGACCGGGCAGGGCGGCGTCGCGCTGCGCTACCAGCCGGACGGCACTGCGCTCAACCTCGGCCTGTACGCGATGACGTACACCGACAAGACGCCCAACCTGGCGCTGACCGAGTTCGGCCCGCGTTGGACGTACCTCGAGGACCGCAAGATGTTCGGCATCAGCGCGAACATGCCGCTGGGCGATTGGGCCATCGGCACCGAGCTCTCGTACCGGCCGAAGGATGCGGTGTTCATCTCGCCCAACGTCTCCGGCTGCGCCAGCCAGGGCGGCAACTGCTGGGTCGACCAGAAGCGCTTCCAGTGGGCCTTGACCGGCATCCTGAGCCTGACGCCATCGAATGCCGAGCCGGTGCTCAAGTTCCTCGGCGCACAGACCGCGACGCTGATGGCCGAGGCTGTCGTCATCGGCTATCCGAAGCTCAAGCCGACCTATGGCGGCGACCCCGTGGCCGCGGGCGGCTGGGGCTGGGGCAACGAGTACGCGGTCAATGCCGCGACCAATGCGCAGTACCCGGTCGGCAGCAAGTACTCCAGCGGCTTCAACTTCGACTTCAGCTGGACCTACGACGGCAACCTGATCCCGGGTTGGCAGGTGGTGCCGGAGATCTACTACTTCCAGGCGCTGAGCGGCCGCACGCCCAACCTGTCGGCCAACTTCATGAAGGGCGCGAAGTCGGTCAACCTGACCGTGACCTTCATCAAGAACCCGGCGACCTGGCAGTTCGGCGTGAACTACGCGAAGTTCTGGGGCGGTGACTCGGTGTTCGACCAGCCGCTGCGTGACCGCGATTTCATCGGGGTTTACGCCTCGCGCAATTTTTAAGGCTCCCTGCCGGGTGAAGGGGCCGCGTGTCCCTCGCCCGGCCTTACCGGGTTTCACGCCGTGTCCTCCCATACCCTTGCCCCGTCCTACGCGCAGCGCCTGCTGGCGCGGCTCGAAACCTTCTTCTTCACGCGGCGCAAGCCGCTGCTCATCGCCCTCGCGCTGCTCACCGTGGTGATGGGCGGCCTCGCGCTGCAACTGCGCATGGACGCCGGCTTCGAGAAGCAGATGCCGATCGGCCACGAGTACATCCGCACCTTCCAGCAATACCGCAACGACGTGCTGGGCGCGAACCGCCTCAACATCGTCGTGAAGGCGCGCCACGGCAGCATCTGGACGCCGGCCGGCCTCAAGCGCCTCTATGACGTGACGGAGGCGGTCAAGTTCCTGCCGAGCGTCGAGCGCCTCGGCGTGCAGTCGCTGTGGACGCCCAACAGTTTCGTCAACGAGATCACCGAGGAAGGCTTCCGCGCCGACCCGCTGATCGACGGCACGATCACGCCCGAGCAACTCACGCCCGAGCGCATCGCCGCCATCCGCCAGGCCACGGCGCAGGGCGGCTTCGTCGGCTCGCTGGTCTCGCGCGACCAGACCAGCGCGATGGTCACCGGCGAACTCACCGAGTTCGACAAGGACGGCAAGAAGCTCGACTACGTCGCCTACAACCGCATCCTGGAAAAGGACATCCGCGACAAGTTCGAGGACGCCGACTTCGAGATCCAGATCATCGGCTTCGCCAAGCAGATCGGCGACATCGCCGACGGCGCCTCGGCCGTGATCGAGTTCTGCGCGCTGGCGCTGCTGCTAACCGCCGGCGCGGTGTACTGGTACAGCCATTCGGTGCGGTTCACCTTGCTGCCGATCGTCTGTTCGCTGACCTCGCTGGTGTGGCAGTTTGGCGCATTGCGGCTATTAGGCTTCGGGCTGGATCCGCTGGCGGTGCTGGTGCCCTTCCTGGTGTTCGCGATCGGCGTGTCGCATGGCGTGCAGCAGATCAATTTCATCGTGCGCGAGATCTCGCACGGCAAGAGTTGCCATGACGCCTGCCGCGCGAGCTTCACGGGCTTGTTGATCCCGGGCACGCTGGCATTGGTGACGGCCTTCGTCTCCTTCGTCACGCTGCTCCTGATCCCCATTCCGATGGTGCGCGAACTGGCCATCACGGCCTCGCTGGGTGTCGGCTTCAAGATCATCACCAACCTGGTGATGCTGCCGGTGGCCGCGTCGTACTTCGACGTGCCCAAGTCCTACGCGGACCGCGCGATGGTGCAGCGCGAGGCGCGTGCCCGCTGGCTGCGCGTGCTCGTGCGAGTGGCCGAGCCGCGCAATGCCGCGATCACGCTGGCGGTGGTGGGCGCGATCTTCGCGACCGCCGTCTGGCAGAGCAGCGACCGCGTGGTCGGCACGCTGCAACCGGGCGCGCCGGAGCTGCGGCCCGAGGCCCGCTTCAACCGCGATGCGGTGGCCATCTCCACCAACTACGACACCGGCCTCGACTGGCTCACCGTGGTCTTCGAGGCCGCGCCCGACAGTTGCAGCAACATCGACATCGGCCTGTACCAGGACCGCTTCGCCTGGGCGCTGCAGCCGGTGGAAGGCGTGCTCTCGGTGTCCTCCTTCTCGCAGCAGCTTCGCCTCTACAACGAGGGCTACAACGAAGGCAATCCGAAGATGAGCGTGGTGCCGACCGACTCCGGCAACTACGCCGCGCTGGCCGCCGAGATCTCGCGCATCCGCGGCACCATGCGCAAGGACTGCAGCATGACCGCGGTGCACCTGTTCCTCACCGACCACAAGGCCGCGACCATCCAGCGCGTGGTGGATGCGGTGAAGAAGTTCCGCGACACGCATCCGCAACCGGGCGTGACCATCCGCCTCGCATCGGGCAACGCCGGTGTCCTTGCTGCAGTCGATGAGGAAGTCGAGCACAGCGAACTGCCGATGATGCTGTACGTCTACGCGGCCATCGTGATCCTGGTGTTCGCCGTGTACCGCGACTTCCGCGCCGTGCTGGCCTGCTGCCTGCCGCTCACCGTCGGCACCTTCATCGGCTACTGGTTCATGAAGGAACTGCAGATCGGCCTGACCGTGGCGACGTTGCCGGTGATGGTGCTGGCGGTCGGCATCGGCGTGGACTATGCGTTCTACATCTACAACCGCCTGCAACTGCACCTGAGCAAGGGCCAGCCCATCGTCAAGGCGGTGGAGCACGCGATGCTGGAAGTCGGCACCGCAACCATCTTCACCGCCATCACGCTGGCGGTCGGCGTGGCGACCTGGTCCTTCTCCGACCTCAAGTTCCAGGCCGACATGGGCAAGCTGCTGGCCTTCATGTTCATGGTCAACATGATCATGGCGATGACGGCGTTGCCGGCCTTCGCGGTGTGGCTGGAGCGGCTGTTCCCGCGCAAGGTGCCGATGCGTGCGCCGGGCTTGCTGAGTCACTGAGAGGGAGCAGGAACATGAACAACGCACTCCTCTCGCGCACCTTTCGAGCTTCGCTCGTGGCCTTCTGCTACGGCCTTGCGAGTCTTTCAGCTTCCGCGCAGGCGCCAGTGGA
Source organism: Variovorax robiniae (assembly GCF_037889955.1). Classification (NCBI taxonomy): domain Bacteria; kingdom Pseudomonadati; phylum Pseudomonadota; class Betaproteobacteria; order Burkholderiales; family Comamonadaceae; genus Variovorax; species Variovorax robiniae. The sequence continues at coordinate 10,674 of NZ_JBBKZS010000021.1, forward strand.
CGGCGCGCCGTCCGCGCTCGTGCCGGCGCAGCGCGTGGCGCATGCGCTGAAGGCCGAGATGCTGGCCATCGCGAGCGCCGGTCCGCGATTCGTCGCGGTGGGCGACCACGGCGTGGTGCTGCTCAGCGATGACGCGGGCAAGGCATGGCGGCAGGCGAAGTCGGTGCCAGTCGACGTCAAGCTCAACGGCACCAGCTTCGTCGACGACAAGCAGGGCTGGGCCGTCGGCCATCGTGGCGCGATCCTGCACACGCAGGACGGCGGCGAGACCTGGGTCGTGCAACGCATGGCCGCGCAGGAAGACCGACCGCTCTTTGCCGTTCACTTCTTCGACGCCAGCCATGGCGTGGCTGTCGGCCTGTGGTCGCTGGTGCTCGTGACCGAGGACGGTGGCAAGAGCTGGAAGGAGCAGAAGCTCGCGCCGCCCCCCGACGGCAAGACGGCCGACCTGAACCTGCTGAGCCTGTTCGCGGACGCCAAGGGCCGCCTGCTCGCGACCGCGGAGAAGGGCATGATGCTGCTCTCCGAGGACCAGGGCCATGCATGGCGCTACCTGGAGACGGGCTACAAGGGCTCGTTCTGGACCGGCGTGGCCACGGACGGTGCGTGGGTCGTGGCCGGCCTGCGCGGCTCGCTCTACCGCAGCGCTGACGACGGCGCGCACTGGGACCGCATCGACACCGGCAGCACCTCCTCGATCACCGGCCTGGCCACGCGCGGCAAGAACGTGCTGGCCGTGGGCCTCGACGGCCTCGTGCTGCAAAGCAACGATGGCGGTTCGCACTTCAAGCCCGAGATACGCGAAGACCGGCTCAGCCTCACCGCCGCCGCGCTGCTGCCCGATGGCAAGGCACTCCTCCTGTCGCGCAACGGCCCGGTCGAATCCGCGGCCCGCTGAACACACAACACACACATCCGAAGAAGGACATCGCATGTCATCAACGTCTATCGACCTCCTCCAGCGCCGCTTCGACATCCTCGGCAAGCGCGCACCGCTGTTCTACGAAAAGCCGCTGCACATCGTGCGCGGCGAAGGCGTCTGGCTGCACGACGCCGACGGCAAGAAGTACCTCGACGCCTACAACAACGTCGCGCACGTGGGCCACTGCCACCCGCGCGTGGTCGATGCCATCTGCGCCCAGGCCCGCACGCTCAACACCAGCACGCGCTACCTGCACGAGACCATCGTGCGCTACGCCGAGCGCCTGGCCGCGACGTTCACGCAGGACGACATGATGGTGATGTTCTGCTGCAGCGGCAGCGAGGCCAACGAACTCGCGCTGCGCATGGTGCGCGAATTGAGCGGCGGCACCGGCGTCATCTCGACGGCCAATTCGTACCATGGCAACACGGCCGCGGTCTCGCAGATCAGCAGCATCCTCAGCACGCCCGACCAGCGCGGCCCCGACGTGCGCATGATCCCGGTCATCGATCCGTACCGGGATCGCGGCGCGAAAGACGACGCCACGCTCGTCGACGGCTACTGCGCCGAGGTCGACAAGGCCATTGCCAGCTTCGCAGACGGCGGCCGCAAGTTCGCCGGCATGATCCTCTGCACCGGCCTCTCCTCCGAAGGCCTGCCGACCCAACCGGCGGGCTACATGCGCCGCGTCGCCGAGCAGGTGCGTGCGGCGGGCGGCTACTTCATCGCCGACGAGGTGCAGGGGGGCTTCGGCCGCTTCGGCAGCCACTTCTGGGGCCACCAGGTGCAGGGCGTGGTGCCCGACATCGTGACGCTGGGCAAGCCCATGGGCAACGGCCATCCGATGGCCGCGGTGATCGCGCGCCGCCACATCGTCGAGCGCTTCACCGAGCTGAACCCGATGTACTTCAACACCTTCGCGGGGAACCCGGTGTCGTGCGCCGCGGGCATGGCCGTGATGGACGTGCTGGAGGACGAGGACCTCGTCGCCAATGCGAAGACGACCGGCGACTATGTGATCGCGCAACTGCACGAACTCGCGCAGCGTCATGAGCTGATCGGCGACGTGCGCGGGCGCGGCCTCTTCTTCGCGGTGGAGCTGGTGCAGGACCGCGAGGCCAAGACCCCGGCCACCGATGCCGCCAAGGAAATCATCAACGCGATGAGCCGCGCCGGCGTGCTCATCAGCCGCATCGGGCCTTTCGACAACATCCTGAAGATCCGCCCGCCGATGCCTTTCACCCGCGGCAACGCGGACCAGCTCATCGAGACGCTCGACGGCGTGATGGCCTCGCTGCGCGTCGCCGCGTAAGCCACGGAGCCCGCCCGCCGTGACCGACATGCTGCAAACGCCACCCGACGAACATGCCTTCCGCCAGATCGCCCTGTCGGCCCTGATCCACTGGGACCTGCAGCCGACCGGCATCAGCCTCCTCAAGGTGCGCGAGAACGCGGTGTTCCGCGTTGACTGCGAAGGAGGCCGCAAGGTGGTCCTGCGCGTGCACCGCCAGGGCTACCACGCCGACGCCGCGCTGCGCTCGGAGTCCGAATGGATGGCCGCGCTGGACCGCGATGGCCTGCAGGTGCCGCGCATCATCCCCTCGCGCCATGGCCGGCCCTTCGAGGTCATCAGCGCCACCACCGGTTCCATCGGCCACCAGGTCGACATCATCGACTGGATCGATGGCCGGCAGCTCGGCTCGGTGGAGGCGGGCGTGAGCGGCGGCGACGAAGAGATCGCGCGCAAGTACCGCATCGTGGGCGAAACCATGGCGCGCATGCACAACCAGTCGAGCGGCTGGCAGCCGGCCGAAGGCTTCGTGCGGCACAGCTGGTGCGAGGAAGGGCTGGCCGGCCTGCGCCCGCTGTGGGGACGCTTCTGGGAACTCGAAGCGCTGTCGACCTCGCAGCGCAGCCTGCTCGGCTCCGCACGCATGGCGATCCGCGAGGACCTGCTCGCCATCGGCAAATCCGCGCAGGTCTACGGCCTCATCCATGCCGACCTGGTGCCGGAGAACTTCCTGGTCGAAGGTGATGACGTCCGCGTGATCGACTTCGACGATGCGGGCTTCGGCTGGCACCTGTTCGACGTCGCGACCTCGCTCTACTTCCTGAAGGCCGAGCCGTACTACGACGTGGCACAGGCCGCGCTCGTCGAAGGCTACCGGCGGCATCGCGCGTTGAGCGACCAGGCGCTGGCGCAGTTGCCGATGTTCCTCGCGGCGCGCAGCACCACCTACCTGGGCTGGGTGCACGAACGCAAGGGCACGGCCACGGCGAACGAGCTGACGCCGATGCTCATCGAGCTGGCCTGCGGCGTGGTCGAGGACTACCTGGCGCAGCGCGCGCGCCGACCGGTTGTTCCGGCTGCTTCATCTGCAACGCAAAGTCCTTCCCTGGAGCCCACATGAGCCATCAAGACGGCAAGCTGCGACCGGTCCTGCGTTTCTCCGACCTGCTGATCTACGGCATGACCTATATGGTGCCGGTGGCGCCGTGGGTCATCTTCGGCTTCCTGCACGTCACCTCGGGCGGCACACCTGCACTGGCCTACCTGCTCGGCATGGGCTGCATGGTCTTTACCGCGGCGAGCTACGCGACCATGGTGGAAAGGGTGCCGCGCGCGGGCTCGGTGTATGCCTATGCGCGCGTCGCGCTCGGGCCCTTCGCGGGCTTCCTGGCCGGCTGGCTGATGCTGCTGGACTACATCCTGTTCCCGGCGCTGACCTGCGTGTTCGCGGCGATCGGGCTCAACAGCCAGATCCCGGCGATTCCGCGCGAGGCCTGGGTGGTCGGCCTGGTGCTCGTGACCCTGGCGGTCAACTGGTTCGGCATCGGCGTGAGCGCGCGCATCAGCGCGGTGCTGTTCTGGGCCTCGGTGGCGGCGGTCGGCGCCTTCGTCATCGCGGCGGTCATCGCGCTCAGCGGCGGCAAGGGCGCGGGCCACGTGAGCACGCTGTCGCTGTGGCCCGCGCACATCGTGTGGCAGTCGCTGCTGCCAGGCGTGGCGCTGGGCGTGATGTCATACCTGGGCTTCGACGGGATCTCGACGCTGAGCGAAGAGGTGCGCCCCGAGCATCGGCACCTGATCGGCCGCGCCATCATGCTGAGCCTGTTGCTGACCGGCGTGCTGTTCGTGGTGCAGGCCTCGCTGCTGAGCGACCTGATGGTCGGCTTTACAGTGGGCGACCCGGCCTCGCTGGCCTACGACGTGGCCAATGCCACGCTCGGTCCGACGCTCGGCGGCGTGATGACCTGGACCGTGGTGGTCGCAGCCATCGTCGCGATGGTGCCGATCTGCGCCGGCGTGGCGCGGCTCATGTATGCGATGGGGCTCGACGGGCAACTGCCGCGCGTGCTGGGCCGCGTGCATGCGAAGCACGGCACGCCGCATGTGGCGATGCTGGTGACGGCGGTGATCGCATTGGTCGTGGCGCTGGTCGGCGTGGACCATGCGGATGAGCTGTCGACCATGATCAACTTCGGCGCGCTCGGCGGCTTCCTGCTGCTGCATCTGTCGGTGCTGCGCTACTTCGGGAAGCGCGAGAAGACGGTGCGCTTCGTGCGGCACCGGCTGTTGCCGGGCATCGGGCTGCTGGTCAGCGTGGGGTTGTTGCTGAGCCTGAGCCCGCTGGCGTTGGCAGTGGGTGCGGGATGGTTGGTGGCGGGGTTGCTGTTGTGGGCGGTGGTGCTGCGCGGGCGGCCGGCTTCGGAGGGGTTGCCGGTGGATGAAGGGATGGACTCGCGCGTTGGCGTGTAACCGGGCGGTGCTGCAGAACAGCACTCAGCAGATTGCGGCTGCGAAAGGCCCGTATTGCCTTGACCGCGTTGCCATAACAAAATCCCATGTGTAGACTGAACTTGAAGGAGTCACACATGGCTACCAACCTTGCCCTGGATCAGGAACTTCTGGACCGTGCATTTCTGCTCAGTGGAGAAGTCACGAAGAAGGCCGCCGTCACGCGCGCGCTTCAGGAGTTCATCGCCCGTCGCGAGCAGAAGCGTGTTGCCGATCTCTTTGGCAAGCTCGATTGGGATTCTTCCTTCGACTACAAGGCTGAGCGATCGCGCAAGTCATGAGCTTGCTCGTGGACACAAGCGTCTGGTCACTCGCATTGCGCAGGGATGGCGATCTCCAGACACCGCAAGTCATAACCCTGCGCAACGCACTTCTCGGAGCTGACCAGGTGTTCAGCACCGGGCTCGTATTGCAGGAACTCTTGCAGGGCTTCGCCGGCCCGAAGGCGCGCGACAGCATCATCGAGCGTTTCTCTGCCTTGGCCTTCATCGAGCCGGACCGTCAGGACCACATCGAAGCTGCGGAGGTCCGCAATACTTGCCGCCGCCATGGCGTTCAGATCGGCACCATTGACGCCTTGCTCATTCAGCTGAGTCGCAGGCACGATCTTCGGATTCTGTCGACCGACAAGGACTTTCAGTCTGCGTCGAGGCATGTGGAGTTCGGCCTCTGGAATGCCAGCGATGGCTGACAAGTCCTCCCCAATGTGAGGATCGCGAACAAGCGGGCAGATCATCCCACCTGCGCCCGCTGCGCCCCCATCAGTGCCAGCACTGCGACAACGCTCGCGACCAGCAGCACCCACAGCCCCGCCGTGTAGCCGTTCGCCGGTGTCCACAGCAAGCCCAGCATCAGCGGCGCGACGGCGCGTGCCATCGCCATCGGCAGGCCGAGCGCGCCATTCAGCGTGGCCACATGCTCGCGGCTCACATACTGCGCAATCGCGGTCCCCTTGACGATCGTCAGCATGCCGTTGCCCATGCCGTACAACGCGACGAACAGCAGCGCCGCGCCCGCATGCCCGCTGCCGGCGAGCAGCGCGATCAAGCCCAGCGGGATCAGGCAGGGAATCAACCGGTTCGCCAGGTGCAGGTCGAAGCGATGCTCGAAGAAGTACAGCAGCGCCCGGCCGAAGACCTGCACGATGCCGATGCTGGCCGGCACCGCGATGGCCCACGTCTCCGGCAGGCCGCTGCCGCGCAGCAGACTCACCATGTGCGGCGGCAACGCGGCCGTGACGGCCATCAGCAGCACCGAAAACACGCCGATCAGCAGGAAGGGCTTGCTGCGCAGGTAGTGGGACGCAGGCAGCGCAGTCGTTGACGACGCCGCGCCGGCCTCGCGCAACGCAGACGCCCGCGGTGCGCCACGCAGGACCACGGCATGCAAGGGCACGCAGAGGAACAGATGGATCGCCGCCAGCACCCACAGCGCATGCCGCCAGCCGATCGCGCCGACGAGCCAGGCGATCAACGGAATGAATACCGTGCTGGCCAGTCCGCCGAGGAAGGTGAGGGTGATGATCGCGCGCCGGAACCCCAGTGGAAAGCGACGCGTCACGATCGCGAAGGCCGGCGCGTAGAGCGTCGCCGCGAGCGCCCCGCCCAGCACGATCCACACCGCGTAGAAGCTCGCCATGTCTTGCACGAAACTGTGGGCGATGAGCCCGAGCCCCATCACCAGCGAGCCGCCCGTCATCACCGCGCGCTCATGTCCCGCGTCGATCCAGCGCCCCACCGGCCAGGCCATCAAGCCTTCGGCCAGCAGGCCCAGGCTGAAGGCCAGCGACGATTGCGCGCGGCTCAGGCCCAGCGACAGCTCGACCGGCTCCATCAGCAGCGCGAAGGCGTAGAAGACGCTGCCCCAGGTGATGAGCTGGCCGACCGACAACCAGCCCACCAGGCGGGCGTCGTAGGTGGGCTGCTCGGCGGACATGCGCGAGTCGCCGGATTGCAGGGGGCTACCGGTTCCGCCGGACATTGGCACGCTCACGCAAGGGTCCGGGACCGGTGAAGGCCTTCAGCTCTCCCAGCTCCAGAAAGGTGAAGCGCCCCGAGGGATGCCAGCCGCCGGTGTCGATGAAATGAACGTTGCCCAAGGTCTCCATCGCGGGAATTGTCATGTGCCCGTGCACGACCGCACGGATGTTCCGGACGACGCCCCGGTAGCGCCGTCGATGGCGCTCGATCGACCAGAGGCACTGGCTGGCAAAGCTGTCCATGTTGTCGAGGGTCCGCCAGTCGATGATGGCCAGATCGCGCCAATCGTCCGATGGAAAGTCGGCGTGAACCATGCCGACCCAGCCCCCGGCCGTTTCCACTTCGAAGGCCATCGGCAACGCGCGCAGGCGTTCGCCAATGCGCCGCTGCTCGCCCAACGGCAGGTCGTACAACCATTCGCCACCGTGCGCGGCATGGTCCACCGCTTTGAAAGGCAGACCGAGCGCGCTGCGCCACGCCATGAAGTCGTGATTGCCGCAGATCGCGTGGAACCAGGGCAAGTCGAGCCAGGCCAAGACCTGCGCCGACTCGGGGCCGCGGTCGACCAGGTCGCCCACGGAGAAGAGCCGGTCCGTGCTGCTGTCGAAGCCGATGGCGGCCAGCGCGGCTTGCAGGGCGCCGAATGCGCCGTGGATGTCGCCGACGGCAAAGTCCCGCCCCAGCGTGTTCCTCACGAACCGTGCGATGGCGGTCATGGTCTATCTTTTTGTTCGTGATTCATCCGGCACCGCTCAGCGCCCGCCGGTACTGCACCGCCTCCGCCACGTGCGCGGCCTGCACGTTCGCGGCGCCGGCCAGGTCCGCGATGGTGCGCGCGACCTTGAGCGCCCGGTGCGTCGAGCGCGCGCTCCAGCCCAGCTTGGTAGCCGCGGTCTGCATGAAGCGCATGCCGGCGTCGTCAAGCCCCGCATGCACGTCGATCTGCGCGCCGCGCAGCGCCTGGTTGGGCACGCCTTGCCGCGCTACCGCAAGTTCGCGCGCGGTGGCGGCGCGGTCGCGGATGCCAGCGCTCGCTTCCCCTTGGGGTGCCGTCAGCAGTTCCTGCGCGGAAACGGCCGGCACTTCGATGTGCAGGTCGATGCGGTCCAGCAGGGGGCCGCTGAGCTTGCCCTGGTAGCGCGAAATCTGGTCCGGCGTGCAGCGGCAGGCTTTCAGCGGGGAGCCCGAGAAGCCGCAAGGGCAGGGGTTCATTGCGGCGATGAGTTGGAATCGCGCCGGGAATTCGGAGCGCCGGGCGGCCCGGGCGATCGTGATGGTGCCGGTCTCCAGCGGCTCGCGCAGGGCTTCCAAGGCGGCCCTCTGAAACTCCGGAAACTCGTCCAAAAACAAGATGCCATGATGTGCGAGCGAGATCTCGCCTGGTCGAGGGGGCGAACCCCCTCCGACCAGCGCCACCGCACTGGCGGAGTGATGTGGCGAACAGGTAGGCCGCACGCCCCATCGGTCGACCGTGAAGCGCCCGCCCAGGCTCGACACCGCCGCACTCTCCAGCGCCTCGTTCACCGACATCGCCGGCAGCAATCCGGCAAAACGCTGGGCCAGCATCGACTTGCCCGAGCCCGGCGGCCCGACCATCAACAGGCTGTGTCCGCCCGCCGCAGCGATCTCCAGCGCCCGCTTGGCGCCGGCCTGCCCCTTGACGTCGGACAGGTCGGGATAGCCATGAATGTGAGCGCCGGCTTCAGCAACAACGCGCACCCAGCTGTCTTCACCCGGTTCAATCGGCAGCGGTTCATCCGCCCCAGCCGGCAGAAAGCGCCGCGCCACATCGAGCAAATGCCGCGCCCCATACACCTCCGAGCCCGGCACCAACGCCGCCTCCTGCGCGCTCTCGGCCGGCAACACCAGCCGCGTCGCAATCCCTCGGCTGTGCAACGCCAGCGCCATCGCCAGCGCCCCGCGCACCGGCCGCAGATGCCCCGACAAGGACAACTCGCCCGCAAACTCATGTCCCGCCAGCTTCGCCGGATCGACCTGCCCGCTGGCCGCCAGGATGCCCAGCGCGATCGGCAGATCGAAGCGCCCGGAGTCCTTCGGCAAGTCCGCGGGGGCTAGATTCACGACGATTTTTTTGTTGTTGGGGAATTCCAGCCCCGCGTTCTGGATGGCCGAGCGCACCCGCTCGCGCGCCTCCTTCACCTCCACATCCGCCAGCCCGACCAGCGTGAAACTGGGCAAACCATTGGCCAGATGCACCTCGACCGTGACGCTGGCCGCTTCCAGGCCCAGCAAAGCACGGCTTTGCACCAAAGACAGACTCATTTCCACTCCCTCACCAAATCAGTGCATCCACCTCCGTGGTGCACTCTTGTTTTCTTTTCCATTCATCACGCCATCGAGAAACCCTGAAATGACGATTTGACGCGTCATTTGTGAGTGTTTGTGAATGACCCATCCGGGTTATCCAGCACCCTCCGACACACTTTGGCACGCTCCCTGCTTTGACAGGTTTCCACCCCTTTCAAATACACGTAGGAGTTCCTCGATGATGCACCGTAACACTGCCTCGGCTTTGGTTGCACTGGCCACAACGCTCGCAACGTCGGGCGCCGCTTTCGCCCAGAGCACGCCTGCGGCAGATCCGGCTGCTGCACCCGCCCCGGCGCCTGTCGTCTCGCCGCTCACGGCCAACGTCTCGTTCACCACCAACTACAAGTTCCGTGGCCAGGACCAGGACATGATCGGCAAGGGCTTCACCGACCCGGTCAAGACCAGCTGGTTCAAGCCCGCCATCCAGGGCGGCTTCGACTACGCGCACGAAAGCGGCTTCTACGTCGGCAACTGGAACTCCAGCGTCAACTGGCTGCCGGGCAACAGCATCGAGAGCGACTTCTACGGCGGCTACAAGTTCAAGGCCGGCCCGGTCGACCTCGACTTCGGTGTGCTGCAGTACTACTACTCGGGCAATACGGCCGGCAACACGACCGAAATCTACGGTGCCGCCACCTGGGCCGACGAAGCCATCGGTTCCTTCACCGCCAAGTACTCGCACACCGTGTCGAAGGACTATTTCAACTACGCCGGCAACAAGGGCGGCTCGGGCCTGAAGGGCCAGAACACGGGCTACCTGAACCTGTCGTACAGCAAGACCGTGCTGACCAGCCTCACGCTGAAGGCGGCCGTCGGCTACACCTTCATGTCCTCGGACATCCGCAGCCTGGGCTACAAGAACTACCTGGACTACAACGTCGGCGCGAGCTGGGACTTCGGCGGCGGCCTGTCGTTGGCCGGCTCGATCCAGGGCGCCAACGAGCAAAGCGCCTATGCCGTGGCCAACAACCCCGGCATCGACTTCGGCTTCGGCCCGATCGGCGCGTCGACCTATTCGCCGAACAAGGCCCGCTTCATCGCGACGCTGACCAAGACGTTCTAAGAAAAACGAAAGCAGGCCCGACCCTTGCTGGGGTCTGGCCATCCACATTTTCCTGAGGAGTAGCAGAACCATGAAGCTGGTCACAGCCATCATCAAACCCTTCAAGCTCGACGAGGTGCGCGAAGCGCTCTCGACCATCGGCGTGCAGGGCATCACCGTGACGGAAGTCAAGGGCTTTGGCCGGCAGAAGGGCCACACCGAGTTGTACCGCGGCGCGGAGTACGTGGTGGACTTCCTCCCCAAGGTCAAGATCGAGGCCGCCGTCGCCGACGACCTGGTCGAGCGCGTCATCGAAGCCGTCGAGGGCGCGGCCCGCACCGGCAAGATCGGCGACGGCAAGATTTTCGTGTACGACCTCGAGCAGGTCGTGCGTATCCGCACCGGCGAAACCGGTCGCGAAGCCCTCTGATTTCACGCGCATCACGGCACGAAAGAGCACCCCAATGAAAAAGTTCCTCCTCTCCCTCGCGCTGGGCGTGGGCATATTGACCGCCAGCGTTTCAGGCTTTGCCCAGGCACCGGCCGCGCCAGCCGCCGAAGCCACGGCGCCCGCTGCCGCTGCGGCCCCCGCAGCCGCCGCGCCCGCAGCCGCTGCACCTGCCGCAGCAGCCCCCGCTGCCGCCGCACCGGCCGACGCCGCTGCAGCACCGGCTGCCGCACCCAGCTTCAACAAGGGCGACACCGCCTGGATGATGGTCTCCACTTTGCTGGTCATCATGATGACCATCCCCGGCCTGGCCCTGTTCTACGGCGGCCTGGTCCGCAGCAAGAACATGCTGTCGATCCTGATGCAGGTGATGGTCACCTTCTCGCTGATCGTGGTGCTGTGGATGATCTACGGCTACAGCCTCGCGTTCACCGAAGGCAACTCCTTCATCGGCGGGTTCGACCGGCTCTTCATGAAGGGGGTCTTCGATCCTGCCACCGGTGTCTTCGCACCGGGTGCGACCTTCAGCAAGGGCGTCTACATCCCCGAGCTGCTGTTCGCCGCCTTCCAGGCCACCTTCGCCGGCATCACCTGCACGCTGATCGTGGGCGCCTTCGCGGAGCGCGCCAAGTTCTCGGCCGTGCTGCTGTTCATGGTGCTCTGGTTCACCTTCGCCTACACGCCGATCGCGCACATGGTCTGGTTCTGGATGGGCCCGGACGCCTACACCAGCGCCGCCGTGGTCGACGAGCTGAATGCCAAGGCCGGCCTGATCTGGCAATGGGGCGCGCTGGACTTCGCCGGCGGCACCGTGGTGCACATCAACGCGGCCGTTGCTGGCCTGGTCGGTGCCTACCTGATCGGCAAGCGCGTGGGCTACGGCAAGGAAGCCTTCACGCCGCACTCGCTGACGCTGACCATGGTCGGTGCCTCGCTGCTGTGGGTGGGCTGGTTCGGTTTCAACGCCGGTTCGGCCCTCGAAGCCGGCACCAGCGCGGTGCTCGCCTTCATGAACACCTTCTCCGCCACCGCCGCCGCCGTGCTCGCATGGTCCATCGGTGAAGCGCTGTTGAAGGGCAAGGCCTCGATGCTGGGTGCCGCTTCCGGCGCCGTCGCCGGCCTGGTGGCGATCACGCCGGCCGCCGGCAACGTCGGCCTGATGGGTGCGATCGTGATCGGCTTCGTCGCCGGCTTCGCCTGCCTCTGGGGCGTGCATGGCCTGAAGAAGCTGCTGAAGGCGGACGACTCGCTCGACGTGTTCGGCGTGCATGGCGTGGGCGGTATCGTCGGCGCGCTGCTGACCGGCGTGTTCAACACGCAGTCGCTCGGCGGCCCCGGCTATGTCGGCGACTGGGTCACGGCCACCGTGGTGGCCGGCGAGATCGGCCCGCAGGTGCTGACCCAGCTCAAGGCGGTGGTGCTGACCATCGTGTGGTCGGGTGTGGTGGCGTTCATCGCCTACAAGATCGCCGACCTGACGATCGGCCTGCGTGTGACGGAAGAAGAAGAGCGCGAAGGCCTCGACATCACGTCGCACGGCGAGACGGCTTACAACAGGTAAGTCCTGGGCAGGGCGGCAGGGTGTGCCGCCTTGCCAACCGCCTGCTGTGAGCGAGCCTGCGGGGCCGCACAACCGGTTCCGCTGTATCCCACGAATGAGCATCAAGCCACCGCAACGGGGTGGCTTTTTGCTTTTCGGCGATGTGAACGGAGTCATAGATTTTGAGCGTCCGTCCGCATAGAGTCCGCCCATGGACACGACCTCGCTCGAAACCGACTACCTGGTGATTGGCGCCGGCGCCAATGCCATGTCCTTCGTCGACACGCTGCTCGACGAAACGCAGGCCGACATCGTCATGGTGGACCGGCACCATCGGCCCGGCGGTCATTGGAACGACGCCTATTCCTTCGTGCGCCTGCATTCACCGTCGGCCTTCTATGGCGTCAACTCGCGCCAACTGGGCAACGGCCACACGGATCAGGTAGGGCTCAACAAGGGTCTGTCGGAACTGGCTTCCGGCGCCGAGGTGGTGGACTACTTCGACCAGGTCATGAACCAGCGCTTCCTGCAGTCGGGGCGGGTGCGCCATTTCCCGATGTGCGATGTCGATGCGGATGGCACCGGCTTCACTTCGCTGCTGTCAGGTGCGCGGCAAGCGGTGAAGGTGCGTCGCAAGATTGTCGACGCGACCCATGCGCGCACCGAAGTGCCCTCCACGCGCCCGCCGCCGTACCCGGTGGCCGCGGGCGTGCGTTGCGTGCCGCCGAATGATCTGCCAAAGATCGGGCGTCCGCACCCCGCCTACGTGGTGATCGGCTCCGGCAAGACCGGCATCGACGCCTGCCAATGGTTGCTGGAGAACGGCGTGGACCCCGGCGCGATCCGCTGGATCGTCCCGCGCGATGCGTGGTTCCTGGACCGCGGCGCGGTGCAGCCCGGCATGGAGGGCTTCGATCGAACCTTCCTCGGGCTGGCCGAGCAGATGGAGGCGATCGCTGCCGCCACCTCGATGGCCGACCTGTTCCTGCGGCTCGAGGCGGCCCACCAGATGCTGCGCCTGTCGCCGGATATCGAGCCGACGATGTACCGCTGCGCCACCGTCGCACCGGCCGAGATGCGCGAGGTCCGGCGCATCACGAACATCGTGCGCCTGGGGCATGTGCGCTCCATCGAGCCGACACGCATCGTGCTCGACCACGGCACCGTGTCGGCCGATCCCGACTGGCTCTACGTCGACTGCACCGCCAACGGCATCCCGCCGCCGCAGGCCATGCGTGTGTTCGACGGCGACAGGGTCAACCTGCTGATGGTGCGCAGTTGCCTGCCGGCCTTCAGCTCGGCGCTGATCGCCTTCGTGGAAAGCCTGGACGCCGACGACGCGGAAAAGAACGCCCTCTGCGCCACCATCCCGCCACCCAGCGTGCCGGCCGACTGGCTGCGCATGATGGCCATTGCGATGGCCAACGGTCAGCGCTGGGGCAGGCATCCGGCCGTGTCGGAGTGGATGGGACGCGCACGGCTGAACACGCTGGGGAACATGGTGCGCGGCGTCGACGAAAGCGACGCGGACCGGCAGGCGCTGCTGCGTCGCTACCGTGCGGCCACCAAGCTGGCCGCGGCCCGCCTGCCGGAGTTGCTGGCGGCTGCGGGGTGAGGGTCGGCGTGGTGGTCGACCCTGTTGCTCTTACTCAGCCCGGATGTCGTTGTTCTTGACGACCTCGCCCAGCAGCTTGTAGTAGCTCTTGGTCATCGCATCGAGTTGCGCGGGCGTGCCGCCGCCGGCATCGTCGCCACGGTCGGCGATGGTCTTCTGGACGTTGGCGTCCTTGAGGGCCGTGTTCATCGCGGTATTCACCTTCGTCACGATGTCGGCCGGCAGGCCGGCGGGGCCGTAGAGGCCGATGAAGGAGATGATCTCGAAGTCCTTGATGCCGCTTTCCTTGGCGGTTGGCACATTGGGGAAAGCCGGCACGCGCTTGGGGCCGGTGGACATCAGCGCCTTGAGCTGCCCGGACTTGAGCATCGGCGCCACCACCGACGAGGCGTCGAACATGCACGGGATGCGGCCGGCGATCAGGTCGATCATGGCCGGGCTGCTGCCCTTGTACGGCACGTGGCTCATCTTGGGCTTGCCGATGCGCTCGCGGAACAGTTCCATGGCGGTCTGCACCAGGCTGCCGGGGCCGCCCGAGGCGTAGTCGACCGTCTTGCCGGCCTTGTCCTCCGCCTTGACCCAGGCGATGAATTCCTCGACGTTCTTCACCGGCAGGCTGGCCGGCACCACCAGCATCAGCGAGGAGGTCAGCAGCAGGCCGATGGGCGTGAGCTTGAGCGGGTCCGCCACCGGCGTGTTGCGGTAGGTGTGCGGATTCAGCACCATGTTGCTGCCATTGCCGACCAGCAGCTTGTAGCCGTCCGGCGGCGACTTGGCGACGTAGTCGGTCGCGATGTTGCCGTTGACGCCGGGCTTGTTGTCGATGACCACGCCCTGGCCCAGGCTGGTCTGCATGCCGGCCGTGAGCACGCGCCCGGCGAAGTCGGTCTGGCCGCCGGGTGGGTAGCCCACCACCAGCGTCACCGCCTTGTTGGGCCAGGCGCCCTGGGCGGAAGCGAATCCGGGGAGCACGCTGGCGGCGCCCCCCAGGCACAGTTGCAACGCACTGCGGCGCGACAGCGAAGTCTTGGGATGGATGGTGTTCATGGTCAGTTTCCCGTCAGTTTTTTGGGGCAGCCGCATCATAAGCGGGTGGTCGGCGCGCGCAAGGGCGTTGCTTGTGGGCGCGCAGGCGCTGCGCTTGACCGCACAATCGCAGCACCATGTGGCAGACCCTCCCAGACTCCCTTTGTGAACTTGGCGAATCGCCCTTCTGGCATCCGCAGGAGGGGGCCCTCTACTGGATCGACATCCCCGGCCGGTGCGTGCTGCGCACGCGCGGTGCGATCGGGCCCGATGTCGTCGTCGAGCGCTGGCCCTTGCCTGAGGAGCCTGGATGCATCGCGCCCGCCCGGCGCGGCGGCCTCGTGCTGGCCTTGCGCAGCGGCATCCATCGCGCCAGGGAATGGGGCGGCGCGCTGCAGTTGATGCGGGCCGCCGACTACGACACCGCGACCATGCGCTTCAACGACGGCAAGTGCGATCCGCTCGGCCGCTTCTGGGCTGGCACGCTGAACGAACCCAAGACGCAGCGCAATGCCACGCTGTATTGCCTGGACGCGCGCGGTGGCCGCACGCCGGTCGTGACGAAGATGGCGAATGAAGCCACCACCGCCAATGGCCTCGGGTTCTCGCCGGACGGGGGCACGCTGTATTGGTCCGACACTGCCGCGCACGTCGTGCGTGCATGGGACTGGGTCGGCGACAGCAACACGCTCTCGCGCGAGCGCGTGTTCCATCAATTTGCCGCCAAGCCCGAAGGCTGGAGTGCGGAGAGCGGTGTGCCCTACGAGGGTCGGCCCGACGGCGCAACCGTCGATGCCGCCGGCGACTACTGGTCGGCCATGTTCGAAGGCGGGCAACTGTTGCGCCTGTCACCCGACGGCACGCAGTTCGAAGCCATCCCCCTGCCGGTGCAATGCCCGACCATGCCGTGCTTCGGCGGCGACGACCTTCGCACACTGTTCGTCACCAGCGCGCGCAAGGGGCGGCCCGCGGCGGAGATCGATCGCCTGCCCGCGTCGGGCTGCGTCGTGATGCGCCGAGTCGAGGCCGCGGGCTCGCCAGTCAACTTCTTCGACGACTGATGTGCGGCGCGTATGTCCCTCCAGCACATCCCGCCTATCCAGTGCCTGCTGACCTTCGAGGCCGTGGCGCGCCTGCGGCATGCGGGTCGCGCGGCCGATGAACTCTGCGTGACGGCCAGCGCGGTCAGCCACCGGATCCGGCAACTGGAGTCGCATGTGGGCTTCAAGCTGTTCGGGCGCAGCGACTTCAGCCTCACGGCCGATGGCGCGGCCTACCTGGCCAATGTGCGCGCCGGGCTGGCGGCGCTGCAGGCGGTGCCGGGCAGCAGCAAGGCCACGCAGCGCGCGGCACGCCTGCGCGTGGCGGTGACGCCCACCTTCAGCCGCCAGTTCCTGATGCCGCGGCTGGAAGCCTTCCGCAATCTCTACCCCGATATCGACCTGGTGCTGCAGGTGTCGATCCCGCTGCTCGACGTGACCGGGGAGCAGGCCGACCTCGAGGTGCGCTACGGCCCCGGTGCGTATGCCGACTGCGAGCACCGCCTGCTGATCGAGGAAGAGGTGGTGCCGGCCTGCAGCCACAGCTACCTCAACGAGTTCGGCCCGTTCGACGGCTTTCGCACCGAGGCCGAGATCGCCAGCGCGCGCCTGATCCGCAGCCCGCTGGAGCCCTGGAACACCTGGTTCGCAAGCTGCGGCCTGGCCCGGACCGAGCCCAAGGTCGGCGCGCAGTTCAACGACCTGGGTCTCGTCTACGACGCCGCCGCCAGCGGCTTCGGCGTGGCACTCGTGCGGCTGAAGCTGGGCGCGGCCTGGCTTGAATCGGGGCGGCTGGTGCCGCTGTCGGACAAGCCGGTGATGTCGCCGCACAAACATTACATCTGCTGGCAGCCGGGGGCGCTGGAGCGGTGGCAATGCGCGGCGTTTGTCGACTGGCTCGCTCAGACGTTCCATTCCTGAAGGTGTGACGCCGCAAAATTTTCTCAAGCGGCGGACAAAAAACGATCAACCCGCTGCGGGGCACGCCTGCCTACAGTCACCGGCACAACTTTCCGGAGACACAAGATATGACCTGGCAGCAGATCTACGACCCGTTCGGCAACATGATCATTTCCACCGCGCTGGCCGCGATTCCGGTGGTGGTGATGCTGGCCTGCCTGGGCTTCTTCCACATCAAGGCGCACATCGCGGCCGGCCTGGGCCTGCTGGCCGCGCTGCTGGTCGCCGTCTTCGCCTATGGCATGCCCGCCGACATGGCCGGTCGCGCCGCCCTCTTCGGCGGCTTCACCGGCCTGCTGCCCATCGGCTGGATCGTGCTCAACATCATCTTCCTGCAGCAACTGGCCGAGCAGAACGGCAGCTTCAAGGTGCTGCAGGACTCGCTCTCTGGCATCACCGAGGACCGGCGCATCCAGCTGCTGCTGATCGCCTTCTGCTTCGGCGCGTTCTTCGAGGGTGCAGCCGGCTTCGGGACGCCCGTGGCGGTGACCGCGGGCATCCTGATCGGCCTGGGCTTCTCGCCGCTGGCCGCCTCCGGCCTCTCGCTCATCGCCAATACCGCGCCGGTCGCCTTCGGGGCCTTGGGCACGCCGGTCATCACGCTGGCCAAGGTGCACGGCTACGACTTGATGGAAGTCACCGCGATGATCGGCCGCCAGCTGCCCTTCTTCTCGCTGCTGGTGCCCTTCTGGCTGATCTGGGCCTTCGCCGGGCGCAAGGCCATGATGGAGATCTGGCCGGCGATCCTGGTGACGGGCCTGTCGTTTGCCATCCCGCAGTACCTGGTCTCCAACTTCATCGGCCCGGAACTCGTGGACATCATCGCGGCCATCGTCTCGATGGTCAGCCTGGTGCTGTTCCTGCGCGTCTGGCAGCCGAAGAAGATCTGGCACTCGCCGTCGCTGCGCGGCAAGGACGTGAGCGCGCATGAGGCCAAGCCGCCTGCGCCGATCGTGGTGCATCCGCGCGCGGAGCTGATCCGTGCCTGGACGCCCTGGCTGATCCTGTCGGTGTTCGTCTTCGTCTGGGGCCTGCCGCCGGTGAAGGCCGCGCTCAACGGCATCTTCGCTCCGTCCTTCCCGATGGCCGGGCTGCACAACATGATCGACAAGATGCCGCCGGTGGTGCCCACGCCGCACAAGGAGTCGGCCGTCTACGTGCTCAACCTGATGTCGGCCACGGGCACGGGCATCCTGCTGTCGGCCATCGTGAGCGCGCTGTTCATGAAGTACAGCCCGGTGGAGATCGTGCGCACTTTCTTTCGCACGCTGTGGCTGGTGCGCTACTCGCTGCTGACGATCGTGCTGATGCTGGCGCTGGGCACCTTGACGCGCTTCTCGGGCACGGACACCACGCTGGGGCTGGCCTTTGCGAACACCGGTGCGTTCTATCCCTTCTTCGGCACGCTGATGGGCTGGATCGGGGTGGCGATGACGGGCTCCGACACCGCATCGAACGTCTTGTTCGGCGGCATGCAGAAGGTGGCGGCGGAGCAACTCGGCCTGAGCCCGAACCTGATGGGTGCGGCCAACAGCTCGGGTGGCGTGATGGGCAAGATGATCGATGCGCAGTCGATCGTGGTGGCCTCCACAGCCACGCGCTGGTTCGACCATGAGGGCGACATCCTGCGCTATGTGTTCTTCCACTCGATCGCGCTGGCCGCGCTGGTGGGGCTGTACGTGACCTTGCAGGCGTATGTGTGGCCGTTCACGCTGATGGTTGTTCATTGAGAATGTCGGAATGAAGCAGCCCACGATGCTTCCGATCGCAACCACCAACGCTGTTGCGACGCACAGAGCAATGAAAGACTGAAATGAATGCCCCCGTCACGCCCACGCAGAACGAATTGCTCTCGAAGACGGAACGCCAGGCGCAGGTCGTGCGCGCATTGCAGGCCGACCTGCCCGCGCATGCACTGATCTGGCATGACGAGGACACGACGCCTTACGAGTGCGACGGCCTCACGGCCTACCGCGCGCGCCCGCTGGTCGTGGCCTTGCCCGAGACCGCGGCGCAAGTGCAGGCCGTGCTCAAGACCTGTCACAAGCTCAACGTGCCAGTCGTGGCGCGCGGCGCCGGCACCGGCCTCTCCGGCGGCGCGATGCCCGACACGATGGGCGTGACCCTCTCGCTCGCCAAGTTCAACAACATCATCGAGATCGATCCGGTCGCCCGCACCGCCAGCGTGCAGTGCGGCGTGCGCAACCTCGCGATCAGCGAGGCCGCCGCGCCCTACGGCCTCTACTACGCGCCCGACCCGTCGAGCCAGATCGCCTGCACCATCGGCGGCAATGTCGCCGAGAACTCGGGCGGCGTACATTGCCTCAAGTACGGCCTGACCTTGCACAACGTGCTGCGCGTGCGCGGCTTCATGGCCGATGGCGAGCCGGTCGAGTTCGGTGGCGCAGCGCTCGACGCGCCTGGCCTCGACCTGCTGGCGCTCGTGGTCGGCAGCGAAGGCATGCTGGCCGTGACCACAGAGGTGTTGGTGAAACTGGTGCCAAAGCCGCAACTCGCGCGCTGCATCATGGCCAGCTTCGACGACGTGCGAAAGGCCGGCGATGCGGTCGCCGCTGTGATCGCCGCCGGCATCATCCCGGCCGGCCTGGAGATGATGGACAAGCCCATGACTGCCGCCGTCGAGGACTTCGTGCGCGCAGGCTACGACCTCACGGCCGCCGCGATCCTGCTCTGCGAATCCGACGGCACGCCGGAGGAAGTCGAGGAAGAGATCGGCCGCATGAGCGAGGTGTTGCGAAGCTGCGGCGCCACGGCCATCGCGGTGAGCACCAGCGAAGACGAACGCCTCAAGTTCTGGAGCGGCCGCAAGAACGCCTTCCCCGCATCCGGCCGCATCAGTCCCGACTACATGTGCCTGGACTCCACCATCCCGCGCAAGCGCCTGGCCGACATCCTGCTCGCCATCCAGGAGATGGAGAAGAAGTACAACCTGCGCTGCTGCAACGTGTTCCACGCCGGGGACGGCAACCTGCACCCGCTGGTGCTGTTCGATGCCAACGACCCGGACGAGCTGCACCGCTGCGAACTCTTCGGCGCCGACATCCTCGAGACCAGCGTCGCGATGGGCGGCACCGTGTCGGGCGAGCATGGCGTGGGCGTGGAAAAGCTCAACAGCATGTGCGTGCAGTTCACCGCGGCCGAGAACGAGCAGATGTTCGGCGTGAAGCGCGCCTTCGACCCGAGCGGCAACCTGAACCCGGGCAAGGTGATCCCGACCTTGCAGCGTTGCGCGGAGTACGGCAAGCAGGTCTTCCGCGCCAGCGCGCAGACGCCCTTCGCCGACCTTCCACGTTTCTGATGAGCACCATGGATTCCACTTTGCAAGCGCTGGTCGAGTGCGTTCGCGCCGCGGCCGCCAGCGCCAACCCCTTGCGCATCCGCGGCGGCGACACGCGCGACTTCTACGGCGAACCCGGCAGCGGCGAGCCGCTGGACACCCGGCCGCTCGCGGGCATCGTGAGCTATGAGCCCAGCGAACTCGTCGTCACCGTGCGCGCCGGTACGCCGCTGTCCGAACTCGAAGCGCTGCTTGCCGCCGAGGGCCAGTGCCTGGCCTTCGAGCCGCCGCGCTTCGGCAGCGGCGGCACGGTCGGCGGCATGGTCGCCGCCGGGCTCAGCGGCCCTTCGCGCGCCAGCGTCGGCTCGGTGCGCGACCATGTGCTCGGCGCGGAACTGCTCAACGGCAAGGCCGAGCTGCTGCGCTTTGGCGGCACGGTCATGAAGAACGTTGCAGGCTATGACGTCTCGCGCGTGCTCGCCGGGTCGCTGGGCACATTGGGTGTCATCACGGAGGTCAGCCTCAAGGTGCTGCCGGTGCCGCCGGCCGAAGCGACCTTGCGCTTCGACTGCAGCCAGGCCGATGCACTGACGCTGCTCAATGCATGGGGCGGCCAGCCCCTGCCACTGAACGCGAGTTGCTGGGTCGAGGACGCCAGCAATCCCATGCTCTACCTGCGGCTGCGTGGCGCCGCGGCAGCGGTCGAAGCCGCCTGCACGCACCTCGGTGGCGAGCGGCAGCAGAACGTCGCCGCCGACTGGGACGCCTGCCGCGACCAGACCCTGCCGTGGTTCATCGACACACCGGGCACGCACGACCTGTGGCGCGTCTCCGTGCCGCAGACCGCGCCCGTGTTGGCCATAGACGGCGAGTCGCCGCTGATCGAATGGCATGGCGCCCAGCGCTGGTACCGCGCACCGTCGGGCCAAGGCGCGACCATCCGTGCCGCGGCACGCGAAGCCGGCGGCCATGCGACGCTCTTCCGTCCAGCCGATGCGTCGCAAACCGACGCACGATTCGACACGCTCTCGCCCGCCCTCGCGCGCGTGCAGCGCAACCTGATGCATGAGTTCGACCCGCATCGCCTCTTCAACCGCGGCCGCCTCGGCAACTGACCATGCAAACAGAACTCGCCCCCGAATTCCAGAACACGCCCGACGGCCGTGAAGCCGAAGCCATCCTGCGCAAGTGCGTGCACTGCGGCTTCTGCACCGCCACCTGCCCGACCTACCAGCTGCTCGGCGACGAACTCGACGGCCCGCGCGGACGCATCTACCTCATCAAGCAGGTGCTCGAAGGCAAGGCGCCCACGCGCAGCACGCAAATGCACCTGGACCGCTGCCTCACCTGCCGCAACTGCGAGAGCACCTGCCCGAGCGGCGTGCAGTACGGGCACCTGGTGGACATCGGCCGCAAGATCGTCGACGAGAAGGTACCGCGCACGGGCAAGGAATCCGCCACGCGCTGGCTGCTGAAGGAGGGACTTCCTTCGCCGCTGTTCGGCCCTGCGATGAAGCTCGGCCAGAGCGTGCGCGGGCTGCTGCCAGAAAAGCTCAAGGCCAAGGTGCCGGTGAAGCAGGGCGCCGGTGCCTGGCCCACGCGCCAGCACGCACGCAAGGTGCTCATGCTCGCCGGTTGCGTGCAGCCGTCGATGATGCCCAACATCAACAGCGCCACCGCGCGCGTGCTCGACGCGGCCGGCATCGAAACCGTCATCGCGAAGGAGGCGGGCTGCTGCGGCGCCGTCAAGTTCCACCTCAACGACCACGAAGGCGGCAAGGCCCAGATGCGCGCCAACATCGACGCCTGGTGGCCGCAGGTGGAAAGCGGCGCGGTCGAGGCGATCGTGATGAACGCATCGGGCTGCGGCGTCACGGTGCGCGAATACGGTCACATGCTGAAGGACGATGCGGCCTATGCCGCGAAGGCCGCGCGTATCAGTGCACTGACGCGTGACCTCAGCGAGTTGTTGCCAGACCTGGTGAAGTCGCTCAAGCCGCGCGTGAAGGCGCCGGCCGGCGTCGTCGCCTACCACCCGCCTTGCACCTTGCAACACGGCCAGAAGCTGCGCGGCGGCGTCGAGGTCGACCTGCGCGCGCTGGGCTTCGACATCCAGGTCGCGCGCAACGAATCGCACCTGTGCTGCGGTTCCGCGGGCACCTATTCCGTGCTGCAACCCGAATTGGCCTATCCGCTGCGCGATCGCAAGCTGGGGCACCTGAACCAACTGCAGCCGAGCACCATCGTGTCGGCCAACATCGGTTGCATCACGCACCTGCAAAGCGGCAGCGAAACGCCGGTGCGGCACTGGGTCGAACTGCTCGACGCGGCGCTTGCGCCGTCCGCCACATCGGCCTGATCGCACAGGCATTGCAGGACGGGTCCGACCCGCTGCATGCCCGTCGCGCCGCACCATGACGCCAACCTGATCCCTATCAGGAAGGAGTTCCAAATGGTTTCCCTTGTTTCTTCCAGCTTGCTGCGCAACGGCGTTGTCGCCTGCGCCATCGCCACTGCGGCCTGCGGCGCGTGGGCTCAGAAACCCGATGGACCGACCCACGTGTGCGGTGGCATCGGCTCGGATGAATCCGTGGCGATGCGCTCGCAGATGAAGGACCATCCGCTGTCGCTGATGTTCGCGCGACCCGATGGCGCCTACCTGGCCGACGTCGATGTGACGATCCAGGACGCGACGACCGCGGCCCCGGCCTACGTATTCCGCGCCCGCGGCCCGCTGTGCTTGGTCGACCTGCCGACGGGTTCCTACATGGTCCAGGCCAGCAGCGGTGGCGTCACCAAGAACCTGCCGGTGACGCTCGCAAGCGCACCGAGGACGGTGGATTTCCGTTTCTGATCGAAGTGCTTCAACGGAACGCCTGCACCGCGGCCAGCGCCGCGGGCTCGCCCATTTCCTGCACGAAGTGACCAGCCTTTTCGAGCACCAGCGGCTCGGGGCAATTGCGGATCAATTTCTGCAGCGCGCGCATCGCAGGCACACCCATCACGGGGTCTTGCGCGCCGACCGCCATCACGGTCCGGCCTTGCCACTGCTGACCGAAGAAGTCACGCGCCGCGCGTGACTCGGCCGCGCCGTTGGCGTCCGGAAATTCCGGCACCATTGGCGGAAAGGCACGCAGCGCCGCGCGATACGCGGGACCGGGAAAGGGGGCGTTGTAGGCGGCGCATTCTTCCGAGCGCATCTGCGGATTGCCGCGCGCAAACAGCCGGCCCACATCGAACTCGGGATTTTTCGCGCACATCTCGCGCCAGGCCAGGAAGCCAGCGCCCAGCGGCGCATCGCCCGTGCCGAACCCTGTATTCATGACGAGCAAATCGCGATAGCGCTGCGGCGCGACCATCGGCAGCGTCAAGCCGAGCAGACCGCCCCAGTCCTGCACCACCAGCGCCACGTCGCGCAGGTCCAGCCGCTCGACGAATTCCAGCAGCACCTGCCGATGCCAGGTGAAGCTGTGCGCGCCGTCGTCCGTGGGCTTGTCGCTTCTGCCGAAGCCGATCAGATCCGGCGCGACCACGCGATGCCCGGCCTCCAGGAAGCTCGGAATCATCTTGCGGTAGAGGTAGCTCCACGTCGGATTGCCGTGCAGGCACAACCAGGTCGTCGCCGCGTCACGCGGGCCTTCGTCGAGGTAGTGCATGCGCAGGCCCGACAGCGAGGGCAAGTCCGCGATGTAGTGCGGTGCCCAGGGATAGCCGGGCAGGTTGTCGAAGCGCTCGTCGGGCGTGCGCACCGCGTCGTGCCGCACCGGAGATGTGGTCATCAGGCTTGCTCCTGCGTTCATCGCGCGAATCGGGTGCGGATCAGGTGGCCTGCAGCGCCTTCTCGATATCCCGCGTCATGGAAGCCGGCGTGTCCAGCGGCGCATAGCGCTTGAGCACCTTGCCGTCGCGCCCGACCAGGAACTTGGTGAAGTTCCACTTGATCGCGGTCATGCCGAGCAGGCCCGGCTTTTCCTTGGTGAGGTACTGGTAGAGCGGTGCGGCGTTGCTGCCGTTGACGTCGATCTTCTCCATCATCGGAAAGCTCACACCGTAGTTCTTGGTGCAGAACGCGCCGATTTCCTCGTTGGTGCCGGGGTCTTGCGCGCCGAACTGGTTCGACGGAAAGCCCAGCACGGTGAGGCCTTCGCCGGAATACTTTTCGTGCAGCTTTTCGAGGCCTTCGAACTGCGGCGTGAAGCCGCATTTGCTCGCCGTGTTGACGATCAGCAGGACCTTGCCCTTGAATTTCTTGAGTGCGATGGGCTTGCCATCGATGCTGGTCGCCTCGAAGTCATAGATGCTTGCCATGGCCAATCCTTGCTGTGGGTAAAGGTAAAGGCGTGCATCCTAGTCGCAGCGGGAAGACATGTCTGTCACCGCCGTACGAAGCCTGTGCGAGCGCTGTCTGTTCGGGAGCACCCGCGGAACCGGCTTTGCCGGGCCGCTGGGTGCGCCCCCTTGAGGGCTGAGGGCCGCGGCCCCAAGCCTGCCTGCGCAGGCTTGGACGGCCCGCAAGAGCAGCTGCCTCTGGCGGCCGCCCGATGCGCCGCAGGCGCTGCAGGGGTGGGCCTATTTCAATGATGCTTGTCGCTGCGCGCGATCTGCAGCAGGTGCTCGATTTCCTCGGGGTACTTCTTGAGGTTGTAGTTGTACCAAAGCTGGATGATCCACATGACCCCACCGACCAACCCGCCGAAGGCCGCGATGGCCATGTACACCGACAGCCCTGCGCCGGTGCAGGCGCTGTAGAACACGCCCAGCACCAGGATGCAGGCCTGCTCGTTGAAGTTCTGCACGGCGATGGAGCGGCCGGCGCCCATCAGGTTGTGGCCGCGGTGCTGCAGCAGCGCGTTCATCGGCACCACCAGGAAGCCACCCAGCCCGCCCAGCAGCACCAGGAACGGAATCGCCACCCACAGGTTGGTGATGAAGATCAGCGAGATCAGCAGCAGCCCCATGCCGATGCCCATCGGAATCACCCGCGTCGCCATGTCCAGCTTCATGCGCATCGAAGCCACCACCGCGCCGACGGCGGTGCCCACCACCACCACGCCGGTCAGTGCCGTGGCCTGTGCCGTGCTGTAGCCCAGGGCCAGCGTGCCCCATGCCAGCACGATGTACTTGAGGCTGCCGCTGGCGCCCCAGAACAGCGTGGTCGTGGCCAGCGAGATCTGTCCGAGCCGATCGCGCCACAGGCGCGAATTGCAGTGCCAGAAGTCCGGCAGCAGCGCGACCAGGTTGGACAGGAAGCTCTTGCGCGGATTGGAGCGCAGCGGCCGCATCTCGACGCCGGTGTGCGGGATGCGCGTGTTGAACCAGGCGGCGATCAGGTACACGAAGATCAGCACGGCGATCGCGGCTTCGGAGGGCGTGTCGACGCCGGTGTCGATGAAGGGTACGTCGAACTTCAGCAGGAAGTGCGACACCGTGTGCCCCACCAATTGCCCGCCCAGCAGGATGCCCAGGATGATCGATGCGATGGTGAGGCCTTCGATCCAGCCGTTGGCCTTGACCAGTTGCGAGGCCGGCAGCAGCTCCGTCAGGATCCCGTACTTGGCCGGCGAGTAGGCCGCCGCGCCCAGGCCGACGATGGCGTAGGACAACAATGGATGCGAGCCGAACAGCATCATCACGCAGCCCAGCACCTTGATGCCGTTGCTGATGAACATCACCTTGCCTTTCGGCAAGGCGTCGGAGAATGCGCCCAGCAGTGGCGCCAACACCACATAGAAGATGGCGAAGATCGGCACCAGTGCCGCGCGTTGCCATTCGGCCGCGCCCGTGCTTCTCATCAGTTCGATGGCGGCGACGAAAAGCGCGTTGTCGGCCACAGACGAAAAGAACTGGGCCGACATGATGGTGTAAAAACCGCGCTTCATCGATGAGCATGCTGGCCAGTGGGGAAAAAGGCCGCTGGCAAAAGTGGGGAATGGTCGCCGCCGCTCGGGCGGACAGGCGGTTATAGCATGGGGGTCCAATGCCAGAATCAGCCTGCCGCTACGGGTTCACCCGCGCCCCGATCGTGCCGTTTTGCGCGCCCTGAGCCCCGCCATCCTCCACGTTCCACATTCGCCCCATCCGATGCCGCGTCCCATCCTCGCCACCATCCACACCGACGCACTGCGCCACAACCTGGACCGCGCACGCCGCGCCGCGCTCGATGCGCGCGTGTGGGCGGTCGTCAAGGCCAACGCCTACGGTCACGGCATCGAGCGGGCCTATGAAGGGCTGCGCGGCGCCGACGGCTTTGCGCTGCTCGACCTGGCCGAGGCCGAACGTGTGCGCGCACTCGGCTGGCGCGGCCCGATCCTGCTGCTGGAAGGCGTCTTCGATGCGCGCGACCTGGAACTCTGCTCGCGCCTCGACCTCTGGCACACCGTGCATTGCGACGAGCAGATCGACATGCTCGCGGCGCACAAGACGCAGCAGCCGCAGCGCGTCTTCCTCAAGATGAACTCGGGCATGAACCGGCTCGGCTTCACGCCCGAACGCTACCGCGCCGCCTGGACGCGCCTCAACGCGCTGCCGCAGGTCGACGAGATTTCGCTGGTCACGCACTTCAGCGACGCTGACGGGCCGCGCGGCATCGACGCGCAAGTCGAGGCCTTCCGCCGCGCCACCGAAGACCTGCCCGGCGAGCGCTCCATCGCCAACAGTGCCGCATTGTTGAGACACCCCTCGGACACGCGCGCCGATTGGGTGCGCCCCGGCATCCTGCTGTACGGCAGCGCACCCGACTTTCCGGCGCACGATGCGGCGCACTGGCAATTGCAACCCACGATGACGCTGGCCACCCGGCTCATCGGCATCCAGGAACTGGCGCCAGGCGCGCGGGTCGGCTACGGCTCCAGCTTCGAGGCCGAGCAACCGATGCGCATCGGCATCGCCGCGGTCGGCTATGCGGACGGCTATCCGCGCCATGCCGACACCGGCACGCCGGTGCTGGTCAATGGCGTGCGTACGCGCATGGTCGGACGGGTGAGCATGGACATGATCACGGTCGACCTGACGCCGGTGCCGAACGCGGGCTTTGGCAGCGAGGTCGTGCTGTGGGGGCGCTCGGCCGTCAACGGCGCCGTGTTGCCGATCGACGACGTCGCGCGCGCCGCGGGTACCGTCGGTTACGAACTCATGTGCGCGCTGGCCTTGCGGGTGCCTACGATCGTTGCATGACGGTCGAGTCGTTCATCAGCGCATGAAAGTCCTCTCCAACTGGCGCTCTGTCAGGTTGTGGGAGAGCGTCTACGAACGCGACCTGCGGCGGCGCCACAGCCTGAGTGCCCACGGCATCCTGATCGGCATCGTCACGCTGCTGCTGATGTGGGGCGCCGCGGCCTTGGTACGGCAACTGGGTGGGCATTCGCTGGCGTTGCGCTATGTCATCACGCTGGGCGTCGGCTACGTTGCCTACCTGCTCATCCTGCGCTGGTGGGCACAGCGCCTGGTGGAAGGCCGCACGGACATGAACTTCGACCTGCCGGAGGGCGGCAGCGGGCTCGACACCGAGACAGGCTATGCGGCACTGGCCCGGGCCGACGGCACCGGGCTCGGCGACCTGCCGGGCGGTTCGCTCGACTTGGCCAGCGCGGCCGACGGCGAACTCATCGTGGTGCCGGTCGTCGCGATCTTCCTGCTCGGCATCGCGGTGGCGCTGGGCGCGGGTTGGCTGGTGATGCTGTTCTTCGGCACCGACGTGCTGCTGGCCGTCACGCTCGAACTCGCCTTTTCATACGTGGCAGCGCGCGCCACCGTGCGCCTCGCGCGCGCCGGCTGGCTGTCGGCCGCGGTGAAGCTCACCTGGAAACCATTGCTCGGCGCACTGATCTGCGCGGTCGTGCTGGGCGCAGCGATCGACGTGCTCCTGCCCGATGCGAAGACGCTGCCGCAGGCGGTGGGGATGGTGATCAGGAAGTGAGCCACCGGCGCGCCTGCGCCACGGCGGTTCAGTACAGGCCGAGTTGACGTGCCTGCAAGCGTGACAGGCCCAGCAGCGCATCGGTGAACGGCGTCGGCACGCCAGTCATCTGGCCCAGTTCGCGCACCGCGCTCACGAGCGCATCGAGCTCGACCGCGCGGCCCGCTTCCACGTCCTGCAGCATCGAGGTCTTGAAGGCGCCGAGCCGGCGCGTCACGGCATGGCGGTCCTCGGGCGTGTCGGTGATCGGAATGCCGATGCGCGCGCCGATTTCCTTGGCCTCCAGCATCACGGTCGAGATGAAGCCGAGCACCAGTTCGTCGCCGAGGATCCGATCGGTGGTGGCGCGGGTGAGGGCGCTGATCGGGTTCACCGTCATGTTGCCCCACAGCTTGAACCACACGTCCTTCTGGATCTGTGCCGACAGCTTGGCATCGATGCCGGCGCGCGTGAGCAAGTCCAGCAAGGCCTGCGCGCGGGGCGTGGCCTCGCCCGAGGGCTCGCCGATGATGAGTCCGTTGCCGAAGTGATGCCGCACCACGCCTGGTGCATCGAGCGAGCAGCTGCAGTGCACGACGCCGCCAATCACATGCTGATCGGGAATGGCCGCGGCGATGGCGCCATCAGGGTCCACTGCCGCGAGCCGCCGGCCCGCGACCTCGCCACCGAAGCCGCCCTGCAGGAACCACCACGGCACGCCGTTCATCGCGACCATCACAGCAGTGTCTGGTCCGAGCAGCGGCGCGATCTGCGTGGCCACGCCCGCGAGCGAAGGCGCCTTCACGGCCACGACCACCAGGTCCTGCTCGCCAAGTTCGGCCGGGTCGGCCACGGCGTTGACCGGCACGCGCGTGCGCACGTCGCCGCGCATCAGCGACAGGCCGTCGCGCTGCAAGGCTTCCAGGGTTGCGCCGCGCGCCACCACGTTGATGCGCTCGCCGGCTTGCGACAGCGCCACGCCGATCCAGCCGCCGATGGCGCCGGCGCCGTAGATGCAGATCTTCATTTCAGTTCTTGTAGGAGTCGTCGATGCGATCGACCTGCCGCACCAAGGCATCGAACACATCGCGCCCGGCACCGTGGTTCGGGTTGAACTGCAGTGCATCGCGCGTGCAGCGCTGCGCGACATCTTCGCCGATCGGAATGGCCTGGCCCATCGAGAAGGTCGCCATCTGGATCTCGCAGGCGCGCTGCAGCGTCCAGAGGATCGCGAAGGTCTGGGGCAGCGTCTGGCCCCAGGCCAGCAGGCCGTGGTTGCGCAGGATCACGGCCGGTTTGCCGTCGATGCTCTTCAGGAGCCGCGGCCCTTCGTCGGCATGGATCGTGATGCCCTCGAAGTCGTGGTACGCCACCATGCCATGCAGCTGCGCGGTGTAGAAGTTGGTCTGCTGCAGGCCGCCCTGCAGGCAGGCCACCGCCACGCCCGCCGTGGTGTGCGTGTGCATCACGCAATGCGCGTCGGGGAGGTTGTCGTGGATGGCGGCATGTACCGTGAACCCGGCCGGGTTGACCGGGAAGGCGCCGCCGTCGAGTACGTTCCCTTCCAGGTCGATCTTCAGCAGGTTGCTGGCCGTGACCTCGGTGTAGTGCAGGCCGAAGGGGTTGATGAGGAACTGCTTCTGGCCACCCGTCACGCTGTCGGGCAATCGCACCGTGATGTGGTTGTAGATCATCTCGGTCCAGCCCAGCATCGCGAAGACGCGATAGCAGGCCGCGAGTTGCAATCGCGCGGCGCGCTCGTCCGGATGCATCAGCGTGGCGTCAGGGGTATCGAGGCGGGTGTTCATCTGGGTCTGCCTTTCAGTTTCAATATCCCCTTGCGCACCATGCGCCGCCTCTCTTGCCAGGGACACCGCGGAACCGGCTTTGCCGGGCCGCGGGTGTCGCCCCTGGTGAGGGGGTGGGCGCTCGCACGACGTGCGAGCAACCTGGGGGAGAGCTCTAGCCTTCCGCGGTAAAGCCCACCTGCTTCACGATGGGCGCCCACTTGGCGGTGTCTTTCTTGATCAGATCGGTCAGCTCCTGTGGCGTGGACGACATGGCTTCCAGGCCGAAGCCGGCGAGGCCGTCGATCACGTCCTTCTGCGCGAGTGCCGACCTCATCGCGCCGTTCAGGCGGTTCAACACTTCCGGCGAGGCCTTGGCCGGCAGCAGGAAGGCGAACCACTCGCTGTGCGCCATGTCCTTGATGCCCTGCTCGCCGAAGGTCGGCACGTCAGGCACGAAGCGGCTGCGCTTTTCGCCCGACACGCCGAGGATGCGCACCTTGCCGGTGGGCAAATGTTGCGTGATGTCGCCGATCGGGCCGGAGACGGCCGAGATGTTGCCGCCCAGCAGGTCGAGCATCGCCGGCTGCGTGCCGCGATAAGCCGCATGCTTCAGTTCGACGCCGGCGCTCTTGCCCAGCAGCACGCCGATGAAGTGCGGCGTGGAACCGGCGGCCGGCGAGCCGAAGTTGGCGCCGGCCGGGTTGGCCTTGGCCCAGGCCAGGAATTGCGGCACCGTCTTCACGTCGAGCGGCACGGCCGGACCGACCGCGAAGCCGAAGTCGAAGATGCAGGCGATGGTCACAGGCGTGAGGTCGACGAGCGGGTCGTACGGCAGCTTCTTGTAGATGTGCGGGTAGATCGTGAGGATGGAAGTCGGCGTCTGCAGGATCGTTGCGCCATCGGCCGGCTGGCTCTTCACGTAGGTGACGGCGATCTGGCCGCCGGCGCCGGTCTTGTTCTCGACCACGCAGGTGTTCGCGTACGGCGGGCCGAGCTTGGTCGCGACGCGGCGGCAGGTCGTGTCCGAGGTGCCGCCGGCCGCGAAGCCGGTGATGATGCGCGCGGTCTCGATCTGCGCCTGGGCGAAGGCCTGCTGGCCGATGCTCGCGAGCAGCGCGGCGGCGCCGGTGGATTGCAGGATGTGGCGGCGGGTGAAGTCCATGTGTGTCTCCAAGGTTGAGTGCGGTCGGGATTGTTCCAGCGTGAGCCGGGTTTTCGTCCCCGCGTTTACCTCAGCTTTGACTTCTTGCGTGCGGGCCTTCGTTGACGTGCGATGGATTTGTCATGCGTTGAATCCATTGCGAGGTCAGTAAGCGCTGCCGGGTTTCACGGCACTGGCACTGTCTTTGAAGCGGGCAGCGAGCGCACTGGTATGCCGCACCAGCAGGTTCGTGTCCAGCCCCACCGCCACGAATGTCGCGCCCAGCTCCAGGTAGCGGCGCGACAGCGTCTCGTCCGGCGTCAGGATGCCGGCGGCCTTGCCGGCGCGGATGATGCGCGCGATGGCGTCCTCGATCGCGGCCTGCACCTCCGGATGCCCCTGGTTGCCGAGGTGGCCCAGCGATGCCGACAGGTCGGCCGGGCCGATGAAGACGCCGTCCACGCCGTCGACAGCCGCGATGGCGTCCAGGTTGTCGAGCGCCTCGCGCGTCTCCGCCTGCACCAGCAGGCAGACGTTGTCGTTGGCTTCCTTCGGGTAGTTGTTGTAGCGGCCCCAGCGCGAGGCACGCGCACCGCCCATGCCGCGGATGCCGTGCGGCGGATAGCGCATCGCGCGCACGATGGCGGTGGCCTGTTCGGGTGTGTCGACCATCGGCACCAGCAGCGTCTGCAGGCCGAGGTCGAGGTATTGCTTGATGTAGGTCGTGCCGACATCGCCGTGGCCCACCGGCACACGTGCGATGGCATTCGCGCCGGGGTAGGCGGCGATCGCCTGCGCCTGCTGCAGGATCGACTGCAGCCCGTTGGGCGAATGTTCGCCGTCGATGAGCAGCCAGTCGAAGCCGGCGCCGGCGCAGATCTCCGCGCTGTAGGCATCGCCGAAGCCGAGCCAGAAGCCGATCTGCGGGCGCTTCTCGACGAGGGCTTGCTTGAAGGGGTTGACGGGTGTTTGCATGAAGGCCTTTTTGTCTAGACGAAGCGGAAGGAGATCGAGCCCAAGGGCCCGTAGTCGGCATGAAAGGTATCGCCCGGCGCGCCGGTCGTGGGCCGGGTGAAGGAGCCGCCCAGCACCACCTCGCCGGCCTGCAGGCATTCGCCCCAGGGTGCCAGCTTGTTGGCGAGCCACGCCACGCCCGTGGCCGGATGGTTGAGCACGGCCGCGGCCACGCCGGACTCCTCGATCACGCCGTTCTTGAACAGCAGCGCGCTGACCCAGCGCAGGTCCACCGCATCCGGCTTCACGGGCCGCCCGCCGGTCACGATGCCGGCATTGGCCGCGTTGTCTGCGATGGTGTCGAACACCTTGCGCATCTGCTTCGTGTGGCGGTCGAACTGCTCGATGCGCGCGTCGATGATCTCGATGGCCGGCACCACGTAGTCGGTGGCCGCGAGCACGTCGAAGATCGTCACGCCCGGGCCTTCCAGCTTCTTGCCGAGCACGAAGGCCAGCTCCACCTCGATGCGCGGCGCGATGAAGCGCGTGAAGGGGATGTCGCCGCCCTGCTCGAAGAACATGTCGTCGAGCAGCGTGCCGTAGTCGGGCTCGGTGATCTGGCTGGCCTGCTGCATCGCGCGCGAGGTCAGGCCGATCTTGTGACCCTTGACGACGCGCCCCGCGGCGATCTTGCCCTTCACCCATTCACGCGAGATCGCATAGCCGTCCTCGACGGTCATCTGTGGAAAGCGCTTGGAGAAATGCTCGACCTGTACACGCGATTTCTCGCTCTGGTCCAGCTCGGCGGCGAGTTGCTGGATGACTTCGGTGGAGAGCATGGGCGCTACTTGTTGAACAGGGGATGCAGGTTGCCGAGCTTGCCGTCGTAGACCTGGCCCGGCGCCTCGTCGATCTGCAAGGTGATGCCGACATGGCGTTGCGCGATGAGCGGATCGAAGTGCTGCTTTGCGCACGCCAGCAATGCGTCGCCGATGCGTTTCTTGACGGCATCGGGCCGACCCGCCGCCATGCGCACGTTGAGGTAGACGAAGGCATGGTCGCCACTCCCGTCGGCCACCGCGTAGTGCGTGGCGGGGAAGGCCAGCACGCGCGTGCCGCCGGTCGGATAGACCTGCTTGCCGTCGTCGTCGCGCTGCGCGAGCATGGCGTCGGCCATCGAGCGGCACAGCGCGCTCATGTCGGTCTGCGCTTCGATGTTGGGGGTATAGAGGATGACCAGGTGCGGCATGGCTATTCGACAGTCATGGTTGCGGCGGTGCAACTCACCGCGAAGATGGGAATGGCCTTCATGTGCAGGATCTCGCCGCGTCCTCGCGCCGCGGCCGCCACAGTGATGAAGGTGCGGATCTCGAAGCCGCCTTGTCCCGCATCGCGGTAGGTGGCTTCATCGGTGTAGTCGAGCATGCCAGCCTTGTCGTTGGCGCACCAGCGCTGCATGAAGTCGGCGTCCCAGGCTTCGTTGACCTTGCCGGAGTCCGGCGTCGCCGGCCAGTGCGAGATGCCGCCGGTGCCCACCAGTGCGATGCGTTCCGGCGCCTTGTCGCAGGCCCGCCGCAACGCTTCGCCGAAGGCCCATGCACGGTGCAGTGGCGTCAACGGCGGCCCCTGGCAATTGATGTTGACCGGGATCACCGGGATGTCGTACTTCGGCGTGAGGAAGTTGAGCGGCACCATGATGCCGTGGTCGAACTTCCACTCCTCGGCATAGGCCACGTCCACCGTCTGCATCACCTCGCGGATGAGGCGTTGCGACAGCGCTGCGTTGCCAGGTACCGAGGTCTTGGCGATGCCGAGCCAGGCCGGGTCCTCGATCGGCCCTTCGTAGCGGTCCGCCATGCCGATCGCGTAGGCCGGCATGTTGTTCATGAAGAAGTTGGCGAAGTGCTCGGCGGCGATGACGATGACCGCATCGGGCTTCGTTGCGCGCATCGCCTCGCCGAAGCGATGGAAGGCCGCGTGGAAGGCGTCCTTTACCGCCGGGTCGGCCAAGTGGGCGCGGCCCGTGATGCCGGGGGCGTGACTGCAGACGCCCGAGAAGACGAGGCTCACGACGATGCTCCTTTCATACGCCCGCCACCTTGTCTTCGGTCGAGGTGGTCATCGCATAGATGCCGGCGCGCACCGGCCCGTACTTGCGCACGCCCTCGCGCATGGCTTCGAGGTAGTCGGCCCACGGCATGCCGAGCAAGGGCGCGAAGTGCATCAGCAACTGGCCGTTGCAACCGAGCACATAGAGCTTGCCGATGTCGCCATCGCGGATGGCCTCGCGCTCTTCATCGACCAGGTCGTAGCCGGCGAGCAGGGCGTCGCGCTCGGCCC
Source organism: Variovorax robiniae (assembly GCF_037889955.1). Taxonomy (NCBI): domain Bacteria; kingdom Pseudomonadati; phylum Pseudomonadota; class Betaproteobacteria; order Burkholderiales; family Comamonadaceae; genus Variovorax; species Variovorax robiniae. The sequence goes on from NZ_JBBKZS010000021.1 coordinate 44,793, forward strand.
CGCCTTCGCGGTAGCGGCGCTGCACCTCCGGCTCGCGGTTCAGTGCGTAGAGGAATTTCTGCATGCTGTAGAGGCTCATCGCGTCAGCTCTCCAGCGCGATGTTGGACTCGCGGGTCACGCCACACCCCAATGCGGGATGTGATGCGAACCCATCGACACCGCGATGTTCTTCGGCTCGCAGAACACCTCGTAGCTCCAGGTCCCGCCCTCGCGTCCCGTGCCCGACGCCTTGGTGCCACCGAAGGGCTGGCGCAGGTCGCGCACGTTCTGGCTGTTAACGAAGCACATGCCGGCTTCGACCGCAGCCGCGACGCGGTGCGCACGGCCGATGTTCTCGGTCCAGACATAGCTGCTCAGGCCGTACTGGATGTCATTGGCCAGCCGGATCGCATCCGCCTCGTCTTCGAACGGAATGAGGCAGGCGACGGGCCCGAAGATCTCGTCTTGCGCGATCCTCATGCGGTTGTCGACATCGGCGAACACAGTGGGCAACACATAGTTGCCCTTGCGCACGCGCTCGGGCAGATCGGGCATGCCAAGACCGCCGCACAGCAGCGTCGCGCCTTCCTTTGGCCCGAGTTCTATGTAGCTGCGCACCTTGGCCAGATGCGCCTGGGAGATCATCGGCCCGACGATGGTCTTCTCGTCCAGCGGATCGCCGACCGTGATGCGCCGCGCGCGCTCGGCGAACTTGGCCGCGAAGTCCGCATAGATCGACTTCTGCACCAGGATGCGCGAGCCCGCGGTGCAACGCTCGCCGTTGTTGCTGAAGATCATGAACACGGCGGCGTCCAGCGCGCGGTCGAGGTTCGCGTCGTCGAAGATCACGAAGGGGCTCTTGCCGCCAAGCTCCATGCTGAACTTCTTCAAGCCCGCGCTCTTCACGATGCGGTTGCCCGTGGCCGTAGACCCAGTGAACGAGATCGCACGCACATCGGGATGCGCGACCAGCGGCTCGCCCGCATCCTTGCCGTAGCCATGCACGAGGTTCAGCACGCCGGGCGGAATGCCGGCTTCCAGCGCCAGTTCGCCCAGCCGCGCAGCCGTCAATGGCGACAGCTCGCTCATCTTCAACACGGCCGTGTTGCCGAACGCAAGGCACGGCGCGACCTTCCACGTCGCCGTCATGAACGGCACGTTCCACGGCGAGATCAACGCACACACGCCGACCGGATGGAACAACGTGTAGTTGAGGTGCGTCTCGGTCGGGTAGGTGTGGCCGTCGACGCGCGTGCACATCTCGGCGAAGTAGTAGAAGTTGTCGGCCGCGCGCGGCACCAGTTGCTTGCCGGTCTGCGCAATGACCTGGCCGCAATCGTTGGTCTCGGTCTGCGCAATGGCCGGCACGTTGGCCGCGATCAGGTCGCCGAGCTTGCGGATCAGCTTCGCGCGTTGGGGTGCGGGCATGCCGGCCCATTTCGGAAAGGCTTCCTTTGCAGAGGCCACGGCGGCATTGACTTCCGCCTCGCCGCCGGACGCGACCTCGGCCAGCACTTCCTGCGTCGCGGGGTTGACGGTCTCGAAGTAGTCCCTGCCTGCCACCGGCTTGCCGTTGATGAGGTGATCGATCTTCATGAAGCTCCCTGGATGGTGTTGACGAGTGCGCCGATGTGCTCGATCTCGGTCACGACCACATCGCCGGGCTGGCAATCCACCACGCCGTCGGGCGTGCCGGTGAGGATCAGGTCGCCCGGCTGCAGCGTCATGAAGCGGCTGAAGTACTCGATGAGAAAGCCAGCGTCGAAGATCATGTCGCGCGTGTTGCCCGACTGCGTGAGCTTGCCGTTGACGGTGGTCTGCAAGGCGAGCGCCATCGGGTCGGGAATGTCCTTGGCATCGACCCGCCACGGCCCGATCGGCGTGCAGGTGTCGCGGTTCTTCACGCGCAGGTTGGGGCGGTACCAGTTCTCGAGGTAGTCGCGGATCGCGTAGTCATTGGCCACGGTGTACCCGCCGATGAAGTCGTAGGTGTCGTCGCGCCGCACCTTCTTCGCGGTGCGGCCGATGACGATCGCCAGTTCGCATTCGTAGTGCATGAACTGCACGCCCGCGGGACGGCGCGTGAGCTGGCGATGGCCGATCAAGGAGCCTTCGCCCTTGACGAACACCAGCGGTTCCTCGGGCGCCTTGAATTCCAGTTCCTTCGCATGGTCGGCGTAGTTGAGGCCGAGCGCGAGGATGGTGCGTGGGCGCGGTGTCGGGGCGAGGGGCGGAAGCCAGTCGACCGCCTCGAATGCGACGAGCCGGCCATCCGCGAGCAGCAATGCGCCGTCGCGCTCGATGGCGTCGTGCACCGCGCCCTGGTAACGCACGCGGGCGTGTTTCATGCAGCCTCCACCAGCGTGTTCGTCAGAGTCTCGAAGCCCGGCGCCGTGATCTCGATGCGGTCACCGGCCTTGGCCAAAGGCCGTCCAACATTGCAGCCCAGCATCAACACATCGCCGGGCGCCAGGGTCATGAACTCGCTCACGTCTGCCACCAGTCGCGATGCACTGCGAACCAGCTTGGAAAAGTCGGCGGCATGCCGAAGCTCGCCATTGATCCGCACCTCCAGCACAAAGCCTTCTGGATCGCCACCGACGCGCATCGCGGGGCCGATGCCCAGGAAGCCATCCACGCACTTGAATTTGACCGGCGGCCTGAAGAAGCTCGCATGCGGCAGCGACAGGTCGTTCATGAGCACATGCCCCGCCACCTGGCCGCCTTCGCCCATCACCATGGCAATGGTCGCGCCGACTTCGACTTCGCTCTCGCCCTCCGGCACTGCGATGTCGCTGCCATGTGGACTCCATGTGTTGGCCGTCTTGACATACAACACTGGCGCTTTCGGCGGAGCCTTGTACGGCGGCTCGTTCATGCGCGATGCCCACGCGTCCACCTCCTCGCGGAAGTTGAGCAGCACGCCGTACACGGTGCCGCTCGGCAGGAAAGTCGCCGCATCGGCGCGCTCGTTGCTCACGATGGTTGTTCCAATGCAATCAGTTCGTCGAGCAGCTTGTAGAGCTGCCCGAGCTTGGCCTTGCTCATCGACTGCTCGAGCCACGCGTAGTGCGCCTCGATGGTGCCGGACAGCTTCTTCACCAGCCGCTTGCCCTTGGCCGTGGCCTCGATCACCGTGCGTCGCTGGTCTTCCGGGTCGCGGCTGCGCTGGATCAGGTCATCGCGCTCCATGCGCGCCAGCACGCCGGTGAGGCTCGGTCCGAGGATGAAGGCCTCTCGCGCGACGCGGCCGGTTTCGACGGCACCGTGCTCGCCCAGCACGCGCAGCACGCGCCACTGCTGGTCGGACAGCTCGTGTTCGCGCAGGCTGGGCCGCGTGTGCGCCATCACGGCTTCGCGTGCTTGCAGCAGAAGGCGCGGCAAGTTGCGATGGACGAAGGGCGTGGTGCTCATAGGCACCGATATTATTTAACTTGTTAAATGATTTGCAAGTGCCAGGACATTCCGTTACCAAGGGGTTTACCCGAGTTTGTCCGCAAGGCGCTTGCCCGGCCCTGCCTACACTCGATCCATGGCAAAGGAAAAAACAAACTACGTCTGCGGCGAATGCGGCGGCACCAGCGCGAAATGGCTGGGCAAGTGCCCCAGCTGCGGCGCATGGAACACGCTCGTCGAGCAGGTCGCGGTGCAGGGCGGCGGCGCCGGCAACAACCGCTTCAGCGCGCCGTTCGCGGCGCTGGGCGGCTCGTCGGAGCTGGCTACCTTGTCGGAGATCGAGGCGACCGACATCGCGCGCACCCCCACCGGCATCGACGAACTGGACCGTGTGCTCGGCGGCGGCATCGTCGCCGGCGGCGTCACGCTGATCGGCGGCGATCCGGGCATCGGCAAGTCGACCCTGCTGCTGCAGGCGGTCGACGCGTTGCAGCGCGCGGGGCAGAACGCGCTCTACGTGACCGGCGAGGAGAGCGGCGCCCAGGTCGCGCTGCGCTCCAAGCGGCTCGGCCTCGACTATTCGCAGGTGCAGGTGATGGCCGAGATCCAGCTGGAGAAGATCATCGCCACGCTGGACGCCAACCGCCCCGCGATCGCGGTCATCGACTCGATCCAGACGGTGTACTCAGACCAGCTCACCTCCGCACCGGGCTCGGTAGCACAGGTGCGCGAATGCGCCGCGCACCTGACGCGCTTCGCCAAGACCAGCGGAACCGCCGTGGTGCTGGTCGGCCACGTCACCAAGGAAGGCGCGCTGGCCGGCCCGCGCGTGCTGGAGCACATGGTCGACACGGTGCTGTATTTCGAAGGCGACACGCATTCGAGCTTCCGGCTCGTGCGCGCCATCAAGAACCGCTTTGGCGCGGTCAACGAGATCGGCGTCTTCGCGATGACCGAGCGCGGCCTGAAGGGTGTCACCAATCCGAGTGCCATCTTCCTGAGCCAGCATGCGGAGCCGGTGCCCGGCAGCGTGGTGCTGGTGACGCTGGAAGGCACGCGGCCGATGCTGGTGGAAATCCAGGCGCTGGTCGACGATGGTGGCCCGAGCCCGCGGCGCCTGAGCGTCGGTCTCGACCGGGACCGCCTCGCGATGCTGCTGGCCGTGCTGCACCGTCACGCGGGCATTGCCTGCATGGACCAGGACGTGTTCGTCAATGCGGTCGGCGGCGTGCGAATCAGTGAGCCCGCAGCCGACCTGGCGGTGATGCTGGCGATCACCTCGAGCCTGCGCGGCAAGCCATTGCCCAAGGGCTTCATCGCTTTCGGTGAAGTCGGGCTGGCCGGCGAGGTGCGCCCGGCGCCGCGCGGTCAGGAGCGTCTGCGCGAAGCCGCCAAGCTCGGTTTCAGCATCGCGGTGGTCCCCAAAGCCAACGCGCCCCGGAAGGGCGCGAAGGAGATCGAAGGCCTGACAATCCACGCCGTCGAACGGATCGAGGAAGCGATGGACGTGGTCCGTCAGCTTCAATAGTCAGGGGTCAAAAAAACGCCCGGACCGCGAGGGGGACGATCGCGAATCCGGGCAGACCTCCCTACCCGCCGATATGCATCGTGAACTCTGGTCCGCCGTTGAGCGTGCAGTTGCCTGCACCCAACGTCGCCGAGTTCATCGTGTACCGGCAACTCAAGATCCCGCCTTTCGCACCGGCGGCATTGGCGATGCCATTGCGTTGCGAACCCGCAGTGCGCGTTGCTTCTCCCTGGAACTGTTCTCCACCGATCACCGCGCTGAAATGGCCGCGGCCGTTCAGGTCGCTCGTCACGACGCCGGTCACTGCGCCGTAGCGGCTCGCTTCGGCATTGCTCGGGTAGAGACGTGCGGTGAAGCTCTGGCTGGTCGGTGCGGGTGGAGCGGGTGGCATCGGGGGCATCGGCGAGATCGCGATGGCCTGCTGCGGCGGACCGACCTGCGCGGGTGGCGCGATCGGCACCACGTAGCAGCCGCTCAAGGTGGCAGCAGCGACGACAGTGGCCATGGACAGGAGAACAGTACGAGGGGAGGTGACGCGATTCATACACTTCGGGGTGGCCCGGGCACATGCCCGTGAACGAAATGTGCCGTCACGGGGTACCTTCCACCATTCTTTCCATGCAAAGTATCGAAGCGTGCCACTCGCGGTAGCGCGGCTTGGCTACCGACGACAATCCATTGATGAATTTCCGCAAGTACCTGGTGCCCATTGCCGGCTTGTCGTTGCTCGTCTTTGCGTGGAACCAATACGGTTGGCAGGGCGTGGCCGCGGTGTCGGGCGCGATCGTGATGTTCCTGTTGCTGCACTTCAACCGCACCATGGCCGTCCTGCGGCGCGCTGCAAACCGTCCGATCGGCTATGTCGACAGCGCGGTGATGCTCAACGCCAAGCTCAAGCCTGGCGTGAACCTGATGCATGTGATGGCGCTCACGCGCTCGCTCGGCGAACTGAAAACGCCAAAGGACGAGCAGCCGGAGCTCTACCGCTGGACCGATGGCGGCGGCTCGTGGGTCGATGCCGAGTTCATGGATGGCAAGCTGCGCCAATGGACCTTGACGCGGCCCGACCCGGCGGCTGCGCAGGCCGAGCCGTCAGACCAGCCGCCGGCGCCATAGGGCGCCTCGGATTGAGGCACCGGTTCGCCGCTTCGGGGCTCCTAGAACGGCGCGTCTTCGGTCTCTGCCTCGGCGGGGGAATCGGCTTTTTCCACCCGCGCGGCAACACCCAGTGCCATCTCGCCACCGAGCGCTTCCAGCAGGTCCGGCACGAGCTGGCCGAGTTCGCCGGTGGCGATGGCCGCATCGGCGTCGAAGTTGTCGTCCTTGCCGTCCTTGATCGCGCTGGTGCTGTCGGTGCCTTCCAGGAACACGATCTTGCGCAGCGTCATGCCTTCGGTCAGCTCGAAGGACACCCGGTCGTCCCAGGTCATGGCCAGGCGGGTGGGGCGCTTGCCCTGTTCGATGTGCTGGCGCACCTCGTCGATGTCCAACGCATGCTTGGCATAGCGCACCACCGATTTCGATTCATCGCTGGCCTTGAGTTCGCACTCGCGGTCGATCGTGAAGCCGGCCGGCGGCTCCTGCGTCGACAGCCAGTTCGACATGGCGGCGGCCGGTTCGATGGTGGTCGAGATCTGCGCCACGGCAAAGCCTTCGAAGGCGTTGACCAGCGCGGTCACGACCTCGTCGGCGCGTGAGACGTTGGAGCTGTTGATCACCAGGCGGCGCGATTCCGGGTCGATCCAGACCGTGACCTTGGCCTGGCGCGTGAAGGCCATTGGCAGCAGTTCGTGCGCGATGTCTTCCTTGAGGTCGCGCTTTTCCTTCTTGCCCGGCTTGCGGCCGGTGGTGGCCTCGATCTGCGCGCAGCGCTCGTCGACCTTGCGGCGGATGACCGATGCCGGCACCGCCTTGGCCTCAATCATGAATTCCAGCAGCCAGTGGCCGCCGACGGATTCGACCAGCGCCCCATTGGCCTGGCCGCGCGGCTCGATCCAGCCGGCGGATTTTTCCTGCGTGGCGCCGCAGGGCGCGAAACGGTGGGCGTCGAGCGCCAGTTCGGCCTGCTCGAGCGTGGCAGACCATGAAGATTCGATGCGATAGACGATGACGTTCTTGAAGAAGGACACAGGCACTCTTTCCTGAAGCGTTGGGCAGATGCGTTTTTTGGCGAAGGCGCGATTGTCGCCGCCCGCCGGGCACCCGACTCGCGCGTCCGTCGGTCCGCCGCGAAGCCGCCCGCGCCGTAAAATCGCCGGCTCAGCGAATCTCCCCCAAGGACACAACACAATGAGCGCCCTCGTTCCCCCCGCGCCTTCGATGGCCGACCGTGACGGCAAGATCTGGATGGACGGCCAACTGGTCGACTGGCGCGATGCCAAGATCCATGTGCTGACCCACACGCTGCACTACGGCTGCGGCGCCTTCGAGGGCGTGCGCGCCTACAACACGGTCAACGGCACCGCCATCTTCCGGCTCGAAGAGCACACCGAGCGCCTCTTCAACAGCGCCAAGATCCTGCGCATGAAGATCCCGTTCACCAAGGAAGAGGTCAACGAAGCCCAGAAGACGGTGGTGCGCGAGAACAAGCTCGACAGTTGCTACCTGCGCCCGCTCACCTGGATCGGTTCGCAAAAGCTCGGCGTCAGTCCCAAGGGCAACCAGATCCACCTGATGGTCGCCGCCTGGGCCTGGGGCGCCTACCTCGGCGAGGAAGGCATGAAGCGCGGCATCCGCGTCAAGACCTCCAGCTACACCCGCCATCACGTCAACATCACGATGACGCAGGCCAAGGCCGTGAGCAATTACAGCAACTCGATCCTGGCCAACATGGAAGCGCTGGACGATGGCTACGACGAGGCACTGCTGCTCGATGCGAGCGGATTCGTTTCCGAGGGCGCGGGCGAGAACATCTTCGTGGTCAAGGGCGGCGTGATCTACACGCCGGACCTGTCCGCCGGCGCGCTCAACGGCATCACGCGCAACACCATCCTGCACATCGCCAAGGACCTCGGCATCGAAGTGATCCAGAAGCGCATCACCCGCGACGAGGTCTACATCGCCGAGGAAGCCTTCTTCACCGGCACCGCCGCCGAAGTCACGCCGATCCGCGAGCTCGACCGCATCGAGATCGGCAGCGGTTCGCGCGGCCCGATCACCGAAAAGATCCAGAGCGCGTTCTTCGACATCGTGAACGGCCGCAATCCCAAATACGCCCATTGGCTTTCAAAGGTATAAATCAAGCATGGCTACCGATGCTGTCGTCGAACTCCTCGGCAAGGAACTGAACTCGCAGGGCGGCGTGTACTGCCCGAGCCCCAAGGCCGACATGCCGATCTGGAACAACCACCCGAAGGTCTACCTCGACGTGGCCCGGACCGGCGAAGCCAAGTGCCCGTACTGCGGCACGGTCTATCGTCTCAAGGCCGGCGAGTCCGCCGGTCACCGGCATTGATGACCACGCGGCGCACCTTGCTGCTCGGCGCCATCGCGGCGCCGGTGCTGAATGCGTGTTCCCCCTTGCCGACAACCCCGGCGACGCTGGCCAAGCTGGAGAACGATGTCGGCGGGCGCCTCGGCGTGATGGGCATCGACACCGGCACCGGCCGGCGCGTCCAGCATCGGGCCGAGGAGCGCTTTGCCTTCTGCAGCACCTTCAAGGTGCTGGCCGCCTCCGCCGTGCTGCGGCAGAGCGTGACCGAACCGGGACTGCTGCAACGCCGCGTTCGCTATGCGCGCCCGGATCTCGTCACCTATTCGCCCATCACCGAGAAGCACGTCAGCGACGGCATGACCCTCGGCGAACTGTGCGCCGCCGCCCTTCAGTACAGCGACAACACCGCCGGCAACCTGCTGGTGCGGCAGGCGGGCGGGCTGGAAGCGGTGACGGCGTTCGCGCGGACGCTCGGCGACCAGACCTTCCGCCTGGACCGCTGGGAGACCGCGCTGAACACCGCCGTGCCCGGCGATCCGCGCGACACCTGTACGCCCGGCGACATGGCGCGCAACCTGCAGCGCCTGATGCTCGATGACGCGTTGCCGCAGCCACAGCGCAGCCAGCTCCAGGCCTGGATGCGCGACAACACCACCGGCGGCCAGCGCATCCGCGCCGCATCCGGCAACTGGGGAGTGGCCGACAAGACCGGTTCTGGCGACTACGGCACCACGAACGACATCGGCGTGGTCTGGCCGGAGGCCCGTGCGCCGCTGGTGTTGGCGATCTACTACACGCAGGACCGCAAGGACGCGACGATGCGCAACGAGGTGGTGGCCTCGGCCGCGCGCATCGCCATCCGCCTGCTCACGGCTTGAATCCTGGGGGCTCAGAGGGAGTGCGTCGGGCTGCCGTCCGCGCTGACGAACACGCCTGACAGCCGCGCCGGCAGCACCTCGCGCCACGGGCTGCCACTCTCCTCGACCAACCGCAGGTAGAGGAAGCAGATCCACGGCAGGCACAGGCCGATCTGCGCGTCGCGCAAGGCGGAGTTGAGACTTGCCGCGATCAGCAAGGTCAGCATCGCAACGAAGCCCAGCCGCCCGGTCAGGTCGGCGCGGCGCCAGCAGACCCAGACGCTGGCGACCATGATGAACAGCAGCGAGAGAAGGCCCGGGATGCCGCCCTGCGAGCCCATCCAGAGGTAGTCGTTGTGCGGCATGTTCTTGTAGTCCAGCACCTTCGGTCCGCGCTTCTTCCACTCGCTGGTCCAGGCGCCGATGCCCAGGCCGATGAGCGGCTTGTCCAGCATCATCTCGGTGGTCAGGCGGTACATGTAGTAGCGCGTGATCATGCTGCCCTCGGACACTTCGCCGGCCTGCGCCTGCTCCACCTCGTGCAGCCCCAGCTCGAACTTGTCCTTCATCTCCGCTGGCGCCTGCCAGACCAGCAGGCCGGCCACCACGAACACCGCCGCCAGCGCCCCCGCCATGATGCGCGGATGGCTGCGCCACTGGTGCACGCAGGCCGCGACCACGCACACCAGCATCGCCACCAGCGAAGTGCGCGAAGGCAGGACCAGCGTGACGATCAACGCCATCAGCACGGTGAAGACAAAGGCCGGTCCGGCCCAGTGCCAGCGTCGCGCGTCGGCCAGATGCGCCAGCCCGAGCACGGCGGTCGAGGCGCCCAGGACGGTGAACAGCAGCGCGTCGTTGATCGACTTGTTGCCCTGCAGCGAGACGACCGCGCGCCAGATCTGCTGGTCGGGCAGGAGGTGGGCCTGGTGCAGCACGATGAGCAGCAGGTTGATCATCGACACCAGCAGGAAGCCGCGCAGCGCCCATACCGCCTCGGCGCGAGTGAGCGCCAGCGCCAGCAGCATGGTGGAGGCGATGCGGAAGCCGTGGAACAGGTTCTCGGCGGTCTCCGGATAGTGCTGGCCGATGGCGAGCACCACCAGCGTCCATGCGAGGTAGATGACGATGGGCCACCACAAGGGGCTTGCGCGCAGGCGGGCGCCTCGTTCGCGCAGGCTTCCGCCGGCCAGCATCGCAAGAAGGAGGAGGAAGGTGGCGCCGTAGTTCACGCCCACGGGCATGTAGACCACGAAACCCCAGAAGGCCGCCAGATGGCGGACGAGGCGTGTCCTGAGCATGGACGGGGATTTTAGGTGGGCACCCCCGGGCGCTCAGCGCGGCAATGCAATCACGAAGCTCGCACCGCCACCCGCGCGCGACTCGCAACGTACGCTGCCGCCATGCCGCTCGACGATCGACTTCACCAACGCCAGCCCCAGCCCGACGCCGCCCTCGCGCTCGCTCGCGCCGGGCAGCCGGTAGAAGGGCTCGAAGATGCGCTCGCGCAGCGCGGCCGGCACGCCGGGGCCGCGGTCGCCGACGCGCACTTCGGCGTTGCGTGAGTCGGTCTTGAGTTCGACGCTGATCTCGCCGGCGCCGTAGCGGCGCGCATTCTCCAGCAGGTTGCGCACGGCACGGCGCAGAAGACGTGGGACGCCGGGCACGTTGAGGCTGTTGCTGCTGGTGCCCTCGGCCAGGTCGAGTTCGGCGCCGACGCGCGCACATTCCTCGGCGGCCAGGCCGGTGAGATCGACCGTCTCGATGGTGCCCATGTCGGCCTCGTGCGCGTCGAGGCGGCTGGCCAGCAGGATCTCGTCGATCAGCTGGTCGAGTTCGGCGATGTTGCGGGAGATCTCGGCTTTGGCTGCAGCCATGGCATCGGCGCGGCCAGGCAGCGAGGACGCTTCAGCGCCGGGCGCGGGGGGCGCATTCCCCATCAGCTCAAGGCCCATGCGGATGCGCGTCAATGGCGAGCGCAGCTCGTGGGAGGCGTTGGCCAGGAGCGACTTGTGCGAGCGGACCAGCGTCTCGACGCGCGCAGCCGCCGCGTTGAAGCGCTTCGACAGGTCCCCCACTTCGTCCTGCCCCTGCTCCGGCACGCGCACGGAGAGGTCGCCTTCGCCCCAGCGCTGCACGCCGCGTTGCAAGGCCTCGAGCCGCTGCGTCAGGCGCCGCACGATCGGATAGACGCCCAGTGCCACCGCGAGGCCGACCACCACGATCATCCAGGTGAACCCGAAGGGCGTGCGCCATGGCGGTGGCGGCGGACGGACGCCGCCCGGGCCCAGCTCCTGGTCGCGCGGCGGCATCTGCAAGGTGAGGGCGCGACCGTCGCTCAAGGTCAGGTCGAACTCCAGCCCCTGGCCGCGCACGCGCGTGGCCTGGCCGGTGCCGATGACACGGTCCTCGGCGTCGCGCACGATCACCGTGCGCGGCAGCGAGGAAATGCGGTCGCGCTCGTTGTCGGCGGCCCAGCGCACCATCCAGCCGGCCGTGAGGGTGAGGATGACCACGCCCGCGACCACCGCCAGCCAGATGCGGACGTAGAGGTGCCGGGAATACAGGTTGACCACGGGCGGCTACTAGTCCTGTTGCTTGGCAAAAACGTACCCCACGCCGCGCACCGTCAGGATGCGCTTCGGGTTCTTCGCATCCACCTCGATCGCCGCGCGGATGCGGCCCATGTGCACGTCGATGGAGCGGTCGAAGGCTTCCAGCTCACGACCGCGCACGGCTTCCATGATCTGATCGCGCGTGAGCACGCGGCCGGCACGCTCGGCCATCGCGGCCAGCAGGTCGAACTGGTAGGAGGTGAGGTCGGCCAGCGCGCCGCCGACGGTGACGGTGCGCGCGTTGCGGTCGATCTCCAGCGTGCCGAAGCGCATCACCGTGGCGGCGGCGCTGGCGGCGCCGGGCTCGGCGCGGCGGCGCAGCACGGCGCGGATGCGGGCCAGCAGTTCGCGCGGCTCGAAGGGCTTGGGCAGGTAGTCGTCGGCGCCGATCTCCAGGCCGATGATGCGGTCCATCGGGTCGCCCTTGGCGGTGAGCATCAGCACGGCGACCTTCGACAGCGGGCCGGGCAGGGAACGGATGCGGCGGCACACTTCGAGGCCGTCGATGTCGGGCAGCATCAGGTCGAGGATGACGAGGTCGGGTGCGTGCTGTTGCAGCAGGTCCATGCCGGTGTTGCCATCCATCGCATGGTTGACGCCGAAGCCGGACTGGGTGAGGTATTCGCTCACCATCTGCGCCAGCCGCGCGTCGTCTTCGATCATCAGGAGTTGCGGATTGCTCATGGAAGGATCGTGGTCCAGGCCGGCCAAGGCGGCTTGAACGCTGCGTAAAGTTGGGTAAATGGCCGCAGGCTAACCCATTGCCGAGGCGGCGAGGAAGAGCATGGCCGGACGCGCGGCTTCGTCCGACACAGTAGGTGATTTTTCGTCCAGCAGGCGGCCGAGCGCGCCGCTGTCGAGGCCGGGATGGGCCTGGCTGGCGCGCTCGACGATCTCGCGGGCCAGCGCATCCAGCAGCGCCGCCGAGTCACGCACGCGCTGGCGGAAGCCGTCGTCGTCGAGGGTGTCGTTGAGGCTGCGGTTGAGTTCGGCGAACCAGGGCAGCGCGGCCTGGTCGAGCATCACGGCCGGGTTGCGCTTGTGGCTTACCGCCGACCAACTGCGCAGGAAGGCCTGCATGGCGACGTTGAGCCGCTGGCAATGGACCAGTTGCTCCCTCAGTTCGCCGAGCAGCGCCAGGTGCGTCAGCTTCTGCTGGAAGAACATCTGCGACAGCACGCCCCAGTAGTAGGTGTAGTCCCAGATCACCTTGACCGGCAGCACCTCGGGGTCGCCGAACAGCGGGTACTGGTCCTGGTAGAGCGTGAGGGTGCTTTCGTAGAAGGAGTGGTAGATCTGGTCGTAGAGCTGCGCGCGCGCCTCAAGCCGCAGGCCGGCGCGGTCGCGCGCCACCAGGTCGGTGATGTAGGTGTTGCCGAGCGCGATGAAGTCGCTGCCGGGCGAATAGAAGGGGTCGAGGAACAGGCCGGCCTCGCCGGTCAGGGCCCAGCGCTGGGCGGAGAACACCTGCTTGCAGCCATACGAGAACTTGCGGAAGAACATGAAGTCCTGCAGCTTGTCGCGCTTGCCGTCGAGTTCGTCGTAGAGGCGCGGCTGCCATTTCCTGAACCAGTCCATCGCCTTGTCGAAGCTGTCCATCGTGTCGAGCGGATGCAGCTTGGGGTCGGCCACGATGCCGACCGAGTGCGAGCCGGAGGCCAGCGGGATCAGCCACACCCAATAGCCGGCGCCGACCAGGTGGTTGGTCGAGAGCCAGCGCGCCTGCGGTTCGCAGCGCGCGCGCCATGCGGGGTCGTCGCTCCAGTCGTCGATGACGATGCGCTCGCCGATGCGGAACCAGACGGCGTTGGCATCGTGCGCGTTGGGCCGCGCGAGGCCGAGCTTGCGCTTGAGCAGGCCGGCGCGTCCGCAGGCGTCGACCACCCAGCGCGAGCGCGCGATGTAGGTCACGCCGTCGACAGTCCAGCGCAGGCGGTGCGGCGCGTCGGCTGTTTCGGCCAGGTCGACCGCGCGGACCACGGCGCCGTCTACGAAGCGCACGCCGCGGCGCGCGGCCTCGTCGGCCAGGTAGTTCTCGAAGATGCCGCGGTCGATCTGGTAGCTCGGCACCGAGAGGTAGCGGCTGGCGCCGATCTCGGTGACCTGGTCGATGTCGCGGCGGCCCTCGCTGAAGAAGAAGCGGAAGCCGAACTTGCGCAGCTGCGCCTCCTGCATGTGGGGCTTGAGGCCGAGCACCGTGTCGAAGTAGTGCGCGCCGATCTCGACGGACGACTCGCCCACCTTGTGCGCTGCCAGCGGCACCGGATGGCTGCGCCGCTCCAGCACCAGCACGTCGATGTCCTCGAAGCGGCGCTTGAGTTGCAGCGCCAGCGTGAGGCCTGCCAGACCGCCACCCATGATCACGACGTCGTGTGCGGGGGTGGCGGGTCTGGTCATGGACGCTCCGTCAGGCAGTGAGAGGGTGGATCAGCAGGCGCAGCGACATCGTCGGCGCTAATGGCAGTCGAAGCGGCGTGCCGCTGGCGCGCGCGAGTTCCTCGAAGACCGGCAGCGCATCGGCGACGGAGTCGGTGTGAACGCTTTCCGCGGCGGACGAAACCAGGGCGGGCACGTGCGAAGGACCCGGTTCCAACGCCCAGTCGAAAGAGGCCACTGTGCGCTCCGTGCGCACCGGCGACACCACGAAGGCTGCGGCCATGAGCCCGGCACTGGTGATGACCGACTTCAGCGGGCCGACGGCCGGCACGTCGTAGCCGACCAGCAGGATGGCCTGCTGGTCCGCCGCGCACTGGGTCGCGGCCTCCAGCAGCCCGGCGGCGAAAGTAGTTTCGAAGGCGCTCAGGGAATTGCTGGCCGCCATGCAGCCGGTGCCGATGGTCCAGTAGCCCACGGCCGCGTTGTGTACCGAGTTGTGGAACTTGATCGGCGACAGCACCGAGGGATCGGTGGCGAGCGTGCCGCACATGTAGTCGTTGATGCCCAGGTCGCCGTGTGCGGAGGCGAAGACGCAGGGCAGTTCTTTCGCGTCCCGGCCGGAGCCGGCCACGGCGGCGGCCGCGACTTCGAGCGCGAGCGCCACGGTGTCGGGCGCGCGGCGACGCTCGGCCGGCGCCAGGATTTGCGGCGAAGGGCGCTTGGCGGGCGGATCGGACAGCCCGCCTTCGTCGCGGAAGGCGGCGCGCGCGATGTCCCAGCCGGGCAGCTCGGGCGCCCAGAAGGCTGGGCCTTCGATGTAGAGGGTGGGTGGCGTCGTCTCGCTCATGCCGCCGCTCCCTTGCCGAAGATCAGCGCGCAGTTGTTGCCGCCGAAGCCGAAGGAGTTGGAAAGCGCATGGCGCACCTCGCCGCGCTCTGGCTGGAGCTTGATCTGCGGGCCGAAGCCGGTGCCCAGTTCCTTGCAGTTGGCGGTGCCGGGCTTGAGGCCGGTCTCGATCGCCAGCAGGCTGATGACGGCTTCCACGATGCCGGCCGCGCCAAGCGTGTGGCCGGTGAAGCCCTTGGTCGAACTGGCATGCGTGCTCGCGGGAAAGCGCCTCGACACCAGGCCGCCCTCGACCTCGTCGTTCTTCATGCTGGCCGTGCCGTGCATGTTGATGTAGTCGATGGCATCGGTGGCGAGGCCGGCACGTGCGAGTGCGTCATCGAGCGCATGCTCCGCGCCGAGGCCTTCGGGATGCGGCGTGGACATGTGGTGCGCATCGCTCGATTCGCCATAGCCGCGCAGTTCCAGCGCGCCCGGGCCGCGCTCCAGCAGCGCAAAGCCTGCGCCTTCACCCAGGCTGATGCCGTTGCGCGCGGCGTCGAAGGGGCGGCAGGGCTGCGTCGACACCAGCTCCAGCGAATTGAAGCCGAACAGCACGCTGCCGCACAGCGTGTCGACACCGCCGACCACCGCCGCGTCGACCAGGCCCAGGCGGATCATCCGTTCCGCCGAGGCGAACACTTTGGCGCTGGACGAGCAGGCGGTCGAGATGGTCTCGCACGGGCCTTCGAGTTGCAGCACCTTCTGCACGAACATCGCGAGCGAATGCGGCGTGTGCACGGCAGGGCGGTTCTGTTCGGGCGTGAATTCGCGCTCGGCGGTCAGTTGCGTGTACGCGAGTTCGGTCTCGCCGATGCTGGAGGTCGACGTGCCGAGGATCAGCGCGATGCGGGCCGCGCCGTGGTGGGCACGCGCGGCAGCGACCGCTTCCATGAAGCCATCGGCATGCAGCCCGAGCCAGGCCAGCCGGTTGTTGCGGCAATCCCAGAATGCGAGCGACTCGGGCAGGCGGACGTCTTCGACGCCGTCGACGCGGCCGATCCAGGTGGGCAAGGGGTTGGGGCCGAAGTCGTTGGCGCGCAGGCCGCTGCGCTGTTGTTCGAGCGCGGCGAGCAGCGGCGCCTTGCCGACGCCGACCGCCGACGTGGCGGTGAAGGCGCTGATGTGAAGGGGCGGAATCCTGGAGGGCACGGTGAGAGGAAGGAAAGGGAAGACCGAAAGGGGGTAATCCGAAAGCCTACCAGTTCACCAAGGTGTCCCGCGTGGGAGTTTTGCCATATCCGGGGCATGCGGGCGAATATCGGGGTTCCGTGAGCAGTGGACTGCGCCGGGGTGACGGGAGGGTTTCTTCGCATCGCGCTTGCCGATCGAGGTAGCCCTCTGGCTGGCCTGGATGGGTAAAGTGCATCGACCCATACGTCAAAAAGGAAGGAACCCCGCCATGGCCAAGATCGTCTCCGTCGAGGTGCTCAAGGTCGACCTGAAGCCCAAGGTCGTCCGCACCGATGCCGTCCAGAGCTTCGAATGCCAGGAGACGCCGATGGTGCGCATCCGCGACGCGGACGGCGTGGTCGGCACCGGCTACAGCTACACCATCGGCACGGGCGGGTCGTCGGTCATCAAGCTGCTGGACGACCACCTGGCGCCGATGCTCATCGGGCGCGATGCGGCCGATGTCGAGAAGCTTTGGCGCGACATGTTCTACCGCGTGCATGCCACCACGGTCGGCGCCATCACCTCGATCGCCATGGCCGCCGTCGACACCGCCCTCTGGGACCTGCGCGCCCGCAAGGCCAACCAGCCGCTGCACCAGGTGGCCGGCGGCGCCAAGCACAGCATTCCGCTGTACTACACCGAAGGCGGCTGGCTGCACCTTGAGCCATCGCAGTTGGTGGATGAGGCGCTGCGCGTCAAGTCATTGGGCTTCGGCGGCACCAAGCTCAAGGTCGGCAAGCCGCATGCCGGCGAGGACGTGCGCCGCATCGCCGCGGTGCGCGAGGCCGTCGGCGGCGACTGGGAAGTGATGACCGACGCCAACCAGGGCCTGAGCCTGGACGAGGCGATCCGCCGCGCGCGCTGCTTCGAGCCCTTCGACATCGCCTGGTTCGAGGAGCCGATCCATGCGGACGACGTGCTGGCGCACCAACGCCTGAGCAACTCGACGACGGTGCCGATCGCGGTGGGCGAGTCGATGTACAGCCTGTCGCAGTTCAAGGACTACCTGCAAAGCGGCGCCTGCTCGATCGTGCAGACCGACGTGGCGCGCATCGGCGGCATCACGCCGTGGCTGAAGGTGGCGCACATGGCCGAGGCCTTCAACGTGCCGGTGTGCCCGCACTTCCTGATGGAGATCCATCTGGCTTTGTGCTGCGCGGTGCCGAACAGCCGATGGCTGGAATACATCCCGCAGCTGGACATGGTGACGCACGGCGGCATGCGCGTGGAGAACGGGCAGGCGATTCCTTCGCAGGAGCCGGGGTTGGGGATCGAGTGGGACTGGGAGAAGCTGGAGCACCACCTCGTCCACAGACGAATGCACGCCTGAAGGCGGCGATCGCCCTGATCAGTCGGACGCCTTCCGCGCCCTCGAAGCCAGCGCCACCAGCACCAGCACCGGCACGCCCAGCAGCGCGGTGGCGGTGAAGAAGCTGATGTAGCCATAGCGGTCCACGAACACGCCCGAATACCCCGCGATGAACTTGGGCAGCAGCAGCATCATCGAGCTGAACAGCGCGTACTGCGTGGCCGAATAGTTGATGTTGGTCAGGCTCGACAGGTAGGCGATGAACGCGGCCGACGCGATGCCGCCCGCGAGGTTGTCCGCCGATACCACGGCCACCAGCGCGGTCAGGTCATGCCCGCGCGTGGCGAGCCAGGCGAACAGCAGGTTGCTGGCCGCGCTGAGCACCGCGCCCAGCATCAGCACCCGCATCACGCCGAAGCGCATCGACAGGATGCCGCCGACGAAGGCGCCGACCAGCGTCATGATCACGCCGAAGATCTTGCTGACCGTGGCCACCTCGTCCTTGCTGAAGCCCATGTCGACATAGAAGGGGTTGGCCATGATGCCCATCACCACGTCGCTGATGCGGTAGATGGCGATCAGCGACAGGATCAGCGCGGCCTGCCATTTGTAGCGGCGGATGAAGTCGGCGAAGGGCTCGATCAACACGCTTTGCAGCCACGCGACCGCGCCCTTCGGTGCGGCGAGCGGACGCCGCTCGGGCTCGGGCGACAGCAGAACCGTCAGCACGCCCACCGCCATCGACGCGGCCATCACCAGGTAGGCGGTGCGCCAGGCGGCGTTCTGGTAGCCGCCCGTGTCACTGACCTCGGCCCATGCCGCCACCCACAACACGCCGGCGCCGGCCCAGATCATGGCGAGGCGATAGCCGGTCTGGTAGGCCGCGGCCAGCGCCGCCTGCTTGCGCGTGGCCGCCGACTCGATGCGGAAGGCGTCCAGCGCGATGTCCTGCGTGGCCGAGCCGAAGGCCGCGAGCAGCGCGCACCACACCAGGGGATGCAGGCCGTCGCGCGGATCGTTGAGCGCCATGCCGACCAGGCCGGCGATCACGAGCGCCTGCGCGAACAGCAACCAGCCGCGGCGCCGCCCGAGCAAGGTGGTCAGCGGCGGCAGCGGCAGCCGGTCGACCAGCGGCGCCCAGACCCACTTGAAGGCATAGGCCAGCCCGACCCAACTCAGGAAACCGATGGTGGCGCGGTCCACGCCCGCCTCGCGCAGCCTGAAGCTCAGCGTGCCGAGCACCAGTAGCAGCGGCAGTCCGGCGGAGAAGCCGAGCGCGAGCATGCGCAGCGTGGCCGGTTCGAGGTAGACCTTGAGGGTGTCGCGCCAGGGGAGCTTGCGGTCTTCCGAATCCCCTTGCGGAGAATCGAGCCGGGAGGGCGAAGCCGCATCGGCGGCAGCGCCCCCAGCGCCGGGCGCGGCCCGGCCCGGCCCCCGAGGGGAATCAAGTCGAGCTGGCGAAGCCACATCGGCTTGAGAAGCGGGAAGGGTTTGGTCGGCGGAAGGTGGGGACATGTAGGGCAAACAGGCGCGTGCTGCTTATTATTCCCCCATGTGTTCACGCTGCCATTTCACTTCCCCCGGCCCTTGGTCCGCGCGTCGCGCATTCCTGATGGCGGCGGGGGCGTCCCTCGCAGGGCCCGCGCTGGCGCAGGTCGACGTCGGGCAGTCCTCGATGGCGCGCAATCTCGTTTCGGCGGACCAGATCGAGCAGGCCGGCACGCAGCAATACAGCCAGTTGATGGCGCAGGCCAAGGCCAAGGGCGCACTGGCCGGCGATGGCAATCCGCAGTTGCAGCGCCTGCGCGCCATCGCGGCGCGACTCATTCCCTTCGTCGGTCAGTGGAATCCGCGCGCCACGCAGTGGAAGTGGGAGGTCAACCTGATCGGCAGCAAGCAGATCAACGCCTTCTGCATGCCCGGCGGCAAGATCGCCTTCTTCACCGGGATCATCGACCAGTTGAAGCTCACCGACGACGAGATCGCGATGGTGATGGGCCACGAGATGGCGCATGCCCTGCGCGAGCATGCGCGGGCGCGCATGGCCAAGAACGCCGGTACCGGCGCGGCGCTGTCGATTGGAGCCCAACTGCTGGGCCTGGGCCAGATGGGCGACCTGGCGGCGCGCGGTGCGACTCAGCTCATCACGCTCAAGTTCAGCCGCAATGACGAGACCGATGCGGACCTGGTCGGCCTCGAGATCGCGGCGCGCGCGGGCTACGACCCGAAGGCCTCGGTCACGCTGTGGAAGAAGATGGCCGAGGCGAGCAAGTCCTCGGGCGGGCTGGGCTTCCTGTCGACGCATCCGAGCGGCACCGATCGCATCAAGATCCTGGAAGCGAATGTGCCGAAGGTGGAGGGGCTTTACCGGTCCGCGAAGCGCTGAGCACGCGACTTTGCAATCAAGTGCAGGACAAGGCGGAGCGCCGCAGACAGTGCTGTAGCACGGCAAGGCGATCCAACGCCGTCATGCGCTTGAGTGCGAAGTCGGATCAGTAGCGCGGCGGCGGGTCGGGCACGTAGCTCGCCTGCGGGTTCTGTGGGAAGGGGCGTGGAGGCCGTGCAATGCGGTCGTCGGGCTGCGGGATGACGCCCATGCGGATCAGATTGGCGCGGCTGTCGTAGCGCAAGGCGAGCACCTCGTCGGGCGTGCTGCGTGCGCGGACGAAGCGGGTGTGCGTGACGATCGATTCCTCGCGCTGGCCGTGGCCGGTGCCGAGCTTTTGTTCCTCCAGCGGGGCACGCTCGCGACGGGCCAGCGCGGAGGGCGCGGCCGCGTCGTTGGCGGCGCCGGACCCTGAGGGCTGGGATGCCGGACCCGCCGGTGCTTCGGCGCGTGCGGCGGGCGCGGCCTCGCTCGCGGCGGCGCTGTCTTTCTGCATCGGCGACGGAACCATCGGCGGCCGAGGCATCGGACGCGGCTCGGGCCGACGCTCACTGAACACCGCAAAGCCGATCACACCCAGGTCGAGCGGGCGCCCGGTGCGCGAGGCATACGAGTCGCCCGGCGCGGTGAACTCGAATGCGGCGACTTCGCGGTCGCTCTTGCGCCAGCCCGCGATCTGGCCGGAGGCATGCGCGCCCAGCACATAGCCGTCCTGGTCCCACCCGGCGGTCCTGCCGTTCAACACGTTGATGCCGTCCACCGACATCACGACGAGGATGCGCTCGCCGCGCAGGTTGCGCAGCGTGACGCCGTAGCGCGCTCCGGGCCGTCCGGCCACGTAGCGCTGGCCGTCGGCGGCAGTGTAGACGGGGAGGGTCTCGCCGCTGTCACGATCCTGCACGTCGACGCGCAGCCAATTCGAGTCGAGCTGAGTCCGAGACCAGGTCGGCATGGCGCAAGCCACCAGGAGGCCGGCCGCCGGCAGGCCGAGCAGCAAGCGGCGATTCAACAGGCCGGCCGCGCGGGGCGGCAGGGCGGCGACAGGATGGGACATGAAGGGCTCCTCGCAAGCCGGTCGACATTGACCGTGGGGGCTTGTACGGGCGGGATCGTCGAACCGGGTCAAAACGGACGAAGTCATCTTGAAAGTGGGCTGTCCGGCGTCGAACCAGTCGTTTCAGTTATATGCAACTGACAACTTCGTCGTTCCCGAACTGCGTGCAGTTCCGCAGAATGAACACATGCTTTCCCCAGTCCGCACAGAAGACTTCGCCGCCGATCCGCAGGAGCGCGAATCGTGGGGCACCGAGTTGCGCGACCTTGCGCTGAGCATTCTGGTGGTGACGGCCGCCGCGCTGATCGCGGGCTTGCTCTCGGGTATCGCGTAGTCAGGCCGGACACCTGCTATCCGGCAAGCTGCGCGCAGCCGCCGTAGACTTTCGCGCATGACGACCTCCGTTCCATCCATTCCCGCGCAAGACTTCGAAATCCGCCGCCTCGACGCCCCCGTCGGCGCGGAGATCATCGGCCTCGACATCTCCAAGCCCATCAACGACGCCGACTTCGCCCGCATCCATCGCGCGCACCTCGGCCATCACGTCGTCGTGTTCCGCGATCAGGACGTGTCGCCCGAGGCCCACATCGCGTTCAGCCGCCGCTTCGGCCCGCTGGAGATCCATGTGCTGCACCAGTACCACCTGGAGGGGCATCCGGAGATCCTCATCGTCTCCAACATCAAGGAGGACGGCGAGCCCATCGGGCTGGGCGATGCGGGGGCGTACTGGCATTCCGACATCTCGTACAAGGACAAGCCCAGCCTTGGCTCGCTGCTGCATGCACAGGAGTTGCCGAGCGAAGGCGGCGACACGCTCTTCGCCGACCAGCACCTGGCCTGGGAAGCACTGAGCCCCGGGATGCAGCAGCGCCTGCTGCCGCTGAAGGCCGAGCACAGCTACCTGGCCAAGTACGAGGAGCTGCGGTCGAAGAACCCGTGGCGGCCGAAGCTCTCGCAGGAGCAAATCGACAAGGTTGCGCCCGCCATCCAGCCCGTGGTGCGCACGCACCCCGAGACGGGCCGCAAGGCGCTCTTCGTCAGCGAGCATTTCACAACGGGCATCGTCGGCATGCCGAAGGACGAGGGCGATGCGCTGCTGGCCGAACTGTTCGCGCACAGCGTGCAGCCGGAGTTCGTCTACCGCCACCAGTGGAAGCCGCACGACCTCGTGTTCTGGGACAACCGCTCGTTGATGCACCTGGCGGCCGGCACGCCGGATGAACTGCGGCGCAAGCTGTATCGCACGACGATCCAGGGCGACCTGCCGTACTAGCGTGAGGCCTCCGCCAATGGCTGCGCATGAAATCTCGTCTGGCGCGCCGTGACACATGGGCGGCGGCAACGTTGCCATTGCGTGCTGCCACTCGCTCCGCGCGAATGAAATGCGCCGCGCGCAAATCGAATCTGCATAGCCGAATTCCTTCGTTGGCTTTGCACGCGCTCCTTCGCAGAATTCCGTGACGCGCGGGCCACCGGCCCGCCTTCGGTGGAAGTCACGATGACACAGCTTGCAGAGATCTCGCCCGTCGACCGGGCGCGTCGGGTGATTGCCGTCACGGCATCGGCCTGGCATGTGGCGCCGCGCGCGCCTCGTCGTTCGTTGTCGATCCGGGTGCTGAAGCACCTGCAACGGTCGGCCGCTTCGAGCGCGCCGCGGCATGCGTTGCTGGCGCACTCGTGGTGACTTGAAAGACATCGAGCCCGCCTTGCGCGCACGCCTGGCCGATGACCGCGTGGCGTTCGGTGCCGATGCCATCGATCCATGAATGGCAGCGGCGTATCAACGGTGCGCCGTCGTGGTGCTTGCGAGACCTCAGACAGTTCAGTGCTTAAGAACTGAATTCTCAGTCGTTTGAGTTGGCAAGCCAGAACCCTAGAGTTGTCTATCGCCATCAAGGCGAGCCTCGACCCCAATAAGAAGCGGAGACCTCTCATGAATCTCGTTGCAGCAACCTTGGAACTTCCCGCGGCCCTGGAGCTGGCGCGCTAGCTCGCGGCGCAGCAGAACCTTCCTTACGCAGGCGGCGTGACGCCATTCGTGGCGTGGCAACTGGTGGAGCAGGCGCAGGCCGTTCTTGTGGACGTGCGCTCCGGCGAAGAGCGCAAGTTCGTGGGCCATGTGCCAGACAGCCTGCATGTGCCGTGGGCCACGGGCACGGCGCTCACCCGCAACCCGCGCTTCGTGCGTGAACTGGAAGCCAAGGTGGCGAAGGAGGGTGGCAAGGATGCCGTCGTGCTGCTGCTGTGCCGCAGCGGCAAGCGCTCGGCGCTGGCGGCGGAGGCGGCAGCAAAGGCCGGCTTTGCGAATGTCTACAACGTCCTCGAAGGCTTCGAGGGTGAGATCGATGCGCACCAGCACCGCGGCGTGGCCGATGGCTGGCGCTTTCATCAACTGCCCTGGGTGCAGGACTGAGCGGCATCCGGTCAACGACGCGAAGGACACCATGCCCGTACGACTCGACATCGACCGCATCGCCAGTTCCCTGCGCAGCGTGCGCAGCGAATGGCGTGACGCCCAGAAGCGTGCGCGCGAGCCAGCGGGACGCGAGTTCCCGTCGCGCGAATCGCTGGCCGTGGTGGTCGAGCAGTTGAAGGGCGCGCTGTTTCCGCTGCGCCTGGGTCCGCCCCACCTGCGCCCCGATGGCGAGGACTACTACGTCGCGCACACGCTCGATGCGGCCCTGCACACCTTGCTGGACCAGGCGCGGCTGGAGTTGCAGTATGTCGGCCGGCATGCATCCACTGAAGCGGCCGAAGTCGATGCGCGCGCTTCGCAAGCGGTGCGGGAATTCGGCGACGCCTTGCCCGACATCCGGCGGCTGCTCGACAGCGACGTGGTGGCCGCCTTCCAGGGCGATCCGGCCGCGCACAGCGTCGATGAGGTGCTGCTGTGCTATCCGGGCGTGCTGGCCATGATCCATCACCGGCTGGCGCACACGCTCTACACGCTGGGGCTGCCGCTGCTCGCGCGCATCGTGGCGGAATTGGCGCATGGGCAGACCGGTGTCGACATCCATCCGGGTGCGCGGATCGGCCCCGGCTTCTTCATCGACCACGGCACCGGCGTCGTGATCGGCGAGACGGCGGTGATCGGGCGGCATGTGCGCGTCTACCAGGCCGTGACCCTGGGCGCCAAGCGCTTTCCGACCGATGCGTCGGGCCATCTTCAGAAGGGATTGCCGCGGCATCCGGTGGTGGAGGACGACGTCGTCATCTATGCGGGCGCCACCATCCTCGGGCGCGTGACCATCGGCAAGGGCGCGACCATCGGCGGCAATGTCTGGATCACCGATGACGTGCCCGCCGGCACGAGCGTGACGCAGGCCAGCTTGCAGAACGCGCCGCAGCCTCGGCTGGCGTTGCGGGCGTGAGCGCAGTGTCGGGCCGCCCCAAGCAAGCTCGCGCCCCTTTGGGGGGCAGCGAGGACACGAAGTTCCGAGCGTGGGGGCACCAATGAGCGGCGTCCTCGTCGAAAGCTTCGGCGTCGCAGTGCGCCGCCTGCGCGAGCAGCAGGGCTGGTCGCAGGAGCAACTGGCCGAGCACTCCAACCTCAACCGCTCCTACGTCGGCGAGATCGAGCGTGGCCGCGTCATCCCATCCATCGTCACCGTCCGCAAGCTGGCCGACGCGCTGAAGCTCAACACCTCCGGCCTGCTCGCGCGCTGCGAGGAACTGGAGTCGCAGGTGTTGACCAAGCGCATCAACTTGATGGCTATAGCCTGTTGGGGGATAACCCCTAGCGCCCCGACACTGGCTTCGTCTTTCCCTCAACCACGGAGCCCCTCATGAGTGCAACAGTCGGTGGAACCACCGCCCTTGGCGACAGCGCCGCCCGCCAGCTCGCCAATGCCACCAAGACCGTCCCCCAGCTCGAAACGATCAGTCCGCGCTGGCTCACGCACCTGCTGCAATGGGTGCCGGTGGAAGCGGGCATCTACCGCCTGAACAAGGTCAAGAACCCCGAGTCGATCAAGGTCGTCTGCACCGCGCAGGAGAGCGAGAACCAGTTGCCGCGCACCTGGGTGGACTACGAGGAGAACCCGCGCGAATACTTCCTCAACGCGGTGAGCACCGTGCTCGACGTGCACACCCGCATCTCCGACCTCTACAGCAGCCCGCATGACCAGATCAAGGAGCAGCTGCGCCTGACGATCGAGACGATCAAGGAGAACCAGGAGAGCGAGCTCATCAACAACCCCGACTACGGCCTGCTTTCGCAGGTGACGGACGAGCAGCGCATCTTCCCGCTGACCGGCGCGCCGACACCGGACGACCTCGACGAGTTGCTGACCAAAGTGTGGAAGGAGCCGGCCTTCTTCCTCACGCACCCGCTGGCGATTGCCGCCTTCGGCCGCGAAGCCACGCGTCGCGGCACGCCACCGCCGACGGTGAGCCTGTTCGGCTCGCAGTTCATCACCTGGCGCGGCATCCCGCTGATCCCGTCGAACAAGGTGCCGGTGGCCGATGGCAAGAGCAAGATCATCCTGCTGCGCGTGGGCGACAAGCGCCAGGGCGTGGTCGGCCTGTTCCAGCCGGGGCTCACCGGCGAGCAGAGCCCGGGGCTGTCGGTGCGCTTCATGGGCATCAACAATCACGCGATCGCGTCGTACCTGATCTCGCTGTACTGCTCGCTCGCGGTGCTGACGACGGATGCGCTGGCTGTGCTCGACGATGTCGAGGTCGGCAAGTACCACGACTACGCCGACACCTACAAGTAAGCCGCGGTGAGCAACGCACACCCTTCCTCCGCCGGCCTGCCGCATGGCGTGGAGGCTCCGTTCGACCCCGAGGTGCTGGCGCGCATGGCGAGCCAACTCTTCGCGGCCTTGCCGGGGCACTACGCGCCACCCGGCGCGCAGGCGCCCTCACAACTGGCACCGCCGGGATCGCCGCTGGTGAGCCCCGCGGGCTTCGGGCCGAGCGTGCCCGGCACGCCCATTCCGCAAGGCCAGGTGCCGGGCAGCAACCTGCTACCGGCATCGCCGACGCAACTGCCTTCGCTGGCCAACCGTGCGCCTTCGACGCTGCCGAAGGCGGTAGCCGGCAACGGCGTGCCCGACAACGTGTTCGCTGCGCTGCCGGCATACGAACCTCGGCTGGGTACGGCCGCCATCGGCGTGCCGGAGGCCGCGGCGGTGACGCCTTCGCAGGCCGCGACGCATCCCGGTACGGGCGCATCGTCGTTCTACTTCCTCGGCGACACCTACGGCCAGCCGTTGCCGGGCGGCCGTGGCACCGACAGCACGCCGCGCATCAGCGACGAGCTGGCCTACGTCCCTTATGCACAGCCGCAGGGCGCCGACGTGCAGGGCCTGCTCGCGAAGCCATCGCCAGCGCCTTCGAACACGCCTGCGCCATCGACCGAGCCGCACTACTACTTCGTCGATTCGGTGCGCTTGACCAGTGGCTATGTCACGCCTGCCAAGCCCTCACCGCATGGCGGCGATGCGTCCCTGGCGACGGCAGGCCAACGCCAGCCCTTCGACGTGAACGCGGTGCGGCGCGACTTTCCGGTGCTGCAGGAGCGCGTGAACGGCCGTCAACTGGTGTGGTTCGACAACGCGGCGACCACGCACAAGCCGCAATCGGTGATCGATCGCATCTCGTATTTCTACGAACACGAGAACTCGAACATCCACCGTGCGGCGCATGAGCTTGCAGCGCGTGCCACCGACGCCTATGAGGGTGCGCGCGAGCGGGTGCGCAAGTTCATCAATGCACCTGACGTGGACGAGGTGATCTTCGTACGTGGCACCACCGAGGCCATCAACCTCGTCGCCAAGAGCTGGGGCGGCCAGCATGTGCGCGAGGGCGACGAGATCATCGTGTCGCATCTGGAGCATCACGCCAACATCGTGCCGTGGCAGCAGCTCGCTTCGGCCAAGGGCACGAAGCTGCGCGTGATTCCGGTGGACGATTCGGGCCAGGTGCTGCTGGACGAATACCGCAAGCTGCTGAACGACCGGACCAAGATCGTCGCCGTCACGCAGGTCTCCAACGCGCTCGGCACGGTGGTGCCGGTGAAGGAGATCGTCGAGCTGGCGCATCGCGCGGGCGCGGTGGCGTTGGTCGATGGTGCGCAGTCGGTCTCGCACATGCGCGTGGACGTGCAGGACATCGGCGCGGACTTCTTCGTGTTCTCCGGCCACAAGGTGTTCGGCCCGACCGGCATCGGCGTGGTGTGGGGCAAGCGCGCGCTGCTGGAGGACATGCCACCCTGGCAAGGCGGCGGCAACATGATTGCCGACGTCACCTTCGAGAAGACGGTGTTCCAGCCGATCCCGAACAAGTTCGAGGCCGGCACCGGCAACATCGCGGACGCGGTGGGGCTTGGCGCGGCGATCGACTACGTCAACAAGATCGGCATCGAGAACATCGCGCGCTACGAGCATGAACTGCTCGAATACGGCATGCGCGAATTGGGCGCGATTCCGGGTGTGCGGCTGATCGGCACGGCGGCCGACAAGGCGAGTGTGATGTCCTTCGTGCTCGATGGCTACACGACCGAGGAAGTGGGCCATGCGCTGAACGACGAGGGCATCGCGGTGCGCACGGGGCACCATTGCGCGCAGCCGATCCTGCGGCGCAACGGGGTCGAGACCACGGTGCGGCCTTCGCTGGCGTTCTACAACACCTTCGACGAGATCGATCGGCTCGTGGCGGTGGTGCGCAGGCTGTCGGCGCAGCGGCGCGCAGGCTGATCGTGGATTCAGTCGACGAACACGGTCGCCCAGTCCCGCTTCATGCTGACCACGTCGATGCCGAAATCGGCGGCGTGGTCCAGCGCCTCGACCAGCGGGCTCAGGCGGAATTCGCGGTCATAGGCGAACTCGCGTTCGGCGTCGTCATGGTGCAGCAGCAGGGCCAAGCGGGCGCCCGCGCCTGACTTGACGTAGCGCAGCATCGCCAGGTCGCCGTCGGAGTTGCCGAAGGCGAGGATGGGCCGGCGACCGATGTGCAGGGCGATGTTCTCGGTCTTGACCTCGCGGTCGTCGAAGGAGCCGAGCTCGGCGATCTTCATCATCTGGACACGGCCGTCGATAACCTCGAAGCGCGTCTTGGTGCTGCTGCCGATCACCTGCTCGGTCGGGATGCCGTAGACCTCTTCCGCAAAGGCCCGCATGAACTCGAGGCCGCCGCCGCTGACGATGAAGTTCTTGAAGCCGTTGGCGCGCAGGTAGTCCAGCAGCTCCAGTTGCGGCTGGTAGACGCAGCGCGTGAAAGAACGGTGGAGCACCGGATGAACGGCGCTGGCCAGCCACACCTTGGCGATGGCGTTGAATTCCTCGATCGTCATGCCGGCATGCGTCATGAACACGGCCTCGAAGGCGGCTTGCTTGCCCAGGCTGGCAAGGGTGTTGAGGTCGTGTTCGAGAAAGGCCTTGAAGGGCTGGCGCTCGCGCAGGCTCGGGTCCTTGTCGGCCAGCGCTTCGAGCCGGGCCTCTGCGAAGAAGAACTGTGATTGCTTGGGTTGCTCGCACCAGAGCGTGCCGTCGTTGTCGAAGGTCGCGATGCGCTCCGCGGGGCGGACGAAATCCGGATGGGATGGGTCGGTGACCCTCGCGACGAAGTCGAGGATGGCCCGCCTGGCGGGGCCGTCGTTCCATGATGGCAGTGACTGTTCAGGCATTCGCACGAACTCCATCTCCGGGTTGAGGGAGCGCAGCTTACACCCGGTGTTCCGTGAAGGCGGTCTCCGCCGAAGCAAGCAGTTGCGACGCGAATTCGCGGAAGGCCCTGGCGACGGCCGATGGGTTCTCGATCCACGGGAAGTGGCCGGCGTCCGGTATCTCGCGCGCCATGAGGTTCGGCGTGTTGTACGCGAGGTCGCTCCATCCACGCTGGCTGACGATTCGATCGTTGTCGCCCCACAGGCGCAGCACCGGGATGTCCGTGGGCCACCAGGCGGCCTTGTAGCTGTGGTCGAAGTTCGCATCCGACCATTGCACTGCTGCGCTGTTGTACGGCATGCGGGCGAGCAGCGCGCGGCCGGCTTCGAGACCTGCGGGTGTGAAGTTCCATTCGGCCGAGGTCACGCAGAGTGTCGTGAGGTTCTCGAAGCTGCCGTCGCGCTCGTACGCTGCGGCGGCGCGTTCGAAGGCCGGCAGCGGATCGTTGCGCGTCATCTCCACATACTCGGCATGCCAGGTGCAATCCGGCGCCGTGTCGAGCAGCGCCAGGCCGCGCACGCAGTCGCGCAGGCGCGGCGTGGAGAGCAGGTACATGCCGCCGGTCGAGTGGCCGACGAACACGGCATCCGGAACCGCCTCCGCGGCCTCGATCAACACCTGAGGCCAGAGCGCGAAAGGGTCGGGCTGGTGCGATGTGTTGGAGCCATCGCCGGGCAGGTCGACGAGCCATATGGTGCCCGGGACGTCGAGGACGTCAGCCAGTTCGTGCAAGCTCTCCGAACCGATGCCCGGGCCGCCCGGCAGCAGCACCCAGTTCAACGCGCCCTCCCGCGCGGAGTGAAGGCGCATGCGCACGCCGGAAGGCGTGTAGCGTGTTTCCATCACGCGGCCTGCGCTACTTCCGCCTGCGGGTTGTGCGCATGGGCCCAGCGTTGCAGCACGCGCGGCGCCTCGGCTGCGAAGCCTGCCAGCCGCTCCGGCGTGCAGATCGGCGCGGTGAGTTCCAGCCGGTGCCCCGAGGGATCATTGAAGTAGATCGACAGCACGAAGTCGTCATGGTTGACCGGGCCGATCACCGGCACGCCCTGATCCTCCAGTTCGGCCCGCGCCTGGTGGAGCACCTCGACGCTTTCCACCTGGAAGGCAAAGTGCTGGATCCATGCCGGTGAGTTCATGTCCCGGATGCCGCCGGGCACGGTGGGGCATTCGAAGAAGGCGATGCTGCTGCCGTCCTCCATCTCGAAGAAGAGGTGGATGTGCGGGGCGTACTGGCCGGTGGAGGGCACCTCGTCCTGCGTCAGCGCGTGGGACAACTTGAGGCCGAGCAGGCCGGTGTAGAAGCGGGCGGTGGCGGCCGCGTCCGTGCAGCGGAAGGCGGCGTGATGAAGTTTCTTGCAAAGCATGGTGGGCACGACAGGTAGGAGTTGAAGCGTGACCTGAACGATAGGCCCAGGGGCTGCTTCGGTGTTTCTCCCGCGTCCCAGATGTTTGCGTGCAGTCCCAGGGTCGGGTTTCGCGCGCATGAGCGCAGGCAAGGCCGCACGATGCCGGCCGGTCGCGACGTTGCCGTCCTCACGCAGCTCGGCGATGAAGCGCTTCTGCAACCTCGCCGGCTTCGCGCTTGCGTCGCACCTCGTAGCTGCGCACATGCGCATAGGCCACGGGCAAGAGCCGCGTGTCAGCGGTGGACCAGCGCCCGCGCCGCAGCAGGTCGCCCAGGATGTGCTCGCATTCCGTGGGCGCGCCACGCTCGATGTCATGGAACATCGAGCCGGTGAGGCTGGAGCCGCTCTTGAGGATGGCGGCGCGCGTGTGGTCGATGGCCTGCCTTGACGGTGCGTGCGCGTTGAAGGCTGCGATGCGGCAGCACTCGTCGAGCAGGTCTAGCGCGAGGTTGTGTGCCCTGGCGTCGACGATGTCGCCAACGTTGGCGCGCAGCAGTGCCGTGATGCTGGCCAGGGTTGCGATGTGGATCCATTTCTCCCACATGGCCTGCACGATTTCGTCGCTGGCGCGGGCATCGAATCTCGCGCGGCTGAAGGCCTGGGCGATCTGCTCGACCCGCGCCGTGCGCTCGCCATCGAGTTCGCCGAACAGCAGCGTGTGCTCGGTGCTGGAATGGTTGATGCCCCCGGCGCCATCGAGTGCCGCGGCAATGATGCTGGCGCCGCCCAGCACGCGACGGTGGCCGAAGCGCTCGACCAGCAGGTCGAGGTGGCGCATGCCGTTGAGAAGCGGAAGGATCGCGGTGTGGGGCCCGACGGCTGGCGCAAAGGCGCTGATCGCATGCTCCAGGTCGTAGGCCTTGCAGGCCACGATGACGACGTCGAAATGTTCCTTGATCTGCTGGGCGTGGAGCATCGGCGGCGGGGGCAGGTGAAGGTCGCCGGCAGGGCTGCGTATCACGAGGCCCTGCGAAGACAACTGCGCCGCCCGGTCTGGCCGCACCAGGAAGCTCGCATCCTGCCCGCTGTCAAGAAGCCGGCCGCCGAAGTAGCCACCGAGTGCGCCCGCACCCACCACAAGGAATCTCATCGCCTGCCTTTCATGCCAGAACGCCGGGAGTGCCCCACTGTGCCGGCCGCTTCCGGATGCGGGAACGAAGAAATTCGCGCAGCGATATGCGCAAACGTTTGGACGAGGGCGAGTTAGTCGGAGAGCAACTGAGCCAACTCCTTTTTCTTCGTTCCCTTGCCCGCGGGCGAATCGAAGAATCGGGTTCTTCCTGTTGCCCTGGAGCGCACGCAAAAATGATCAGCCGCCAACTCTTCCTCCGCCTCGCCTGCATCATCCTGCTGGCCCCCATGCTTGCGAACGCCGCACCGGCCACTGGCGAGCCTGTCTGGTTCGGCGTCAGCGGCCCGCTGACCGGCCAGAACGCGCAATACGGCGCGCAATGGAAAGCCGGCTTCGACCTGGCGCTCGACGACATCAATGCCAAGGGCGGCATCCACGGTCGCCCGCTCGCCTACACCTTCGAGGACAGCCAGAGCGATCCGCGCCAGGCCGTCGGCCTCGCGCAGAAGTTCGTCAACGACAAGCGCATCCTGATCGAGCTGGGCGACTTCTCCAGCCCGGCCTCGATGGCCGCCTCGCCGATCTACCAGCGCGCCGGCCTGGTGCAACTGGGCTTCACCAACTCGCACCCTGATTTCACCAAGGGCGGCGACTTCATCTGGAGCCCGTCGATCAGCCAGTCGGACTCGCAACCATTGCTTGCCGACCTGGCCGTGAAAACGCTGGGCTTCAAACGCGTGGCCGTGCTGTTCCTCAACACCGACTGGGGCCGCGCCAGCCGCGACGTGTTCGTCAAGGCGGCCGAGTCGCGTGGCGCGCAGGTGGTCATCGCCGAGGGCTATCAGCCTGACGAGAAAGACTTCCGCTCGACGCTGGTGCGCGTGCGCGATGCCAACCCCGATGGCCTGGTGCTCATCTCCTACTACCCCGATGGCGCGCTCATTGCCGGGCAGGTGCGCAACGTCGGCCTGAAGCAGCCGATCGCGGCGAGCGGCTCGGTCTACTCGCCCAAGTTCATCGAGCTTGGCGGCGCCGCGGTCAACGGCATCTACACCAACACCTCCTTCTTCCCCGAGGAGCCGCGCGCCGAGGTGCAGGAGTTCGTGACGCGCTTCAAGGCCAAGTACGGCAAGGAGCCGGACGCCTTCAACGCCTACGCCTATGACGCGGTGCTGATCACCGCCGCCGCGCTGAACCAGGCCGGCCCCAAGGCCGACCGCACCGCCGTGCGCGATGCCTTCTACAAGATCAAGGACGTGCCGAGCGTGGTGTTCGGCAAGGCCAACTTCGATCCGCAATCGCGCCGCGTGATCGGCGTGAAGAGCGTGGACCTGGTCGTGAAGGATGGCAAGTGGGCACTGGGCGACGCGAAGGGCAGCAAGGCCGCCGTGGCATCGGCCCGCTGACAGCGCACGCATGAGCTTCACCTCGTTCTTCGACTACACGGTCAATGGCCTGATCATCGGCAACATCTACGCGATGCTGGCCGTTGGCCTCGCGTTGATCTTCGGGGTGTCGCACCTCATCAACTTCGCGCACGGCTCGGTCTACACCGTCGGCGCGTACATTGGCTGGTCGGCGATCACCTTCCTGCACACGCCGTTGCCGATCACGCTGCTGCTGGTGGTGCTGGGCTCCGGCGCGCTGGGCATGCTGATCGAGCGCGTCGGGCTGCGGCCGCTGCAAGGGGCCGCGCGTATCGCGCCGCTGCTGGCGACCATCGGCATCAGCTTCGTGCTCGACATCCTGGTCCAGATCTTCGCGAGCCCCGACCCGCGCTCGCTGCCGACGCAACTGCCGGACTGGCGCTTGCAGATCGGCACCGGCACCATCGGCGCGCTCGACCTGCTGATCGCCGGCATCGGGATCACGAGCGCGGCGCTGCTGTTCGGTTTCCTGCGCTTCACCAAGCTCGGCTGGGCGGTGCGCGCCACGGCGCAAGACCGGGATGCGGCGCAGCAGATGGGCGTGGATGTGAACCGGGTCAACCAGAGCGTGTTCGCCATCGCGTCGGCGCTGGGTGGTTTGTCTGGCGTGCTGGTGGGCATGTACTACAACAACATCAGTCCGGCGATCAGCTTCCAGGCGACCTTGAAGGGTGTGGTCGCGACGGTGGTCGGTGGCGTCGGCAACGTGCCGGGCGCGATCGTGGGCAGCATGCTGCTGGGGCTGACCGAGAGCTATGGCGTGGCGATGTTCGGCACGCCATATCGCAACCTGTTCGCCTTCGTGCTGCTGCTCATCATCCTGGTTTGGAAGCCCAACGGCCTGTTCGGCCGCAAGCGTGCATTGCCGCCGGAGCCGCTGACCGGCACCTTCATCGCGCCGAGCAAGCCGTGGCATGTGCCGGCGAAGGTGCTGCTTGCGCTGTTCGTGGTTGCAGCGGTGCTGCCGCTGTTCAATCCATCGCCTTACCTGCTGCAGGTGCTGACCAACTCGTGGCTCTATGCGGCGCTGGCGTTGAGCCTGACGCTGGTGGCCGGGACCATCGGGCAGATCTCGCTGGGGCATGCGGGGCTGCTGGCCATTGGCGCGTATGCATCGTCCCTGCTTGTGCTGGACCTGCACCTGCCCGTGGGCACGAGCATCGTGGTGTCGGGCTTGCTGACCTCGTTGATCGGCACCGTGCTGATCTTCCCGGCGTTCCGACTGCGGGGGCACTACGTGTCGATTGCCACGCTGGGCATCGGCGAGATCGTGGCGCTGACGATCCTCAATTGGGAAAGCCTCACGCGCGGGCCGATCGGCGTGTCGGGCATACCGCCGCTGTCGCTGTTCGGGCACGACGCCTCGTCCAATGCTGCCTTCTACTGGGCCGCGCTCGCCGCGATGGTGCTGCTCGCCTTGCTGCAATGGCGGCTGCTGCGCTCGCACCTGGGCCGCACCTTTCGCGCGGTGCGCGAAGACGAGGTGGCCGCGCGTGCCTACGGTGTGAGCCCTGATCGCTACAAGGCGATGGCATTCGGCTTCGGCGGCTTCGCGGCGGGTGTGAGCGGTGCCTTCACGGCGCATCTGTACTCGTACATCAACCACGAGACCTTCACCTCGCAGATCTCCATCCTCGCGTTGACGATGGTGATCCTGGGTGGGCTGGGAAACATCAGCGGCGCGCTGCTTGGTGCGGTGACCTTGGTCAGCCTGCCGGAGCTGTTCCGCGTGACGGCGGAATACCGCATGTTGATCTACGGCGTGGCGTTGCTGCTGCTGATTCGCTTCCGGCCGCAGGGCTTGCTCGGCACCGTTTGAACCTCACAAACAAAGGAAATCTTGATGAGCCATCTGAACGACTACCTCGCCGAAAAGCGCGCCGCCGTGCTGGCTCGCGATGCCGCGATCGAGGCCGGCACCGCACAACCGCTTCAACTCAAGGCCAATGTGCGCGTCGAAGGCCGCAGCGGCGTGCGGCGCCTGCGCATCCGCGACCACCAGGTCATCAGCGACAGCCCTCCAGACTTCGCCGGCTACAACCTCGGTCCCAGCTCGCCGGAGCTGCAGCTGGGTGTGCTGGGCACCTGCGTCACGCACATCTTCCTGATCCACGCCGCGCAGCGGCAGGTGCCGTTGGAAAGCCTGGACGTAGAAGTGACCGGCATCATCGACCCGCGCGGCGGCAAGCCCGGGCATGAGCAGACACCGATCTGGCCGCACGAGATCGCCTACACGGTGAACATCGATTCGCCAGCCTCGCGCGAGGCCATCGATGCGTTGTTCGAGGAAGTCGAGCGCACCTGCCCGATCCTCAACCTGCTGCGCAATCCGCAGACGATTCGCGCGGAGGTCAAGCTGGTCAACTCGAAGGCCGCAGCCGCCAATGCCGACATTGCGGCCAGCAAGGACGCGGATGCCCTCGCTGCTTGAAGTCTCCGGCCTCACGCGCCGCTTCGGCGGGCTGACCGCTGTCGATGCGGTCGACCTGTCGGTGGGCGTGGGCGAACTGGTGAGCGTCATCGGCCCCAACGGCGCGGGCAAGACCACGCTCTTCAACCTCGTCACCGGGCTGGACCAACCCGATGGCGGCACGGTGCGCTTCGATGGCGAGGACATCACCGGATGGCCGGCGCCGAAGCTCGCGCAACGCGGCCTGGCGCGCACGTTCCAGCATGGGCGCGTGTTCGCCAACCTCACGGTGCTCGACAACGTGCTGGTCGGCGCGCACACGCGGCTGCGTGCGGTGCGTCCGCGCCTGGGTGGCATGCCGGGCGTCGGCGCATTGGCGGAACTCGCATTGGCCCTGGTGCAGCCGCCATCGGTCACGCGCGAGGAAGCAAGGCTGCGCGAAGAAGCGCTGGAGATCATCGCGCTCTTTGGCGAACGCCTCGCGCCGCGCATCGACCATCCTGCGTACAGCCTGTCGTATGCGAACCGTCGCCGCGTCGAGATCGCCCGCGCTCTCGCGTTGCAACCGCGCCTGCTGCTGCTCGACGAGCCCACGGCCGGCATGAACGAAAGCGAGACCGCCGAGATGCTGGAGATCATCCGCACCCTCAAGTCGCGCGGCCAGACCATCCTGCTGATCGAGCACAAGCTCGACCTGGTGATGCAACTGTCGGACCGCGTCGTGGTACTCGACGACGGCCGCAAGATCGCCGAAGGCCCGCCGCAGGAGGTGCGCAACGATGCCAAGGTGATCGAGGCCTACCTGGGCAGCCGTAACGTCGGCCAGACCACCCCTGCCAAGGCGCCCGCCGAAGCGCCGCAGCCCGTCGCCGCATGACCCTCGTCACCACCGTTGCCCGCACCGGCTTCCCTGCGCCCTCTCCCCTGCGGGGAGAGGGCTGGGGCGAGGGCATCTCCCGCCGCGAAGCCGCCGCCATGACCCAAGGCGCGCCTTCTCATGCCTTGCTCGAACTCCGCAAGGTCAACACCTTCTACGGCCCCGTCCAGGCGCACTTCGACCTCGACCTCGAAGTCCGCCAGGGCCAGATCGTGAGCCTGCTCGGCGGCAACGCGAGCGGCAAGTCCACCACCATGAAAGTCGTGCTCGGCTTGCAGAAGCCGCGTTCTGGCGAGGTGCGCTTTGCAGGCCAGTCGATGCTCGGCCTGGGCACGCCGCAGGTGATCCGTCGCGGCATCGGCTCCGTGCCCGAGGCGCGGCGACTCTTCCCCGCGATGACGGTGCGCGAGAACCTGCTGATGGGCGCCTATGCGCGCAGCGATAGCAAGGCCATCGCCGAGGACCTCGAACGCATGCTCGAACTCTTCCCGCGCGTGGCCGAGCGCATCGATTTCCTGGCCGGTACGCTGTCCGGCGGCGAGCAGCAGATGGTCGCGATGGCGCGCGCCCTCATGGGCCGCCCGCGTCTCATCTGCATGGACGAGCCCACGATGGGCCTGTCGCCGCTGTATGTCGACAAGGTGCTGGAACTCATCGCGCAGATCAACCGGCAGGGTGTGTCGGTCTTCATGGTCGAGCAGAACGCCAGCCTGGCCTTGCAGATCGCGCACTACGGCTATGTGTTGCAGACGGGGCGCATTGCGCTGCAAGGCCCGGCGGCGCAACTGCTGACCGATGCCCGCATCCGAGACGCCTATCTCGGTGGCAGCGATGCCGCGAGCACCGCTTCATGAACAAGGGATCCACGTGTCACTGAAACTCGACCACATCGTCATCGCCGTCCATGACCTGGATGCGACCCTCGCCGACTACACGGCGCTCGGCTTCAACGTGCAGCGTGGTGGCGACCATCCGGGGCGCAGCACGCACAATGCGCTCGTCGTGTTCGCCGATGGCAGCTACCTGGAACTGATCGCATGGAAATCGCCGGCGCCGCAGGAGCGGTGGTGGCAGGTGTTGCAGCGGCGGGGCGAGGGCCTCGTCGACTTCGCGCTGTTGCCCGCGGACACGGCTGACACGGTGAGGCAAGCGGCGCAGCGCGGCCTGACGCTGGAGGGTCCGCTCGACGGTGGGCGCTTGCGCCCCGATGGCGAGCGCCTGCATTGGCAGACCGCGCGGCCCACGACGCAGGACTTGCCCTTTCTCTGCGGCGACATCACGCCCCGCGGATTGCGCGTGCCCGAGGGCGATGCACGCGTGCATCCCAATGGCGTGACCGGCGTCGCCAGCCTGGCCATCGCGGTGAAGGACCTGGACGCGACCCTGGCCCGCTATCGCGCACTTCTGGGCGAGGCGACGAACGGCACGCATGTCGGCCGCGCCGTCACGCTGCCTGCGCGGCACGACCGAATCGCACTTGTCTCGCTCGGCGACAGCACGCTGGTGCTGAGCGCAACCCGGCCCACGGTGATTGCGGACGACATCGATGATGAAAGCGGCGATCCGATCGCGCGCCTGCTGGCCGCGCACGGCGAAGGCCCGTTCCACCTGACGCTGCGCACCACGCATGAGAACGCTGCGACGCCCAGCCTCGGACTCACGCACGGCGCGAGCATCCACTTCGAACAGGAAAGCGCCGCAGCGACCGAGCCGCGCCTCGAACAAGCAGCGCTTGCCGAACCGGCCTAAGCGCCGCGCGTCCGCCCGGCCGCCCCGCCGCCCGGAGGCGCTCGCATTGCAGCGCGGCGGTCAGACAATGAGCACGCCGTCGCCCTCGCACGACGGCGACGCCCCCCTCACTTCACACTGCCTGCGAGGCAGAGCGAGCCTCAATCCAGTGACAGCTGCCGCCTCAGTTCGCCCAGGTGCGCGACCAGGACGGCCCCCGCAGGTGCCGTCGTCGGCGCCTGCGGCCAGAGCAGCGTGCGATAGCCGGCGGCGATCCCCGCCAGCGCCCCGGTCGGGCTGTCCTCGACCACGGTGATCTCCGCCCCTTCCAACCCCAGCAGCCAGGCCGCGCGCAGATAACCCTCCGGCTCCGGCTTCCCCTGCCGCACGTCATTGCGGCTCACCGACACCAGGTCCGGCTCCATCAGGCCGATCGCGCGCAGGTTCACGTCCACGATCAGCCGCTCGGAGTTCGACACCACGGCCTGCGGCACGCCGAGCGACTGCAACTCCCTGAAGACTTCCAGCGCCCCGGCGCGCGGCTGGAGGCGCGCGGCGCGCGCCAGGTAGGCATGGCTGCGGAACCGGCGCCAGGCGTCGAAGGGCATGGCCAGGCCGTAGCGCGCACTGAAGGTCTCATGGATCGACCGGGCCGGCAGGCCCACGACCAGCGCGTGCAGGTCCGGCGGCGGCGTGATGCCCTCGGCCGCCAAGGACATGAGGAGCGTCTCCTCGTGCAGTGGCTCGCTGTCCACCAGCGTGCCGTCCATGTCCCACAGGACCGCCCTTCGTTCTTGCATGTTGTCCGCCTTTCCGTTCCGCGATGCGTCTTCTCCCGCGCCGACCGCCGGCACGGCCTGCATCGAATTTTGACGGAAAAAGTTTTCGTGACGTGTTGTCAAAGAAAGAAATTCCTTTTATAGTCCAGCCCATGCCAGCCGAGACCCTGAACAAGGACGGCCTCGCCAGCCGGCAGTTACTGAAGTGCCCTGAAACCCAATCTGAACTGGAGCAACCCCATGAACAACGGAAAAATGCTGGATGGCAAGGTGGCGATCATCACGGGTGCCGCCTCCGGCATCGGTGAGGCAGTCGCCCGCATGTATTGCGAGAACCGCTGCAAGGTCCTCGGCGTCGATTTCGATGCGGAGCGCCTGAAGCGCATCGCCGCAGAGATCACGGCGGCCGGCGGCGAATTCGTGCCGGTGGTGGCGGACGTCACCGAAGAGCAGACCGTCATCGACTTCTTCAAGAAGGCGCAC
This sequence comes from Variovorax robiniae, assembly GCF_037889955.1. Taxonomy (NCBI): domain Bacteria; kingdom Pseudomonadati; phylum Pseudomonadota; class Betaproteobacteria; order Burkholderiales; family Comamonadaceae; genus Variovorax; species Variovorax robiniae. The sequence continues at coordinate 83,640 of NZ_JBBKZS010000021.1, forward strand.
ACGATGTGGGGCAGCATCGACGTGGTGGTCAACAGCGCCGGCCGCGATTCGCTGGCGCCTCCGGTGGTCGAGGTCACGCTCGACGAATGGAACAAGACCATCGGCCCGAACCTCACCGCCGTCTTCCTCTGCTGCCGCGAAGCCTTCCGCTACATGGAAAAGCAGCCCAACGGCGGCCGCATCATCAACATGGGCTCCTCGTCGACTCGCGTCGCCTCCGGCCCCGGTCACAGCCCCTACCGTGCGTCCAAGCACGGCATGCTCGGCTTCTCGAAGAACATCCTGCTGGAAGGCAAGGACAAGAAGATCGGCGTGACGGTGCTCAACCCCTCGCACGTCAAGACGCCGATGACCGAGATCATCGACAAGGGCCTCTACGACGGCAACCTGAAGGCCTACGTCGACGGCTGGCTCGACGAAAAGGAAATCAAGGAAGGCATTCACGCCTCCTGCATCGAAGTCGACAGCGTGGCCTGGCTGGCGCTCTTCGTGGCCACCCGCACGCCGGACGTCACGATCCCGACGATTGCGCTGTACCCGACGCACAAGGCCCATCGCTACGGCATGGAAGTCTGAGCGGTACGGACGCAGGCAAGGCGGCACCCCCATGAAAGCAGCGGTATTCCACCGGCCCGGCCAGATCACGCTCGAGGAGCGCGACATCTACGCCATCGCCGACGACGAGATCCTGGTGAAGACGCGCGCCGCCTCGATCTGCGGCACCGACCTGCGCATCTACGGCGGCGGCCACTTCAAGATCCGGGAAGGGCAGTCGCGGGTGCTGGGCCATGAGTTGTCGGGCACCATCGCGAAGGTCGGCAAGCTGGTGTCGGGCTGGCGCGAGGGGCAGCGTGTGTCCTTCACGCCCAACATCGGCTGCGGCCATTGCGAAATGTGCCGCCAGGGCTACAACAACATGTGCCCGGACTACGAGGCCTTCGGCATCAGCTTGGACGGCAGCTTCCAGGAGTACATGAAAGTGCCGGCGATCGCGATCCGCGGCAACAACATCTTCGAGGTGCCGGACCACCTGTCCTTCGAGGAAGCGGCGGTGATCGAGCCGCTGTCCTGCTGCTACAACGCCTTCAAGGGACTGGATGTCACGCCGGAAGACACGGTGCTGATCATCGGCCCGGGACCCATCGGCGCCTGCTTCGTGCAGTTGGCCAAGACATGGGGCGCCAAGCAAGTCATCGTGGTGGGCCGCAGCGCGGGGCGGCTGCGCGAGATCGAGAAATTCGGCGCCGACGTGCTGATCGATTCGAGCCAGGTCGACGTGCTGGCCGAAGTCATGCGCATCACCAAGGGCCGCGGCGTGGACGTGGTGGTCACGGCCGCCTCGTCGCCCGAGTTGCAGCCCCTGTCGGTGCAACTGCTGGCCGTCCATGGCCGCGTCAACTTCTTCGGCGGCCTGAAGAAGGGCACGCGCGTCGAGATCGACACCAACCTCGTGCACTACCGTGGCCTGAAGCTGCTGGGCACCACGGGCTCCAGCAACGAGGACTACTTCCGCTCCATGCGGCTGGTCGCCGATGGCCGCATCAACGTGCGCGACATCGTGAGCCACCGCTTCGAGCTGGCCGACATCCAGCAGGCGTTCGCATTCGCCAAATCGGGCCAGGGCATGAAGACCCTGGTCGTGCAGTGACACAGGAGCAGACGTGGCAACACCCATGAACATGCAGGCCGCGGTGCTGAAGGCCGCCGGCGACCTGCGCTACGAAACCGTCGCGGTGCCCTCGGCACTGGGCCCGCAGGACACGCTGGTCAAGGTGATGGCGGCCGGCATCTGCGGCTCCGACATCGGCCGCGTGATGGTCACCGGCACCTATCGCTTTCCGACGATCCCGGGGCACGAGTTCGCCGGCGTCGTCGAAGCGGTGGGCTCGGGCGTGGGCAACGTCAAGCCCGGCGATAGGGTCGCGATCGCGCCTTTGCTGCCCTGCATGAAGTGCGATGCCTGCCACCGCGGCAACTACTCGCTGTGCGACGACTACAGCTTCCTCGGCTCGCGCACCGACGGCGGTTTCGCGCAGTACGTCAAGGCGCCGGCACGCAACCTGGTGCGCTTCCCGGACAGCATCGGCTTCGAGGAGGCGGCCACCATTGAGTCGGCGGCGATCATCCTGCACGGCATCCACAAGATCAACCTGCGTGCCGGGGACTCGGTGGCGGTGATCGGCATCGGGGCGCTGGGCTACTTCGCGGTGCGCCTGGCCAAGCTCTCCGGGGCACGGCCGGTCATCGCGGTGGACATCGACGAGAGCAAGCTCGCGATGGCGCGCGAAGCGGGCGCCGACATCTGCATCAACGCCAGTGCGGCCGACCTGCATCAGCAGATCCGGGCCGCGACCGGAGGCGCCGGGGCCGACGTGGTGCTGGAGACGGCCGGCAACAACGCGGGCCGCGAGACGGCGATCCACGCGGCGCGCAAGCAGGGCACGATCGTGATCTACGGCTCGGCCCACCAGGACGTGGTCTTCAAGCCCGCCACCTTCGAGCGCGTGCTGCGCAACGAGCTGCACCTGGTCGGTTCGTGGAACTCCTACTCGGTGCCCTTCCCGGGCAAGGAATGGTTCGACCTGATCCGCATGATCGAAGCGGGCGAACTGAGTGCCCGGCCGCTGATCTCGCACGTGCGGCCGCTCAGCGATGCGCCGCGGATCTTCAAGGAAATTGCCGAGCGAAGTTTCGGCGGCTACAGCAAGGTGATATTCCTGCCCCACGGCACACCCGAGCCGGTGGAACACTGAAGCATCGCCACAAGAAGCGAACCAGGAGACAAGAAGATGACCCAGAAGAAATACGTGCTGGCCCTCGATGAAGGCACGTCCAGCGCCCGCGCGATCTTGTTCGACAAGGCCGGCCAGATCGTCTCGATCGCCCAGCGCGAGTTCCGCCAGATCTACCCGAACCCGGGCTGGGTCGAGCACGATCCGATCGAGATCTGGAACGTGCAGTTGTCCGCCGCACGCGAGGCGCTGACGCAGGCCGACGCGCGGCCCGAGGAGATCTCCGCCATCGGCATCGCCAACCAGCGCGAGACTTGCGTGGTGTGGGACCGTGCCACCGGACTGCCGATCCACAACGCGCTGGTGTGGCAAGACCGCCGCACGGCCGGCGACTGCGATGAACTCAAGGCCAACGGCATGGGGCCCTATGTGCGCGAGACCACCGGCCTGGTGATCGACGCTTACTTCTCGGGCACCAAGATCGCATGGATCCTGGACAACGTCGAAGGCGCACGCGAACGTGCGGAGCGTGGCGAACTGGCGGCCGGCACCATCGACAGCTGGCTGATCTGGAACCTCACCGAGGGCAAGGCGCACGTCACCGACTATTCGAACGCCTCGCGCACGATGCTCTACAACATCTTCAACGCGAGCTGGGACGACAAGCTGCTTGCGGCAGTGCGCGTGCCGCGCGAAGTGCTGCCGCAGGTGCGCAACTCCTCGGAGGTCTACGGCCTGTCAGCCGGGAAGTTCTTCGACGGCGTGGAGATCCCGGTCGCCTCCGCCGTGGGTGACCAGCAGGGCGCGCTATTCGGCCAGAGCTGCTTCCAGCCCGGCATGGTGAAGTGCACCTACGGCACCGGCTGCTCGCTGCTGATGAACACCGGCGCACGGCCCATGCCCTCGCGCAACAACCTGCTGACCACCGTGGCCTGGGGCCTTGACGGCAAGCTGGAGTACGCGCTGGAAGGCCTGATCTTCACCTGCGGCTCGGTCGTGCAATGGTTGCGTGACGAGCTGAAGCTGATCCACCTGTCGAGCGAAACCGAACTGGCGGCGCGCCAGGTGACCGACACCAACGGCGTGTACTTCGTGCCGGCGTTCACCGGCCTGTCGGCGCCGTACTGGGACCAGTACGCACGCGGCGCGCTGCTCGGCGTCACACGCGGCACCAACCGCAACCACATCATCCGCGCGGCGCTGGAGTCGATGGCCTACCAGGTCAAGGACGTCATCGATTGCATGGAGGCCGACAGCGGCATCGCCCTGTCGGACCTCAATGTCGACGGTGGTGCGGTCAGCAACAACTTCGTCATGCAGTTCCAGGCGGACCTGCTGGGCGTGCCGGTGACGCGGCCGAAAGTGATCGACACCACCGCGCGCGGCGCCGCCTTCCTCGCCGGCCTGGCCACCGGCTTCTGGGCCGACAAGGCCGACCTCACCAGCGCCTTCACGCTGGACCGCAAGTTCACGCCCGCGATGGGGCGGGCGGAAGCGGACAAGCGCTACGCCGGCTGGAGCCGCGCCGTGCAGCGCTCGCGCGACTGGGAACAACACTGAACCGCAACCTGAAATGAACAACTACCAGCCCGCCACCCGGCGAACCATGTCTTTCATCGGTGTTACCACCGCCAGCTCATCGATCATGAAGGTGTTCCCGGCCTGGGCCGAGCACCTCGGTCTCGACGCCGTCATCCAGGGATACGACTTCCCCCCGGGCGATGCACCCGAGCGCTATGTCGAAGTGGTCGAGTTCATCAAGAACGATCCGCTGTCGCTCGGCGGCTTGGTCACCACGCACAAGATGAACCTGCTCAAGGCGGCGCGCGGACTGTTCGACGACCTGGACCCGTATGCGACGACGCTGCACGAAGTGAGCTCGATTTCCAAGCGCGGCAATCGGCTCGTCGGCCATGCCAAGGATCCGATCTCGGTGGGCGTGGCGCTGGAAGCGATCGTCGACACGGGCTATTGGGCGCGCACCGGCGGGCAGCTCTGCCTGCTGGGCTCGGGCGGCTCGTCGCTGGCGCTGTCGCTCTACCTGCACAACAAGGCCAAGGCCGGCGGCGACGTGCCCGTGAAGATCATCGTGACCGCGCGCCGCGAGTCCAGCCTCGAGGAGATGCGGCATGTGCATCGCCACATCCAGTTCGCGATCCCCATCGACTACGTGCTCACGCCGACGCCTGAAGACGCCGACCGCGTGCTCGCCGCATTGCCGCCCGCGTCGATGGTGGTCAACGCCACGGGCCTGGGCAAGGACCGGCCCGGCTCGCCGATCACCAACGCGGCCGTCTTCCCGCAGGACGGCATCGCCTGGGAATTCAACTACCGCGGCAACCTGGTCTTCCTCGACCAGGCCAACGCACAGAAGGACTCTCGCCACCTCCAGGTAGAGGGCGGCTGGGTCTATTTCATCCACGGCTGGACGCGCGTCATTGCCGAGGTGTTCGACGTGGACATTCCGTCGTCGGGCCCCGCTTTCGACAAGCTCAGCCAGATCGCCATCGAAGCCACCGCAAGGAAATGAACATGTTCGACCTCAGCAACACCAACTCCACCCTCGTCGATTTCGACCTGCACACGGGCCTGTCCAAGACCCGCGAGACCCTGCGCCGCCCACTCTCGGCCATGAAGGGCATGTACCACGACCAGGCGGCCTTCGACGCCACCGTGAAGTCCGGCGATCCGCTGGTCTACGAGTTCTTCGACATGGGCGTGCCCGACAGCTCCGGCGACGTGGCCTACGGCACCTCGATCACCTATCCCGGCAAGGTGGGCGACGAGTACCACATGACCAAGGGCCACTTCCATACCGTGCTCGACACCGCCGAGGTCTACTATTGCCTGCGCGGCCACGGCCTGATGATGATGGAGAGCCCGGAAGGCGAGGTCGAGGTGCAGGAGCTCACGCCCGGCAAGGCCGTCTATGTGCCGGGGCGCTTCGCACATCGCAGCATCAACATCTCGGCGAAGGAACCGCTGATCACCTTCTTCGCGTTCCCGGGGCATGCCGGTCATGACTACGGCAGCATCGAGACGCAGGGCTTTCGCAAGCTGGTGGTCGAGCGCGACGGCAAGCCGGCGCTGGTGGATAACCCGCGCTGGTCGAAGTGACGGCTGCAATGGCCGTGGACCGTGCCGTGACAGAGGCGACGCTGGAGCGGCTGCCAAGCACGGACCTGCTGGCAGAGTTCTCGGCGCGCGAGGAGGGCGATGCGGTCTCGGCCTGGTGGCTCGGCCAGGCCGGCTTCTGCATCCGCTGGCGCGACTTGCGCATCGCCGTCGACCCCTATCTGTCGGATTCGCTGGCGCGCAAGTACGCGGGAACGCGCTTTCCGCATCGGCGCATGATGGCCGCGCCGGTGCAGCCGGAACAGCTGACCCAGCTCGACTACGTGTTCTGCACCCACGCGCACACCGACCACATGGATGGCGACACGCTGTCGGCCATTGCACGCGCGAACAGCCGTTGTCGTTTCGTCGTGCCGCTGGCCGAGCGCGCGAAGGCCTTGGAACGCGGCGTGCCGGCCGACCGGATGATCACCGTGCGCGCAGGGGACGAATTGCCGATCGGGCCCGGCGCCAGTCTTGCCGTGGTCCCGGCGGCGCACGAGGAGCGCAGGTCCGATGCCGATGGCAACGACCTCTACCTCGGCTATGTCTTCAAGCTCGGCGATCGCTCGCTCTACCACCCGGGCGACTGCGTGCCCTTCGACGGCCTGGAGGACTGGCTGCGGCCGCACCGCATCGAGCTGGCGCTGCTGCCGGTCAACGGACGCGATGCCGTGCGCGCCAGCAACGGCGTGCCGGGCAACTTTCATCTTCAGGAAGCCGTGGAACTGTGCTGCGCGGTGGGCATCGGCCGCATGCTCGGCCACCACTACGGCATGTTCGACTTCAACACGGTGCAGCCCGAAGACAGCGAGCGCGAGATCGCGCGCATGAAGCCGGTCTGCGGCGCGTCGCTGGTGCGTGCCGCAACGCGTTATGTGCTGACGGTGGCACCGGCGAATGCATGACTATGGGTGATTGCCTCGGTCGCATGGAAACCAACGGAGCAATGTGATGAATACGGGAACGCAGGAGATCGAGGTCATGCCCGCGGTGGTCGCGGCACTGCGCGAGGCGCTGGGCCCGCGCGTCGTGCAATTGCCGCACGAGTTCGCAGGCCGGCACAACGCCGATGCCAGCCGCATGCCCTGCGCAGAACCCATCGCGCTGGTACGGCCTGGCAACACGGAAGAGGTGTCGGTCGCGCTGCGCATCTGCCATGCGCACCGTCAACCGGTGGTCACGCAGGGCGGCCTCACGGGGCTGGCGGGCGGCGCCTGCCTGCTCGGAGGGGAGATCGCCCTGTCCCTCGAACGCATGCGCGGCATCGAGCAGGTCGATCCCGTGTCCGCCACCATGATCGTGCTCGCCGGCACTCCCTTGCAGATGGTGCAGGAAGCGGCGGACGCGGCGGGCTTCCTGTTCCCGCTCGACCTCGGCGCGCGCGGCAGTTGCTCGATCGGCGGCAACCTCGCGACCAATGCCGGCGGCAACCGCGTCATCAAGTACGGAATGATGCGGGAGCAGGTGCTCGATGTCGAAGCGGTCCTGGCTGACGGCAGCGTGGTCGGCGGCCTGCACGGCATGATCAAGAACAACACGGGCTATGACCTGCGCAACCTGCTCATCGGCAGCGAGGGCACGCTGGCCGTCATCACGCGCGTGGTGCTGCGCCTGCGGCCGAAGCCGAGTGCGGTGTCGACGGCCTTCTGCGGCTTGCCGAGCTATGAAGCCGTGACGACCTTGCTGTCGCGCGCGCAAGCCATGCTGCCTGCGGGCGTGTCGGCCTTCGAAGTGATGTGGCCGGGCTACTACGACTTCTACACGGGCCGGCTGCCCGAGCTGCGGGTACCGCTTGCCGGCAAGCATGCCTTCTACGTTCTGCTCGAAAGCCTGGGCGCCGACCCTGAGCGCCAGGCGGAATCTTTCGAAGGCTTCCTCGGCGCGATGCTGGAGGAGGGCGTGGTCGAGGACGCCGCGCTGGCCAGTTCCGAGTCCGACGCGCTCGCGTTCTGGGCCGTGCGCGATGCGCCGGGCGAGAACGCACGGCTGCTGCCGGGCCGCGTGTCCTTCGACGTGAGCTTTGCCATCGCCGAGGTGGGCGAGGCCGCGCGCCGCTGCGAGGCTGTGCTGCGCGCGCGCTGGCCGCGCGCCAATGTCCTGGTCTATGGCCACCTCGGCGATGGCAACGTGCACATCGTGGTGCAGGAGCCTGATTGGCCCCCGACCACGGCGCGCGAGGTGCAGGACGTGGTCTACGGCGTCACCGGCGAGATGCAGGGCTCGGTGTCGGCTGAGCATGGCATCGGCACCAAGCGCATGCATGTGCTGGGGCTGACGCGCACGCCGGTGGAGATCGCGGCGATGAAGGCGATTCGCAGCGCGCTTGATCCGCTGGGGATCCTCAATCCGGGCAAGCTGTTCTCGTAGCGCTTCGTGATGTTGCCAGTGAAGAACGTTGATCTATGGCAAACAGCGCCATATGCTGCAATAAATGGCAAGTCGACACACGCCCACCCCACGGCCCACGGCGCGAGTCGGCTGGAACAACCAGGTTCAAACCGTGTCGATCCCGCTGGAATTCCGGTTTCCGGAAGCCGTGCGCGAGGTCGTCATCCGCCGTGAAAGCGAAAGCGTCATCCTGAAGCCGCGCCCGGCCGACTGGAGCGACTTCTTTGCATCGCCGGCAAAGGCCTCCCCGGACTTCATGGCTGGCGCGGAGCGCATGCCCGTGCAGGAGCGGTCGTCTTGACGGCGCCGATCTACATGCTGGACTCAGGTCCAGCCGAGCGGCGCATGAACTCATCGGCATCAACAGTGACATCCGGGCGCCCAAGCTTCACGTACCGTGCGACTTGCTGGATTGCCCGCCCTGACCTCCGCCAGCCATGCGCCCCGGCGCCCGCTTGATGAATCGCACGGGTCCGTCCCACAGGTCGTCGATCTTCCAGCCGAGGTGCCGGTAGAAGCCATTGGCGCGCGTACGTTCGTCGTCATCTGTCACCAGCCAGATCTCCTCGCATCCTTCTGAGAAAAGCCATTCCTCGGCCTCATACATGAGTTGGCGGCCCAAGCCTTGTCGCTCATGGCCGGGGCGCACGAACATGGCCACGATGCGGGCTTCGAGGCGACTTGCGAGCACGAAGGCCACGACCTCGCCATCCAGGTCGGCGACCCAGGCGCGCGCGTTCTCGTCCATCAGCAGGGGAAGGGTTTGCAGCGTGACGCCCTGCGAGGCGAGTTCCTCCAGCGACATCTCGTTTTCATGCACGCTGGTCCGGATCTCGAAGAACGAAGGCAAATCGGCTGGGACTGCGAGGCGAATTCGCATGGCGGCGGGGATTGGTCCGTACGTTCGCGACGGTATCACGCGGGCTGCTTCAGCGCATCGTCAACGGACTACCGCGGCTTGACCAGAACTGCGCGCGATGCGTGCAGGCTCGTCGCTGATCAGTCCGCAGCGCCCGCTGCCGGGGATTGAGGGGGCACCGGGCTGCCAGTCTCTGCGGGGTGGCTCACCCGGTCGTTCAGAACGAGCGGCCCGTTGACTTCGACGCGATGGCTGGGCTTCAGGAGATAAAAGTCTGGCGCGGGGCACACCGCGGCTCTCGTGAACGGAGCGCCTTGCGCTTCAGAACACAGACCGGATCATCCCGCCATCCACCTTCAGCGCCGCCCCATTCACCGCCGACGCCCGCGCACTCGCAATGAAGGTCACGAAGTCGGCAATCTCGGCCGGATCGCTCAGCCGCTGGATCAGCGAGGTCGGCCGGTTCTCCCGCATGAACTTCGCATGCGCTTCCTCGGGCGGCAGCTCCGGGAAGACGTTGGCAATGAAGCCGCCCACGCCCTCGGTGTTCACCGGCCCCGGCAGCACCGCATTGACCGTGACCCGCGTCCCCTTGGTCAACTCCGCGAGATTGCGCGACAGCGACAACTGCATCGTCTTGGTGGCCGAGTAGTGCGCCATCTCCGGCGCCGGGTTGATGCCCGATTCGCTGGCCACGAACACCACCCGCCCGCTGTTGCGCGCCAGCATGCCCTTGAGGTAGTGGCGTGACAGCCGCACGCCGCTCATCACGTTGACCTCGACCAGCCGATCCCACTGCGCATCGCTGGTCTCGAAGAAGTCGCTCGGCTCGTAGATGCCGAGGTTGTTGACCAGGATGTCCACCGCGTCGAAGGCGGCGATCGCTTCATCGCAGCCCTGCGGCGTGCCCAAGTCCGCTGCCAGCGCGTGCAGCACCGCCCCCGGCACCGCCTTGCGAATGCGCGCCAGCGCGCGCTCGATGCCGGCCGCCGTGCGCCCGTTGACGATGACCTGCGCGCCTTCGCGTGCGAGCGAGGTCGCGATCGCTTCGCCGATGCCGCCGGACGAGCCGCTGACCAGCGCCGTCTTGCCTTGCAGTCCGAGTTCCATGTCGTGTCTCCTGTGTTGAGAAAGATATTTTATTCGATTGATATTTACAAGCAAGGAAATTACTTCTACATTTCAGCCCATGGATGACGCCGCACTTTCATGACGGCGACGCTTCACCGGAGACATCAATGGCAGGCTTGCGAGTCGAGGGTATCGAAAAGGCGTTCGGGCGTGGCGAGCGCGCGGTGCGTGCCGTGTGCGACCTGTCCTTCGACGTGGCGGATCGGGAGTTCGTCTTCCTGCTCGGCCCCTCGGGCGCCGGCAAGACCACCACGCTGCGCACCATCGCCGGCCTGGAGCAGCCCGATGCCGGCCGCGTGCTCATCAACGGCAGCGACATGACCTGGGCCGCACCGCGCGAGCGCAACGTCGCGATGGTCTACGACAAGAACTCGCTGTATCCGCACCTGTCGGTGTTCGAGAACATGGCCTACCCGCTGCGCTTGCAGCGCCTGGCCGAGCCCGAACTGCGCGAGCGCGTGATGGGCGTGGCGAAGATCCTGCAGATCGAGCGCATGCTGGAGCGCCGCCCACGCGAGCTGTCGGGCGGCCAGCAGCAGCGCGTGGCCATCGGCCGCATGCTGGTGCGGCGCGCCGACCTGTTCCTGATGGACGAGCCGATCTCGCACCTCGACGCCAAGCTGCGCGCGCACATGCGGCTCGAGTTCAAGAAGCTGCAACGCGAGTTCCAGTCGACCATCCTCTACGTGTCGCACGACCAGCTCGAGGCGATGACGATGGGCGACCGCATCGTCGTGATGAACGAAGGCGTGGTGCAGCAGATCGGCCCGCCCCGCACCATCTTCGACCGGCCCGCGAACCGCTTCGTCGCAGGCTTCGTCGGTGAGCCGTCGATGAACATTGCGGACTGCACGCTGGAGGATGCGGGCGGCGCCGCGACACTGCGCTTCGGCCACCAGCGGCTGGCGCTCGACCGCGACTGGCTTGACGCCGCCGGCCTGGGCAATGCGCCCGCACGCGCGCTGTCGCTGGGCATCCGGCCGCAGCACCTTTCACTGGCGCCCCAGGCGGAGCAGGGCGCACCGAACGTGATCCGCGGCGAGGTCTATGCCGCCGAGACGCTCGGCTCCGAAACCATCCTCGACGTCGAAGCCGACGGCGTGATCTTCCGCGCCTGGATCCGCAACAGCGCACTCGGCCGCGCGCCCGCGATCGGCGAAGCCATCGGCCTGCAAGTCGACCCGCGCGCCATCTATCTGTTCGACCGGGACAGCGGCAAGACGCTCGCCTTCGCCGACCTGAGCCGCCTCGACGACGCACACGCCCTGTCGAGCCCCAGCCCCCTCATCCACTGACCCGGCCGCCGCGCCGGGCACATCCACCACGCACAGGAGACAAAAGATGACGACCGAATACTCAAGACGCCAGATCACCAAACTGCTCGGCAGCGCCGCCGCGGGGCTCGCCATGCCCGCGCTCTCGATGGCGCAGGCCCGCAAGCGCCAGTTCGAGGGCCGCACCGTCAACCTGCTGGCCGTGCAGTTCGGCCACCACCAGCACCTGTGGAACCTGATCCCGGAGTTCGAGAAGGAGACCGGCATCAAGGTCAACCTCGAATACGCCCCCTTCGACCAGACCCGCGAGAAGACGCTGCTCGACATGAGCAGCAAGACCGGCCGCTTCGACCTGTTCACCATCGACATCATGTGGCTGGCCGAATACGCGGCCGCGGGCTACCTGGAGCCCCTGTCGAAGTACCTGAAGAACAAGGACCTCACCGCCGACGACTACGACATCGACGACTTCGTGCCGCGCGTCTTCAGCGGCACCGGCATCTACAACAACACGCTCTACAACATCGCCTTCGACTCGGGCACGGTCGGGCACGAGTTCCGGCGCGACTGGATGGAGAAGGCCAACCTGCCGGTGCCCAAGCGCTTCGACGGCAAGTTCACCCACACGGCCTTCATGGAAACCGTCGGCGCGCTCAACGAGGCCAGCAAGGGCGTGGCCGGCTACGTGACGCAACCGCAGCGCTGGTTCTGGGGCTGGACCTTCACGCCGCTGATGTACGCCTTCCAGAAGCCCGCCAATGTCGGCAATGAGTTCGTCGACAAGGACTGGAACGTCACCATCGCCAGCGATGACAACCTGGCCGCGCTCAAGTACTACCTCGGCTGGCGCAAGTTCACGCCGAAGAACGATGCCAACTTCGGCTACGGCGAGGTCGTGTCGCTCTACCAGCAAGGCAAGGCGGCCGGCGGCATCCACTATCTGGGCTTCATCGGCGAGCAGTTCGAAGGCACCTCGCCAGTCGCGGGCAAGAACGTCTACCTGCACACGCCGGTGGGCCCGCATGGGCGGACCGACCCGTTCTTCGGCTCCTGGGGCCTCGGCGTCTCCGCCGACTCCAAGCAGAAGGAAGCGGCCTGGGTCTTCCTGCAATGGATCACGCACAAGAACCAGCTGATCCGCGCCTCGGAGAAGGGCGCCGGCCTGGTGCGGCATTCGCAGTTCAAGAGCCCGACGGTCGCCAAGGCACAGCCGTGGGTGGTGGACTGCTACGAGTTCCTGCTCAAGACCGCCAACCCCGACGAACGCATCCGCGTGCCGGAGTGGGCGCAGATCTCCGAGGTGATGGGCCTCTACGGCAACAAGGCCTGGCTCAACGAGATGACGCCGGAGCAGGCGCTGGAAGCCATGGCCAAGGAGATGAAGGACGCCTTCCGAAAGGGCGGCTACTACCGCAGCAACGCGAAGAACCCGCCGCAGCTGTGGCGCAACCTCTCCTACTACGACAAGAAGCCTTCGGGCTGGATCTGAAAGAGGCCGCCCCATGTCCGCAATGCTCCACCACGCAGCGCGTGCCCCGGTCGTTTCGACACGGCCGAAGACCGCGCTGCAGAACCGGCGCTGGTTCCCGTGGCTGCTGATGGCGCCCGCGCTCATCATCCTGCTGGCCGTGGGGCTCTTTCCCTTCGGCTACTCGGTCTGGCTCGCGACGACCAACATCATCCTGTCCAAGCCCTACCTGCCGCATGCCTTCGTCGGGCTGGAGCAGTTCCAGGAGATCGTGCAGGACGGGGACTTCTTCAACGCGCTGCGCGTGACGGCGGTGTTCACGGTCTCGTCGGTCTTCATCGAGTTCTGGGCCGGGCTGGGGCTGGCCTTGCTGTTCCGCCGGCACTTCCGCGGCAAGGCGGTGTACCGGCTCGCAATCCTCGTGCCGATGGTGCTGCCGCCGGTGGTGGTGGGCCTGATCTGGCAGTACATGCTGTTCCCGAACTCGGGCCTGATCTCGCACTACAGCGGCGAGCTGGCCGCCTTCCTCGGCGTGACGCCGCCGACTTTCGTCTCCAGTCCCGCTTCGGCGCTGCGCACGCTGATCCTAGTGGACGTGTGGCAGTGGACGCCGTTCATGTTCCTGATCCTGCATGCGGGGCTGGCCTCGATACCGCCCGAACCTTATGAAGCGGCCGAGATCGACGGCGCCTCGTCATGGCGCATCTTCTGGTCGATCACGATGCCGATGCTTAAGTCAAGCATCCTCATCGCGGTGGTGATCCGCACCATGGACGCGTTCCGCACCTACGACACGATCGCGGTGCTGACGCAGGGCGGCCCGGGCAATTCGACCGAGACGCTCAACATCTGGCTGACCAATCTCGGCTTCAAGTTCTTCGAGGCATCGAAGGCGGCGGCACTGTCGCTCATCGTGTTCGTGATCATCCTGGCCTTCAGCTCGGTCTTCATCCGCGTCTTCAGCAAGGCCAACCGCGTCGGAGGCAAATCGTGAGCCGCGAACTTCGCAGCACGGCCGTGTCGCCGGACGCGCCGCCGCAACAGCGCAACGGCTGGGTGCACCTGGTGCTGGTGTTCGTCACGGTCGTGTGCGTGATGCCGCTGGTGTGGATCGTGCTCACAGCCTTCATGAGCCGCGCGACCGCGCAGTCGGTGCCGCCGCAGTGGATCTTCACGCCCACGCTCGATGCCTTTCGTACGCTGATCCGCGACTACGGGCTGCTGCGCAACCTGTTCAACACGGTGGTCATCGCGGGGGCATCGACCTTCTTCTCGGTGACGATCGGCATGTTCTGCGCCTACGCGCTGGCCCGCTTCGATTTCGCCGGCAAGGAGGACGTGTCCTTCTGGATCCTGACCAACCGCATGATGCCGGCCGTCGCGGTGATCCTGCCGGTGTTCCTGATCTTCCAGACGCTCAAGCTGCTCGACTCCTACGTCGGCCTGGTCATCCTCTACACATCGATGCAATTGCCCTTCGTGGTGTGGATGCTCAAGGGCTACTTCGAGGACATACCGCGCGAGCTGGAGGAGATCGCGCTGGTCGATGGCGACACCTGGTTCGGCGCATTTCGCCGCGTGGTGTTGCCGGTGATGGCGCCGTCCATCACGGCCACGGCCATCTTCGTGCTGATCCTGTCGTGGAACGAATACGCCTTCGCGCTGTACCTCTCGGGCACGCAGACCAAGACGCTGCCGGTGTCGGTCGTGACCTTCGCGGTGCAGACCGCGGCGGCTTCGTGGGACATCCTGGGCGCCGCATGTTTGATCATCTCGACGCCGATCCTGCTGTTCGTCATCGCGGTGCAGAAGCAGTTCATCAAGGGCCTTTCTATGGGCATGGTTCGCTGAGCCCAAGCGGCTGAAAGGATTCGCAATGGCATCCGTCCTGGTCCATCAACTCGTCAAGCGCTTCGGCGATGTGCATGCGGTGCACGACGTCGGCTTCAAGGTCAACGATGGCGAGTTCGTGTTCTTCCTCGGCCCGTCGGGCTGCGGCAAGACCACCACCCTGCGCATGATCGCCGGCCTCTTGATGCCCACCAGCGGGCGCATCGAGATCGGCGGGCGCAACGTCACCTTCCTGCGACCGCGCCACCGCAACGTGGGCATGGTGTTCCAGCAGAACGTGCTCTACCCGCACATGAGCGTGGCCGACAACCTGGCCTATCCGCTGAAGGTGCGCGGCTTCACCCGCGCGGAGGTGCGCGAGAAGCTGGGCGAGGTGGCCGAGCGACTGCGCATTGCCGACGTGCTCGACCGCATGCCCGACGAGCTCTCGGGCGGGCAGTCGCAGCGCGTGGCCATCGGGCGCATGCTGGTGCGACAGGCTGACGTCTTCCTCATGGACGAGGCCATCTCGCATCTCGACGCGAAGCTGCGCGCCCACATGCGGACGGAGCTGCGGCACTTGCAGAAGACGCTGGGCGTGACCACGCTGTTCGTGTCGCATGACCAGTTGGAGGCGATGTCGATGGGCGACCGCATCCTCGTGATGAACGATGGCGCGATCCAGCAGTTCGGCACGCCGCAGGAGGTGTTCGACCGGCCGGCCAATCGCTTCGTGGCGAGCTTTGTGGGGGAGCCGCACATGAACATCCTGCCGGCAGAGATCCGCTATGAGGGCGCGCGGCCGGTGGCGCGCTGGGCGGGTGGCGCGATGCCGCTGCCGGATCTGCCGCGTGGGCTTGTGGAGGGCTCGCTTGTGGACGTCGGCATACGGCCGGAGCATGTGGTGCTGGCCGCGCCCGGCGGGAGCGATGCAGGACACGGGCGCGTCGAAGCGCTGGAACCGCTGGGCGCCGAATGCCTGGTCACCGTGCAGACCGGCGGTGAGACGCTGCGTGCACGCCTGCCGGCGGTGCGGGCCGACCGGCTGGGATTTGTGGTCGGCGCGATGGTGTCCTTGCAGTTCCCGCGCGACCACATCTACCTGTTCGACAAGGCCGGCGGGCAGACCTTGCTGCAAGCCGGTTTCACCGAAGAATTGCGACTGGAGGCTGCGTGATGACTGCGATGCGTTCCTGGGCCCTGCTGGCCATTGTCTGCGCAGTGCTGCTTGGCGGCTGCACGGCCCTTGCCGGCGACGTGGCGCACTGGCCGGGCAGCCTGCCGGCCATCGCGCTGATGGTGCTTGGCAAGGCGGTGAACGACCGCGTGAAGCTCTTGAAGTGGCCGATGGAGTTCGCCTTCTGGTCGGCGATCCTATTGATCTTCTGCAACCTGGTCTACCTGCACTTCAAGCCGCTCTGACTTTTGGGCGTTGTCGAGGCTCTGCGCCGTACTGGATCGGGCGCCACATCGCGTTGGCGCGTACAAAGCGTGCGCTTTCCCACTACAAGCTGGCGCCGACTCGAGCCCCTGGACGTCTCCTGCGCAGCGATTGCAGCCTCTCACTTCCTTGGAAACGACGCCCGACAGCAGCCACTTATGCCCCTTCGCCGAATCGATCGTCGACAAGATCAAGGTGGTCTTCGTCCAGCGATGACGCCCTTGAGTCGTCGCTGCTGGCATTCGGCCAATTGAGCATTGGTTCCGTCAGGAACCGCACTCGGCTTCCGTACCCATGGGCGATACGACACGTTCGCTGACCGTGGCAGGCGGAGATGCTTCCAAAGACACGGCATGCAGGCCGATTCTTTCCTCCGCGGGCCTACCGGGGATTTGCCGCGGGCCCATCAGTTGTAGCTGCCCGTGTGGCTCGCGTTGGAGGCCCCAGTCATTTGCACTGTCGGCGCCGATTCGATATTGACCACCCGGGCCGATCGAATTTTGACCAGGGGGTGGAAGCCGACTTTTCGTTGGTCGGCTGTGCATAAGTTTAGTGTTTGGGTTGCTCGTTGACCTCCTTGATGCTGAATTGATCGCGCGGGGGAAGCCGCGGAGGGCGTAGCCCGCAGCGGGTTTCCCCGCGCGGCGCGACGAGTTCTGCCGTCAGATGCTCGGCTCCGGCGGCGACGGTGGATCGGCCTTGCGAGCCTGCTCGCGCGCCTTGATGCGCTTCTTCGCCACCGCGCTGCTGTGCAGGAACCGATGGCTCTCGTTGCCCGTCTCCACGATGCGGCAGTGATGCGTGAGTCGATCCAGCAAGGCTGTCGTCATCTTCGCGTCGCCAAACACACTGGACCATTCGGCGAAGGTCAGGTTGGTCGTGATCAGCACGCTCGTGTGCT
>NZ_JBBKZS010000022.1:0-89687 GCF_037889955.1 Variovorax robiniae
CAGAACTCATCGGTCACCACCCACGACTCAACACGTTTCGCCAAGATCTCGATCCATCGCCGCGCCCAATGCGGCTCGGATCGACAGTTTACCTATTTACGGATAAGTTCTAAGTCTGCAACGCTGCAATCGAGCGCATCCCCGTTCGGGAACTGCACGAGCACGCTGTTGCCCTCAGAATGCAGCGCCCGCCCGGCCTGCCAGCGTCCACCTGCTGCGTGCCGTCGATAGACTCGTGTCTGCGCCGGTACAAGCACCCCTCTGACCTGAGTAGTCGGGCACTTGATCGCCTCGTGTCCCTGCCCCCCCGGCGAATCGAAGTACCTCACGGTGGCTTCGCCACCAGAAAGTTCCATCAACTTACCCAAGCCCCATGTCTCGTAGGGCTCGCATTGAATCTCAACAAAATCGCCGACAGATGCCATTGCTTAACTTTGCCCCACTCACCAGTCTCGTTGTCGTCAATTTGATCTAAAGATCGAACAGCGAGCCCTAGTCCATGCAACCAAGCCTCGCAAAGAAGAGCCGTCGTTGAGATGACGTTTGTTGCTAATTGTGCTGTGAAATTTGGCAGCTTTTGTACTCACTGCGACTTCCTGCACACTCGGGCTGTGTGAATATTCACAAGGGGGAAGTCGGACAGCGAGCAAACCGCTTGCGGGTCGTCATGTCTTTTGCCTGCCAACTTGTCCATCACGAGATGGTCGTCCAGGCCGCTCGGCGCATTGCCCTCTCCAAAGTGCGCGGGGAACTGCAACGAACTCGCAGCGACGATGGGACTCTTCATCGCGCCTTGACAGAGCCAAATGAAAAAGGCTGGAAGCTTGTGTAAGCTTCCAGCCTTTGAATTTGGTCCCGCCGCCAGGAATCGAACCTGGATCTCAGCCTTCGGAGGGCCGAATTCTATCCGTTGAAATACAGCGAGAGAGGGTTGTGCTCCGGTTGGGCCGGAGCCTCGGATTATCGCCTATTGCGGGTCGTTCGCGGCGGCTGCCACCAACTTGGGTGTGGTTTCGGTGCGCATGCCCGGCCGGTCGAAGCCCAGGCCCGCCAGGAACGCGTTGAAGTTGCGCCGCCCGGCCGGCACCAGCGCGAAGGCCTCGGGGTCGAGCAGCCAGCTCTGGATCAGCCCGGCGATCAGCGCGTGCAGCCCCTGCGCCGCCATCGGCGCGGGCACGGTCAGCTTGATGCGGGCACGGCGCGCCGCCAGGCGCAGCGCCTTCTCGAAGTCCGCCACGCAGGCGTTGGCGCTTTCCAGGTGGCGCCGATGCAGCGACGCGGTTTCGCCCGCGTACTCGACCTTCTGCGTGGCCACCTCGAACACGCGGCGCACCTGCGGGTCGGTGGTCACCTGGCGCAGCGCGCCGAGCATGCCGCGCTCGATGACGTCGAGCGGGTTTTCGTCCGGATGGTCCTCGATGCGGGCGTCGGCCTCCAGCGGCAGGGTCACGCGTTCCATCATGGCGTGGAACAGGTCGGCCTTGTCCTTGAAGTGCCAGTAGATCGCCCCGCGCGTCGCACCCGCCCGCTCGGCGATCTGCTGCAGCGAGGTGTTCGACACCCCTTGCTGCTGGAACAGCAACTCGGCCGCGTCCAGCAGGCGGTGGCGGGTGGCGAGTGCTTCTTCCTTGGTACGGCGGGCCAATGTTCTTCCTGGGGAGTGTGTGGGGATTTCCGGCGAGGCCGGGGCCATTCAAATATACATTCACCGCCGTATGTAAACTAGCGGACTTGCCCGGGCGGGCCTTTGCCATGGTTTTTGCTTGGCTCTGTAGACTGCCCGGTCCCCTCTCTCACTCCCCGCTGCCCTGCTCACTGGAAGGAATCGCATGCCTGCATCGCATGTCACTCAACGTTTGTCGTTTTCGGTGCGCGCTGTCGCGGCCGCTGCCGCCACGGTGGCGCTGTTGACGCTGGCCGCGTGCGGCAAGAGCGAAGCGCCCGCAGCAGCAGGCGGTGGTACGCCGGGCGGAGGTGGTGGCGGCAAGCCGCCGGCGCCGGAAGTGGGCGTGGTGATCGCCACGCCGGGCGAGGTCGGCCTGGTGACCGAGCTTCCGGGCCGGCTCGAGGCCTCGCGCATCGCGCAGGTGCGGGCCCGCGCCGCCGGCATCCTGCAGGAGCGCCTGTTCCGCGAAGGCAGTGACGTGAAAGCCGGCCAGCCGCTGTTCAAGATCGACCCGGCTCCGTATGCCGCCGCCGCGCAGAGCGCCGCCGCCGCGCTGGCCCGGGCCGAGGCCAATGCCGCGCAGGCCAAGGAACTGGCCGGGCGCTACAAGCCGCTGGTCGAGGCCAATGCGGTGAGCAAGCAAGAATACGCCACGGCCGTGGCATCCGCCAAGTCGACCGAGGCCGACGTGGCCGTGGCCCGCGCCGCCCTGGTCAACGCCAAGATCAACCTCGGCTATGCCTCAGTCACGGCGCCCATCTCCGGCCGCATCGGCCGCGCGCTGGTGACCGAAGGCGCGCTGGTCGGCCAGGGCAACGACGTGACGCAGCTCGCAGTGATCCAGCAGATCAATCCGCTCTACGTCAACTTCACCCAGTCGGCCACCGACACGCTGAAGCTGCGCCGCGCCTTGCAGGACGGCCAGTTCAAGCGCGCCGCGGGTGACAACGCCGCCAGCGTGCGCATCGTGCTGGAAGACGGCACCGAATACGCGCAGCCCGGCAAGCTGCTGTTCACCGACCTCACGGTGGACTCGACCAGCGGCCAGGTCACGCTGCGGGCCGAAGTGCCCAACCCGAAGAACGAACTGCTGCCGGGCCTCTATGTGCGGGTGCGCATCGAGCAGGCGCAGATCAGCAACGCGATCACGATCCCGCAGCAGGCCGTCACGCGCACCCAGCAGGGCGACACGGTGTCGGTGGTCGATGCCGAGGGCAAGATCAGCAAGCGCAACGTCAAGATCGACACCGCGCGCGACAACCAGTGGGTGGTGCTCGACGGCCTGAAGGCCGGCGAACAGGTGATGGTGGATGGCTTCCAGAAGCTGCAGATGATGCCGCCCGGCACGCCGGTGAAGGCGGTGCCGTGGAAGCCCGCGGCACCGGCTGCCGCGCCGGCCCCGGCCAGCGCCCCTGCCGCCGCACCCGCCCCTGCTGCTGCCGCCGCATCCGCGCCCGCCGCTGCCCCCGCCGCCGCGCCGTCCGAACCGGCCGCGGCCGCCAAGCAGTAAGGAGCGCGCCCGCATGGCCAAGTTCTTCATCGAGCGCCCGATCTTTGCGTGGGTGATCGCGCTGTTCATCATCGTGATGGGCAGCGTGGCCATCACGCAGTTGCCGATCTCGCAATACCCACCGGTGGCGCCGCCCGCCATCGTCGTCAGCGCGGCCTATCCCGGCGCCTCCGCGCAGACGCTGGAAGACAGCGTGCTGTCCGTCATCGAGCGCGAGATGAACGGCTCGCCCGGGCTGATCTACATGGAGTCGGTGGCGCAGGCCGATGGCACCGGCACCATCACCATCAGCTTCGAGACCGGCACCAATCCCGACCTCGCCCAGGTGGACGTGCAGAACCGCCTCTCGCGCGCCACGCCGCGCCTGCCGGCGGCCGTGACGCAGCAGGGCGTGCGGGTCGACAAGTCGCGCAGCAACTTCCTGCTCTTCACCATCCTGGCCTCCGACAACCCGGCCATCGACACCACCGCGCTGGGCGACTATGCGTCGCGCAACGTGGTGCCGGAACTGCAGCGCCTGCCCGGCATCGGCCAGGCCCAGTTGTTCGGCACCGAGCGGGCCATGCGCATCTGGATCGATCCGGCCAAGCTGCAGGGCCTGAACCTGTCGGCGGGCGACGTCAACGCGGCCATCCGCGCGCAGAACGCGCAGGTGTCCTCGGGCACCATCGGCGACCTGCCGAACGTTGCGGGCCAGAGCATCGCGGCGACGGTGGTGGTCAACGGCCAGCTCTCGTCGGTGGAGCAGTTCGGCAACATCGTGCTGCGCGCCAACACCGACGGCTCGGCCGTGCGCCTGAAGGACGTGGCCCGCATCGAGCTGGGCGGCCAGGCCTATTCGACCGCGGCGCGGCTGAACGGCCAGCCGGCCGTGGGCATCGGCGTGCAGCTGGCGCCGAGCGGCAACGCGCTGGCCGCGGCCAAGGCCATCCGCACCAAGATGGACGAGCTGTCCAAGTACTTCCCGCAGGGCGTGAAGTGGATCATTCCGTACGACAGCTCGCGCTTCGTCAGCATCTCCATCACCGAAGTGGTGAAGACGCTGCTGGAAGCCGTCGCGCTGGTGTTCCTCGTGATGTTCCTGTTCCTGCAGAACTGGCGCTACACGATCATCCCGACCATCGTGGTGCCGATCGCGCTGCTCGGGACCTTCGCCGTGCTGTTCGCGCTGGGCTTTTCGATCAACGTGCTGACCATGTTCGGCATGGTGCTGGTGATCGGCATCGTGGTGGACGATGCGATCGTGGTGGTGGAGAACGTCGAGCGCATCATGAGCGAGGAAGGCCTGCCGCCGCTCGAGGCCACGCGCAAGGCGATGAAGCAGATCTCCGGCGCCATCATCGGCGTGACGGTGGTGCTGATCTCGGTGTTCGTGCCGCTGGCATTTTTCTCGGGCTCCACCGGCAACATCTACCGGCAGTTCTCGGCGGTGATGGTGGCGTCCATCGCCTTCTCGGCCATGATGGCCCTGTCGCTCACGCCGGCGCTGTGCGCGACCTTGCTGAAGCCGGTCGAGGCCGGGCATCACCATGAGAAGACGGGCTTCTTCGGCTGGTTCAACCGCGGCTTCAGCAGCACGGCCAAGGGTTATGAAAGCCTGGTCGCGCGCATCCTCCGGCGCGCGGCGCGCTACCTGATCATCTACCTGGCCATCATCGGCGCGGTGGTGTATGTGTTCCGCAGCCTGCCCACCTCCTTCCTGCCGCAGGAAGACCAGGGCAACATCATCGTCAACGTGCAACTGCCGCCGGGCGCCACGCAGGAGCGCACGCTGTCGGTGATGAAGCAGGTGGAAGACTTCATCCTCAAGCAGCCGGAAGTGCAGAGCATGGTCGGCGTGCTGGGCTTCAGCTTCTCGGGCCAGGGGCAGAACGCGGGCCTCGCCTTCGTGACGCTGAAGGACTGGGAGCAACGCCACGATCCGAGCCATTCGGCCGAGGCACTGGCCGGGCGTGCGTTCGGCGCGCTGCTGGGTGTGCGCGATGCGTTCATCTATCCGCTTTCGCCTCCGCCCATTCCTGAACTGGGCACCGCCAGCGGCTTCACCTTCCGTCTGCAGGACCGCGGCGGCATGGGCCATGAGGCGCTCGTCAACGCGCGCAACCAGTTGCTCGGCATGGCCAGCCAGAGCAAGCTGCTGTCGCAGGTGCGGCCGGACGGCCTGGAAGACGCGCCGCAACTGCAGATCGACATCGACCGCGACAAGGCCAATGCGCTGGGCGTGACCTTCGATGCGATCAACACGACGCTGTCGACCGCGCTCGGCTCGGCCTACATCAACGACTTCCCGAACCGCGGCCGCCTGCAGCGCGTGGTGGTGCAGGCCGATGCGCCGGCGCGCATGCAGCCGGGCGACCTGCTCAAGCTCAACGCCAGCAACAAGGACGGCCAGCCGGTGCCGCTGAGCGCCTTCGCGAGCACGCGCTGGGTCAACGGCGCGCAGCAGACGGTGCGCTACAACGGCTATCCGGCGATCCGCATCTCCGGCTCGGCCGCAACGGGCTACAGCTCGGGCGCGGCGATGGCGGAGATGGAAAAGCTGGCCTCGCAACTGCCCTCCGGCTTCGGCTTCGAATGGACCGGCCAGTCACGCGAAGAAAAGCTCGCGGGCTCGCAGGCCATCATCCTCTACGGCTTCTCGATCCTGGCGGTGTTCCTGAGCCTGGCCGCGCTGTACGAGAGCTGGACCATTCCGCTGGCGGTGATCCTGGTGGTGCCGCTGGGCGTGCTGGGCGTGCTGCTGGCGACCATGCTGCGGGCGTATTCGAACGACGTGTACTTCCAGGTGGGGCTGATCACGATCATTGGCCTGTCGGCGAAGAACGCGATCCTGATCATCGAGTTCGCGAAGGACCTGCAGGCTTCCGGCAAGGGTGTCATCGAGTCGGCATTGGCCGCGGCGCATTTGCGGTTCCGGCCGATCGTCATGACCTCGCTGGCCTTTGGCCTGGGCGTGTTGCCGCTGGTGCTGGCATCGGGCGCGGGCTCGGCCAGCCAGCGCGCCATCGGCACCGGCGTGCTGGGCGGCATGGTGACCGGCACCTCGCTTGCGGTGCTCTTCGTTCCGGTGTTCTTCGTCGTGGTGCGCACGCTGTTCAAGGGCAGCAAGCGCCAGCATGAAGCGGACTTGCGCCATGCGCAGGCCGCGGGCATCCAGGCAGAAGCCCATGACTGATCGCGAGCAAGCCATGTCTTCACGCAGCATGAAAATCCTCCCCCTCGCGCTGGCGGCGGCGCTGTTCGTCAGCGGTTGCTCGATGGCGCCCAAATACGAGCGCCCCGCCGCGCCCGTGCCGAACGTGTTCCCCGGCGACCCGTCGCAGCCCGGCGGCCCGGCCGCATCGACCGTGGCCTGGCAGGACTTCTTCACCGACCCGCGCCTGGCCAAGCTCATCGATACCGCGCTGGCCAACAACCGCGACCTGCGCATCTCGGTGCAGAACATCGAGCAGGCGCGCGCGCAGTTCCAGGTGACGCGTTCGGCGCTGTTCCCCACCCTGAACGCATCCGCCAGCGGCACGCGGTCCAGCCCCAATCCCTACCAGGCGCTGGGCCTGGGCGGCAGCGTGGCCTCGCAGTACTCGGTCAACCTCGGCATCACGGCTTGGGAGCTCGACTTCTTCGGCCGCATCACCAGCCTGAAGGACGCGGCGCTGGCCCAGTACCTCGCGACGGAAGAGGCGCGCAATGCGGCGCAGATCAGCCTGATCGCCGCAGTGGCCAATGGCTGGCTGCAACTGCTGGCCGACGAGGAGTTGCTGGAGATCACGCGCCAGACGCTGGCCACGCGCGAGGACACGCAACGGCTGACGAAGATGCGCTTCGACAACGGCGTGTCTTCCGACATCGACTACCAGTCGTCCACCTCCCTCGCCGAAAACGCGCGTGCGGCCCTGGCCGCGCTGCAGCGCCTGCGCATCCAGGACGAGAACGCGCTCGCCTTGCTGCTCGGCGCGCCGGTGCCGGCCGAGTCGATGGTCGGCATCAAGAGCCTCGAAGACGCCAGGCCCATGGCCGACGTGCCGGCCGGACTGCCCTCCGACCTGCTCACCGACCGGCCCGACATCCGTTCGGCCGAGCAGCAGCTGATCGCGACGAATGCCAACATCGGCGCGGCGCGCGCGGCCTTCTTCCCGCGCGTGGCGCTGACCACCTCGATCGGCACGCAGAGCACGCAGTTCTCCAACCTGTTCGACAGCGGCACCAAGGCCTGGGTGTTCTCGCCGCAGATCACCCTGCCGATCTTCGACGCGGGCCGCAACCAGGCCAACCTCGACTCGGCCCGCGCCAGCCGCGAGATCGCCGTGGCGCAGTACGAGAAATCGATCCAGAGCGCCTTCCGCGAAGTGGGCGACGCGCTCGCCGGCCGGCAGACGCTGGGCGAGCAGGTGCGTGCGTTGCGTGCGTCCACCGTGGCGGAGAACGAGCGGCTGAAGCTCAACACCTTGCGCTGGAAGAACGGCATCGCGAGTTCGCTCGACCTGCTGGACGCGCAACGCTCGCTGTTCGTCGCGCAACAGGCTGCGGTTCAGGCGCGCCTGCAGCAATTGCAGAACCAGGTCACGCTCTACAAGGCGCTGGGCGGGGGCTGGAAGGGATGAATCTCGGCAAGAAGCTTTGTTCCGTCGGTCGGGGCATGCAACAGCCCTCCCTATAATCGCCGGTTGATTTGCAGACGCCCCCCGAGAAGCCCCCGATTTTGAGGACGCCAATGAGCGCAGACCCGCACTACCAGGCCACAGAAGAAGCCCACACCGGCCCCATCAAGAATCCCAAGCAGCTGCTGCTGGCGGTTTTCTTCTCGTTCGTCGTACCGATCGGGATCATCTTTGCACTCGTGGCCTACGTGGTGTCGGGCACCCAGCCCGCCGGCGCGGCCAAGACCGAACTGGACTTGTACGGCGTGACCAAGGAAGCGCGCGACAAGGAAGTGGCCGAGCGTCTCAAGCGCGTCGGCAGCATCGAGATCCGCGATGCCAACCGCGAGCTGGCGCAGGGCGAGGTCGTGTTCAAGACGCAATGCGCGGCCTGCCACGCCGCGCCAGGCCTCCCGACGGCACCGCACTTTGGCGACGCGGCCGCCTGGGGTCCGCGCATCGGCCAAGGCTACGCGACGCTGCTCGAGCATGCGCTCAAGGGCAAGGGCGTGATGCCTGCCCAGGGCGGCGGCGACTTCGAAGACCTGGAAATCGGTCGCGCGGTGGTCTACCTGGCCAATTCGGGTGGCGCCAAGTTCCCGGTGCCGGACCGGCCGGCCGCGGGTGCCACGCCTGCGGCGGATGGTGCGGCCCCGGCTGCGGCTGCGGCGCCTGTGGCTGCTGCGGCTGAAGCTGCACCGGCGCCAGCCGCTGCTGCGCCGGCACCCGCTGCTCCTGCTGCGCCCGCAGCCGAAGCGCCTGCTGCTGCACCGGCTCCCGCCAAATAAGCGACAACCCCCGCTCCAAGTCCAAGCCGACCCGTGAGGTCGGCTTTTTCTTTGCCACTCTGGAAGTCGCGCGTGACGGCGTTGTTGAGCGGGCGCAAACCGAGGCCATGCCGCGTCGGCATCGACCGGCCCGAACGGACGGCGGTAAAGGGCTACGACTTCTGCGCGGAATGCATCGCAGCAGGACTCATCACATGCCCGAAGCGCGCGGGCAGATCGGCGGCCAGCACGTCCTCGGGCTGCCAGCGCCCTTGCTCGATGGCATCTGCCGCCACGCCCACATCCTGCGTGTGGACCAGGCCCAGCCCGGCCTCCGCGACCAGGTAGAGCTTTCCTGTCTCGTCCATGAGGCACGCCGTCGGTTCGGCAGCCGCGCCGGTGTGCGCCGTGACTGCGAAGTCACCTTCGGCAATGCGCCACACCAGCGGCGCCGCTTCCAACTCCACATACACGCGCTGCGGCCCGTTCTGGAAGAACCATTGGCCGGCCTCGTCGTGCTCGTAATTGCGCTGGATGAAGTCGATCAGCTTGGCATGCTCCAGCAACGAGCCCCGGGACTCCACGAACGGCCCCGCCGCCTGCGCGCGGTCGTCGCGCAGATACCAATTGCCACGCGCGTCCAGGCCGAGCCAGCCGTAGCAATGCGGCACGTTGGGCCATTTGGCCAGGGCTTGCTTGACGATGTCATCCATGGCGGCATTTTGCGCGCATGGGCGGCTACTGCGTGCGCAACCACTCCCCTACCGCCTGCGGCATCGTCTGCACATGCCCTGGCGGCAGCCCGCGCGGAAAGCCGACGTGCCCGCCTTGCGCCGGCTGCCAGAGCGTGACGTTCCTGCCCACCTCCCCCGGCCGCGGCAGGCTGTCCGCCGGCACGAAGGGATCGTTGGTGGCGTTGACGACCAACGCGGGAATGCGGATCGTGGCCAGGTGCGGCTTCGCCGACCCGCGGCGCCAGTAGTCCTCGGTGTCCTTGAAGCCGTGCAGCGGCGCGGTGAAGACGTTGTCGAAGGTGTAGAGGTCGCGCGCCGCGACAAGCGCCTCGCGGTCGAACAAACCCGGATGCTGCGTCAGCTTGGCCAGTGCCTTGGGCTTCATGGTCGACAGGAACATGCGCGTGTAGACCAGCTTGTTGAAGCCTCGGCCGATGGCGCGGCCACCCGCGGCCAAGTCGATCGGCGAGGACACGGCAGCCACCGCCCGCACGATGCGGCTGGCCGTGTTGCCGGCCTCTTCCGCCCAGCGCAGCAACGCATTGCCGCCGAGCGACACGCCCGCAGAAAACATCTCGCCTCCGCCCGCAGCATCGTGCTTCGCGCGCAGGCGTTCGAGGATCCATCCGATCTCCTCGAAATCGCCCGAGTGATACGCGCGCGGCCCCAGGTTCAGCTCGCCGCTGCACCCCCGAAAGTGCGGCACCGCGAAGGCCATGCCGCGTGCCGCCGCGAAGGCCGCAAAGGCCTCCGCATAGTGGCTGCGCGACGAGCCTTCGAGCCCGTGGAACAGCACCAGCAGCGGCTGCCCCGGCACAGGCGGGCCCTGGTCGAGGAAGTCGACGTCGATGAAGTCGCCGTCGGGCGTGGGCCAGCGTTCACGCCGATACGTCGGCGCGGGGCCTTCGGTGCGGCGGCCGTAGAGGGCTGCCCAGATGGTTTGGAGGTTGCCGCCGGGCAACCAGCGTGGCGCTGCGTAGCTTTGCATCAATGAAGGGTCTGGGGGACTTCGCTCGCGTCTTCGGGTTCGCGGGCGGTGCCGGGGCTGGCATGGTGCGCGACCATGCGCCAGCCCTCGGCGGTCTTGTGATAAACGTTGGTGGCCAACACGTAGGCATGGCGCGGGCCGTCGGGCGTGAGCACCTCGATGCGCTCGAGCACGTTGTGCACCGCGCTGGCCAGGGATTCGACCTTGCGCACATGCGCCGGCGTGGCATGGATCGCGCCGTTGCCGAACATCTGCTCGAAGGCCGCGCGGATGGCGACCGGCCCCACCAGGCGCGGGCCGCCGGGATGCACGCAGAACACCTCGTCCTCGTCGGACCAGCAGGCCATCAGCGCCTCGACGTCGCCGCGCTGCAGCGATTCGTAGAAGGCGGCCTCGATGTCGTCGGCGGTGCCGCCTAGCGCAGCGGCTCGATGAGGGGTCTTGGGCATGGGCTCGATTTTGCCTTGCCCGGTGCAAATCGGCCCGGCCGCAAGCGGCACTTTGCGGGCGTCAATTCACGCTTGTTCAACAAATAAGCGTGACGTGCAAGAAATGTCAAGTCTTGACAGCCCGACGCCTTGAGCCGATCTTGCCGGACCACTCCAGGGGATTGCAATGTTCACCCAGACCACCCTTGCCGGGCCCGCGCCCGCGCCCTTCCTGGTCCGCCGCCGCATTGCCATCTGGCGGGTGGTGCTGGGCGGCATCCTGATGGTGCTGCTGCTGACGGAGTCGGCAGCGCCGCCGCCGTGGCTGATGAACGCGATGGTGCTGGTGGCGATTGCCTTCGTGAGCCTTGCGCTGGTGGGACGGCTCTGGTGCGCCCTCTACATCTCCGGTCGCAAGGGCACGGTGCTGGTGAAGGATGGGCCGTATTCGATGTCGCGGCATCCGCTCTATGTCTGCAACTTCATCGGCATGGTGGGGCTGGGCGCGCTCACGGGGTCCCTGCTCGTGTTGACCGTGCTGGTGGCGGCTTTCGCGATCCTGTACCCGGCGGTCATCAGGGCCGAGGAGCAAGGGATGCAGGAGCGCTTTCCGGAGTACGCGGTGTACGCGCGCAGCACGCCGGCCTTTTTTCCCCAGGTTGCGCTGTACCGCACGCCGGCCGAATGGACCGTCAATGTGCGCGCCTACCTGCGCAACGCGCGCGATTCGATCTGGTTTCCGTTGATGACGGCGGTGATCGAAGGCATTCGCCATGCGCATTCGATCGACGTGCTGCCGGAGCTCTTCGATCTGATATAGGCCCACCCCCGAATGCGCCTGCGGCGCTCCCCCTCAAGGGGGCGCACCCGCCGGCCCGGCAAAGCCGGTTCCGCGGGTGCCCCCGAATCGGTCACCGTCGAAACGACTCATCCTGTCGGTGCGCCGTGCAGCCAGTTGTCCACCACCTCGTCGAGGCCGCCCTGCGACGCACGCCACACGACATCCGGCGATGCCACATGCACGCCCGTCGGCGCCGACTGCAAGGCGCGCTCGACGAAGGCCGCGACCTTGCTGGCGCGCACCGGCTGCTCGCTGCTGGGCACCATGTAGCGAAAGATCGAGAGCATCCAGGCGGCCAGCCGCTCGGCCGGATTCCCGAAGCGCTCGGCCGCCGGCTTCTGTGCCGAACGCACGAGCAGCACGCGCTCGAAACCCAGCGCGACCACGGCATGCTCGTCGAGGCCGGCCAATCCGCGCTTGAGGGCCTCGGGCATGCGGCCCTGCGCATGCGGCTGCACGACGGCGATGGTCTTCACGCCGCAGGCCTTGAGCCAGCGCGCCAGCTCGGGCAGGTCGGAAGGCGCGGGCGTCCACAGCGCGCGTTCGCGGTCGTGAAAGAGCCGGGGCGGATCGAAAGACACCAGCGCCACATCGGCCGCGCACAGGGGCCATTGCGCGATCGGCACGGCGGGCACCTGCAAGGACTCGACACCGCGCAGGCCGTCGGTGATCGGCTCCTTCGCGAGCAGCAGGAGCCGCGCATGGCGCTGCGACCCGGCCATGCGGTTGAGCAGTTCATTGCCCAGTGCCCCCGTGGCGCCGGCCAGCAGCAAGGTCGGGGTGGCCGTACGCGCGGGTGAAGGCACCTCGCGCCCTGCGGCCTTGAGCGCTTCAAAAGTATCGACCACCATGGCATCTATGCTACCGTCGCCGCCTTGTCTTGCAGGAAGGAACGAACGATGAAACGCTGGCTGTTCATGATCATGGTGGCCCTGTCGTTGACGGGCTGCGGCTACAACGATTTCCAGACGCTCGACGAGAGCAGCAAGTCGGCCTGGAGCGAGGTGCTGAACCAGTACCAGCGCCGCGCGGACCTGGTCCCCAACATCGTGGCCAGCGTGAAGGGCGAGGCCAACTTCGAGCAGGACACGCTGACCAAGGTGGTCGAGGCGCGGGCCAAGGCCACGTCGATCCAGGTCACGCCCGAGACGCTGAACAACCCCGAGGCCTTCAACAAATTCCAGCAGGCGCAGGGCGAACTGTCGGGCGCGTTGTCGCGGCTCATGGTGGTGGCGGAGAAGTACCCGCAATTGCAGGCCAACCAGGCCTTCCGCGACCTGCGCGTGACGCTGGAAGGCACCGAGAACCGCATCACCGTGGCCCGCAACAACTACATCAAGACGGTGCAGCAGTACAACGTGCTGGCACGCAGCTTCCCGACCAACATCACGGCGAAGATCTTTGGTTATCCGCCGAAGCCGAGCTTCTCGGTCGAGAACGAGGCCGAGATTTCGAAGCCGCCCAAAGTCGACTTTGAAAAGAAGTAGTCACGGTCCGGTCGTGAACGTTTGACGGCGGCACCGATGAAACGCGTCCTGGCCGCCCTCTTCTTGTGGATGCTTGCGCTCGGCACGGCGTTCGCGCAGAACGTCCAGCCGGTGCCCGCGCTCACGGCGCGCGTGATCGACCAGACCAACACGCTCGATGCCACGCAACGCCAGGTGCTCGAAGCCAAGCTCGCCGGCTTCGAGCAGAAGAAGGGCTCGCAGATCGTCGTGCTGATGGTCGCGACCACCGCGCCCGAGGACATCGCGAGCTATGCGTACCGCGTGGCCAGCACCTGGAAGATCGGCCGCAAGGATGTCGGCGACGGTGTGCTGGTGATCGTGGCCAAGGACGACCGCAAGATGCGCATCGAGGTGGCCAAGGCGCTCGAAGGCGCGGTGCCGGACCTGGCCGCGGCGCGCATCATCGACAACGAGATGAAGCCGCGTTTCCGCAACAACGATTTCGCGGGCGGGCTCAGCGCGGCGACCGACCAACTCATCGCGCGCATCAATGGCGAGGCCCTGCCCGAGCCGACGGTCGCGGGCAGCGGCCAGAGCGACGGCGGCTTTCATGTCGGCGACATGGACTGGGGTGAGCTGGGCATCTTCCTCTTCTTCGGCGTGCTGGTGGTCGGGCGCGTGGCGCGCTCGATCCTCGGCAGCAAGCTGGGGCCGCTGGCCACCGGCGTGGGTGCGGGCGTGGTCGCGATGGTGATCACGTCGAGCATCGTGCTGGCGGTGATCGCGGGCATCGTGGCGCTGGTGTTCACGCTGATGTCGGGTGCGATCGGCTTGCCTTCATTGGGCGGTGGGCGGCGCGGCGGCTTTGGCGGCGGCCTCGGTGGAGGCTTTGGCGGCGGGTTCGGAGGTGGTGGCGGCGGATTTGGCGGCGGCTCGTCGGGCGGCGGATTCAGCTCCGGCGGGGGTGGCGACTTTGGCGGCGGCGGCGCCTCGGGGGACTGGTAGGCATGGCCGATTTCTTCTCCAGGCTCGGGCGTATCTGGCGCCATCGCTGGCTCGACGAGGCGCAGGTGCGGCGCGTGCTGCCGCAGGACATGCTGGAGCGCCTCACGCGCCGCGTCGCGGCCAGCGAGCATCGGCACACGGGCGAGATCCGCATCTGCGTCGAGGCCGGCCTGCCGATGTCCTACCTGTGGCGCGATGCGCCGGCGCGGCAGCGCGCGATCATGCTGTTCGGCAAGCTGCGCGTGTGGGACACCGAGCACAACAACGGCGTGCTGGTCTACCTGCTGCTGGCCGAGCACGCGATCGAGATCGTGGCCGACCGCGGCATCGATGCGCATGTCGACGATGCCGAATGGGCCGCGATGACCAGGCGCATGGGTGCGGCGTTCCGGGAAGGCCGCTTCGAGGATGGACTGACGCAGGCGCTGGAGGAAGTGTCGGCCCTGCTCGTCGAACACTTCCCGAGTGCGCCGGACGCAGCCGCCCGCAACGAACTGCCCGACGCGCCCGTGATCCTGTGAAGGCGCCGCCGGGACAAGCGGCACGCTTCATCGAGGAAGTGCTGCGCAACGATCACAACCGCGTCATCCTGGAGCGCATGCCGGCGCTCGCGCTGCCCGATGCATGGCTGGTCGCGGGCTGCCTGTTCCAGACCGTGTGGAACCTGCGCGCCGGCCGCGCGCCGACGGATGGCATCCGCGACTACGACCTGTTCTATTTCGATGGCAGTGACCTGTCGGAAGCCGCGGAGCAAGCCGTGGGCATGCGCGTGCAAGCCCTGTTCGAGGACCGTGGCATCGTGGTCGAGGCGAAGAACCAGGCGCGTGTCCACACCTGGTACGCCGATTGGTTCGGGCATGACTATCCGGTGCTGGCCTCTGCCCGCGACGGCATCGATCGCTTCCTGGTGGCCGGCACCTGCGTGGCATTGCAGCCTGGACTGGACGGGCCGACGCTGTATGCGCCGCACGGGCTTGACGCGATCTACGACGGCATGCTGGCGCCCAATGCGCTGTGCAACCACCGGGCGCTTTACCTGCGCAAGGCGGCGGACTATGCGGCGCGCTGGCCCGGATTGCGGCTGACGTGAAGTAGCCGGGCGCGTTCTCGACAGCGCGACATCCGGACACCTGCAGATGCCGTCATCGAAGGCGGCGCCTGCTCACTGATTCTTCCCTGGCCCCTTCGTCAGCGCGGCGGCAACTGCCACGCGCTCGCTGGCATTCGAAACTTTGGCCGCTGCCGACTTCGTGTCGCCTCCGGTGGAGCGCTGCGCTGCCATCTGCGATGTGCACTTCGGCGCGGCACGCTTGAACTTGCTGTGCTTGGCACTCGCGCGCGGCTGGCAGCCGTCCGCGGAGGCGGTGGCCTTGGCGGTCATGGCGAAGAGCGTGCATGTGAGCGTGATCGCGAGGGCGAGGACGACGGGAATCCAGCGTCGCTTGAAGACGGGTCTGATCGATGGGGAATGCATGGGAATCGGGAAATCGGGAAACGCGAAACTGGCGCCGCGACAAGGAGTGTCCCCTCGTCCGGCCCCCAGGCCAACGGCGAGGCAGCGCTTTCAGAAACGCCCGTCATCACTTTGGGAAAGGTCGCACAGGAATGGGGTTCGTCAGGCGCCCAGCAGGCGGCGATTCACCGCGTGGGTCGCGTCCAGCTCCTTTTGCACCGCACGGCTGACGTTCGACAGCGCGAGCAACCTGCGGTTGTTCTCGCGCAGCCGCGTCGACATGCCGGTGCAGATGGCCAGCAGCAGCCGCGCCGCGACAGCCGGGTGCGAGTCGATCAGCGCCAGCAGCATGGCGCTCGACAGGATGGCCAGCTTGACGTCGGTGAGCGCGGTGCAGGTGGCCGAGCGGGGCGAGCCGTCGATGGCACCCATGTCGCCGAGCAGGCTGCCGGGGCCGATCATCGAGATGACCATCTTCTCGCCGACGATGCCGTTGCCGCTTTCGGCGCGCAGCTCGCCTTCGAGCACCAGCGCCATGTAGCCGGTGTCCTCGGTCTCGCCCTCCTCCATCACCACCGTGCCGATGGTGACGAAGACGGGTTCCATCGAGTCCACGATGATCATCGCGTCGGCCAGGGTGAGCTGGGTCATGGGCGCCGACGCGATCAGCAGTCGGGCGGCGCGTTCGCGCAGGTCGGGTGCAGCGAAGGAAGGATGGTCGAACAACATCGAGGTCTGAAGCTAAATTGCCGGCAACGTCCATACGTTGTTGCCACCGACGCCATGAAATCGCCGGTGCGGCATTGCTTCCATGAGCCAGCCGCCAGTGAACTCCCCGAACGCAGGCAGGATAGCGCGGTCCGGCTCGCTCACGAAGCAGGGTAAGCGCAAACTGTCGCGTCCACGCCCATGCAACTTGCATACCGGATGCAGGTGCCCGGCCAGCACGAAATGCGTGGGGTGCGACTGCGGATGGTGGCAGCAGGCGAAGGGGCCGAGCAGCCAGGGCTCGTCGACGCAGTCGATGAGGAGTGCCTCGGGCGGATCGCCGGCGCGGCTGTCGTGGTTGCCGCGCACCAGCGTCATGTCGATGGCCGCATGGCCGGCGCGCCAGGCTTCCACCGCGGCGAGCACGGTGCGGGCCTGCGCGGCATGCAGGAAGTCGCCGAGAAACACGATCCGTGCCGGCACGTGGCGCGCAATCAGGTGGTCGAGTCGCGCCAGGTTCTGCCGTGTGGTGCCGCCCGGCACCGGCTGGCCCAACGCGCGGTAGGTCGCGGCCTTGCCGAGGTGCAAGTCGGCCACGAACAGCGTGCGGCCGGCCGGCCACCAGAGGGCGCGTTCGGGCAGGAGCCAGAGGGATTCGCCCGCCCATTGGACCTGGCAGGGCGAGGGTTCGGATGTGGAGACGGACATGGGCGCGGTGTCCAAGGAGTGTCGCAAAGAGCGAATGTCCTCGGGGCGGCGAAGCCTCTCTTGCGCCCCGGCGCCCGCTCGGAGGCGCCAGGGTGGGCTCATTCGCCCGGCACGCGCTTGAGTTCGGCCAGCCACACCTCGGCTTCCGAATCGCTCGGTGCGCGCCAGTCGCCGCGCGGGGACAGCGAGCCGCCCGAGCCCACCTTCGGCCCGTTCGGCACGCAGGAGCGCTTGAACTGGCTGGTCTTGAAGAAGCGCCAGAGGAAGGTGCCGAGGTGGCGCTTGATGTCGCCCAACCCGTATTCATTGCGCACGAGTTCGTGCGAATCGTCGGGCCAGGCGCCCAGGGTGCGGTCGTGCCAGGCCGTGTACGCGAGGAAGGCCACCTTGGTCGGACGGAAGCCGTAGCGCAGCGTGTAGTAGAGGTGGAAGTCCTGCAACTCGTACGGGCCGATGGTGTCCTCGGTCTTCTGGCTCGGCTGGTCGGCGCCGGGCGTGGACGGGATCAGCTCCGGGCTGACTTCGGTGTCGAGGATGGCGCGCAGCACGTCGCTGCCGTCGCTGCCGATCTGGCCCGTGTCGGCCACCCAGCGCACCAGATGCTTGATGAGCGTCTTGGGCACGCTGGCGTTCACGTTGTAGTGCGACATGTGGTCGCCCACGCCGTAGGTGCACCAGCCCAGCGCCAGTTCGCTCAGGTCGCCGGTGCCGACCACGATGCCGTTGTGCAGGTTGGCCAGCCGGAACAGGTGACTGGTGCGCTCGCCGGCCTGCACGTTCTCGAAGGTGATGTCGTACTTCGGTGCGTCGTCCGAATGCGGGTGCTGGAGGTCCTTCAGCATTTGCAGGCAGCTCGGGCGGATGTCGATTTCCTGCGCGGTGCAGCCGGTCGCGGCCATGAGCTTGTGGGCCTGCGACAGCGTGCGCTCGCTGGTCGCGAAGCCGGGCATGGTGTAGGCCAAGATGTTGGCGCGTGGCAGCTTCAGCCGGTCCATGGCCTGCGCGCAGACCATCAGGGCGTGCGTGGAGTCGAGGCCGCCGGAGACGCCGATGACCAGCTTCTTGATGCCGGTCGCTTCCATGCGCTGCACCAGCGACTGCACCTGGATGTTGAAGACCTCGTGGCAGCGCTCGTCGCGCGTCCTCGCATTGGCCGGCACGTAGGGGAAGCGCTCCACCTTGCGCAGCAGACCTTGCGGTACCTGCGCGGGCACCGTCACGTCGAATTGCACCGTGCGCCACGTTGCCAGTTGCGCCTTGTGCTTCTGCACCGACACGCCAAAGGAGTTCTGCCGCATGCGCTCGCGCGAGACGCGCTCCAGGTCCACGTCGGCCGCGACGATGTGCGAGCTGTTGCTGAAGCGCTCGCTTTCGGCCAGCATCTCGCCGCTTTCGTAGATCAGGCCCTGGCCGTCCCAGGCCAGATCAGTGGTGGATTCGCCGATGCCGGCCGATGAATAGAGGTAGGCGGCCAGGCAGCGCGCCGAATGCAGGCTCACCAGTTGATGCCGGTAGGCCGACTTGCCGATCGTGATGTTCGAGGCCGACAGGTTCACCAGCACCGTCGCACCGGCCAGCGCGGCATAGCTCGACGGCGGGATCGGCACCCACACGTCCTCGCAGATCTCCACATGCAGCTTGAGCAGAGGGATCTGGCGGCACTGGAACAGCAGGTCCGCGCCGAAAGGAATGCGCTCCCCGTGCCAGTCGAAATCCGTGGCCAGCGCGGCATCGGCGGCATTGAACTGGCGGCCCTCGTAGAACTCGCCGTAGTTGGGCAGGTAGGTCTTGGGCAGCACGCCGAGCAACTTGCCGCCCGCGACCACGGCCGCGCAGTTGAACAGCCGATGGTCGACCCGCAGCGGCAGCCCGACGATGGCCACCGCGCCGATGGAGGCCGAGGCCTCGACCACCTGTTGCAGCGCAAGCTCGCAGGCGTCGAGCAAGGCCGCCTGGTGGAACAGGTCATCGCAGGTGTAGGCCGACAGGCCCAGCTCCGGGAAGGCGACGACGACCGCTCCGTTCAATGCGGCCTCGCGATAGAGCTTGATTGCCTCGGCCGCATTGAACACCGGGTCGGCCACGCGGTTGCGCGGCACGGCCACGGCCACGCGGGCGAAGCCGTGCCGGTAGGGGTTCAGGAACTGGCGCTGGTCATCGGTCATTCGATTCTTCCGGGGGAGGCTGGCATTCGTCAGGCGTCAATGTAAGGGGATTGGGGTCGCATCGCCCGGACGGCGGGGATTGGGGCGCATGGATCGGACGGAAACGAGGGGGCTGCACACGCACTTGGAGCGGGCGACAGCGCTGGTTACGATGGCCCATCGCAAACAGATGCCATCGGCACACGGAGGAGTTTCATGATCGACCACACAGGCATTTCCGTCAGCGACTTCGCGAGAAGCAAGGCTTTCTACACCCAGGCGCTCGCGCCCATCGGCTACGGGCTGTTGATGGAAGTCCCGGCCGCCCTCACGGGACACGGCGACGCCGCCGGCTTCGGCGTTGCGCCCAAGCCCGACTTCTGGATCGCCAGCGGCGGCGCGAACGTCCCGCCGATCCACGTGGCGTTTCGCGTCGACACGCGCGCCCAGGTAGACGCCTTCTACGAAGCGGCCATGGCCGCGGGCGGCACGGACAATGGCAAACCGGGACTGCGGCCGCACTACCACCCGAACTACTACGGCGCCTTCGTGCGCGATCCGGATGGGCACAACATCGAAGCCGTCTGCCATACGCCTGAATAAGCCCCACACCGCATGACGACCCTCCACCTCCATGTCGATTCGCAGTTCGCGAGCCCCTACGCGATGTCCGTGTTCGTCGCGCTCCACGAGAAGGGTCTGGCATTCGACATGAGCACCGTGGACCTCGGCGCGCGGGAACAGCATGCCGCGGGCTTCGCCGGCCTGTCGCTCACGCAGCGCGTGCCCACCCTGGTTCACGACGGCTTTGCCTTGTCGGAATCGTCGGCGATCACGGAATACATCGACGAGGAGTTCGAAGGTCCACGCCTGTATCCCACACAGCCCCGCAGCAGGGCGCGAGCGCGGCAGGTCCAGGCCTGGCTGCGCAGCGACCTGATGCCGGTGCGGCAGGAACGCCCCACGGAGGTCGTGTTTTACGGCGCCAAGGCGCCGCCGCTCTCCCCGGCGGCGAAAGAGGCCGCGGCCAAGCTGTACACCGCCGCGCAATCCTTGTTGCAAGACGGCGCCGAGCACCTGTTCGACCAATGGTGCATCGCCGACGTGGACCTTGCGCTGATGCTCAACCGGCTTGTCCTTGGCGGCGATTCCGTGCCATCCCGGCTCGAGGCGTATGCGGCGCGGCAATGGCAGCAACCGTCGGTGCAACGGTGGGTCAACCAGCGGCGGCCGCCGCTGTAGGCCGTCGAGATCCCCCGCCGAATGGCCCCACGCGGCTTCGGCTTCTTGACAGCGCATGGCCGCGACGCGTAAATCGACGCGATGCGTCAAGCATCCGCCGCTCGCAGATCCACGTGAGGAGTCCGCATGAGCCATCCCGTTGCATCGCCACGCAAGCCGGTGATCCTGGCCCCAGGCCAGGGCCGCGCCTATCCGATGGGCCGCATCTCGGCCGTGTTCAAGGCCGACGAAGCGGAAACGGATTCGCGCTACTCGGTCTCGGAATGGTGGCTCGAGCCGACCACCCAAGGGCCCGGCGCCCACTCGCATGACGAGGACGATCTGTTCTACGTCATCGAAGGCGTGATGAGCCTGCGCGTGGGCGAGGAATGGTTCGACTGCCCGAAGGGCGCCTTCGTGCTCGTGCCCGGCGGCACCACGCACGACTTCGAAAACCGGGGCAGTGTTCGCGCCGGCGTCCTCAACTTCTCGGCACCGGGGCCCTTCGAACCCATGATGCCGGGCATTGCCGAATGGTTCGCCAACAACCCGCCGAAGAACACCGTCACGTGAAGGAGAGAAAAACGATGCACGGTCAATGCCTTTGCGGTGCGGTCACCATCACCTCGCCGGATGCCAGGGACATCGGTGTCTGTCATTGCGGCTTCTGCCGCCGCTGGGGCGGCGGCCCGATGCTGGCGGTGCACTGCGGGACCGACGTCACCTTCACCGGCACCGAGCAGATTGCGGTCTTCGCCTCGTCGGACTGGGCGGAGCGGGCCTTCTGCAAGCGATGCGGAACGCACCTTTACTACAAGCTCCTGCCGACGGGCGAATACTTCGTCCCCGCGGGCGTTTTCGAGTCCACCGACTTCCAGCTGATCAGCCAGATCTACATCGACAACAAGCCCGCGTACTACGGCTTGGCCAACGAGACGCCCATGCTCACGGAGGCGCAGGTGCTCGCGCAGTTCGGCGCGCCGCCCGACGACACTGGCAAGTCGTAGCGACGGTGTCTGCGTCCAGGCGCTGGTTAGGATGGCAGCGATATCCGAAGGACTTTCATGCCGTCAGTGACCGAGATCGCCAGCTTCCTCGCCTCCGAGTTTCCGCACGCCACATGGACCGTGCAGTCCGTGGGCAACATGTCCGCCACCCTCCGGCATCCCATCGGCAGCGCCGAATTGCGGCCGGGCGGCACGGTGTCCGGCCCGGTGCTGATGACCGTCGCAGACGTGGCGCTGTACGTGGCCATCCTGGGAGAGATCGGCATCGTGCCGCTGGCGGTCACCACCAGCCTCAACATCAACTTCCTGCGCAAGCCTTCGGCCGATCGGGCCATCATCGGCCACTGCAAGCTCATCAAGCTGGGAAGGACACTGGCGGTGGGCGAGGTGAACCTCTATTCCGAGGGGCTGGACGACCCGGTCGCGCATGTGGTCGGCACCTACGCCATTCCGCGCGACCGGAGTTGAGGCTTGCAATAGGCCGACGCATCCCCAGTTCCGGACCATGACCGAATCGCCTTCACGCCACATCGTCTGCCCGCATTGCCACACCACCAACCGCGTACGCGACGCACAACTGGGTAGCGCACCGGATTGCGGCAAGTGCCATCAGCCGCTGTTCACGTCGCACTCGGCGGCGCTGGACGAAGCAGCCTTTGACCGCCACATTGCGCGCAACGAGATCCCGGTGCTGGTCGACTTCTGGGCGCCCTGGTGCGGCCCGTGCCGGCAGATGGCGCCGGGCTATGAGCAAGCCGCGGCGGAACTGGAGCCGCATGTGCGCGTGGCCAAGGTCGATACCGAGGCGGTGCGGAACCTGGGTGCGCGATTCAACATCCGCAGCATCCCGACGCTTGCCCTCTTCCGGGGTGGGCGCGAGATCGCGCGGCAGGCCGGCGCGATGGGCGCGGCCGATATCGTGCGTTGGGTGAAGGCGAACGAAGGGCGCTGAGCCAGCGCCTCCGGTCCGGGGCGGCGACTACAGCGCGTTCTTCAAGGAGTTCTTCGCTTTGTCCGCAGAGTTCTTCGACTGGTTCTTGTGATAGCTCGACTTGACGTTGTTGACCGCCTTGCCGAACGGGCCGCTCTTCTTCGCGTCGCTGTCCGCGCGCTTCTGGTCGATCTTGTGCTGGGCCGCGTCGGTGGCTTCGGATGCAGCCTTGCCGACTTGCGCACCGGCGCTCAGCATGCTCAGGGACGCGACGAGAGCGAGCAGGATCTTCTTGTTCATGGGGTCTTCTCCAAAGGGCTTGAATAGGTGTTCAAGCGCAATGGTTGCAGCGAGCGACCGTGGATCGCGTCAGCCTTTGTCGCCCAGCGCAGGGCCGCAAGGTCGTATGAACGTGTCAGGATTTCGGTGGATCGCTACTTCGCGTGGTCGACGGACGCGACCACGTACAACAGGCCGTCCGTGCCGATGCGAACCAGGTTGTACGACTCGCGCCAGGTCGCAAGGGTTTCGCCGTTCGCGCCGCCGATGTGCCAGGTGACGCTGGCCACCACGGCCTTGCCGCCCAGCGGCGTCACCGTCAGGTCGGAGAACCGGCCGGAGTGGCATCCTTTGCCGCTGTAGTCCTCGACCATCATCTGGAAGTACGCCTCGACTTCCGCCTGCGTCTGGAAGCAGACGGCGCTACCGTCGCTCTGGACGGCAAGATACGGCGCCCGATAGAGCCGCGCCACCTGGCGGCCGTCGAAAGTGCTGAACGCCACGACGAATGCGTCGAAGAAACCGGTCACTTCCCTGTGCAGATCGAGCGTGTCGTCCATGGGTGTTTATAGCCTCGGGTTTCTGCGGGGGCAACGGCAACGAAAGCATGCACCCGGGTGTGTGCGCACTACGGGTCGTCAGAGCGCCCGCATCACAACGGCGGCAATGGCCGCGAAGCCTTGCGCTCCCGACGCACCCTCCCCACCCGCTCGCCGCCTCGCAATGCCGCGTTCTCCTGCCCAAACGCCAGCGTCTTCTTCACCCGTTCTACGTCCCCCATCGGCACCGCGCCGCCCGCGGCCTTTTCCAGTTGCTCGACCATGCGCGCGATGCGGTCGGCCACGCTCTCGTTGCTGAGCTTCTCGCGGAACAGTTCGACCATGAGCGGGAACGAGAACGGCGTGGGCCGCGCCAGCGTCTTCATCACCAGTTGCTGCATCGCGATACGCGCGAGGCTGGCGCGCAAGCGGGTGATCTCCAGTTCCTGCGCCAGCAGTTCCTGCTCGGCCTGCAGCAGCAGGCGGTTCTGCGGGTCGTACTTGCGGAACACCTCCCAGAACAGAGAGGACGAGGCCTGCAGTTGCTTGTTGCTGCGCTTCTCGCCGGGATAGCCCTGGAAGATCAGGCCCGACACACGCGCGATCTCGCGGAAGCGCCGTTGCGCGAGTTCGCTGGCGTTGAGGCTCTCCAGCACCTCGTGCAGCAGGGTCGTTTCGTCGGTGGGCGCGAGCACTTGCGGCAGCAGCACGGGCCAGTCGACCTCGGTCGCACTCAGCAGTTCGAAGCCGTAGTCGTTGACCGCGATCGAGAAGGTGCGCGGTGCATGCTGCGCGACGCGCCAGGCGATGAGGTTGGCCAGGCCCAGGTGCACCTGCCGGCCCGCGAAGGGGTAGAGGAACAGGTGCGAGCCTTCGCGTGTCGCGAGCATTTCGGCGAGCAGCGTTTGCGGCGTGGGCAAGGCGGACCATTGCTGTTGCAGTTCCAGCAGCGGGCGCACGCATTGCAGCTCCGGCGATGCGTAGTGGCCCTCGCCGGCTTCCGCGAGTTGCCGCACCACGGCGTCGGCCAGCGTGGTCGTCAAGGGAAAGCGGCCACCGCCCCAGCGCGGCACCACCGGCCGCTTGCCGCTCGCGCGGCGCACCCCGGCCGTCATCTCCCGGATGCGCACCAGTTCCAGCACACGGCCGGCAAAGAGGAAGCAGTCGCCCGGCTTCATGCGCGCCACAAAACTCTCCTCGACGCTGCCGAGCTTCGCGCCACCGACGTACTGCACCGCCATGCTCGCATCGCTGACGATGGTGCCGATGTTCATGCGATGACGCCGCGCGAGCCGCGCATCGGGCACGCGCCAGATGCCCTCGGCGTCCGGCACGGCGCGGTGGTAGTCCGGGTAGGCCGCGAGCGACGGGCCGCCTTGCGCGACGAAGGACAGGCACCAGTCCCAGCTCTCGCGGCCCAGGTCCTTGTACGCCGCGGTCTCGCGCACTTCGTCGTACAGGTCGTCGGGCCGGAACCCGCCGCCGAGCGCCACGGTGACCAGGTGCTGCACCAGCACGTCGAGCGGCTGCACCGGCGTGCTGCGCGCCTCGATGTGGCCGTCCGCCACCGCGGCCCGGGCCGCGGCGCCTTCGACCATCTCGATGCTGTGCGTCGGCACGACCGTGATGCGCGACGGCCGGCCCGGCGCGTGGCCCGATCGCCCGGCGCGTTGCAGCAGGCGCGCGACGCCCTTGGGTGAGCCGATCTGCAGCACGCGTTCGACCGGCAGGAAGTCGACGCCCAGGTCCAGGCTCGAGGTGCAGACTACCGCGCGCAACTCGCCATTCTTCAACCCGGCCTCCACCCATTCGCGCACTGCGCGGTCCAGCGAGCCGTGGTGCAACGCGATGACGCCCGCCCACTCGGGCCTGGCTTCGAGCATCGCCTGGTACCAGATCTCCGCCTGCGAACGCGTGTTGGTGAAGACCAGCG
The DNA here is from genome assembly GCF_037889955.1 of Variovorax robiniae. Classification (NCBI taxonomy): domain Bacteria; kingdom Pseudomonadati; phylum Pseudomonadota; class Betaproteobacteria; order Burkholderiales; family Comamonadaceae; genus Variovorax; species Variovorax robiniae. Next base: position 24,948 of record NZ_JBBKZS010000022.1, read on the forward strand.
TGGTGCTGCTGTTCGCCACTTCCTCGATGACTTGCGGCAGCATCGTGAGGCCAAGGTGTCCGCCCCACGGGAAGCGTTCGGCACGGCCGGGCAGCAAGGAATCGATGACGAGTTGCTTGGGCACCTGGCCTTGCACGATCACGCCGTCCTGCCGGTTGCCGAGCAGCGTGTGCATGGCCTCGGGCAGGTTGCCGAGCGTGGCGGACATGCCCCAGACGCAGAGCGCCGGGTTCCAGCGACGCAGGCGGGCCAACGCAAGCTGCACCTGCACGCCGCGCTTGTTGCCGAGCAACTCGTGCCACTCGTCGACCACGACCATTCTCAAGGTGCCGAGCACGTCGCGGGCATCGGCGCGCGAGAGCATGACGCAGAGGCTCTCGGGCGTGGTGACCAGCACGGAGGGCAGACGCAGGTTCTGCGCGCTGCGCTCGCCGGTGGGTGTGTCACCGCTGCGTGCGCCGGCGGTCCAGTCGGGTTGCAGCACTTCGAGCGGCTGTTGCAAGGCACGCAGCGTGTCGGCGGCGAGCGCACGCATCGGGGTGATCCACAGCACGGTGAGCGGCGGGGCTGTCCTTTTCGCGAGCGGACGTGAGGACTTCGCATCCGCCGCGACGCCAAACGCCTTCAACGCGCCGAGCCACACCGCATAGGTCTTGCCCGCGCCGGTGGTGGCGTGCAGCAGGCCCGAGCGCCCTTCGCCGATGGCCTTCCACACCTCGCGTTGGAACGCGAACGGCTTCCACCCGCGCGAAGCAAACCATGCAACGAGATCCGCCGTCTTCACGGACTTGCTCCTTCTCCCTCTGGGAGAAGGTCGGGATGAGGGCTGTCCCCGTCCCCACCAGGCAACAACGCCGCCAGGGTCTCCAACGTATCCGCCTCCTCCACCGACTTGTCCTCCCGCCACCTCAACATCCGCGGAAAGCGCACCGCGATCCCGCTCTTGTGCCGCGTGCTGCGCGCAATCCCTTCGAAGCCCAGCTCGAACACCAGCGTCGGCCGCACGCTGCGCACCGGCCCGAAGCTCTCGATGGTGGTCTTGCGGATCACCGCATCGACGCGCGCCATCTCCGCGTCGGTCAGTCCCGAGTACGCCTTGGCAAAGGGCACCAGCTTGCGATCCTCCTGCCCCGGCGGCCCGTCCCACACGGCGAAGGTGTAGTCGCTGTAGAGGCTGGCGCGCCGACCATGGCCGCGCTGCGCATAGATCAGCACCGCATCGACGCTCAGCGGGTCGATCTTCCATTTCCACCAAGTGCCAACATCCTTGGTGCGTCCCACACCGTAGGCCGCACGGCGCTGCTTCAGCATCATCCCTTCGACGCCCATCGCGCGGGCGGCTTCGCGCTGGCGCGCGAGATCGGTCCAGTCCGTGCCGGTCAGCATCGGGCTCGCGATGAGCTGGGGATGCCGCACATCGGCAACAAGTTCGTCGAGCAGCGCACGGCGTTCGTCCTGCGGCATCGCGCGCAGGTCGCGGCCTTGCCATTCGAGGATGTCGTAGGCGAGCAGCACCACCGGGATCTCGCGCAGCAGCTTCGCGCCCAGCGTCTTGCGACCGATGCGGCGCTGGAGTTCGGCGAAGGGCTGCACCCTGTCTTCACGCCAGACCACGATCTCGCCGTCGAGCACCGTGCCGTCCGGCAGCGCCTCGCCCATCGTCGCGAGTTCGGGGAAGCGGTCGGTCACCAGTTCCTCGCCACGCGACCACAGCCACACGGCGCCGGCACGCTTGACGAGCTGCGCGCGGATGCCGTCCCACTTCCACTCGACGATCCAGTCGGCGGGCGGGCCGAGCAGCGCACCGAATTGCGCGAGCTCGACGTTGAACGGATGCGCCAGGAAGAAGGGATAGGGCTGGCCGCTGGTCTTCTGGTTCTGCTCGCCATCGCTCTCGGGCGCGATCAGCGCAGCATAGTCCTGTGCCGCCGGTTGCCCGCCGATGTGCGTGTAGCCCATCAGGCGTTGCGCCACACGCTTGGCATCGACGCCACCGACGGCCGCGAGCGCCTGCGTCACCTGCAGCCTCGACACGCCGACGCGGAAGGCGCCCGTGATGAGCTTGAAGTACACCAGCCGCTCGTCGGGCGCGAGCTGTCGCCACTGGGCGCGCAGCGCATCGGCGAGTTGCTCCGGCGCGGTCTTGCGCAAGGGCAGCAGGTGCTGCTCGACCCATGCGGCCAAGCCGAGCTCGTGTTGCTCGGTGGGTGGCGGAAGCAGCAGCGCGATCGTCTCGGCCAGATCGCCGACCGCTTCGTAGCTCTCATCGAAGAGCCACTCAGGCAAGCCCGCGGCTTCTTGCGCGAGCAGTCGCAGCAGCTTCACCGGCACCAGTTGCCGCGGCTTGCCACCCGCCAGGAAGTACACGGCCCAGGCGGCGTCCTGCGGCGGTGCTTCGCGCAGGTAGCGTTGCAGTGCGGCCTGCTTGCCGAGGCTGGCCGTGGTCGCGTCCAGCTCGCGATACAGCGCCGCGAATCTTTTCATGGCTGTTCTTTCGCGTCCTTCGCGGAACCTTCGCGTCCGGCCAAGTCCGATCCCGCGCCAGAGCCGTCCGCCGCCTCCGCCCTGTCCGCCACATCCTCATCGCCGTACTCGGTCTTGAAGCCCTGCGCATCAAGCCCGTTCTCGGTCAGCCAGCGCACCATCACCGCGACGCTGCCATGCGTCACCAGCACGCGCTCCGCCCCCGTGCCGGCAATGGCCTGCTGCAGGCCAGGCCAATCCGCGTGATCGCTCATGACGAAGCCCCGGTCCACGCCGCGCCGACGCCGCGTCCCGCGCAACTGCATCCAGCCGCTGGCAAAGGCATCGGCATACGCGCCGAAGCGCCGAATCCACGGCGTGCCCTGTGCAGACGGCGGCGCCAGCACCAGCACGCGCTTCAGCATCTGCGCGTCCACTCCGGGATCGGTCACGCGCACCGTCGGCGGCAGCGCCACGCCGGCCGCGCGGTACACCGCATTCAAGGGCTCGACCGCGCCATGCACGACGATCGGCCCGATCGACGCATCCACCCCATGCAGGATGCGCTGGGCCTTGCCGAAGGCATAGCAGAACAGCACCGACGCGCGCCCCTCCTGCGCATTGCGCCGCCACCAGTCGTCGATCTCCGCGAACAGCATGGACTGCGTCGGCCAACGGTAGATCGGCAGGCCGAAAGTGGACTCGGTGATGAAGGTGTCGCAAGGCAGCGGCTCGAAGGGCGGACAGGTGCCATCGGGCTCGGTCTTGTAGTCACCCGAGGCCACCCACACGCGCCCGCCATGTTCCAGCCGCACCTGCGCCGAGCCCAGCACATGGCCGGCCGGATGCAGCGAGACGCGCACGCCGTGGTGCGTGATCGCCTCGCCATAGGCCAGCGTCTGCAGGTGGATGTCGTTGCCCAATCGCGTGCGCAGGATGCCTTCGCTGTCGGTCTGCGCCAGGTAGTGGCCATGCCCGACGCGCGCATGGTCCGAGTGCGCATGCGTGATGACGGCACGCGCCACCGGGCGCCAGGGGTCGATGTAGAAATCGCCGGGCGGGCAGTACAACCCCTCGGGCCGCGCCACGACGAGGTCGCCGGGGCGCGAGGCTGAAGTGTGGGGCGACGGCTCGGTCATGGCCCGTCCATCGTAGGCGGGGGTGCCGATTCGTGCTCGCGCGTGGCGACGCGAAAGGGTGTGGGCTGCGGCCTACGAACGCTTCATGACGCCTTGCGCGGCTCGCTCGGGCGGCACGCGGCGCGGATGATCCGGTCGGTCGGGTTCGGCTCCATGTCGCGCAGTTGCAGCGGCTTGGGCGCGTCGGAGTAGTCGGTCGTGATCACCGGCAGGCCGGTCCAGAGCGGCTCCGGGTAGAAAGTGGCGATCATGTAGTCGCCTTTCTTCGCGTTGCAGTCGAAGGCAATACGGGCCTCGTAGGAGCGGTAGGGCAGCTTGTCCCAGTTGAGGCGCTGCTTCGACCGATTGACCCGCATGTACATGTTCTTGACGCCGCCCGCGGTCGTGATGGCAACGGGGTCGACCTCCACCGTGTCGACCTTCGGATCGATCGGGTTGCCCACCACCGTGAACCAGGTCGTTCCCGTGGCGCAGGCCCCAGCCCCGGCGCCCGCCAGCAGCACCGACACGAACCACTTCTTCACGCCGACTCCTTCACCGTCGAAAGTTAACGACAGTGAACTGTAACGCGATGCGACGAGTTTCAGACGGCGGCGTGCGCCTCTACATAAAGCGCGTAGAGCGAATGGCTGCTCGCCATGTAGAGCCGGTTGCGCTTCGGCCCGCCGAACTCCAGGTTGGCGCAGCGCTCCGGCAGCCGGATGAAGCCGATCGGCTTGCCCTGCGCGTTGAACACCTTGACCCCGTCCATGTCTTCCGACTTCGCCAGCGGCAGGTGCGCCTTCATGCCGCCGGGCACGTCGGTGGCGGTCGGGGAGAAGGCGCCGCTGAAGCCCCAGCCGCACCACAGGTTGCCGTCGCGGTCGACCCGGAAGCCATCGAGCGAGCCGGGTCCATCGGCATCGATGAGCTTGGTCTTGCCCGACAGGCCACCGTCGGCGGCCACGTCGTAGCTCCAGATGCTGCGGTTGGGCGTGCCCTTCCACTCGACCACGTAGAGCTTTTTCTCGTCGGGCGAGAAGGCCAGGCCGTTCGGGTTGACCAGGTCGGTGATCATCGCGGCGATCTGCCCGTCGGCACCGATGCGGTAGACGTTGGTGGTGGCCTGCTCGGGCGTGCCGCGCGCGCCTTCCCATTCGCCGTTGATGCCGAAGATCGGGTCGGTGAACCAGATCGAGTCGTCGGACTTCACCACGACATCGTTCGGCGCGTTGAGGCGCTTGCCCTCGAACTTGTCGGCCAGCACCGTCACCTGGCCATTCTTCTCGGTGCGCACCACGCGGCGCGTCACCGAATGCTCGCAGGTGACCAGGCGCCCCTGCCGGTCGCGCGTGTTGCCGTTGGCGTAGTTGACGTTCTCCTTGTGCACCGTGAACTTGCCGGTCTTCTCGTCGAACTTCATGAGTCGGTTGTTCGGGATGTCGCTGCACAGCAGGTAGCCGCCCTCGGGGAAGTACACCGGCCCCTCGGCCCAGCGCATGCCGGTGCCGACCAGCTCGACGGTGCTGCTGTAGATCCGGTATTTCGCAAAGCTCGGGTCGAGGATCAGCACCGCCGGGTCGGGGTAGCGCTGCGCCGGCTTGAAGTCGAAGGACTGCGCGCCGGCCACGCCGCCAAGCGCAGCCAGGCCCGCGCCTGCGACCGTCTTCAGAAAGCCGCGGCGCGCCTCGGTGGACGCTGGATGTTCGTCTTGCATGTCTGTTGTCCCCGCCTTGTTGTTGGTTGTTGGCAAAGAGGTGCGCGGCCGGCACGCACGTCAGCAGTCGTGAAGCGGCCGCAGCAGAAAGCTTCGCGCCTTCGTCAGCCTTGGGCGACTTCGTGTTTCGCCATTAACTCCAGCGCCTTCACCAGCGCCGAATGGTCCAGCTGATCCCACCCATTGGCCGCGCAGGTGCCCATCAGTTGCGCGGCCGATGCGGTCTGCGGCAACGACACGCCGATCGCCTTGGCGCCGGCCAGGGCGAGGCCCAGGTCCTTCTGGTGCAGGCCGATACGGAAGCCCGGATTGAAGGTCCGCTTGATCATGCGTTCCCCATGCACCTCCAGGATGCGCGACGACGCAAAGCCGCCCATCAGCGCCTGCCGCACCTTGGCCGGATCGGCGCCCGCCTTGCTCGCGAACAACAGCGCCTCGCCGACGGCCGCGATGTTCAGCGCCACGATGATCTGATTCGCGACCTTGGTGGTCTGCCCGTCGCCGACACCGCCGACGTGCGTGATGTTCTTGCCCATCAGCTCGAACAGCGGCTTGGCCTTGGCAAAGGCTTCCTCGGTACCGCCGACCATGATGGTCAGGCTCGCCGCCTTGGCGCCCACTTCACCGCCCGACACCGGCGCGTCGAGGTAGTCGCAGCCCAGGTCGCTGATCTTCTTCGCGAAGGCCTTGGTCTCGATCGGCGAGATGCTGCTCATGTCGATCACGGTCTTGCCCTTGGACAGGCCTTCCGCCACGCCGCCTTCGCCGAACAGCACGCCCTGCACGTCGGGGGTGTCCGGCACCATCGTGATGATCACCTCGGCCTGCTGCGCGACTTCCTTGGCCGACGCGCAGGCAATCGCATTGCTCGCCGCGATCTCCGCATTCACCTTGCTGCGCTTGACGTAGTAGAGCTGGTGGCCGGCGTTGACGAGGTGCATGGCCATGGGCGCGCCCATGATGCCGAGGCCGATGAATCCGATCTTCATGATGTGTTGTTCCTTTTTCTGGGTTCAGTAGGTGGAGGATCCGGAGGACGTGGCGACGACAGGCTCGGCGCGCATCTTCGACAGCACGGCTTGCGAGCCCGCCGCCATGAGCCGCGCATCCGAGCTGACGGTGACGAACTGGAAGCCCTTGGCGATGCGGGCCATCGCGCCCTCGGGGTTGCCGTTGTGGATGCCCGCGACCAGGCCATGGGCCTTGGCGCGTTCGAGGATGTGGTCGATGGCCTCCTGCGCTTTCGGGTCGACATCGTCGAACACCGGGCGGCAGCCCAGCGCCAGCGACAGGTCGGACGGGCCGATGTAGACCGCGTCCAGCCCTTCCACCGACATGATCGCGTCGAGGTTGTCCAGCGCCTGTGCGGTCTCGATCATCGCGAAGGTCACGATGGTGTCGTTGGCATGCGTGGCGTAGTCGGCGCCGCCGTAGAGCAGCGCGCGGATCGGGCCGAAGCTGCGCGTGCCGCGCGGCGCGTAGTGCGTGTACGCGACCAGCTTCTGCGCCTCTTCGCGCGTGCTGATCATCGGGCAGATGACCGCCATGGCCCCGGCGTCCAGCGTCTTCATGAGCGCGCTCGGGTCGAGCCAGGGCACGCGCACCACGGGCACGGTGTTGGTGGTGGAGATCGCCTGCAGCATCGGGATCATGGCCTGGTAGTCGACCACGCCGTGTTGCAGGTCGATGGTCAGCGAGTCCCAGCCCTGGTGGGCCATGGTCTCGGCCGAGAAGCTGTTGGGGATGGCCAGCCATCCGTTGATGGCGGCACCGCCGGATTTCCAGAGGGTGCGCAGACGGTTTTCTCTCATGGTGGCGAGCCTTGTGGGTTGTTGTGAATCAGCGGTCGAGTGCGGGGCGCTTGGGATCGAACTTCCAGCCCGGCACGAGGAATTGCATGGCCATCGCATCATCGCGCGAACCGAGGCCGTGCTGCTTGTACAACTGGTGCGCCTTCTCGACCTCGACCATGTCCAGCTCGACGCCCAGGCCCGGCTTCTTCGGCACCTGCACCAGGCCGCCTTCGATCTTCAGCGGGTCCTTGGTCAGGCGCTGGCCGTCCTGCCAGATCCAGTGCGTGTCGATGGCGGTGACGCGGCCCGGCGCGGCGGCGCCGACGTGGGTGAACATGGCCAGCGACACGTCGAAGTGGTTGTTGGAATGCGAGCCCCAAGTCAGACCCCAGTCGCGGCAGGTCTGCGCGACGCGCACCGAGCCGGCCATGGTCCAGAAGTGCGGGTCGGCCAGCGGGATGTCGACCGATTGCAGCGCGAGCGCGTGGCTCAGTTGGCGCCAGTCGGTGGCGATCATGTTGGTCGCCGTCGGCAGGCCGGTGGCACGGCGGAATTCGGCCATGACCTCGCGGCCCGAGAAGCCGTCTTCGGCGCCGCAGGGGTCTTCCGCATAGGCGACCACGCCGCGCATGTCGCGCATGAGGCGGATCGCGTCCTTGAGCAGCCAGCCACCGTTCGGGTCCAGCGTGACGCGGGCCTGCGGAAAGTGCTCGTGCAGCGCGACGATGGCCTCGATCTCTTCCTCGGCACGCAGCGCGCCGCCCTTGAGCTTGAAGTCGTTGAAGCCGTAGCGCGCATGGGCAGCCTCGGCGAGCTTGACGATCTCGTCCGGCGTCATCGCCTTTTCATGGCGCAGGCGGAACCAGTCGTTGTCGGCGCCCGGGTCGCTGGCATAAGGCAGGTCGGTCTTGCCCTTGTCGCCGACGAAGAAGAGATAGCCCAGCATCTCCACCGCCTCGCGCTGCTGGCCTTCGCCGAGCAATGCCGCGACCGGCACGTTCAGGTGCTTGCCCAGCAGGTCGAGCAGCGCGGATTCGATGGCCGTCACCGCATGGATCGCGATGCGCAAATCGAAGGTCTGCAAGCCGCGCCCGCCGCTGTCGCGGTCGGCGAACTTCCGCTGCACCTCCTGCACCAGTCGCTGCTGCGAGCCGAGCGGCTGGCCCACGATGAGTTCACGCGCATCCTCCAGCGTCTGCCGGATCTTCTCGCCGCCCGGCACTTCTCCGACGCCGGTGTTGCCCGAACTGTCCGTGAGGATCAGCAGGTTGCGCGTGAAGAAGGGTCCGTGCGCGCCGCTCAGGTTGAGCAGCATGCTGTCGCGGCCCGCGACGGGGATCACGCGCAGTTCGGTGATGACAGGGGTGGAGGAGGATGCGGGTGCGGTCATGATTTTGTGCGGGGGTGTGACAGTAAAGGGAGCGTGCAACAAGTGCAATCAGATTCGTCGGGAGAGCGGCATCAGTCCGCCGTGATCTTTCCGGTGTCGATGACCTTCTTCCAGCGGTCGAACTCCGCCTGCTGGAAGGCCGCGAACTGCGCCGGTGTGTTGCCCACCACTTCCAGCCCGATCTCGGTGAACTGCTTCTTCACGGCCGGGTCGTTCAGCGCGGCGACAGCGGCCTCGTGCACCTTGGCCTTGATGTCGGCCGGCAGACCCTTCGGCGCGACCAGCGCCTGCCACGAATAGACGTCGACACCCTTCACGCCCGCCTCGGCCAGCGTGGGTACCTCGGGGAGCACCGGCGAGCGCTTGTCACCGGTGACGGCCAGCGCCTTCAGCTTGCCGGCCTTGATGTTCTGGATGACCGCATTGACGTTCGGGAAGGACGCATCGACCTGGCCGCCGAGCAAGTCGGTGATCGCCGGCGCGCCACCCTTGTACGGCACATGCAGGCCGGTCGTTCCGGTCTGCTGCCAGAACAATGCGGCCGTCAGGTGGTCGCTCGATCCGTTGCCAGACGAGGCGAAGGTCATCTTGCCGGGGTTCTTCTTCTCGTTGGCAATGACGTCGGCCACGCTGTTCATCGCCGAGTTGGCCGGCACCACCAGCACATTGGGTGCCTGCACGGCGACGGTGATCGGGTCGAAGTCCTTCAGAGGGTCGTATTGCATGCCCTTGATCAGGTGCGGCGCGATCACCAGCGGACCGAGCGAGGTCACGAGGAAGGTGTAGCCGTCGGGCGCGGCGCGCTTCACGAAGGTCGCGCCGATGGTGCCGGTGGCGCCCGCCTTGTTGTCGACCACGAAGGACTGGCCGAATTTTGCGCCCAGCTTCGTGCCGAGAGCGCGGCCCACCATGTCGGTCGAACCGCCCGCCGGGAACGGCACGACGATCGTCACCGGCTTGCTGGGCCAGGCCTGGGCGAAGGCGGTGGTGGTGGTCGCGACGCCGAAGGCGAGCGCGGTGATGAACTTCTTCATGTCGATGTCTCCTGGAATATGCGCCCCGCATTTGGGCGGTAGCGCTATCAGCTTGTTGAGAACCAAATGATAGCGCTACCGTAAACGCCGTCAAGTCCTTTGTCCAGCCGTTTCCTGGGGTCAGGCGCTCTCGCGCTCCACGATGGAGAAGCCGACGTCGACCACCCGCTGCGTCACCTCGCGCCCCTCGGCCCGGTCGACGATGAACTGTGCGGCTTGGCGCCCGATGGCGATGCCGTCGATGCGCACCGTGGTCAGCGCGGGATGCAAGTCGGCCGAGAACTCCAGGTCGCCGAAGCCGACGACGGCCAGCCGCCCCGGCACCGCGATGCCGCGCGACTGCGCCTCGGTCATCACGCCGAGCGCGAGCAGGTCGGAGCTGCAGAACACCGCGTCGACGGCGGGGCTGCGCGCCAGCAGCTCGGCCAGCGCGACGCGCCCGCTCTTGAGCGTGGTGGGTGCCGGCACGCGCACGATCTGGACCTCGCCCAGGCCGGCGGCGTGGGCCGTCTCCTGGAAAGCGGCCAGCCGCCGGGTTGCGCGCTCGTCGTCCCCGGCCACCGCCGCGAGCGACTTGCACCCCTTGGCGCGCAGGAATTCGGCCACCGCGCGCCCCACTTCGGCATGAGAGAAGCCCACCAGCATGTCGAGCGGCGTGGGCGTGAGATCCCAGGTCTCCACCACCGGAATCCCGGCGGCCATCAGGCGCTTGCGCCCTTCGGCCGAATGCATGATGCCGGTCAGCACGATGCCGTCGGGCCGGCGCCCGACGATGGCTTCGAGCAGCGCGTCTTCCCGCGAATCCACATACCCGCTCTGGCCCAGCATGAGCTGGTAGCCCTCCGTCGCCAATGCATCGGTGAGCGCCTGCACCGTCTGCTGGAACACCGGTCCGGAGATGGTCGGCACCACCGCCGCCACCAGCCGGCTGCGCGCCGACGCCAGGCCGCCCGCCAGCACGTTGCGCACATAACCGGTGCGGCTCACGGCCTCGGTCACCTTGCGCAGAACGTCGGGCGACACCTGGGAGGGCTTGCTCAACGCACGCGATGCGGTGATCGGCGCCACGCCGGCGAGCTTGGCCACGTCGTGCAAGGTGACGGCGCCACTGCCGCGCCGCGGGCGTCGAGTAGGGTTGCCCGATGGGGGATTCATGCTTGCGATTCTAGCCACGCGTTAGCGCTACCGTAAGATCTATTGACAACCAGTCGGAACCCGTTCGGCATGCAACTTGCACCTCGCCCCGCCATGACCGCCATCAACCTTCCCGCCGTCCTCGCCGAAGTCGAAGCCGTGTTCGCGCAGTACCAGCAGGCGCTGGTCAGCAACGATGTTCCGGTGCTCGACCTGTTGTTCTGGAACTCTCCCCACACGCTGCGCTACGGCGCGGGCGAGAACCTCTACGGATACGACGCAATCCGCGACTTCCGCAAGGCCCGGCCTGCCGTGAACCTGGAACGCGAGATCACCGCGACGTCGATCACCACCTTCGACCAGGACTTCGCCGTGACCAACGTCGAGTTCAAGCGCGCCGGCAGCGAGCGCATCGGACGGCAGAGCCAGACCTGGGTGCGCATGCCTGAGGGCTGGCGGGTCGTTGCTGCTCACGTCAGCTTGATGGGCTGATCGGATACGGACGGTCGACCGCGCCCTACTTCTTCGGCCGGTTCTTCATCATCTCCAGCACGTTCATCGTCTGACCGCCCGGCATGACCATGTCGCCGGGCTTCTGGCCGGCCTTGCAGGGGCCGACCCATTTGGCTTCCATGATGGTTTCGCCCTGCGCGCGGCCCATCATCGGCGGGTCGTAGGTGGAGCGCATGACCATGCGGTAGGCCGAACCGAAGTCGCCGGTGATCACGCCATGCGTGGTCGCGGTGCTGGCGGTGCCGTTGCCGAGATCGATGCGGCACACCGAATCGACCACGAAGCCGCCGCCCTCGGCACGCATCTCCTGCTTGCTGCACATCTTCTCGCCGACACCCATGCCCATCTCCCGCATCGCCTTGTCGCTCGCGGCGTCGATGCATTGCTGGGTGACATGCCCCGCGGGGGCTTTACCGCCGGACGCCCCGGTCTGCAGCGTCATCTCCCACAGCCCGGGCTTGCGCGGCGGATAGTCGGTCGGCGAAGCGGCCAGCGCGGTGCCGCAGAGCAGGGACAGCGCGGCGGCAGTCAGCGGCTTGGTCATGATTGGCGATCCAAGGGTGGACACATCATCGGCTTGTACCTTGACGCGCCCCGCACCGATATAGCGCAATCGGCATACCGCCGCGCGGGCCGCATCGAACACGGCACCGTGCGTCAACGGGTGGGCGTCATCCGGCGAAAGATGTCCACTTGGCCTCGCTCGCCGCGGAGGCCACCGTGCGCTCGATGAAACGCACGCCGCGCGCGCCATCTTCCACATGCGGATAGTCGGCCACGAGCGGGTCGGCCTGCGTGCCGTCCAGCCTGGCGCGAATGTCGGCCATGGCGCCGAGGTACACGTTGGCAAAGGCCTCGATGAACCCTTCCGGATGCCCCGCCGGAATGCGGCTCGCACGCTGCGCCGCAGGGTGCAGCCACGGCGCGCCGCGCGTGAAGATGCGCTTCGGCCCGTCGTTCGGAAAGTGCACCAACTGGCTCGGCTGTTCCTGCCGCCACTCCAGCGTGCCCAGCGAGCCCGACACGCGCAGCCGCAAGCCGTTCTCCAGCCCCGCGTTGATCTGCGAAGCGACCAGCACGCCGCGCGCGCCGCCCTTGAAGCGCAGCAGCAGGCTGCCGTCGTCGTCGAGCATCCGGCCCGGCACGAAGCGCGTGAGGTCTGCGCAGAGGCTCTCGATCTCCAGCCCGGTCACCGTCGCGACCAGGTTCTCGGCATGCGAGCCGATGTCGCCGATGGCCCCGGCCGCGCCGCTGCGCGCGGGGTCGGTGCGCCAGTCGGCTTGCTTGTTGCCGGTGCCTTCCAGGTGCGACGCGAGCCAGCCCTGGTTGTATTCGACGACGACCTTGCGCACCTCGCCGATCTCGCCGGCTGCGACCATGGCGCGGGCCTGGCGCACCATCGGATAGCCGGTGTAGTTGTACGTGACGCCGAAGATGATTCCCTGCTTTTTCACCGCGGCCACGAGTGCATCGGCCTGCGCCGTGGTGTGTACGAGCGGCTTGTCGCACACCACGTGGAAGCCGGCGTCGACGAAAGCCTGCGCCACCGGGTAGTGCACATGGTTGGGCGTGACGATCGCGACGAAGTCGATGCGCTGCTCGGGCGGGCGCTTGAGTTCGTCGGCGAGCAATGATTGCCAGTCGCCATGGTTGCGGTCGTCGGCCAGCAGCAGGTCGCGACCGGAGGCGCGCGCCTTGTCGGGCGTGGCGGACAGCGCGCCGGCCACAAACTCGGCCTGGCCGTCCAGCGCGATCGCGTGGCGGTGGACGGCGCCGATGAAAGCATCGCGGCCGCCGCCGACCATGGCGTAGCGCAGTTTGCGCTGGGAAGTTGAAGTACTCATGGAATGGAGCCCAAGGTTTGGTCTTCTCCCCTCTCCCTCCGGGAGAGGGCCAGGGTGAGGGCGTCGGGCGTACGCAACGCCCGGCCTCGATTCAAAGGCCCGGAGCCCTCACCCCAACCCTCTCCCGGGGGGAGAGGGCGCAACAGCCGAAGAGGGAGCGAATCCTCAGAACGGGCTGTCCGGGTGGTAGAAGTCCTTCGCGTTGTCCTTCGTGATCAGCACCGACGGAATGATCGTCGTCGCCGGCAGCTTCGCGCCCTTCAGGCGCGCTTCGGCCGTGAGCTTGATCGCGTCGTAGATGAACTTGGGCGAGTAGCTCACGTCGGCCGTGATGCGCTTGTCCTTGCCGTCCATGATGGTCTTGACCATGTCCTTGGCACCGGCGCCGCCGAAGATGATCTTGATGTCGTCGCGCTTGGCCTGCTCGATGGCCTTCAGCACGCCCACCGCCATGTCGTCGTCGGCGGCCCAGATCGCATCGATGCTCTTGAAGCGCGTCAGGTAGTCCTGCGTGACCTTGAAGGCGTCGTCGCGGTTCCAGTTGGCGTACTTGGCGTCCAAGAGCTTCACGTCGGGGCTGCCCTTGAGCACCGCGTTGAAGGCGTCCATGCGCTCGTTGTCCAGGGTGGTCGCAATGCCGCGCAGCGCCACCACGTTGCCCTTGCCGCCCAGTTGCTTGACGATGTACTCGGCCGGGATCTTGCCGAAGGCCGTGTTGTCGCCGGCCACGTAGGCGTCCTGCGCGCTGGTGTCGGTCAGGCCGCGGTCGACCACGGTCACGTAGGTGCCCTTGGCCTTCACTGCCGCGACCGGCTTGGTCAGCGCAGCGGACTCAAAGGGGAACACGACCAGCGCGTTGATCTTCGTCACGGTCTGCAAGTCCTGCAGCTGGTTCGCCTGCTCGCCCGCGTTGGCGGCCGTCTTGATCGTGATCTTCAGGTCCGGGTTCGCCTTCTCCAGGTCCTTCTTGGCCTGGTTCGCCCAGTAGTTGATGCCGCCCATGAAGCTGTGCGTGGCGGCCGGGATCGACACGCCGAGATTGACCTTCTCTGCGGCCAGCGCGGGCAGGCTGGCGAACGCGGCGGCCGCGACGGCCGTGAGTGCGATGCGACGGGTGATGGATGTCATTGCGGGATGTCTCCTATGGGTGATGGAACTACGACTGCGGGGAAAAACTAGCGCCGGCCGCGCTGGAGGAACGCGACGATGATGATCACGAAGCCCTGCACCGCCGCGTTGAGGTACACGCTGATGATGCTGGTGAGGTTCAGGATGTTGCTGATGACCGAGAGCAGGATCGCGCCGACCACCGTGCCGGTGATGCTGCCCGCACCGCCCTTGAGCGCCGTGCCGCCGACGATCACCGCCGCGATCGCTTCCAGCTCCCACAGCAGGCCCGTGGTCGGCGAGGCGGAACCGAGGCGCGGCACGTACAGCAGCGTCGCCACGCCCACGCAGACACCGAGCAGCACATAGGTCAGGATCTTCACCCGGTCGACATCGACCGCTGCATAGCGCGCGACCTGCTCGTTCGACCCGATCGCCTGCACATAGCGCCCATAGGCCGTGCGGTTGAGGATCAGCGCACCCACCACCGCGACGATCACGAACACCCACACCGGAATCGGGATCCCCGCGAGGCTCGCGTAGTACACCGGCGCGTAGAGGTCCGCCGGCTCGTTGTCCAGCGTCAGCGCGCCGCCGTTCGCAAAGTAGGTGAGGTAGGCCCGGAATATCCCCAGCGTGCCCAACGTCACGATGAAGGGCTCGATGCGCCCCTTGGTGATCAGCAGCCCATGCACCAGCCCGAACACCGCGCCGAGCACCACCGCCAGTCCCGCGCCCAGCACCACCGCCGTCAGCGGCGAGCCGGTCGCCGGCCCGGCCCAGTTGATGAACATGATCACGCTTCCCGCGATCAGCGCCGCCATCGAGCCCACCGACAAGTCGATGCCGCCCGAGATGATGACGAAGCACATGCCCACCGCGATGATCCCGATGAAGGCCGTGCGCGTGAGCACGTTCATCACGTTGTCGGCGGTCGCGAAGTCGCTGTTGAGCAGCGTGCCGGCGATGCACAGCAGCACCAGCCCCGCGACCGGCCCGAAGCCGCGCAGTTGCTCCGTCCAGCGCGGCTTGGCCTCGGCGCGGTGCGCCGCGTCCTCAGGCGCGGTCTTGGATTGTTCCGGTGGCATGAGCGATGAGCTCCTCTTCGGTGAGATGGTCCGCGTCCAGCGTGGCGACGATCCGGCCCGCCCGCATCACCGCGACGCGGTGGCACAGGCCGATCAGCTCCATCAACTCCGACGAGACGACGATCACGGCGAGGCCTTCGCGGGCCAGTCGCTGGATCAGGAAATAGATGTCGCGCTTGGCGCCCACGTCGACGCCGCGCGTGGGCTCGTCGAGCACCACGATCTTCGGTTTGGGTTGCAGCACCTTGGCCAGCGCCAGCTTCTGCTGGTTGCCGCCCGAGAGCGACGAGGCCTTGGCCTCCAGCGTGCCGGTGCGGATGCCGTAGTCCTTCACCGCCGCGCCCAGCGCCGCGCGCTCCGCATCGGGCCGCAGCCAGGGGCGCGCGTATTGCTCCAGCGCCATCAGCGTGAGGTTCTGGCGCAGCCCGAAGTTCACATGCAGGCCCTTGCCCTTTCGGTCTTCGCTGAGGTAGGTGAAGCCGTGCCGCGCCGCATCGCGCGGATTGCGCAGGTGCACCGGCTTGCCGAGGATCTGCACTTCGCCGCTGGACGGGCGCAGGCCCATGAGGCCTTCGAACAACTCCGTGCGGCCCGCGCCGACCAGGCCGGCGAAGCCGAGGATTTCGCCCGGCCGCACATCGAAGCTGGCCTCCCGCGCCCATCCCGGCACGCTGAAACTGCGCACCTGCATTGCGGGCGGCTCGTCATGTGCCACGAGGTCGCGCGGCGGGAAAAGATCGGCCAGCTCACGCCCCACCATGAGGTTCGCCATCTGCTGCCGCGTGAGGTCCGAAGTCGGCGCCCGCGCCACGAAGCGGCCATCGCGCATCACGATCACCTCGTCCGTCACGCGCTCCACTTCGTCGAGCTTGTGCGAGATGTAGACGATGGTCACGCCATCCGCGCGCAACTGCGCGATGAGCTTGAAGAGACGTTCGGTCTCGCTGGGCGTGAGCGTGGCCGTCGGCTCGTCCATGATCAGCAGCCGCGCGTGCCGCGCGATGGCCTTGGCAATCTCGACCAGTTGCTTCTCCGCCACGATGAGCCGGCGCACCTTGGTGCGCGGGTCGACCTTCAGCCCGACCTGCGCGAGCGCCGCCGCGGACTCGCGCTCCATGGCCGCGTCGTCCAGCCACAGCCCCTTCTTCTTCTCGTGGCCCAGGAAGATGTTCTGCGCCACGCTGAGGTCTTCCGCGAGGTTGAATTCCTGATGGATCAGCACGATGCCCAGCGCCTCGGCATCACGCGAATTGGCGAAGTGCTGCACCGTGCCGTTGATGCTCACGCTGCCGCCGGTCGGCTGCTCGTAGCCCGCAAGGATCTTCATCATCGTGGACTTGCCCGCGCCGTTCTCGCCCAACAGACCGTAGACCCGGCCGGGCGCCAGCGAGAAGCTCACGCCATGCAGCACCTGCACCGGGCCGAAGGCCTTGACGATGTCGGTGAACTCGACGGCGACGCTGCGCTTCGCCGAAGCGGCGGCGGTAGCGGAGGTGACGGTGTTCATCGCTCGCCCTCTAGGCACGGCACGCGCGCGCCCTCGCGGCCATGCACGGGTGCGCAAGTAGCGCGGGCGCCAACCCGTCCTGCGAGCGTCATGGCGCCACCCCGCGAACCTTCAGCGTCTCATGCAGCGCGAGCACCCCGGCCCCGATCACGCCACCTTGCATGCCCAAAGGCGTGTACTGGATCTCCAGATGCCGCGTCGACAGCGCCAGCGAACGCTGATACACGCTTTGCCGCACCGCCGCCAGGAACAGCGGCCCGATGCCGGTGATGCCGCCGCCGATGAACACATGCGACGGATTGAAGAAGTTGACGACCGACGCCAGCATCTGCCCGATCAGGTTGCCCGCGCGCTGGATGATCCCGTTGGCCGCGGCATCCCCCGCGCGGCTTGCCTCGCCAACGTCGGTGGCCTCGATGCGTCCCTTCTCCCGCAAGCAGGCAGCCAGTGCCGCACTCTCGCCCGCATTGGCCGCCTCGACCGCCATGCGCGTGATGGCCGGCCCGGCCGCCATCGCTTCCACGCAACCCACGTTGCCGCAATGGCAGCGCGGCCCTTCCTGGTCCACGCAGATGTGACCCACGTCGCCGGCCGAACCTGCAGCGCCGCGGTATACCTCGCCATGACAGACGATCCCACAACCGATCCCCGTGCCCACCTTGATCACCAGGAAGTTGCTCAGCGACCGGCGCAGCCGCCACAGTTCGCCGAGCGCCATCAGGTTCACATCGTTGTCGACGAACACCGGCGCGGCATATTCCTCGCGCAGGTAATCGCGGATCGAGAAACTGTCCCAGGCCGGCATCAGCGGCGGGCTCACCAGTTGCCCGATCGCGAAGTTCACTGGACCCGGCACGCCGATGCCCACGCCCAGCACATCCTTTGCGGTGAGCCCGGCTTTCGCCAGCAACTCTCGCATCAGCGTCCGCACTCGCGCCAGCACCACGCCCGGGCCTTGCCGCACATCCGCCGCCTCGGCGTGTTGCGCCAGCAGCGTCAGGTCTGGCCGCAGGATGGCCACATCCAGGCTGGTCGCGCCGATGTCCACGCCGATGAGCGCGCCTAAGCCAGCATTGAGTTGGAGGTTCTCCGCGCGGCGACCGCCCGACGAAGGCTGCAGCCCATACTCGGCCAGCATGCCTTGGTCAATCAGGCCGGCGATCAGCGTGTTGGCCTTGCTCTTGGAAAAGCCGAGCCGTTCCGCCATGCCATGCCGCGAGCCGCCGGCCGACCAGAAGGCGGCCTCCAGCAATTGCATCTCATCGGCACTGACACCACTCCAGCGCATCCGCACTTTGTCTCCGTCATTGTTCTTGCGCGGCCTCTCGGTGCCGGGCGAAGGCGGATGCTAGGAGCTTGGCTTCAGCCGCACAAGGTCAATCTTCAGCCGAATTCAGTTCGAAGATGCACATTCACAACGGCTTGGGCCGAAGCGCAGGCATGAAAAAGCCGCCCGAAGGCGGCTTGATCGTCAGCGCGGGAATTCGCTTACTTGGCTTGACGGTACTTGCGCAGCGCAGCGATCTGCGCGGCCATCACGGCCAGTTCCGACTGCGCCATCGCGATGTCGATGTCGCTCTTGGCGTTTTTCAGCGCTTCCTCGGCCGCAGCCTTGGCCTTGTTCGCCTTCTCTTCATCGAGGTCCTTGCCGCGGATCGCGGTGTCGGACAGCACGGTGACGGCGTTCGGCTGCACTTCCAGGATGCCGCCGGCCACGAAGACGAACTCTTCGCCGCCTTCAGCCGTCTCGATGCGCACCGCGCCGGGGCGGATGCGCGTGATCAGCGGGGTGTGGCGCGGATAGATGCCGAGCTCGCCGGCTTCACCGGGCAGCGCGACGAACTTGGCTTCGCCCGAAAAGATCGACTCTTCCGCGCTGACCACGTCCACATGAATGGTGCCTGCCATGGTGATTCCTTCTTAAGCGACCTTCTTGGCCTTCTCGAACGCCTCATCGATCGAGCCCACCATGTAGAACGCTTGTTCCGGCAGGTGGTCGGCTTCGCCGTTCACGATCATCTTGAAGCCGCGGATGGTTTCGGCCAGCGGCACGTACTTGCCAGGCGAGCCGGTGAACACTTCAGCGACGTGGAAAGGCTGCGACAGGAAGCGCTGGATCTTCCGGGCGCGGGCCACGGCCAGCTTGTCTTCCGGTGCCAGTTCGTCCATGCCCAGGATCGCGATGATGTCGCGCAGTTCCTTGTAGCGCTGCAGCGTGCCTTGCACGGCGCGGGCCACGTTGTAGTGCTCTTCGCCGACCACGTTCGGGTCGAGCTGACGCGAGGTCGAGTCCAGCGGGTCCACGGCGGGGTAGATACCCAGCGAAGCGATGTCACGCGACAGCACCACGGTGGAGTCCAAGTGGGCGAAGGTCGTGGCAGGCGACGGGTCGGTCAAGTCGTCCGCAGGGACGTACACGGCCTGGATCGAAGTGATCGAGCCGACCTTGGTCGAGGTGATGCGCTCTTGCAGGCGGCCCATTTCTTCGGCCAGCGTCGGCTGGTAGCCCACGGCGGAAGGCATGCGGCCCAGCAGAGCCGACACTTCGGTACCGGCCAGCGTGTAGCGGTAGATGTTGTCCACGAAGAACAGCACGTCACGGCCTTCGTCGCGGAAGGACTCGGCGATGGTCAGGCCGGTCAGCGCCACGCGCAGACGGTTGCCCGGCGGTTCGTTCATCTGGCCGTAGACCATGGCCACTTTCGACTCCGCCAGGTTGTCCAGGTCCACGACCTTGGAGTCCGCCATTTCATGATAGAAGTCGTTGCCTTCGCGGGTCCGTTCACCCACACCGGCGAACACCGACAGACCCGAGTGAGCCTTGGCGATGTTGTTGATGAGTTCCATCATGTTCACGGTCTTGCCCACGCCGGCGCCGCCGAACAGGCCCACCTTGCCGCCCTTGGCGAACGGGCACACCAGGTCGATCACCTTGATGCCGGTTTCCAGCAGGTCTTGCGAGGGCGAGAGTTCGTCATAGGCCGGTGCCTTGCGGTGGATCGAAGCGGTGAGCTCCTGGCTCACTTCGCCGCGCTCGTCGATCGGACGGCCGAGCACGTCCATGATGCGGCCGAGGGTGGCCTTGCCGACCGGCACCGTGATTGGCGCGCCGGTGTTGGTCACGATCAGGCCGCGACGCAGGCCGTCGGACGAACCGAGGGCAATGGTGCGCACGACGCCGTCGCCCAGCTGTTGCTGAACTTCGAGGGTCAGCCCGCCGCCTTCGAACTTCAAGGCGTCATACACCTTCGGCATCTGGTCGCGCGGAAATTCCACGTCGACCACGGCGCCGATACATTGAACAATCTTGCCTTGTACTTCAGCCATTTTTCGATTCCTTCAAGATCTCAAACTTGCACTGGCTCTCGCCAAACCGTGTTCAGGGCCCACCGGGCACTTACTTCAACAAAAAACTGCGTAAATAACTTCTTGCAGAAGCGCCCGGACCCTGTTGTCAGACGCTTTTGCAAGAACGCCGGCCGTGGCCAGCATTCCCGCACTTCAAAAGCTCAGCGCTTCACTTCTTCTCGGCCGGCTTCTCAGCCTCCGCAGCCTTCGCCGGTTCCGCAGCCGGAGCCGGCGCAGCAGCAGGGGCCTCGACCGGTGCAGCAGCCGCAGGAGCCGGAGCCGCCGCGGGTGCTTCAGCCGGCGCCGCCGCCGGTGCGGGCGCTGCTGCCGGTGCTTCAGCCGGGGCCGGAGCCGGCGCTGCCGCCGGTGCTGGCGGCGCCGCGGGCGCCTCTTCCTTCTTCGAACAAGCCGTGAGCGCCGCCGCCACTGCGACCAACGCGAGAACCTTTTTCATTTTTTCATCCCTGTTGTACTGCGGGCCTGTGATAACGCGCCTCCAGCAGGACTGCTGTCAGCGCGGCGGCAATGCGGCCCGTCCCATTGCAAGTTCTGGTGCTAGACCCCTGCCGCGGCGGCCGCGCCCGACACGATCTCGGACAGTTCCTTCGTGATCCCGGCCTGGCGCGTCTTGTTGTAGACCAGCTTCAGCTCGTTGATCACGTTGCCGGCGTTGTCGGTCGCTGCCTTCATGGCCACCATGCGAGCGGAGTGCTCGGAGGCCATGTTTTCAGCGACCGCCTGGTACACCAGCGACTCGACGTAGCGAACCAGCAGTTCATCGATCACGCTCTGCGCATCCGGCTCGTAGATGTAGTCCCACGAGGGCGTACCGGCTTCGACTTGAAGCGATTCGGCCGCCAGCGGCAACAGTTGCTCCACCATCGGCTCTTGCTTGATGGTGTTGATGAAGCGCGTGTAGCACAGGTACACCGCCGAGATCTTGCCCTCGGCATACGAGTCGAGCAGCGTCTTGACCGGGCCGATGAGCTTTTCCAGATGCGGCGTATCGCCGAGGTGCGTGACATGCGCCACGACACGCCCACCGATGCGGTTCAGGAAGCCGAGGCCCTTGCTGCCGATCGCGACCGAATCCACGGTCTTGCCGGCGGCCTGCGCCTCGCGCAACTTGGCCGTGACCAGGCGCAGCAAGTTGGTGTTCAAGCCACCGCACAAGCCCTTGTCGCTGGTCACCACGATGAACCCGACGGCCTTCGCCTCGTTCGTCTTCATGAACGCGTGCGTGTACTCCGGGTTCGCCTTGCCGAGGTTGGCCGCGATGTTGCGGATCTTCTGGCTGTACGGGCGAGCCGCGCGCATGCGTTCCTGCGCCTTGCGCATCTTGGAAACCGAGACCATTTCCATGGCCTTGGTGATCTTCTTGGTGTTCTCCACCGATTTGATCTTGCCGCGGATTTCCTTACCAGCTGCCATGAGAGCTCCTTGTCAGTTCAGTGCGGTCGATCAGGCGAACGACTTCTTGAACGACGTGATGGCAGTCGTCAGCTCGGCTTCGGCATCCTTGTCCAGTGCCTTCGACTTCTCGATCTTGTCGAGCAGCGCGGCGTGGCTGGACTTCAGGAACTGGTGCAGGCCGTGTTCGAACGGCAGCACCTTCTTGATCTCCAGGTCGTCCAGGAAGCCCTTGTTCACCGCGAACAGCGTGGCGCCCATCAGCGAGATCGGCAGCGGGCTGTATTGCGTTTGCTTCAGCAGTTCGGTCACGCGGGCACCGCGGTCGAGCTGCTTGCGGGTGGCTTCATCCAGGTCGGAAGCGAACTGCGCGAACGCAGCCAGTTCACGGTACTGCGCCAGGTCGGTACGGATACCGCCGGACAGGCCCTTGATGACCTTGGTCTGCGCCGACGAACCCACGCGCGACACCGAGATACCGGCATTGATGGCGGGGCGGATACCGGCGTTGAACAGGTTCGTTTCCAGGAAGATCTGGCCGTCGGTGATCGAGATCACGTTGGTCGGCACGAAAGCGGACACGTCGCCGGCTTGCGTTTCGATGATCGGCAGTGCGGTCAGCGAACCGGTCTGGCCTTTGACTTCACCCTTGGTGAAGGCTTCGACGTAGTCGGCGTTCACGCGGGCTGCGCGCTCGAGCAGACGGCTGTGGAGATAGAACACGTCGCCGGGGTAGGCTTCGCGGCCTGGCGGGCGGCGCAGCAGCAGCGAGACCTGGCGGTACGCAACGGCTTGCTTCGACAGGTCGTCATAGACGATCAGCGCATCTTGGCCGCGGTCGCGGAAGTATTCGCCCATCGTGCAGCCCGAGTAGGCCGACACGTACTGCATGGCAGCCGATTCGGAAGCCGAAGCGGCCACGACGATGGTGTATTCCATCGCGCCGGCTTGCTCCAGTGCGCGCACCACGTTCTTGATCGACGAAGCCTTCTGGCCGATCGCAACGTAGACGCAGGTCATGTTCTGACCCTTCTGGTTGATGATCGCGTCGATCGCCACGGCGGTCTTGCCGGTCTGGCGGTCGCCGATGATCAGCTCGCGCTGGCCACGGCCGATCGGCACCATCGAGTCGATCGACTTCAGGCCGGTCTGCATCGGCTGGTCCACGGACTTCCGTGCAATCACGCCCGGTGCGACCTTTTCGATCACGTCGGTCATCTTGGCGTTGATCGGACCCTTGCCGTCGATCGGCTGGCCCAGTGCGTTCACCACGCGGCCGATCAGTTCGGGGCCCACGGGCACTTCCAGGATGCGGCCGGTGCACTTGACCGTGTCGCCTTCGGAGATGTGCTCGTATTCGCCCAGGATCACGGCGCCGACGGAGTCGCGTTCCAGGTTCAGCGCCAAGCCGAAAGAGGGCGTGCCGTCCGCGCTCGGCGGGAACTCCAGCATTTCGCCTTGCATGGCGTCCGACAGGCCGTGCACGCGCACGATGCCGTCGGTCACCGAGACGACGGTACCTTCGTTGCGGATGTTGGCGGAAACACCAAGACCTTCGATGCGGCTCTTGATGAGTTCGGAAATTTCTGCGGGATTGAGTTGCATGACTCGTTCCTTCTTTCTGTGTGAGGGGCCGAAGGCTTACGCCGCCAGCGCAACTTTCATTTGTTCTAGACGGGCCTTGACCGAGGTGTCGAGCACTTCGTCGCCCACAGCCACGCGCACACCGCCGATCAACGACGGGTCGAGCTTGACCGAAACCTGCAACTTGCGGCCGAAGCGCTTCTCGAGCGCCGTCGACAACTGCGCAAGCGCAGCGTCGTCGATCGGGAAGGCGCTGTACACGACAGCATCGGACGAGCCGCTGCTGGCATTGGCCAGGACCCGGTACTGGCGCGCGATTTCAGGCAGCGCAGCAAAGCGGCCGTTCTCGAGCAACGCGCCGAGGAAGTTGTTGGCCTGCGCCGACAGCGGAGCACCGGCCACGCTGGCGATCACGCCGAGCACTTGCTCGGGCGTGGCCTTCGGGTTGTCGGCGAATTGCTGCAACTGCGGCTCGGCCGCGATGGCGGCGACTTGCTCCAGCCAGGCGCCCGTACCTTGATGGTCAGACGCTGCAGCCTTGAACAAGGCCTCGGCGTAGGGGCGTGCAATGGTGGCGATTTCTGCCATGTTGTTCCTCGATGCGCCTTCTGCTTCAGAGTTCGGTCTGCAGGCGGGCCAGCAAGTCGGCGTGAACCGCGGGGTTCACTTCCTTGCGCAGGATCTGCTCGGCGCCCTTGACGGCCAGTGCGGCAACTTGCTCGCGCAGTGCTTCACGGGCCTTGACGGCTTGCTGCTCGGCCTCGGCACGTGCAGCGGCGACGATCTTGTTGCCCTCTTCCGTGGCGCGGCCCTTGGCCTCTTCAATGATGGCCTGCGCGCGACGCTCCGCATCAGCCAGGCGCTGCGCGGATTCGTTGCGAGCCTGACCCAGTGCGGACTCGACCTTCTTGTCGGCCGCAGCCAGTTCGGTCTTGGCCTTGTCAGCCGCGGCCAGGCCGTCGGCGATCTTGGCGGCGCGCTCGTCGAGCGCCTTCGCGATCGGTGGCCACACGAACTTCATCGTGAAGGCGACCAGGATCAGGAACACGATCAACTGGACGATTAAGGTACCGGTAATGCTCACTTTTCACCTCTCTATGCAATGGAACTGTCAGTCACTCCGCTGGGAATGACGACCGGATCCGAGGAGAAAAACTTACTTGGCCAGGGTGGCGATTTGCGCCAGGAACGGGTTGGCCGTTGCGAACCACAGGGCCACACCGGTACCGATGATGAACGATGCGTCGATCAGGCCGACCAGCAGGAACATCTTGGTTTGCAGTTCGCCCATCAGCTCGGGCTGGCGTGCAGCCGATTCGAGGTACTTGCTGCCCATGATGCCGATGCCGACGCAAGCGCCGAATGCGCCGAGACCGATGATGAGGCCGGCGGCCAGGGCAACAAAGCTGATAACTTCCATGATGACTCCTAAGGGGACTTTGGTTGACGAGAAAAAGAAAAACGGAAACTGAAAAGACGGATCAGTGGTGATCGTGGGCCTGGCCGATGTAGACCAGCGCCAGCATCATGAACACGAAGGCTTGCAGCGTGATGATCAGGATGTGGAAGATCGACCAGACGGTGCCCGCGATGATGTGACCGATGGCCAGGCCGATGCCGGTGGCCGACAGCGTGAAGGCACCACCCATGAGGGCGATCAGCAGGAAGATCAGTTCGCCGGCGTACATGTTGCCGAACAGCCGCATGCCGTGCGAGACGGTCTTGGCGATGAACTCGATCATCTGCATCGCGAAATTGAAGGGGTACAGCGCCCAGTGGTTGCCGAACGGTGCCGCGAACAGTTCATGCACCCAGCCGCCCAGACCCTTGATCTTGACGTTGTAGTAGAGGCAGACCAGCAGCACACCGACCGACAGACCCATGGTCACCGACAGGTCGGCCGTAGGCACGACGCGCAGATAAGCATGGTGCGGGTCGCCGGGATAGAACTTGCCGAAGAGGAAGGGCAGCAGATCGACGGGCAGCAAGTCCATCGCGTTGAGCAGGAAGATCCAGACGAAGAGGACCAGCGCCAGCGGCGCGACCATCTTGCGGCTTTCCTTGTTGTGGACGATGCCCTTGGCCTGCTGGTCGACCATCTCGACGAGGAACTCGACCGCAGCCTGGAAGCGGCCCGGCACGCCCGAGGTGGCCTTGCGCGCGGCACGCCACAGGAGAAAACAACCCAGCGCGCCCAGCACGACCGAGAAGAAGATGGAGTCGAAACTGAAAACCGAAAAGTCGACGACCGACTTGGGCTTGACGTTTTGCAGGTGCGTCAGATGGTGAATGATGTATTCACCAGCGGTCTGACCGTGTTCCGCAGCGTTCTCAGCAGCCATTCTGTTACTCGTTCTCTCGTTTCTTGCGCTTTGGGGCGAACATCAACGCCATCCAATACGCTTGCATTGCCACCGCCAGGCCGACCAGCATTGCTGGCCAGCTCAGCGCCGTTATCAGCCTTGGCGCCGCGAGCAACATCGCCAGCGTCAAAGCCATCTTGACCATTTCCCAAACAAAGAATCCGATCATCGCCGTGCTCGGATTCAGGGAAGAGAGGCGACCCGTCAATCCGCGCGCGAAGACAGCAGCAGGAACCACCACTGACAGCGCGCCGTAACCGGCCGACCAACCCAGATTTTGCCTCCCGGTCAGACCCCAGGCAGCCAACGCCACCAGCAAGCCCGCCACAACCTGAGCCGCAATCACCCGCCAAGGGGAGACCGACGGACTCTTTTCCCGAAGCCGTTGCGCCTCCTCGGCGGTCAACGGCTTGAATACTTCTTCTTGAGGATCTTCGAACCCGACATCGTGGGCTGTTTTTGTCATGTGCATGCGCCCGGATGTCGAACCAGAATTTTACAAAGCCATTGATTATAGGTAAGAACCCGGGCCTTCCCGCCATTTTGACCATCCGATGTGAACCGAAGGTGTTGCAACGGGGCTGCGAAGCCTGTACGCGGGCCCCTTGCAAGGCGTGACGCCCATAATTCCGGGATGGACCCATTGACCTCTGTGCTGCCCGATACGCTCTGCTATCTGGACGGTGCATTCACCCCGCTGCGCGACGCGAAGATCAGCGTGCTGGACCGCGGCTTCATCTTCGGCGATGGCGTCTACGACGTCGTGCCCGCCTATGACGGCCGCCTGTTCTGCTTCGATGAACACATCGC
Source organism: Variovorax robiniae (assembly GCF_037889955.1). NCBI lineage: Bacteria > Pseudomonadati > Pseudomonadota > Betaproteobacteria > Burkholderiales > Comamonadaceae > Variovorax > Variovorax robiniae. Next base: position 51,171 of record NZ_JBBKZS010000022.1, read on the forward strand.
CCGCTTGGGCCGCTCGCTGGCCGAGTTGCAGATCGAGAACCCGCACACCGACACCGAGTGGCGCGCGATTGCGCAGAAGCTTGTCGCGCAGTCGAGCGGCCCATCACTTGCGGTGTACTTCCAGGTGACACGTGGCGTGGCCCCGCGCGACCATGCGATGACGCGCGGCATCCGGCCCACCGTCTTCGCGATGGTCAACACGATGAAGCCGGTGCCCGACAGTGCTCGCGCCAAGGGCGTGGCCTGCGTGACGGCCGATGACTTCCGCTGGCAGAAGGCGCACATCAAGAGCACCAGCCTGCTGGGCGCGGTGCTGGCACGGCAGATCAGCATCGAGGCCGGCGCGACGGAGACGATCATGTTCCGCGGCGAGGCCTTGAGCGAGGCCTCGTCGAGCAATGTCTGGGTGGTGAAGAATGGTCGCGTCGCCGGACCGGTGCCCGACGAGAAGGTGCTAAAGGGCATTCGCTATGGCCTGCTGGAGCGCCTGTGCCGCGACAACAGCATCCCCTTCGAACTGCGCCGCATCACGCGCGAAGAAGTGTTCAGCGCCGACGAACTGATGCTGTCTTCCGCCAGCAAGGAGGTGCTGCCAGTGACCCTGCTGGACGGCCAACCCATTGGAACCGGCGCACCCGGCCCCATCTACCACGCCTTGTACGCGGCCTACCAGCAGGCCAAGCAGCGCAACGGAGTTTCCCCATGACCATTCCCACCAACGACAAGATCGAGACGCGACAGGAGTCGCTGATCGAATACCCCTCCCAGTTCCCGATCAAGGTGATGGGCGAGAACGCCGACGGCTTCGTGCACGCGGTCACCGCGATCGCCAAGCAGTTCGATCCCGACTTCGACGCCGCGACGGTCGAGTTGCGCGACAGCAAGACCGGCAAGTACCTCGGCGTGACCGTCACCGTGACCGCGACCAGCCGGGAGCAGCTCGACGACCTCTACCGTGCGCTGTCCTCGCACCCGATGGTGAAGGTGGTCCTCTGACCACGGAGGCGGCCACAGCCATCGCCGTCGAGCGGCTGGGCCGCGTCGACTACGAGCCCACCTGGGCGGCCATGCGGCAGCTCACGCAGGAACGCTCGTCGGATGCGCCAGACGCGCTGTGGATCTGCGAGCACCCGCCGGTCTACACGCAAGGCATCGCCGGCAAGGCCGACCACGTGCTCAACCCCGGCGACATCCCGGTGGTGCAGACCGATCGAGGCGGTCAGGTCACTTTTCACGGGCCCGGCCAGGTCGTGGCCTACCCGCTGATCGACCTCAGGCGCGCCGGCTATTTCGTCAAGGAATACGTCTACCGGATCGAGGAGGCGGTGATTCGCACGCTCGCGCATTTCGCGGTCACAGGGCACCGTGTGGCCGGGTCGCCGGGCATCTATGTCCGGCTTGACGACCCGTTCTCGCACGCCGCGCTGAGCGGGCCGGTCCATCCGGGCGACCCGTTCCGCGGCCTCGGCAAGATCGCCGCGCTGGGCATCAAGGTCGCCCGGCATTGCACATACCACGGTGTGTCGTTCAATGTCGCGATGGACCTGGAACCCTTCGATCGCATCAACCCTTGTGGCTATGCCGGGCTGAAAACGGTCGATCTTTCTACAATCGGGGTCCAAACCACTTGGGAAGAAGCTGCGCAGGTACTGGGCCAGAAGCTCGTCACCTTCCTGGCCCCCTGAACCATGAGCACCCCTGAAGTCGTTCGCGAGGCCCAGAGCCAGGAAAGCTACAACCCCCTTGCCAAGCAGAAGGCCGCCGCCAAGCTGTCGCGCATTCCCGTGAAGGTCGTGCAGGCCGAGGTGCTCAAGAAGCCCGAGTGGATTCGCGTCAAGGCCGGCAGCCCGACCACCCGGTTCTACGAGATCAAGCAGATCCTGCGCGAAAGCAACCTGCACACGGTCTGCGAAGAGGCTTCGTGCCCCAACATCGGCGAATGCTTCGGCAACGGCACCGCAACGTTCATGATCATGGGCGACAAGTGCACGCGCCGCTGCCCGTTCTGCGACGTCGGCCATGGCCGGCCGGATCCGCTCGACAAGGACGAGCCGTTGAACCTGGCGAAGACCATCGCCAAGCTGCGCCTCAAGTACGTAGTGATCACCAGCGTGGACCGCGACGACCTGCGCGACGGCGGCAGCCAGCATTTCGTCGATTGCATCCGCAACATCCGCGAGCTGTCGCCGATGACGCAGATCGAGATCCTGGTGCCCGACTTCCGCGGCCGCGACGACCGCGCGCTGGAAATCCTGAAGGCCGCGCCGCCGGACGTGATGAACCACAACCTGGAAACCGCGCCGCGCCTGTACAAGGAAGCGCGCCCTGGCAGCGACTACCAGTTCAGCCTGAACCTGCTGAAGAAGTTCAAGGCGCTGCACCCGAGCGTGCCGACCAAGAGCGGCATCATGGTGGGCCTGGGCGAGACGGATGAGGAAATCCTGCAGGTGATGCGCGACATGCGCGCACATGACATCGAGATGCTGACCATTGGTCAGTACTTGTCACCGAGCAACAGCCACCTGCCGGTGCGCCGTTACGTGCATCCCGACACCTTCAAGATGTTCGAGGAAGAAGCCTACAAGATGGGCTTCAGTCATGCGGCCGTGGGTGCGATGGTGCGGTCGAGCTACCACGCCGACCAGCAGGCACACGCCGCGGGCGTGTGACTTGCGAATTGCAGGCCGGCTGGATCCAGCGGCCTGCGCGCACAGGGAATCAGGAAGGATTGCTTTGACGGGCCGGACGGCGGCGGGTCGGCGGGCCGGAGCGCTTGTCGTCTGCGCGAACGTCGGGTTTGTTGGAACGGGTCATCATGCGTCCTGGTTATTGGAATCGCGGCCTCATGGCTCGCGGCATCATTCAACGCAGCGTGTCGACAGTTCGTTGACGCCTCCATCACCTGACCATGTCCCCTACCCTCACCCTACCTGACGCCATCGCCCAAGACTTCGGGCTCATTGCCGACCTCATCCAGATCCATGCGGTCGAACAGCCGGACAGCCTTGCATTACGCGACAGCGAGCGCACGCTCACTTACTCTGGACTTAACGCATTGATGGACCGGGTCGCGGCGGCACTCCAGCGCGACGGCCTAGCGGTTGACGACGCGATCGCGATTTGCGCGTGGTCCTCCGTCACCTACGCGACAGTTTTTCTCGGCGCCTTGCGGGCCGGGGTGGCGGTCGCGCCGCTGGCGCCAGGGTCGACGCCCGAGAGCTTGGCCCGCATGCAGCGGGATGCGCAGGCGAAGCTGGTTTTTGCCGATGCGAGCACGGCGGACGTGCTCGGCGCCCCGGAAGCTTGCATTCCGCGCATCGCGCTCGACGGCTCCGATGTCGGGCGTGCCTTCGACGACTGGCTCGCGCCGGAAGGCGCCAAGCCCACGAGAGTGGCGCCGGAGCCATCATCTCCCTTCAACATCATCTATTCATCCGGCACGACGGGTGAACCGAAGGGCATCGTGCAGGGGCACGGCATGCGCTGGTCGCACGTGAAGCGCGGCGCGCGCTACGAATACGGGCCCGACACCGTCACCCTGCTCTCGACGCCGCTCTACTCCAACACCACGCTGGTGGTGTTTTTTCCGACCCTCGCGTTCGGCGGGCAGGTGATCCTGATGTCGAAGTTCGACGCGGCGGCCTACCTCCGGCTCGCGCAGGAAAGCCGGGTGACCCACACGATGCTCGTGCCGGTGCAGTACCAGCGCCTGATGGCGCATCCGGCCTTCGACGCGCACGATCTTTCGTCATTCCAATACAAGTTCAGCACCAGCGCGCCCTTTGGCGCGGCGCTGAAGGCGGATGTGCTGAAGCGCTGGCCGGGCGGGCTGGTCGAGTTCTACGGCATGACCGAGGGCGGCGGCACCTGCATCCTGGAAGCGCATCTGCATCCTGGCAAGCTGCATACGGTCGGCCGCCCGGCCGAAGGCAGCGACATCCGGCTGATCGACGACGAGGGCCGTGAAGTCCCGGCCGGCGGCGACGGCGAGGTGGTCGGCAGCTCGGCCGGAATGATGGTCGGCTACCACCGCCAGCCGGAGAAGACGCGAGAAGCCGAGTGGTTCGCGCCCGATGGAAAGCGTTTCATCCGCACCGGCGACGTGGGCAGGTTCGACGCGGAAGGCTTCCTGACGCTGTTCGACCGCAAGAAGGACATGATCATCAGCGGCGGCTTCAACATCTATCCGAGCGACCTGGAGGCGGTGTTGCGCGGCCATCCGGCGGTGGCCGACGTGACCGTGGTGGGCGTTCCCTCGGAGGCCTGGGGCGAGACGCCGATCGGCTATGTGGTGCGCAAGCCCGGGGACGACACCGAGCCGGCCGTCTTGCTGGAATGGACCAACGCCCAGCTCGGCAAGACCCAGCGGCTCGCCGCCTTGCACCTGATCGACGAGCTGCCGCGCAGCGCCATCGGCAAGGTGCTCAAGCGCGAATTGCGCGACCGGCATGGGCGCGGCTGAGGCCACGCCAGCGACGCAGTCCCACAAGGAGGGCGGCGGCAACGGGCTGTTGTGGGTGCTGCTGGCAGTGGCGGTCGTGCTCGCTTTCGTTCGTCCGCGTGCGCCCCTCGAACTGCTCCGACTGGTCGACTGGCCGACCATCGGCGCGCTGGCAGGACTGCTGGCCATCACGCAGGGCGTGGAGCGCAGCGGGATGTTGCAGTCGACGGCCGAGCACCTGCTGGAACGCTGCACCAACCTGCGCAGCCTGGCGCTGCTGCTGGTGGCCACGTCGGCGCTGCTGTCGGCGCTGGTGACGAACGATGTGAGCCTGTTCCTGCTGGTGCCGCTGACGCGGGTGCTGGCGACGCAGGCGCACTTGCCGTTGGGCCGGCTGGTGGTGCTGGAAGCGCTGGCGGTGAATGCGGGCTCGGCCCTGACGCCCATCGGGAATCCGCAGAACCTCTACCTGTGGCATCGCTCCGGCGAGAGCTTCCTCGGGTTCATGGGCATGATGGCGCCGACCGTCGGGATCATGCTGGCCTGGCTGATCGTCGCGGTGTGGCTGCTGGTGCCGCGCACGCCGATCACGCTGAAGCACGTGGAAGACACCGGGCCGATGCAGCCGCGGCTGCTCTGGCTGTCCGCCGGGTTGTTCGTCGCGTTCGTGGTGGCGCTCGAGCACCGTTGGCTGCTGGCCGGGCTGGGGCTGGTGTTCGGCGTCTATCTGCTGACGTACCGGGGCGTGTTGCGCGGCATCGACTGGTCGCTGCTGGCGATCATCGGGCTGATGTTCGTCGACCTGCGGCAATTGGCCGAGTTGCCTGCCATCGCCACCTTGCTCGGGCGCTGGCCGATCGACGAAGGCTGGCGCGCGTACCTGGCCGCGGTGCTCACCTCGCAGGTGATCAGCAACGTGCCCGCCGCCATCCTGCTCGATGGTCCGGTGCGCGACCTGCCGGCGCTGGCGGCCGGGGTCAGCGTGGGCGGCTTCGGCTGCGTGCTGGGCTCGCTGGCCAACCTGATCGCGCTTCGCCTGGCGAAGCTGCCGCATGGGCTGCGCGAGTTTCATCGGATCAGCATTCCATTCCTGCTGGTGTGCGCCGCCTCGGCGCTGCTGCTGCGGATCGGTTGAACCGGCACACGTTTGCCTGCGCCCTCCCGCCCGCTCGACAATGGGGCCGAACATGCCACCGTCCCTCCCCGCCGATCCTGTCATGCCTCCCACGCACGGCCTGTCGCTGCGCCGCTATGGCGCCTCGCACGGCAGCCATGCGCATGGGCATTTCCAGGTTCTCGTGGGCCTGGGCGGGCAACTCGACCTGGAAGTGGAAGGCCGCGGGCGGCACATCACGGCCGGGGAAGGCTGGGTGATCGCGCCGGGCGACCGGCACGACTTCGAATCGAGCGAGGGCGCCCAGTGCCTGGTGCTCGACACCTCCGACCTGCTCTGGTCGCGCGCGGTCGGGCGCACGCCCATGACGCAACGGACCTTGTCGCTGGCAAGCTACCTGGCGTTGTGCCTGGGACAACCCGACGCCCCGAAGCTCGCCCTGCACCACGGACCCGCCTTGCTGCTGGAGGCCTGGGGGCCGCTACCGGCCAGTGCCAGCCGCCGCCGGGCCATCGACTGGGCCGCGCTGAGCCTGTGGGCGCAGGCCCGCTGGCAACGTCCGCTGACGGTGGCCGACATGGCCGCCGTGGTCTGCCTGAGCCCGAGTCAATTTGCGCAGCGTTGCCGCGATGAATGCGGGGTGGGCGCAATGCAATGGCTGCGCCAGCAGCGCCTGGTGCACGCGCGGCAATTGCGTGGCCACGGCATGAGCGTGGCCGAGGTGGCGCGCCGCACCGGCTACCGCTCGCCCTCGGCGCTGACGGCGGCGATGCGGCGCGAGGAAGCCGCATCGCCGCAACCGTCGCCGGCTACCAGCGGACCTTGACGCCGAGGCTGCCATTGAGGCTGCTGCGCACACGCGTGTCGCCGCCCAGCGCCCAGAGCTTGCCGAGTTCACCGTACAGGCTCACGGCCGGCGTGACGGCCAGCGTCGCGCCGACGGCCACTTCGCCGCTAAATCCGCCCGTGTTCGTGAGGATGGCGGTATTGCCCGCCAGCGTGCCGAAGTTCGAGACGTCGGTGCCGCGGGTGCTGGCATACAGGTTGACGCGACCGTAGGGCTGGAGGACGCCGACGCCGGTCGTGATGTCGCCCTTCACGCGCACGCCCGCGCGGGCCAGCCAACCATCGGCGGTCCACTGCCGCACCAGCGTCGCGCCGGGAATCCAGGCGCTGTCCAGGCTCAGGCTCTGGTGCGCGACTTGTACCTGCGGCTCGATCGTCCAGCTCGGCGTCAAACGGATCGACTGGCCCAGCTCCAGCGACATGACCAGGCTGTCGCCCTTGCCCGAGATCGCCAGGGAGGTGCCGGTCGACGAGGTGTAGCGGTGGCGGCCCGCCTGCGCGACTGCGTCCAGGTAGAAGCCGCCCGCATCTTTGAAGGTGGCGTAAGCGCCCAGGTACTGGTTGCGCAGGTCGTTGGACCCGACCGCGCGATTCAGGATGCCGCCGGAGAAGCCGCTGACCTGCATGTCGCCATCGAGTTGGCCGACGTAGAGGCCGGCGCGCCATCCGCCATTGACGAGGAGGTCCGTTCCCGCCTGGAAGCCGGTGGCACGGCCGCTGCTGCGAGGGTCGACAGTGCCTTGTTGGCTGATCGTGTCGTCGACGCTGATCACGCGCGCCCAACCCTGGCGGCTTCCGCCCGCCATGCCGGCATCGTCGCCCACGCGCTGGTGGAGGTTGCCCAGCATGGCGTAGTTGCGCTGGCGGAACTGCTCGGGCAAGGCGGCGAGCAGCGGTACTTCGGCACGGTATGCCGTGACGGTCAAGGGAGGCAGAGTCGGCGCCTGCTGCTTGACGACGTCGGCCGGAGCCGGAGCCGGAGCCGGAGCCGGAGCCGGTGCCGGTGCCGGTGCCGGTGCCGGTGCCGGTGCCGGTGCCGGTGCTGGTGCTGGTGCTGGTGCTGGTGCTGGTGCTGGCGGCGTCACCTGCACGTCGGAGCGAAGGTAGCCGCCCGTGGGCGTGGTGCTCAACCGGTACTCGAACGCGCCTGCATCGACGTGCCCGCCGGCCAGCGTGAACGCGTTGGCGCCGATGCTGCCGCCGTTCGAGGTGCCGATGACTTCGATGCCGTTGCCGGTGGTCAGCGCGCCGAGGCCGCCGAGTTGGACGACTTGCACCGACGTCGTGCCGCTCGCGACGGCGGTAGCGCCGCTGAGCACGAGTCGATCGGAGGGGCTGCTGCTGTCGCCAAGCGTGGTGCCCAGGCGCAGCAGGCCGTTGTTGCCGACGTAGGGGCCGTTCACGGTCAGCGTGGTGCCGGGCGTCGTGCCCAGCAGGCTGACCGTGCCGCCGTTGGCGAGTGACGCCACCGTCTGGTTGAACCCGGAGAGATCCAGCGTTGCACCCGCTGCCACGCTGTGGGCACTGATGGCGCTCAGGGTGTTGGCCGCGCCCGCGCGCGCGGTGCCCGCGTTGATGGCGGTCGCACCAGCGTAGTTGTTCGCGCCCGAAAGCAGCAGCGTGCCGGCGCCCTCCTTGGTCAAGCCGCCTGCACCCGCCATGCCCGTGCCAAGGCTCAAGGTCGTACCGGCGTTGGTGACAAAGGTGCCCCCATCCGCGTCCAGGTTGATCTGGCGCGCGGTGGAGATGTCGGCCGTGGTCTGCAATGCGCCACCGTCGAGGGTGAGCACGCCGGCCAGTGCGCCGAGGCTCGCGTCGCGGGCAATGGACAAGGCGCCAGCCTTCACGGTCCACGGCGTGACACCCGCCTGGGCGCCGTCGAGGGTCCAGGTGCTGGCACCTGTCTTGCGAAAGTCGGTGAAGCCCTGGTACTGGTTGCCGATGGCGGACACGTCGAATGCGGCATCGGTGCTGCCACCCAGCGCGAACGCGTTGCCGGTACCGGTCGCCATCGCATTGCCGGTGAATCCGTAGCCCGCTTGCACTTCGAGCGTGTTGTTGTTGCCGGTGAAGGTGACGGCATTGCCGCGCGTCACGCCGTCGCCGCCCAAGCCTCCGGAGATGCTGCCGGCGTTGACAACGCTGTTGCCATCGCCCGTGACGTTGACACCGACCCCGGCGACGCCGGCGGTGCCGACTGCGCCGGTGCTCACGCCGGCAACGCCGCCGTTCCCGCCGACCAGGTTGCCGGCATTGATGATCCGCGCGCCGCTGCCCGCGACGTCCACCGCATGGCCGCCGCCGCCTCCTCTGCCCGACAGGGTGCCCGCATCCGCAGGGCCGGCGACCACGTTGCCACCGTTCCCGCCGTTGCCCCCGGTGATCGTTGCGCCGGCCTGGTTGTTCAATTGCCCGCCCAGCAAGGCGATGCCGTTGCCCCCACCTCCGCCGCCACCGCTGGATCGGTTGGAGCGGGTCAGGCCGTCCCCGCCATTGCCCCCGTTGCCGCCGGTGATCGTCCCGGTGTTGGTGGCCACGCTGGCCGGATCGGAGGGCGCGAAATAGACGCCGGTGCCGCCACCGCCGCCGCCGCCGCCTTGCGACGCGGCCGTGCCACCGTCGCCCCCCTGCCCGCCCGAAATGCTGCCGCTGTTCCCGAACGCGGTGACGGATGGGTCGACGACGGCGCCATAGCCGCCGCCACCACCGCCGCCGGCTGCCCAGAAGCCGTTGCCGCCCTTGCCGCCATTCCCACCCACGACGCTGCCTGTGTTCGATGTCAGCGGGCCCGAGGCGCCTGCATTGCCGCCGCCACCTCCGCCGCCGAAGCCGTTGCCGTTGGTCGGGTCATCCTGTCCAGGGGCCCCATTCGGCGACACCGTGGTGCCAGCCGCGCCCCCGGCGCCGTTGCCCCCCCACGAAAGAGGGGTCCGTGCCAAGCGTGCCGATCGAGGCGTCGGCGCCTGCGGTCGGGCCGGCGGGGGTCGCGTTGCCGCCGTTGCCACCGTGCGCATTGGAATCGGTGTCATTGACCGCACCCATGCCGCCCGTGCCGTCGGCGCCACCAGCGCCAGCCCAGAGGACGGGGTTGACGGGCTTGCCGCCAGCGCCGCCCGGGGCGGCGGTCGCCGGGCCCGCGGCCACGAACATCGCGGCGATGGCGACGGCGATCGACCGGATGCCTCCGCCCGGCGGCGCGACTTGGCATGCGACACGTGCGGCGCCGGCTGTTGTCGCGCGGCCACTGCCTGCGCGACTGCGCGCGATCTCGGCGACGGCCTGCCAGCAGCCTTGGGCCTTGTTGAATATGAGGCGATAAACAAGATTCATCTGACGACTCCCTGCGGAAAGAAAGGTCGGGCGTCCGGAAGCTGCTCGGGAAATTTCCGCTCTCGCCGCAGGCCGCGTCGCACGACTAAAGTACTCATGTTTCTATTTGACACGGTGTGTGACTTTTCGGTTACGCAAAATTCACGCTTTTGGTGCTTCGTGATGGCTTGCAGGGCACTCGATCCCGCAATTCGCGACGACAAACCGGCATTAGTCGACGACCGCACCGGCTAGCCTCGACGCATGCCAACGTCCCATCTGTATGCCCTCGGCGCCATCGCGCTCTGGGCCACGCTCGCCTCGCTCGGTACCGCGCTGTCGCACTTGCCGCCCTTCCTGCTGACTGGCTCGTCCCTGGTGTTGGGCAGCCTGCTCAGCCTGCCGAGCGTGGTGCGCGACCGGGCGGCCTGGCGCGTGCCGCCACGGACCCTGGCCCTGGGCGTCTACGGGTTGTTCGGCTTCCACTTCCTGCTGTTTCTTGCGCTGCGGCATGCGCCACCGGTTGAAGCCAACCTGGTCAACTACCTGTGGCCGCTGCTGATGGTGGTGCTGGCGCCGGTGCTGCTGGTCGGCGTGTCGTTGCGGCCGACGCACGTCATTGCGGCGCTGCTGGGCTTTGCCGGCGCGGCCATCGCAATCCTGGGCGCGCGCGGTGGTGCGGCCGGCGTGAGCACCGAGACCTGGGGCTTCGCTCTGGCTGCCGGTTCGGCCTTCATCTGGGCCAGCTATTCGTTGTGGACGCAGCGGGTGCCGGCGTTCCCGACCGCCGCCATCGGGTTGTTCGGGCTGGTCTCGGGTGTGCTCTCGCTGGCCTGCCATGTGTTGCTGGAGCCATCGACCAGCCTGTCGATGCGCGATGGGTTGTTGCTGGCCCTGTGCGGGCTCGGGCCGCTCGGCGCCGCTTTCTATCTGTGGGACATGGCGCTGAAGTGCGGCGACGTGCGCCAGATCGGCATCCTGAGCTACATCACGCCGCTGGCCTCGACGGCCCTGCTGCTGGTGGTGACGGGCCGGCCGCTGAGTTGGACGATTGCACAGGCGGCGGCGATGATCATTTCCGCGGCGGTGCTGGGCACGCGCACCAGGTCGGCCTGAGCCCTCGGCCATCGAAAGCGAATCGCCGCATATGCGTACCAGCGCACGATCGAATTGCCAGTCATCATCGCGAGCTACGCGGCCGCGCTGGCATCGAAATCGCTTGGCTGCACATCACAACTCCCAGGGTGACAACGATGGCGAAGATTCCTCCCGGCGTCGGTCCGCGCTTTCCGCAAGTGGTGGTGCTGGTGGGCGCGACCGGCGACCTGGCGCGGCGCAAGCTGCTGCCGGGCCTGTTCCACCTGTGCAGCACCGGCTTCATTCCGGGCTGCCGGATCATCGGCGTGTCGCTCGACGAAATGGATGTCGAGGCCTTTCGCAAGTCGGCACGTTCGGCGCTGGATGAATTCGGCAGCCGCAAGGTCACGCAGGCGGCGTGGGACGGCTTTGCCGCGACGCTCGACTATGTGCCGCTCTCGGCCGGCGCCTCGACGCTGCGCGAGGCGGTCGACCGTGCCGAGCAATCCCTCGGCGCCGAATGCCGGCGCCTGCATTACCTCAGCGTGCCGCCCAACGCGGCGCTGACCGTGGTGCGCATGCTGGGCGAGGCGGGGCTGGTGGAGCGCTCGCGCATCGTCATGGAAAAGCCCTTCGGCACCGACCTGAAGAGCGCGGTCACCCTCAACAGCAAGCTGCACGAGGTGTTCCAGGAGGAGCAGATCTTCCGCATCGACCACTTCCTCGGCAAGGAGCCGGCGCAGAACATCCTGGCCTTCCGCTTTGCCAACGGCCTGTTCGAGCCGATCTGGAACCGCAACTTCATCGACCATGTGCAGATCGACGTGCCCGAGACGCTGGGCCTGGGCAAGCGCGCCGGCTTCTACGAGCAGACCGGCGCGTACCGAGACATGGTGGTGACGCACCTGTTCCAGATCCTGGCCTTCATGGCGATGGAGCCGCCCACCGCGCTGGACCCGGCGCCGATCAGCGAGGAGAAGAACAAGGTCTTCCGCAGCATGGAGCCGATCCAGCCCGCCGACGTGGTGCGCGGCCAGTACAGCGGCTACCGCAACGAGGAAGGCGTGGACCCGGACTCCGACACCGAGACCTTCATCGCGCTGAAGTGCCACATCGACAACTGGCGCTGGGCCGGCGTGCCCTTCTACCTGCGCACCGGCAAGCGGCTGGCAGAGGGGCAGCGCATCATCTCGATCGCGTTTCGCGAGCCGCCCAAGAGCATGTTCCCGCCGGGTTCCGGCGTCGGCTCGCAAGGGCCGGATCACCTGACCTTCGACCTCGCGGATGCGTCGAAGATGTCGCTGTCTTTCTATGGCAAGCGGCCCGGGCCGGGCATGCGGCTGGACAAGCTGAGCCTGCAGTTCGCGATGCGCGACACCGGGCTGGCGGGAGAAGTGCTGGAGGCGTACGAGCGGCTGATCCTCGATGCGATGCGCGGGGATCGCACGCTGTTCACCACGGCGGAAGGCATCGAGCGCCTGTGGGAGGTGTCGACGCACCTGCTCGAATCACCGCCGCCAGTGCGGCTCTACGAACAGGGGTCATGGGGGCCGAAGCCTGTGCACCAGTTGATCGCGCCGCACGCGTGGCGGCTGCCCTTCGAGCGGGCTTGGCGGGATCCGAACAAGGCGGGCAGTTGACGGCCCGGGCTTCCTAGAGCTCCAGCACCAGCCGTCCGTCGCAGGCGCGCGAGCAGCAGGCCATCATCTTCGTGCCGGCCTCGCGCTCGGCGCGCGTGAGCACGACGTCGCGGTGGTCGACCTTGCCGGCCAGCACACGCACCTCGCAGGAGCCGCAGAGGCCTTCCTCGCAATCGCTCTGGACGTCGATGTTGGCGGCGCGCAGCGCGCTCAGGACGGTCTGGTCGGCGCGCACGGGGACGGTGATGCCGGAGTCCTTCAGCTCGACCTCGAAGGCATGCTCTTGTGACGGGTCGAGCGTGCCCAGCGTCGATTCGAAGTGCTCGACGTGCAATGCGTCCTCAGGCCAATGGGCGCAATGCGCCTCCAGTGCCTTGAGCATGCGCACCGGGCCGCAGGCGTAGACCTGCGTGTCGGCATCCGGCGTGGCGAGCAGCGCGGCCAGGTCGTTGCGCTGTCCCTCGCTGCTGGCATGGACTTGCAGGCGCTCGCCATGCAATGCAGACAGTTCGTCGAGGAAAGCCATCGTCTCGCGCGAGCGCCCGCTGTAGTGCAACTCATAGTCGATGCCCAGTTCCTTCGCACGCCGCGCCATCGCGCTGACCGGCGTGATGCCGATGCCGCCGGCGATGAAGATCGCCTTGCGGGTGGATTCGTCGAGGTGGAAGTGGTTGCGCGGGCCGCGAATCTTGAGCTTGTCGCCTGCCTTCACATGGGCGTGCACCCATTCCGAGCCGCCTCGACCGGCGGGCTCTCGCAGCACCGCGATCTCCAGCGCATGCGCATCGGCCGGGTCGCCGCACAGCGAGTACTGGCGCGACAGGTCCGGGTGACCGCATTCGATGTCGATGTGCGAGCCAGCGGCCCAACGCGGCATGGCGCGGCCGTCGGGCGCCACTAGGCGCAGCTTGACGATGCCCTCGGCCACCGGCGTCACGCTTTCCACGACCACCGGCCGCGTGATCGCGCCTTTCGACGGCTCGCCGATGCGCACCGGCACGGGCTCGTCGACATGGCGCAGCGCAGGCTGTGTGCGCTCCGGATTCTGATTCGGATCCCACTCGACCCACAGGTGCTCCGGCCCGCGGAACGAGGTGTTGGGCACATAGCTGAATTTCTGCGGCGCGAGCCGCATGTGCGGCAGCCGCCGCGCGAACTCCTCCAGGAAGATCTGCATCTCCATGCGTGCCAGGTTCTTGCCCATGCACTGGTGCGAGCCGTAGCCGAAGGTCAGGTGGTCGCTGGCGTTGTCGCGGCGGATATCGAACAGGTCGGCATCGGCGAAATGACCTTCGTCATGGTTGGCCGACGAAGTGACGATGAGCAGCTTGGAACCGGCCGGCAGGTCCACGCCGCCGACCTGCGCGTCCGACGTGACGATGCGCCGCCAGGCCGCGACCGAGCCGTTGTGGCGCAGGCACTCTTCCACCGCGTTCGGGATCAGGCTGGGGTCTTCGCAAACCTCGCGCCACACGTCGGGATGTTGCAGCAGCAGCTTCATCGCGTTGGCCGTGGCATTGGCCGTGGTCTCGTGCGCGGCGACGATGCCGGCCATCATCATCGAATGCAGGTAGGAGTCGGTGACCACCTCGGGCAGCTCACGCTGGCGGCGCAGGCCGTACTGCATCCAGCCGCCGCCCTCGGGGTTCTCGCGCATCTTGTCCAGCACCTTGCCGGCGTATTGCCAGAAGTTGCCGACGGCATGCGCCACCGCGACCTGCTCCTCCGGCTTGGGGCGGCCCCAGGTGTTGACGGTGTGCGCGATCGAGTACTTGCGCAGCGTGTCCATGTCTTCCTCGGGCACGCCGAGGAAATGCAGCGCGACAGTCAGCGGGATCTCCCACAGCATCTGGTCGACCAGGTCGGCCCGGCCGTCGTCGATGAAGCGGTCGACGTATTCGCGCGCCAGTTCGCGCACCATCGGCTCGTGGTGCTTGAGTTCCTCGGGGATGAAGGAATGCATCAGAGCGCGGCGGCGCGGCATGTGGGCGGGCTCGTCCTCGTTGACCAGCGTGCGGTTCAGCGCGAAGCCGTAGGAAGCCAGCACGGCGTTGGCTTCCTCGCCGGTGGGCGTGATCTTCTCCAGCGCAATGGCCGGGCTGAAGGTGATGTTGTCGCGGAAGATGGCCTTGATGTCGTCGTAGCGCGTGACGACCCAGTAATTGAGCTTGGGGCTCCAGAAGATCGGCTCCTGCTCGCGCGCCCAGCGAACGTATTCAGGCGGGTCTTGCTGGTAGCCGTCCTCGAAGGGATCGAAGTCGGCGGCGCGCTGGCTGACCGGGCAGCCGGTGGGCGTGCGCTCGGATGACAGCGGGCCGTGGGCCACGGGGCAGCCGCCGGTGCGGCGCGCGGTGTCGACTTCGACCGGGTTCATCGTTGTGCCTTCAGTCGAGCGAGATGTTGAGGTCGCGAATCAGCTTCTGCCACTTGGCCTGTTCCGTCTTGAGCAGCGCAGCGAACTGTTGCGGCGTGTCGCCGACCGGCTCCACGCCGAAGTCGATCAGGCGCTTGCTCACGGCCGGATCCTTGATGGCCGCGACCACCTGCTTGTTGAGCGCGGCGATGGTGTCGGCCGGCGTGGCAGCAGGCACCACCATGCCGACGATCGCGGCCGCCTCGACGTTCTTGAAGCCAAGCTCCGCGAAGGTGGGAACGTCCGGCAGTTGCGGCAGGCGCGTGGCATTGGCCACGGCCAGCGGCTTGATCTTGCCGCCCTTGATGAAGCCGGCGCCCGAAGCCAGGTCGATCATCATCGCCGGCACCTGGCCGCCCGCCAGGTCGGCCAACGCGGGCGCGGCGCCCTTGTAGGGCACGTGGGTCATGGCCAGCCCGGTTTCCGACTTCAGCAGTTCCATGGCCAGGTGGTGCGGGCTGCCTGCGCCAGCCGATGCGTAGTTGATGCCGCCGGCCTTGGCCTTGGCCTCCGCGATGAAGTCCTTCGCATTGGTCGCCTGCGTGCCGGGGCCGACGACCAGGATCATCGGGAAGCGCCCCATCAGGGAGACGGGCGCCAGGTCCTTGGTCGGGTTGTAGCTGAGTGTCTTGTAGAGGACGGGGTTGAACACCAGCGTGCCGTTGTCGGCAGACAGCACCGTGTAGCCATCCGGGGCCGACCGTGCCACGTCCGACGCGGCGATGGCCGTGTTGCCGCCCGGCTTGTTGTCGACCAACACCGGCTGCTTGATCTGGACGGACAAGGCCTGGCCGATGGTGCGCGCCAGGAAGTCCGATCCGCCACCCGCCGGGTAGGGCACGACCCAGCGGATCGACTTGGCAGGATAGGTCTGCGCCATCGCGTTGGAGGTGGCGAGCAGGGGAAGGGCCAGCAGGCAGGCGGTCAACAGCTTCTTCATCGGGGGTCTCCTGAGTTTTGTGAATGAACCCCGGGGCCGACCGACGCCATATCGATGCGAGAGGGGTATGTACGAATAGCGTAAGTTTGATACGCAATGCGTAATTGCGATTTGGTGTTTACCCTTCCATCCCATGTCAGACCTGTCCTCCGCCCCCAACCGCCGCCAGCGTGTGCAATCCGCCGAAACCGGCATGGCCGTGCTGAAAGGGCTGGCGCGCATGGGCGGCCGCGCCAGCCTGACTGCGCTGGCCTTGCATGTCGACGAAAGCCCGGCCAAGGTGCACCGCTACCTGGCCAGCCTGATGGAAGAAGGCCTGGTCGCACAGGACGCCGGCTCGCAGCACTACCACCTGGGCGCGGAAGCCATCCAGATCGGACTCGCCGCGATGCGCCAGGCCGACCCGATCCGCGTGGCCGAGCCCTCGCTGATCCGCTTGCGCGAGAGCCTGGAAGTCACTTGCTTCGTCGCCGTGATGGGCAACAAGGGGCCGACCATCGTTCGCTTCGAGGAACCGGGATTGCCGGTGACGGTGAACGTGCGCGTCGGCTCGGTGATGTCGATGCTGTGGTCGGCCACCGGGCGGGTGTTCCTGGGCTTGCTGGACGGCTCGCGCGTGCGGGCGCTGGCGCAGGAGGAATGGGCCGCGGCCTCGGCTGAAATGCGCGCGATGCTGGACGCCACGGATCCGATCGGGCAGGTGTGCGAGGAGTTGCAGCGGCACCAGTGCGCCACGGTGCGCGACACCTACCAGCGCGGCATCAGCGCCGTGGCGGCGCCGGTGTACGACCATGCCGGGCATGTGTGCGCGGTGCTGACGGCCCTGGGCGCGACGGGTGGCTTCGACCCGTCGGTCGACGGCGTGATTGCGACGGCGGTGCGGCGCGAGGCGGCCGCGGCGAGCGCGCTGCTGGGCGGCGAACGCTTCGTCGTCGTCAGCGCACCGTGAGTGCGCGGTAGACCTTGCCGAGCTGGGCCGGCAGGGCGGTGACGTCGTCGATGACGAGGTAGCGGTCGGGCGCGCACATGGTGCGCAGGTAGTCGTGGCCGGCCGGGTCGATGGCGATGCAGAAGGTGTCGATGCCGGCTTGCCCGGCCTCGCGCAGTGCGCGGGCGGTGTCGTGAATGCCGTAGCTCGCATCGACCTGCACGGGGCCGTAGTCGCTGTCCTGCGGATAGCCATCGGACACGACGATGAGCACGCGCGTAGCGGCCGGTTCGCGCGCCAGTCGCATCGTTGCATGGCGGATGGCCGCCCCGGTGCGCGTGGCGCCCATCGGCTGCATCGCGGCGAGCGCGGCGGCAGTGCGTGCGGACCACGGGTCGTCGAAGGCCTTGGCCACGTGGAAAGCGACGTTGTGCCGCCCTTCCCCTGAAAATCCGTAGACCGCATGCCGGTCGCCCAGTTCGTGCAGCGCATCGCACATCAGGCCGAGCGCATCGGCGGCGATGTCGATCACGCGCCGGCGCGCGGGGCGCTGCGCGGCGGGGGTGG
This sequence comes from Variovorax robiniae, assembly GCF_037889955.1. Lineage (NCBI taxonomy): Bacteria > Pseudomonadati > Pseudomonadota > Betaproteobacteria > Burkholderiales > Comamonadaceae > Variovorax > Variovorax robiniae. The sequence continues at coordinate 68,446 of NZ_JBBKZS010000022.1, forward strand.
CGACGCGGCCTTGGTAGAGGTAGTCATCGTCGTCATCGTCTTCGCATGCGGCCTGTACCTCTGGATCGGGGACGAGGAAGCCGGTCGAGCCGCTCATGTCGACCAGGAACGCTGCGCACACGTCTCGGCGCGGTTGCTGCGCGGCGATGAACACGCGGCCCTCTGCGAGACGGCCGGCGCGGCGCTCGACCGCTTCCGCGATGGCGGCATCGATGTCGACCTCGTCGCCGTCGAAGCGATGATGCACGCGCTGGCGGAAGGCCGGGCGGATGGCCGCGAACTGGCGGCGCACCTCGCTGCGCAAGGCGGCATGCCGCTCGCGCAGGTCGTGCAGGAAGCGCATGTCCTCGCCGCGCAGGCGCTGCTCGCGGACCTGGCACCAGTCGGGAAGGTAGCGACGGGCGATGCTGTCCCATTCGTCATGGAAGTAGCTGTGGGTGGCGGCTGCGCTGGACGATGGCGGGGCGCTCGTCGCAGGTCGCTGTGCTTCCACGCGCGGCCCCGCCTCCGCCGCATCCATGCTGAAGGCCAGCGCCGCGCTCCAGCCGCCGTCACCGGCATGGCCAGCGGTGCTTTCGCCGTCGGGCGCGTCGGCGTCCGCGCGGCCGGCGGGGAGACCATCGACCGATGGCAGGCCGCCCTGCAGCGGAGCGTGCCGCGCCACTCGCCTGCGTCGCACCTCCGCATCGAGCAAGGCGCAGATGGCCGCCGTGGCGCGCAGGCTGTCGCCTGCGCCGGCGGCGTCGGCCCGGACCGTGGCTGCGAGGTCGAGGATGCGATGCAGCAAGGGACCGCCCCGCAGCCCCGCGCGATCGGCGCCGAGCGTGAAGCGGGCGAGTCCATCGATGAGCACATGCATCGGCCTCACCGCATCGAGCACCTGGTTGTGCCATGGCCCTTGGGCGTCGACTCCGGGGCCGCGCCGACGTGCCAAGGCATGCGCCCGGACACGCCGCAAGTCATCCAACGCGCCTGGATAGAGCCGTTCGATCACGCTGTCGATGCGCAGTATCTCGAGCCAGCGGAAGACGCGCCGCGCGAGCGTCGGGCGCGGCCATCGATCGAACGCCGGCACCGCTTCGGCATCTTGCAGTTGGCGCAGCACGGCCACGCGACAGGCACCATGGTTCTCCCTCCGCGAGCCGAATGCGTCCGTTACCGCAGGCAAGCGAATCGCCCGCGCGTCGGATGCGCCCTCGCCTTGCACTTGCACGGCCCGCGCCCGGCCATCCAGCGCTTGCGCGAAGAGCGCCATCGCGCGGTGCACCTGCTCGAAGCGAACCGCGTGCGCCGCACCGAGTTCGCTCATGGCAACAGAACGTCGACGATGTCCGCCACTGCCTGCTGCACATCCGCCTCATCGCTGATCGCGTGCGTGATCGCGATGTCGCAGGCACGCCGTGGCGCGATGCCGCCGGCAATCAACTGCCCGGTGTAGACCAGCAGGCGCGTGCTCACGCCATCCGCCAGGCCATGCTCGCGCAGCGCACGCACCTTGTCGCCGATGGTCGCGAGCCGATGGGCCATCGCGGCGTCGACTCCGCTTTCGTGCGCGACGATGGTCGCTTCGACCTCGACCGCCGGGTAGTGGAACTCCAGGCTCACGAAGCGCTGGCGCGTCGACGGCTTCAAATCCTTCAGGCTGCTCTGGTAGCCGGGGTTGTAGGAGATGACGAGCAGGAAATCGGGATGCGCCTCGAGCAGTTCGCCGGTCTTCTCGATCGGCAGCACGCGGCGATGGTCAGTCAGCGGGTGGATGACAACCGTCGTGTCCTTGCGCGCCTCCACCACTTCATCGAGGTAGCAGATCGCACCGGTGCGCACGGCCCGGGTCAATGGGCCATCGGTCCAGACAGTGCTGTCGGCCGAGAGCAGGTAGCGCCCGACAAGGTCATTGGCCGTGAGGTCTTCATGGCAAGCGACTGTGACCAGCGGTTGGCCCGACAAGCGCCAGGCCATGTGCTCGATGAAGCGCGTCTTGCCGCAACCGGTCGGGCCCTTCAGCAGCACCGGCAGGCGCGCACGCCAGGCCGCCTCGAACACCTGCACCTCGTCGCCGACCGGCAGGTACCAGGGTTCGCTGGCAACCATCGCTCAGTCCGCAGCGACCTCGAGCATCAGCTTCCCGAAGTTCTCCCCCGCGAACAGCTTGTTCAGCGCCTCGGGGAAGGTGTCGATGCCCTTCACCGTGTCTTCCTTGCTCTTCATGCGGCCGTCCTTGAGGTAGCCGGCCATCTCGGCGATGGCGATGTGATAGCGATCGGCATAGTCGAATACGACGATGCCTTCCATGCGTGCGCGGTTCACCAGCAGGCTCAGGTAGTTGCGCGGGCCGGTGGCCGGCATGCTGTTGGCGTTGTTGTACTGGCTGATGGCGCCGCAGATGATGATGCGTGCCTTGCGCGCCAGCTTGGCCAGCACCTGGTCGAGGATGTCGCCGCCGACGTTGTCGAAGTAGATGTCCACGCCCTTGGGGCAGTGTTCCTTCAGGCCCGCGCGCACCGCGCCCTCGCCGGCCTTGTAGTCGATGCAGGCGTCGAAGCCCAGTTCCTTCACCACCCAGTCGCACTTGGCCGCGCCGCCCGCGATGCCGACCACGCGGCAACCCTTGATCTTGGCCAGTTGCCCCACGGTCTGGCCGACCGCGCCGGCCGCGCCGGAGATGACGACCGTCTCGCCCGGCTTCGGCTGGCCCACGTCCATAAGGCCGAAATACCCGGTCATGCCCGGCATGCCGAGCACATTGAGCCACTGGCCGATCGTGCCGGCGCGCAGGTCGATCTTGACCAGGCCGTTGCGCTTGATCTGGTCCTGCTCGATCAGCATGTACTCCTGCACGCCGAGCGTTCCGTAGACCGTGTCGCCGACCGCGAAGGCCGGGTTCTTCGACGCGACCACGCGGCCGACGCCGCCGGCGCGCATGACCTCGCCAATGGCGACGGGCGGGATGTAGCTCTTGGCATCGTTGAGCCAGCCGCGCATGGCCGGGTCGAGTGACAAGGTCAGCGTCTTGACCAGCACGCCGCCTTCGGCCGGCTCGCCCACCGGCTCGGTGGTGAAGTTCCAGTGCTCGCGCGTGGCGGTGGTTTCGGGGCGCTTGGCCAGGCGGACCTGGCGGTTGGTGAGCGAGGTGGCGGACATGGCGTCTCCTTGGGGAATTTCGTGATGGAGTGGCATGCTAGCCGGGGTATACGACGAGTGGCGTAGCGCGTGCGACAACCGGCGTGGGCACAATGGCCCGATGAACGCATTCGCCCAAGCCCGGATCCAGACCCTCGGCGAAGAAATCGCCAATGCGGTGAGCCACGGCCTCGGACTGTTGCTGGCGATGGCCTCGCTGCCGATCCTGGTCTATCACGCGGCGGCGAATGGCCAGGCCGCCAACGTGGTCGGCGCCTCGCTGTTCGCCGGCACGGCCATCGTGCTGTACCTGGTCTCGACGCTGTACCACGCGCTGCCGGCCGGCCGCGCCAAGGTGCTGCTGAACCGGCTGGATCACGCCGCCATCTATCTCTTCATCGCCGGCAGTTACATGCCCTTCCTGCTGGGCGTGCTGCGCGGGCCGGTGGGCTGGGCGCTGTTCGCCGCCGTCACTGCGGCCGCGGTGTTGGGCGTGGGCGCGAAGCTGTTCGACCGGCTCAAGCATCCGCTGTGGTCCACCGGGCTCTATGTCGCGATGGGATGGATGGCGTTGATCGCCGCCGTGCCGCTGTACGAGCGCATGGCGCCGGCCGGGCTGGGCTGGCTGGTCGCGGGCGGGCTGGCGTACACCGCGGGTGCCGTGGTGTTCCTGCTGGACTCGAAGCTGCGCTATGCGCACTTCGTGTGGCATCTGTTCGTGCTGGCGGGCAGCACCTGCCACTTCTTTGCGGCGCTCTGGCACGCCTATTGAAGCGGGTCCGGACCGGCGGCGGCGCGATGGCCTTCGACGGGATCACACCAGCCGAACGGTGACCGCCAGGCCCGGATGCGCATTGCGCACCTCCAGCGTGCCGCCATGCGCTTCGGCCACCAGCCGGCACAGGTACATGCCGAGACCCACGCCGCCGGTGGCGCGTTGCCGCGCGCTGTCGGTGCGATAGAACGGCTCGGTCAGGCGCTCGAGTTGCGCATCATCGACGCCGGGACCGAAGTCGCGCACTTCGAGTCGCACGCCCTGCCCCTCTCCATGCAACGACAACCGAGGCGGATGCGGCGCGCCCGCGCTGTAGCGCAAGGCGTTGTCGAGCAGGTTGCGCACCAGCAGGCGCACGCGCGTGCGGTCGAGCGGGCGTGGCGGCAGGGCATCGGCCAGATCGAGCGCGATCGCCTTCCCATCCGGCAACTCCGCCACGACCTCACGGACCAGCGCGGCCAGGTCGATCGGTTCACGCTGCAAGGCGGCATGCGGGCTCGCCAGGCGCTCGCTTTCGAGCAGGTCGCTGATGAGGTCGCGCATCTCGTTCAGGTCGCGCAGCAGTGCATCGCGCTCGGCGGCGCCCTCGGGCGTCTCGGGCAGCAGTTCGGCGTTCAGCCGCGCTCGCGTGAGCGGCGAGCGCAACTCGTGGCTCAGCGCCAGCAGCAGCGCGCGCTTGGCATCGAGCATGCCCTGGATGTCGTGCGCCATCGTGTTGATGCGCTGCGCCAGGTCGCCGAGATCGTCCCCGCGCCGCACGGGAATGGGCTCGGCGAAATCGCCACGCCCGAAGCGCTCCGCGCCCAGACGGATGTCGATGAGCGGCCGAAGCAAACGGCTCACGGCCGCATAGACCAGCAGCACCAACACCAGCAACGCCGCCAGCGTGAGCCAGCCGACGGCATGCGGCGCACCCTCCCAGATGCGCGGCGCCCAGCCGAACACGATGCGGTGGCCATCGGCGGTGGGCCGCACGAACCAGCGGTCTTGCGACAGTTCTCGCTCTCGCCGCCACGGGCCGGTCTTCTGGTCGGGGTGCGAATCCCAGTTCACGGTCGGGCCCGTGATGCGGATGGTGATGGGCAGCCGCTCCGTCAGCGCCTTGGCGCGTGCCACGTCCGGCGGCGAGCCGATCTCGGCGGCGAGGCGGTCGACATAGTCGGTGAGCATCGGCCGCGCGGCATCGGCCCAGCCGCTGGAGAAGGACTTCTGCATGCCGCCGATGAACACCCCCGCCATGAGCAGCGCCAGCACGAGAAACCACATCACGAGCCGCACGCGCAGGGAGCGCCGCCAGCGCCGCCTGCCGCCATGCACGCGGTGTCTCACGCGCCCTCGCCCCGCGCAACGGCCAAGGTGTAGCCGGCGTTGCGCAGCGTCTTGATGCAGTCCAGCGGCTCGAGCTTCTTGCGCAGCCGGCTCACGACGATGTCCACGGCGCGGGTGTAAAGGTCCGCCTCGTGCCCGCGCAAGCGGTTGAGGATGTCGTCGCGGCTGAACACCTTGCCGGGCTCGGCGGCCAGCAGCGCGAGCAATTCGAATTCGGTGCCGGTGAGTTCGACACGATTGCCTTGGCGCATGACTTCGCGGCGGTCCAGGTCGATCGTCAATCCGTCAAACACATGGCGCTGCGCCGAGGCACCAGCTGGCGCGACCGGTCGCACGCGCTGCCGCCGCAGGATCGTCTGCACACGCGCCACCAATTCGCGCGGCTCGAAAGGCTTGGGCAGGTAGTCGTCCGCGCCCAACTCAAGGCCCACCACGCGATCCATCACCTCGCCGCGCGCGGTCAGCATCACGATCGGGATGTCGCTCTCGGTGCGGATCTGCCGGCACAGCGCGAAGCCGTCCATCTCCGGCAGCATCACGTCGAGGATGGCCGCGTCGTAGTCGCCTGCGCGCAGCTTGGCCAGGCCTTCGCTCGGCCGCGTGGCGCTGTCCAGCGCGCAGTCGAAGCGCGCGAAGTAGGTGGCCAGCGGCGCAGCCAGGTGCTCGTCGTCGTCGATCAGGAGGATGCGCGGCATGCCCGGATTGTGACGGCCCACCGGCATCGGCATCGGCATCGCGCGCCGCGCTTCACCAGGCATCGCGCGCACCGACCTGCCCGAGGTGCGTGGCGCCGAAGCCGCTCCCGTACTTGAGGCCGTAGCCCAGCAGCCGGTCGAAACCGATGTGCGCGAGCCAGATCAGCCCGCCGGCCAGCACCACCGGCTGCGCCCCGAGGACACCCAGCGCAATCAACGCGGCCGGCCCGAGCGTCGAATGCGCGGCGTTGTAGATCGCCGCACCGCTGCGCGCGCCGGCCAGGTAGCCGAACAGCGACAGGTCCGGCACCAGGAACCACAGTGCGAACGCACTCCAGCCCGCGCCGAACTGGTCGTAGGCGACGAGCGCGCCGGCCAGCAGCACCGCGCCTTCGAGCCGCAACAGTGCACGCACGCCGCCGCGCGCGGCGTCCGGCAGGATCGGCGCGACCGTGGTCACGCGATCCCGCTGCCCGGCGCGGCGCCAGAGGCGCGCCGCGTCGAAGCCCGCAGCCTCAGCCACGATGACCCCAGCGACGCCCGCGGTCCATGAACTCGCGCACCTTCTGCTGCTGCGTCGGGTTCAGGTTGTCGAAGAAGTCGGCCGCCGCGGCAATGACCTCCGGGCTGCCCGCGCGCACTGCGGCGGTCTTCTCGTCGACCAGCTTGCCGGCTCCGGCCTGGTCCAGCTTGTCACCCGCGAACAGCGCCTTGAACTGCGACCGCGGATCGCCATTGCCGCGCATCGCCATGCGCTGCGCGTGCAGCTTCTCGGCCAGCACGTTGAGCTTCTGCTTCTGCGTGCTGTCGAGCTCGAGCTTGCTGCTGACGCGCTCGACCACCTTGGCGCGGAACTCGGCCGAATCGCCTTCGCCCCAGTGACGATGCGCCGCGCATCCTGCGATGCTGCCGACGACCAGCGCGCCGCCGAAGAGGCCGAAAAGAGAGCGTTTGATCCAGTGCTTCATGTGACTTCCCGTGTGTGTGAATGAGGAAGCCCAATGGTGCGAGCGACGCGCCACGCAGTCCTTTCGCTGCCGTATCGCTGTGTTTCGTTTTATTGCGACGCGAGCGTCGTGTCGCGCAAGCTCAGCGCGCCAGCAAAGTTGCCGGGCTGTCCGACTCGAGCACCTCTTGCGCCCAAGGCACCAGCTTGGTGGTGTCGGCGCGCAGCACCTCCTGCTTCACGGTCAGGATCTGCGACGGATGCATCGAGAAGCTGCGCAACCCGAGGCCCAGCAGCAGCCGCGTGAACTGCGGGTCGCCTGCCATCTCGCCACACACGCTCACACCCTTGCCCTGGCGCCTGCACTCAGCGATCGTGTCGGCCACCAGCTTGAGCACCGCCGGGTGCGCCGGGTCGTAGAGGTGCGCCACGGCCTCGTCGGTGCGGTCGATGGCCAGCGTGTACTGGATCAGGTCATTCGTGCCGATCGACAGGAAGTCGAAGTACTTCAGGAAGGTCTTCAGCGTGAGCGCGGCCGCCGGAATCTCGATCATCGCGCCGAGCTTGACGTTGCCGTGCACCACGCCACGGTTGTCGAGTTCCGCGCGTGCGAAGTCGATCAGCGACAGGGTCTGCCGGATTTCGCTCGCATGAGCCAGCATCGGAATGAGCAGGTGGATCTCGCCATGCGAGGCCGCGCGCAGGATCGCGCGCAGCTGCGTGAGGAACATCGCCGGATCGGCCAGGCTCCAGCGGATCGCGCGCAGGCCGAGTGCCGGATTCAGGTGCTCCTGCTTGCTGGCCGACTTGCCATCGAGCGGCTTGTCCGCCCCCACGTCGATGGTGCGGATCGTGACCGGCATGCCCTGCATGCCCTCGACCGCGCGCTTGTAGGCCTGGTACTGCTCTTCCTCGTCGGGCAGCCGGGTCTGGCGCGGCGTCTCGCGCCCCATGAACAGGAACTCGCTTCGGAACAGCCCCACGCCGACGGCGCCGGCCTTGACCGCGCCCAGCGTGTCCTCCGGCATCTCGATGTTGGCCAGCAGGTCGACCCGCTCGCCGTCCAGCGTCACGGCCGGCTTGTGGCGCAGCCGCGAAAGCCGCCCGCGCTCCAGGTCGCCCTGGCGCTGCTTGAAGCCGTATTCGGCCAGGATGATCGGCGACGGGTCGACGATCACCACGCCGGCATCGCCGTCGATGATGACCCAGTCGTCCTGCCGCACCAGCTGGCTCGCAGTGCGCGCGCCGACCACCGCCGGAATGTCCATGCTGCGCGCCACGATCGCGGTGTGCGAAGTGCGCCCGCCCACGTCGGTGACGAAGCCGGCGAACACGCTCTTCTTGAACTGCAGCATGTCGGCCGGCGACAGGTCGTGCGCGATCAGCACCAACGGCACGTCGATCCCATCGCCCGCCGTCGGGTCGTCCTCGCCGTCCTCGCTACCGGTCGACCGCTTGCGCCGCGGCGGCGTCGGCGCCAACACGGCCGCCGTGCCTTTCATCCGGTGCAACAGGCGCTCCACCACCTGCTCGAGGTCGGCCTTGCGCTCGCGCAGGTACTCGTCCTCCATCTCGTCGAACTGCCGCGCGATGATCTCCAGCTGCGTGGTCAACGCCCATTCCGCGTTGTAGAGCCGCTCGGTGATCCAGTGCTTGACGCCATCGGTGAGCGCCTCGTCCTGCAGCAGCATCTGGTGCACTTCGAGCAAAGCCGACAGTTCATGCGGCGCTTCCTTTGGCCCCATCTGGGCGATGTTGGCCTGCAGCTTGATCAGTTCCTCGGCCACGGCCTTGCGCGCGGTGCGCAGGCGGCCGATCTCGGTCTCGACTTCTTCCGGCTTGATGAAGTAGTGGGCAACGTCGATCCGGCTCGACACGACCAGCACGGCCCGTCCGATCGCGATGCCGCGAGCGACCGGGAGACCGTGGACCGCGAACGTCATAGCCCGGCGCCGGGCCGCTCCAGGCCGGCCGCGCCCCAGCGAGGGCCGGCGATGACACAGGGTGCTGCAATGCGTGCTGGCAAGGTTATTCGCCTTCTCCGAACTTGTCGTCCATCAATGCCACGAGCGCGTTCATCGCTTCTTCCTCGCGCTCCCCGTTGGTTTCGATTTCCACCGTGATGCCCATTCCGGCCGCCAGCATCATGACCCCCATGATGCTCTTGGCATTGACCCTGCGGTCGCCTCGCGCCATGAAGACTTCGCACGGGAAACTGCCGGCCAACTTGGTGAATTTGGCCGAAGCGCGGGCGTGCAGCCCGAGCTTATTGCTGATGGTCACGGATTTCTTGATCACTGTGTTTTCTTCTCGCCTGATTCTGGGGTGCCGCCACCGCCACCTGCATGACACCGGCGTTGCCGCCTGCAATCGCACGTTGCACCAGCGCATCGAGCGCTTCGTGCCGGTAGGTGACCGCGCGCAACAGCATCGGCAGGTTGACGCCTGCCACGAGTCGCGAGCGCGTGCCGTCGATGAGCTTCTGCGCGACATTGCAGGGCGTGGCGCCGAACACGTCGGTCAGCACCAGCACCTGCGAACGCGGCGCCTGGTATTGCTGCTCCAGCATGATGCGCGCGCTCGCCAGCGATTCCTCGGGCGAGACATTGGGCAGCACGTCGAGCGCCACGATGACTTGTTCGCAATCCGGAAAGACATGCAACGCGCACTGCCGCAAGGCCTGGGCCAGGGGTGAATGCGCGATGATGAAAATGCTGTTCATGCGGGGACGGTGGGTGGTCAACAATTATGCGGGGCCACCTCGAATCTTTCGCGGTAAGACAGCACGACCCGTGAGCAAAACGCACCGATCGTGCATTTGAGCGGGACAAGTGTGTCGAATCCGGCACGCTACCCCACGCTCAACGTAGGCGCAATCCGTCGAAGAACGTGCCTGCGGCATCGGGCGCCGACGGCTTGCCCAGCACCGTGGCCTGGAAGATCGCGACGCTCCCGTCGCGCTGGAGTTGGGCGAACCACCGCACGCGGGCCTCGTTCGGCTTGCCGGCGGCGTCCGCGCCATGCGCTTCGATCTGCCACGGTGCGGGTTTGGGCGCCGCGTGCACCACGCTCACGGGAGCCTCGCTGACCTGCCCGCCCGTGGCCGCCTGCCATTGCGCCCGCGTGCTGGCGCGCCAGGCGTTGAGCCAGGCCTCGGCCTCGGCCGCGTTGCCTGCGCGGGCCGTCGCTATCGCGAAGGTCGCGTCGCCAGCCTCGCAGCCCGCCATCTGCACAGCGACCGTGGTAGCGCCAAGCGGAATCGAGCGCTCGGCACGGTCGGGCTTGCAGGGCAGCAGCGCCGTGAGGTCGCCGTCCGCCATCGGGACGTCGCGCCAGTTGAAGGTCGGGCTGCACGCGGCCAGCAGCACGATGGCAGCGGCTGGCAGGGATACCCCTGCGGAACTAAAATCGCGACGCCTCATCTGCCTTGGTACCCATGAAAAAAGCCCTCTATGTTGCCGCAACCGCGATCGCCCTGGCAGCTGGCGTCGGCGTGTACCTGAATTCGGGCGCCACGGCCGCGCCGGCATCGAAGTTCGTGCTGCTCGACGGCAGCCAGAAGACCACGGCGGACCTGAAGGGCAAGGTCACGCTGGTCAATTTCTGGGCCACCAGTTGCGTCACCTGCGTCGGCGAGATGCCGAAGGTGATCGCCACCTACGACAAGTACAAGGACAAGGGCTACGACACACTGGCCGTCGCCATGAGCTACGACCCGCCGAGCTACGTGGTGAACTTCGCCGAGACGCGCAAGCTGCCGTTCAAGGTGGCCATCGACAACACCGGCGCGGTGGCCAAGGCCTGGGGCGACGTGCAGCTCACGCCGACGACCTATCTGGTCAACAAGCGCGGCGAGATCGTCAAGCAATACGTTGGCGAACCCGATTTCGCCGAGCTTCACCGACTCATCGAGAAGCTTCTCGCGGAAGCCTGAGGCCGCCGCGAGGCCCGCGGACTATTTCGCCCGGAAGGCGTCGTGACAGGACTTGCAGGTGTCGCCAGTCGATGAGACGGCCGCCTTCAGCGCATCGAGATCACCGGTCTTCGCGACGGTCAGCAGCTTGGCGGTGTCGCTCACCAGCTTGTCGCTGGTTTCCTTGAATCTGGCGGTGTCCTTCCAGATTTCCGGCTTCGCCTTCCCGCCTTCCGTGCCCGGTGCATAGGCACCGCTCCACGGCAATTGCGAGATCGTCGCCACGAGTTCGGCATTGGCGATGACGGCCGCCTTGTCGTAGGGTACGCGGCCGTTGGCCATGGCTGCGATGCGACCGAAGTGCTGGCCTTGCAGGAACATGGAACTTTGCCGGTACTTGACGGCATCTTCCGGCTTGGCGAACTGGGCGGCCGCCGGGTCCGACAGCGCGGCGCAACTCGCGGCCATCGCAAACATGGCAAGTCTCTTCATTGTGTATTCCTCCCTGGGAGGCGCTCGATGCGTGCGCCGCATGCCAGTGTGCGGAGCGCGCACCAAACTGGGCATAGCGAGAACCCGCAGACACAGCGCCCCGACTTTGCTAATCTGCGCCTTCCGCAGTCCGCCACCTACCCGATGAGTGTTTCGTTCGAGCCGACCACCCGCCGCGCCGCGTTGGGAGCCGAGCTTGCGCGCCCGACCCGGGTCTGGGACCTTCCGACGCGCCTGTTCCACTGGGCCTCGGCGGTATCGGTGATCGGCCTGCTTGTGACCGGGTTCAGCGGCATCATGGAATGGCATTTCCGGCTCGGCTACACCGTGCTGGCACTGCTGCTGTTCCGGTTGCTGTGGGGCGTCGTGGGCGGACGCTGGTCCCGTTTCACCTCCTTCCTCTACTCGCCGCGATGGGTGCTGGCCCACCTGCGCGGCCGCGCCCATCCGGATCACCTGGTCGGCCACAGCCCCTTGGGTGCGCTCTCCGTCTTCGCTGTGCTGGGAATGCTCGTCCTGCAGGTGTGCACCGGCCTCGTATCGGACGACGAGGTGTCGGCGTCGGGCCCGCTCACCCGCTTCGTGTCGAATGCCACCGTGAGCCTCGCATCGCATTGGCACAGCGTGTTCGGCAAGTGGGGCGTGGTTGCACTGGTCAGCCTGCATGTGCTGGCGGTCCTGTTCTACACGCTCGTCAAGCGCCAGCGCCTGGTGGGCCCCATGATCTCCGGTGACAAGCTGCTCGCCGGCCTGCGCGTGGCGGAAAGCCGCGACACCACCTCCACCCGTTTCACCGCCCTGATGCTGTTCCTGCTTTGCGCAGCGTTCGCGGCCTGGATCGCCTCCTTGCGCGCATGAGCCATTCCGTCTCCCGGCCGCTGCCGCTGGCCGATACCCCCGAGATCATCCTGCTCACCCCCGATGAGCCGCACGAAGTGGAAGCCGCGCGCCTGATCTTTCGCGAGTACGCGGCCTCGCTGAGCTTCGACCTCTGCTTCCAGAACTTCGAAGAAGAATTGGCGGGGCTGCCTGGCGAATACGCCGAGCCGCGCGGCACGCTGCTGATCGCATTGGTCGATGCGGCGGATGTGGTACCTGGCATCGGCGCCCCGCTGCTGACGCGCAGCGACGGGCGGACCGCCTACGTGGCCGGTTGCTGCGCACTGCGGCCGCTGGATACGGTGGACGAGCCGAATGCCGCCGAGATGAAACGGCTCTACGTGAGGCCCGCCTTCCGCGGCTTCGGCCTCGGCCGTCAACTCGCGGAGGCGGCGCTCGACGCCGCCCGCAGCGCCGGCTATGCCTGCGTGCTGCTCGACACCCTGGACGAGATGGAGCTCGCCCGTGCGATGTACGAGGACCTCGGCTTCGAGGAAGTGCCGCCCTACTATCACAACCCGATTCCGGGCGCGCACTACCTCAAGGTGGAGCTTTGATCAGCCCTTGGCTTGCGAGAGCAGCGTCTCGGCGTTGCTGACTTCGAACTTGCCCGGCGCCTCGACGTTCAGCGAGGCCACCTTGCCGTCCTTTACCAGCATCGAATAGCGATTGCTGCGAAGGCCCATGCCGCGACCGGTCAGATCCAGCGTCAAGCCAGTGGCCTTGGCGAAGTCGGCGCTGCCGTCGGCCAGCATCCGGACCTTGCTGCCGGTCTTCTGGTCGCGCGCCCAGGCGCCCATCACGAACGCGTCGTTGACGCTCACGCACCAGATCTCGTCCACGCCAGCGGCCTTCAGGTCATCGAAATGCTGGACGTAGCCCGGCACGTGCTTGGCCGAGCAGGTTGGCGTGAAGGCACCGGGCAGCGCGAACAGCGCGATCGTCTTGCCGGCCGAAGCCTTGGCCACGTCCACCGCGTTCGGTCCGATGCTGCAGCCTTCGCCCTCGACTTCCGAATACTCCATCAGCGTGGTCGCGGGAAGGGTGTCGCCAACTTTGATCATGAAAAATGCTCCTCAGCAAAAAGAAAAACGGCCCACATTGTGGGCCGTTTTTCAGGGGTCCGTGCGGACCGGGGATCAGACTGCAGCAGCCTTCTCGACCAAGCGGGTCACAACCCAGTTCTTGGTCTTCGAGATCGGCTTGCTTTCCGTGATCTCGATGGTGTCGCCCAGCTTGTACTCGCCCTTTTCGTCGTGCGCGTGGTACTTGCTCGTCTTGGCAACGATCTTGCCGTAGAGCTCGTGCTTCACGCGACGCTCGACCAGGACGGTCACGGTCTTGGCACGCTTGTCGCTGACCACCTTGCCGATCAAGGTGCGCTTGAGGGATCTTTTAGCTTCCGTCATGTTCACTCCTTACTTGGCGGCTTGGGTTTCTTGCTTTTGGGCAAGAATGGTCTTGGCGCGGGCGATGTCGCGACGCGTGACGCGCAGCGTCGAGGTGTTCGACAGCTGTTGCGTGGCTTTCTGCATGCGCAGGCCGAAATGGGCCCTTTGCAATTCCTTGATTTCGGTCTGCAGGCCGGCGACGTCCTTGTCGCGCAGTGCCGCGGCCTTCGATACCTTCGCCGTCTTGGCGTCGGCCTTTTTACGTGTTGCCATGTGATGTTCTCCTCGTTCAGGCGCCGAGTTGGCGCGATACGAACGTGGTGCGCAGCGGCAGCTTGGCAGCAGCCAGGCGGAACGCTTCGCGGGCGAGTTCTTCGGGCACGCCGACGATCTCGAACACGATCTTGCCTGGCTGGATTTCAGCGACGTAGTACTCGGGGTTGCCCTTGCCGTTACCCATCCGCACTTCTGCGGGCTTGTGGGAGATCGGCTTGTCGGGGAACACACGAATCCAGATACGACCACCGCGCTTCACGTGGCGCGAAATCGCACGACGTGCGGCTTCGAGCTGGCGTGCCGTCAGACGGCCGCGGTCGGTGCATTTCAGGCCGAAGTCACCGAAGGCAACCGAGTTGCCCCGGGTTGCGATGCCGGTGTTGCGGCCCTTTTGTTCCTTGCGGAACTTTCTGCGTGCAGGTTGCAGCATGTTTATTTACTCCGTGAGGACTGCCCCAGCCGCTTGCGCGGCCGGGAAAGACCGATTACTCGGTCTTGGCACCGTCAGCTGCTGCAGCTGGCGCGGCTTTGCGGACGCGCTTAACGGCGGGTTTCGAGTCTGCACCACCGGCTTCGGCGGGCTTGTCACTGCCATCGGCCGGTGCGGTGTTGCCACCGATCGGGCCACGGCCACCGGCACGCGCCGGACCACGACGGTCCGAACCCGGACGGTCGCCACCCGGGCGGCCATCACGGCGCGGACCACGCGGACGACGCTCGTCGTCCGGACGCGGCGTTTCGACGGCCGGCAGGTCGTTACGACCCAGCGTGTCGCCCTTGTAGACCCAGACCTTGACGCCGATGACGCCGTAGGTGGTCTTGGCTTCCGAGGTGCCGTAGTCGATGTCTGCACGCAGCGTGTGGAGGGGCACGCGACCTTCGCGGTACCACTCGCAACGAGCGATTTCGATGCCGTTCAGACGACCCGAGGACATGATCTTGATGCCTTGGGCGCCCAGGCGCATCGCGTTCTGCATGGCGCGCTTCATGGCGCGGCGGAACATGATGCGCTTTTCGAGCTGCTGCGTGATCGAGTCGGCGATCAGTTGCGCATCGATTTCAGGCTTGCGCACTTCTTCGATGTTCACTGCGACCGGCACGCCGAGCTGCTTGCCCAGTTCGCGCTTGAGGTTCTCGATGTCCTCGCCCTTCTTGCCGATCACCACGCCCGGACGTGCCGAGTAGATGGTGATGCGGGCGTTCTTGGCGGGGCGCTCGATCATCACGCGGGAGACCGACGCGTTCTTGAGCTTCTTCTTCAGGTACTCGCGCACCTTGATGTCTTCGGCCAGCATGCCCGCGAAGTCGCGGTTGTTGGCGTACCAGCGGCTGGACCAGTTGCGGGTGACCGCAAGGCGGAAGCCGGTCGGGTGGATTTTTTGTCCCATAGTCTTCCAGCTCTTTAGTTGCCGACCGTCACGTACACATGGCACGTGGGCTTGCTGATGGAATTGCCGCGACCCTTGGCCCGAGCGGTGAAACGCTTGAGCGTTGCGCCTTGTTCGACGTAGATGGTCTTGACCTTCAGTTCGTCGATGTCGGCACCGTCGTTGTGCTCGGCGTTGGCGATTGCCGACTCGAGCACCTTCTTGATGATCACAGCGGCCTTCTTCTGCGTGAATTGCAGAACGTTGAGCGCGTGATCGACCTTCTTGCCGCGGATCAGGTCAGCAACCAGACGGCCCTTGTCGACCGAGAGGCGAACGCCGCGGAGGACTGCACGTGTTTCAGACATGGTCGTTCCTTACTTCTTCTGGACTTTCTTGTCCGCGGGGTGCCCCTTGAACGTGCGCGTGAGCGCAAATTCGCCGAGCTTGTGGCCGACCATCTGATCGGTGATGTAGACAGGCACGTGCTGCTTGCCGTTGTGCACGGCAATGGTCAGGCCGATGAACTCGGGCAGGACCATCGAGCGACGCGACCAGGTCTTGATTGGCTTCTTGTCCTTGGTCGTCACGGCCTTGTCGGCCTTGGCCACCAGGTGGTGGTCGACGAATGGACCCTTTTTGAGAGAGCGAGTCATGAGGCTGTCCCTTACTTCTTGCGACGCGACACGATGAAGACCTGCGTGCGCTTGTTGTTACGGGTACGGTAGCCCTTCGTGAGGTTGCCCCACGGGTCGACCGGATGACGGCCTTCACCCGTCTTGCCTTCACCACCACCATGCGGGTGATCCACCGGGTTCATCACCACGCCGCGAACGGTCGGGCGGATACCCATGTGACGCTTCACACCGGCCTTGCCGAGGCGGCGCAGGCTGTGTTCTTCGTTGGCGACTTCACCGATCGTTGCGCGGCATTCGACGTGCACGCGACGGACTTCGCCCGAGCGCATGCGCACTTGTGCGTAGACGCCTTCGCGTGCTAGCAGCGTGGCCGAGGTACCAGCCGAGCGGGCGATCTGCGCGCCCTTGCCGGGTTGCAGCTCGATGCAATGGATGGTCGAACCCACCGGGATGTTGCGGATCGGCAGCGTGTTGCCAGCGCGGATCGGGGCTTCCGAACCGCTCAGCAGCGTTGCACCGGCTTCCAGACCGCGCGGGGCGATGATGTAGCGGCGCTCGCCGTCGGCGTAGCAGACCAGCGCGATGTGGGCGGTACGGTTCGGGTCGTATTCGATGCGTTCGACCTTGGCCGGGATGCCGTCCTTGTTGCGCACGAAGTCGACCACACGGTAGTGGTGCTTGTGACCACCGCCCTTGTGGCGCGTCGTGATGTGACCGTTGTTGTTACGGCCAGCCTTCTGGAATTGCGGCTCCAGCAGGGCTGCGTGCGGAGCACCCTTGAACAGGTGGTCACGCGAGATCTTCACCGCGCCGCGTTGGCCCGGCGAAGTGGGTTTCATCTTGATGACGGCCATGATTAAGCGCCTTCCCCGACGAGGTTGAGCTCTTGACCGGCCTTCAGCGTCACATAGGCCTTGCGAACGTTGTCGCGGCGACCGATGGACTTGCCGAAGCGCTTGGTCTTGCCCTTGATGTTGAGCACCGACACGCCCTGGACTTCGACCTTGAACATCAGTTCAACAGCGGCCTTGATCTCGGGCTTGGTGGCGTCCTGCAGCACCTTGAAGGTCACTGCGTTCGACTTCTCGCCGACCATCGTGGCCTTTTCGGACACGATCGGTGCGACCAGCACCGACATCAGTCGGCCTTCGTCGAACTGGCGTTCTGCGGGCGTAGGATTCATGCGGCTCATGCGAACATCTCCTTGAGCTTGTCGATGGCGGCCTTGGTGACCAGCACCTTCTTGTAGTGCACCAGCGAAACCGGATCGGCGTAACGCGGCTCGACGACGAGCACGTTCACCAGGTTGCGCGAGGCGAGGTACAGGTTCTCGTCGACTTCGTCGGCGATCACGAGCACCGATTCAAGGTTCATGGCCTTGAACTTGGCTGCCAGCGGCTTGGTCTTGGGCGAGTCGACCTTGATCGAATCGACCACGGCCAGACGGCCTTCGCGAGCGAGCTGCGAGAAGATCGACGCCATGCCGGCGCGGTACATCTTCTTGTTGATCTTCTGCGAGAAGTTTTCGTCAGGCATGTTCGGGAAAATCCGGCCACCCCCGCGCCACAGCGGCGAGGACGTCATACCGGCACGGGCGCGGCCCGTTCCCTTTTGCTTGAAAGGCTTCTTGGTCGAGTGCTTGACCTGTTCGCGGTCCTTCTGGGCGCGCGTACCTTGGCGGGCGTTGGCCTGGAATGCAACGACGATCTGGTGGACCAGGTCTTCGTTGTAGGCACGGCCGAACACGGTCTCGGGGGCGTCGTACTTCGACGCGGCCTGGCCTTGTTCGTTCAGGAGTTCGAGTTCCATTACTTCGCTCCTTCTGCAGCGGGCTTGGCCTTGACAGCCGGGCGCACGGTGACGAAGCCACCCTTCGAACCCGGGATCGCGCCCTTGATCAACAGCAGCTGACGTGCTTCGTCGATACGGATGACATCGAGGTTCTGGGTCGTCACGGTGACGTCGCCGAGGTGGCCCGTCATGCGCTTGCCCGGGAACACGCGACCGGGATCCTGCGCCATACCGATGGAGCCGGGAACGTTGTGCGAACGGCTGTTACCGTGCGACGCGCGTTGCGAGCTCATGTTGTGACGCTTGATCGTGCCAGCGTAGCCCTTGCCGATGGAAGTGCCCTGCACGTCCACCTTCTGGCCGACCGCGAACACGCTGGAAGCAGCAATGACGCCGCCTGCCTTGTGCTGACCAGCCGTATCGGCGGTCACGCGGAATTCCTGGATGATTTCACCGGCTTCCACACCTGCCTTGGCAAGGTGGCCGGCTTCCGGCTTGGTCACGCGCGATGCTTTGCGCGAACCGAACGTCACCTGCAGGGCAACGTAGCCGTCGTTCTCTTGGGACTTGATCTGGGTGACACGGTTGTTGGACACATCCACCACCGTGACAGGAACTGCGTCCCCATCATCGGTGAAGAGACGCATCATCCCCACCTTGCGACCCAGCAACCCGAGGGAGTTGCTCAGACTCATATGTTTTCTCCAAAAATGGAAGTCTTCTTCCGCCTCTGCCACTTCAATTGGCGACAGCGTTTTGCCGAATTCCTCAAGCAAAAGCCCGGGAGTCCGGTAACGGGAGAAGGTTGATAAGACCCGGCCTGACACGCACCCATGATGGACGCACGAAAGGCAGAGCCAGCGATTATAGCCCGGCTCCGGGTTTCTACGCAAGCTGCGGTGCGCCTGGGGCGCAGCGGTCAGCGCGACGGCATGGAAATGACCGCGTCACCGGATGGCAGCTTCTGGAGCTCGCCAGCGGAGCGCAGCTTGGGCGCGGCCTCACCGGTCGTCACAGGGATGGAGGTCGCACTGGTCATCCCGTTCTGCGTCGTGAACACGTTGATGTAGGCGATGCCTTCGCTGGCCGGCGTTGCGCGGACTGTCAAGGTGGTCGTCTGGCCGGCCGGCAGACGGGCTTCATCCGCGCCCACCAGCGTCAGGCCGGCGTCCGCAGTGAAGCGGACGGATCCGCCAGCCGGGTCGGTGATGTCCTCGAACTGGATCACCACGGTCGCCGCCTGGCCGACCTTGACGGGGGCATCGACGGAATACTGGACGTCCACGCCCGAACCGTTCTTCTTCGTTGCCGCGCGGGTCAGCTTGCGCTTCACCGCGGCGTCGCTTCCGGCTTTCGCCGGAAGATCGGCCAATGTGATGCCCGGCGCCATCAAGGCCAGGACGAGAAGGGCTGTGCCCGGCCAACTGCAGGATTTCATCACCGCGTTCCTCAATTGATCGTGACGTCGAAGCATGTCACCTGCGTCGGTTCCAGGTAGTCATTGAAATCATTGACCACGATGATGTTGTCCCCCGCGCGCATGGCCACGGCGGCCGTTTCAGTCGTCGCAACGGCATTGCTGACGGCCAGCAGGCCCGCACTGTCCACCTCGAAATCCGGGTCGGAGCCGTTCGGCCCCTTCACCGTGATCACGTGGTTGCCCGCCGCCAGCAGGCGGACGCGCAAGTAGGCGTAGCTGCCGAGCTTGTTGACGTAACCGGCCACACTGGACACGCAAGTCTGAGTCGTGCTGCCGACCGCCACATCGGTGTACATGGGCAAGGCGTTACTGACGGCTGGCGCGCCGCCCGCGTTGGCTTCGAGGCTGCCATACGGGTCGTTGGACGCCGTGCTGATGTTCTGCGCGCTCAGCAGGGCGTTCAACGTGGCCAGGTTGCCGGACGAAACCGCGCCAAAGGCTGCGGAGAACGAATGGATCGATGTCATGGCGACGTTGGTCTTCATTCCACCTGTCATGGCGGCGTGAATGGGTTGGAAGCCGATCTTCTGATTCAGGTTCCACAGGATCGCCTGAATCGAGGGCTCGCGGTACCAGCCGGGGTTGGTCGGAGGGCCCACCGTCAGATCGATCAGCGTCGAACCGGCCTGCGCGATCCCGCTGGAGTCGGTGTAGTTGTTGCGGGCCAGCGCAATACCCGACCAGGCGTCACCCCAGCCTTCGGAGAAGGCGACGCGGCGGTCCAGGCGATCGACGCCGGAATGGCTGCCGCCGGGCGAGTCATCGCGGCTGAAGGCGGCTTGGTAGTAATGGCCCCACTCGTGCGCAACGACGGAGGCGTCGTACTCGTCGGTGTCGACGTTTTCCTTGCCGAGGACCGAGATGGACCGCGGGTTGGTTGCATCGGAGAACGCCGTCGTGCCGATCTGCCCGACGGCCGGGTCGCCATCGACGGGCACGTTGTTGGTGCTCCAGAAAACCTGGAGGGGCGGGAAGGACGAATCGGGGGCGACGGACAGTACCTTCTGCATCGCCGTGTTGACGGTGTCGAGCAACGCGAACGGCCCCGCCGCGCGCGTCGCCGTGTACGACGCACCACCCCACCCGGAGGCGGCATGGAGATTCTGCGTCGCGGGCGCTGCGCCCAATGTGAAGGTTGCCGAATCCATCACGTAAATGGCATTGGCGTGCGTGTTGTCGCGCACGCTCACGTCCCAGGTTGCGCCGCTGCCTCCGGTCTGCAACATCTGCGCCTTGACGCGAACAAAGATCTGGGAATTGGCTGGCAGCGATGCCGAGTAGGCACCCTTGGCATCCGTCGTCGTGGTCGCCAACACGGTCCCCGCCGAATTCAACACCTCCACCACAGCGCCGCGGATGGGCTTGGCCGAGGTCGCCGCGTAGTCGAGCGCGCCGGTGTTGTTGGGGACATAGTCGTAGGTGGCGGTGCCTGCCACCCCGCTGTTCGCCACGACGGGAAGAAAGCCACCGCCACCACTGCCGCCACCCCCGCCACCGCAAGCGGACAGCACGAGGGCTGCGAGGACAGCCACGCAGCGCATCATCAGATATTTACTCAAGCAGGGCCTCCATCATTCGCCAAAAGAACTGCGGGGCGTCGCCCAAGCCGGCAAAGGATGCCACAACCAGGCCTCAAATGAAAAACCCGCGGGCATTTCTGCGCGCGGGTTTTGTAAGTCAAAGTGACGACCAGAGACTTATTGCAGCTTGATCTCGACGTCGACGCCGGCCGGCAGGTCGAGCTTCATCAGCGCGTCCACGGTCTTGTCGGTCGGGTCCACGATGTCCATCAGACGCTGGTGCGTGCGGATTTCCAGCTGGTCGCGGCTGGTCTTGTTGACGTGCGGCGAGCGCAGGATGTCGAAGCGCTTCATGCGGGTCGGCAGCGGCACGGGGCCCTTGACGATCGCGCCGGTGCGCTTGGCGGTGTCAACGATCTCGGCAGCGGACTGGTCGATCAGCTTGTAGTCGAACGCCTTGAGGCGGATGCGGATTTTTTGCTTGGTGGCCATGATGTATTCCTTTTCGTCAGTCTGATCAGACGTCCAGGATCTTGGCAACCACGCCCGAACCCACGGTACGGCCGCCTTCACGGATGGCGAAGCGCAGGCCCTCTTCCATCGCGATCGGGTTGATCAGCTTCACGGTGA
>NZ_JBBKZS010000023.1:0-83590 GCF_037889955.1 Variovorax robiniae
CTTGGAGCGGTGCTTGGCGACCAGCGTGAAGCCGAGCTTCTCGAAAAAGGGCTCCAGGGTGTTCGCGACGGGCGAAGCGAATTCAACGAACTCGAAGCCTTGAAGGCCCATGGGATTGTCGAAAAGATCGGTCATGCGGTGGTCTCTGTGTGGGTTGGATCGAATACCCACGATGCTAGGGATTTGTGCCGCAACAATCTTGCAAGTTTTGTATGGGAGAGGTTGAAAACGCATGAATCATGCGTATTGCTCTGATCGATTGCACTTCTTCATGTCAATTTAACGATTGAGCGCCGCTTTTCTCATCATTGCGCAGCCAGCCGAAGCGCGCGAACATGGGTCCGCGGCAGTGCTTCCAAACAACTCCAGGAGACAACAGCATGAATCTGGGTGAAATGCTTGCGGGCAAGCGGGTACTGGTCACGGGCGCTTCGTCCGGGCTCGGTGAGAACTTCGCGCGGCTTGCCGCGGGCTGCAAGGCCAAGGTGGTGATCGCGGCGCGGCGCAAGAGCAGGCTCGATGCGCTGGCCGCCGATCTGGAAAAACTGGGTTCGCCGCAGGTCACCGCGCTGGAAATGGACGTTGCCTCCGAGCAGTCGGTCGACGACGCCTTTGCCGCGATCGATGCCTCGGGGGACATCCTCGATGTGGTCGTCAACAACGCGGGCATCGCGCCCGACGGCCTCGCGCTGACGGCGCCGACCAAGGATTTCGACGACGTGATGGCCATCAACGTGCGAGGCGTCTGGTTCGTCGCGGTGCGCGCCGCGCGGCGCTGGCAGGCGGCCGGGCGCGGCGGGTCGATCATCAACATCGCGTCCATCCAGGGCGAGCGCGTGATGCCGGGCATCACGCCCTACTCCACGTCCAAGGCGGCGGTCGTTCAGATGACCAAGAGCCTGGCGCTGGAATGGGCGCGCCACGGCATCCGCGTCAACGCGATCGAACCCGGCTATATCGGCACCGAGATGACGGAGGACATGTGGGACACCGACTACGGCAAGGCGCTGATCAAGCGCATCCCGATGCGGCGGCTGGGCAAGCCGGAAGAACTCAACGGCCTGCTGCTGTTGCTGGCGACCGATGCGGGGTCATGGATGACGGGGGCGTGCGTGCCGGTGGATGGCGGGCATCTTTGCTCGTCGCTGTAGGGGTGAGTCAGATCGATGCTGCACGGCCTGGAACGCTTCGAGCAAGATCTGGCGCGACTGATCGGCAAACCCACGCTCTTGCGCCCGTTTACCTGCGAGGGTGACCCGCTTCGATGCGAGGCAATGATCGTCGGCACCAATCCCGCGACGGCCATGCCGACCGATTGGTGGACGCACTGGCGCACCGGGAGCGGATATGACCTCCAAACCTTCGAGCGTGACTACGCAACCTGGCGCGATTCAGTCGGCAAGCGCCGGACGAGCATCACGCGGGAGCGCCGCAATCAGATCGCGCAAGCAGCTGAAGGCTTTCACGTCTTGCAGGCGAACGCCTTTGCTTTCCCTTGCGGCAAGCCACGCGACATACCCGCCACTGAGCGCAACCACGCCGTGCTCGGGTTCCTGATCGACAAGACGCAGCCGCGGATCATCCTGGCGCTGGGCATCGAAGCGCGCGCGGCACTCGATTCACTTGGCGTGCGTGGCTACCAAGCGGCGATACACCCGGCTGGCCGACCCAACATGACGTCCTCGGAAGCCTTTGTTCTTGGAGCGCGGATGCGGCTCGCCTGCCTGGCAGGCAAACCGGACAGGGCGGCCACGGGTCGCAATGGGCCTTCGCCACGTCACGCGGCCCCGTCGACGGGTGCCGCCACCTCTGGAATGCAAGTCGCCGCCGCGGTCGCGGCTCGCACGGAGGCAGGGGTGGCGGTACCGCGTACAAAACGCGGACCGGAAGACCCCGTGCGCGAGACAGAGCGTGAGAAGAAAGTACGGCGGTACTTGCGCGCCGCACGAGAGGTCGACATCAAGCACACCAGCGACGCCCGGAACAAACGCGAGGGCTGCAAATTGAGACTCGAAAGGTTCTGGGCGGAACTCGGCTGGCCACCGCCGGAGAACGACTTCGAGCGCGATGCGCTCGCGCGATCAGGCCTCCTGCGTCGCTGTAAAAGTCAAGCAAGTTAGTCGCCGAACGCGCTCGCTTCAGGCCGCCGTCGAGCCCCGCTCGACGATCCGGAATCCGATATCGACCACCGGCTTCTCCACCACCTCGCCCCGGCAGCGCTCCACGATCATGCGCGCCGCCAGCCGTCCGATCTCCGGCCCGTCCACATGCACCGTGCTGATCGACGGCACGGTGTGTGCCGAGAAGTCCGCATTGCCGAAGCCGCAGATCGCCAGGTCCTCCGGCACACGCAGCCCACGCGCCTGGGCCTCGATCAGCACGCCGTGGGCCAACTGGTCCGAACTGCAACACACCGCCCGCAGCGCCGGCTCCTTCAGCAGCAACTCCGACAGCGCACGGCGCCCCAGTTCCAGGCTGCTGGGTGCGGGCACGATGGCCGTCGGCACGTCGCGGCCGATGGTCGCGACGAAGCCCTCGCGGCGCAGCAGCGCACGGTGGTCGCTCCCGGTCGCGACGCCGACCTTGTGCCAGCCCTTGCCGAGGAAATAGCCCGCCACCGCGCCACCGACCTTGAGCAGCGAAAAGCCGACCAGCATGTCTACCGGCCGGTCGCTGAAATCCCAGGTCTCGACGACCGGGATGCCGGCGCGCTGGAGCCGCTCGCGGCCCGCCGGCGATTGCACCAGCCCGGTGATCACGATGCCGTCGGGGCGGCGGCTGATCATCGTGTTGAGCATGGCCTCCTCGCGTGCGCTGTCGTAGCCGGTCTGCCCCAGGATGAGCTGGTAGCCCGCCTCGGCCAGCGACTCGTTGAGCGACTGCACGGTCGGCAGGAACTGCGACACCGACAGCGCCGGCACCAGCGCGGCGACCAGCAGGCTGCGCTTCGATTTCAAGCCACCGGCCAGCAGGTTGGGGATGTAGCCCGTCACCTCGACCGCCTGCTTCACGCGCTCGATCGTCTTGTCCGACACCAGCCCCGGGTTGCTCAAGGCGCGTGACGCGGTGATCAGCGAGACGCCGGCTTCGCGCGCGACGTCGTGCAGCGTGGCGGCCTTGATGGGGAGCGTTGCGTTCATGGGTGTTTGGATTGATAACGTTAGCAATATAGCGCGGATGGCAGGCAACTGGAACGTCCTTCCGCGGCTGTTGCGAAGGCGACAAGATCGGCCTCCTCTACTGGGAAGCAGCGCATAAGATCAGGGAAAACCCGAGTCAACTTTCCATTGACGGCAAAAATGACAACGCTATCATTTCCCCACTCCGCACTGCATCCGAACTCCGCAAGAGCATTCGACAAGCAGCGCAGGATTCATCCCTCGGCGCCCTTCAACGCCCAGAAATGACAACGTTATCTATCTTGTCTGGAGACACCCCCGTGAAAAAGATGCTGTCCATCCTCGCCCTCGGCCTGAGCGCCCTCGCCGCCCAAGCCCAAACTTGGCCCGACAAGACGGTGACGCTGGTCGTCCCCTTCCCGCCCGGCGGCTCCACCGACCAGGTCGCGCGCGCCGTCGGCCCCAAGCTGACCGCCAAGTTCAAGCAGTCCTTCCTGGTCGACAACAAGGCCGGCGCGACCGGCACCATCGGCGCCACCTTCGTCAAGCGCGCGGCGCCGGACGGCTACACCTTCCTCGTCACCTCGCTCGGCCCGTTGGTCATCGTGCCGCACCTGGTCAAGAGCCTGCAGTACGACGCGCTGAAGGATTTCGACCTGATCACTGTCGCGGTGCAGTCGCCCAACGTGCTGGTGGTGCCGATCAACTCGCCGCACAAGACCGTCGCCGACGTCATCGCGTTTGAAAAGGCCAACCCGGGCAAGATGAGCTTCGGCTCGGCCGGCAATGGCTCCAGCGACCACCTGACGGCCGAACTGTTCTGGCAGCAGACCGGCACGACCGGTGTGCATGTGCCCTACAAGGGCGGCGCGCCGGTCCACACCGACCTCATGGGCAGCCAGCTCGACGCTTCCTTCCAGAACATCAACTCGGTGATCCAGTACATCAAGGGCGGCAAGATGCGCGCCCTCGCCGTGACGAGCCCCAAGCGCTCGCCGGTGCTGCCCGATGTGCCGACGCTGGCCGAAGCCGGCGTGAAGGGTGTCGAGGTCGCCTCGTGGCAGGCGATCGTCGCGCCGAAGGGGCTGCCGCCTGCCGTCAAGGAGAAGGCGCATGCCGCCTTTGTCGAGGCGCTGGCGGATCCGAAGGTGCAGGAGCAGTTCACTTCGATCGGCTTCGAGATGGTCGCCAACACGCCGGCCCAGTTCGCGGACTTCCAGCAGAAGGAGTACGCACGCTGGAAGAAGGTGATCGAGGCCGGAAAGATCACGATTGACTGAGAGCCACTCGACATGACCACCAATCCCTCTTCCATTTCCATCGCCGACCAGATCACCTGGGTCCGCGTCTCCTCCTGCTACCTGCCGCTGGCCAACCCGATCAGCGACGCCAAGGTCCTCACCGGCCGCCAGAAGCCGATGACCGAGATCGCGATGCTGTTCGCGGAGATCGAGACCAAGGACGGCCATCGCGGCCTCGGCTTCAGCTACTCGAAGCGCGCCGGCGGCCCCGGCCAGTTCGCGCATGCCAAGGAGATCGCACCGGCCCTGATCGGCGAAGACCCGAACGACATTTCCAAGCTGTGGACCAAGCTCTGCTGGGCCGCCGCCTCGGTCGGCCGCAGCGGCATGGGCGTGCAAGCCATCGGCGCCTTCGACGTGGCGCTCTACGACCTGAAGGCCCGGCGCGCCGGCCTGTCGCTGTCGAAGCTGCTCGGCTCGCAGCGCGATTCGGTCCGCTGCTACAACACCTCGGGCGGCTTCCTGCACACGCCGCTGGACCAGTTGAAGGTGAACGCCGCCGCCTCGCGCGAGCGCGGCATCGGCGGCATCAAGCTCAAGGTCGGCCAGCCGGACCGCAAGCTGGACATCCAGCGCGTGGAAGCCATCCGCAAGCACCTCGGCGACGACGCGCCGCTGATGGTCGATGCCAACCAGCAATGGGACCGCCCGACCGCGCAGCGGATGTGCCGCATCTTCGAGCAGTTCGACCTGGTCTGGATCGAGGAGCCGCTGGACGCCTACGACTTCGAAGGTCACGCCGCCCTGGCCGCGACCTTCGACACGCCCATCGCCACCGGCGAAATGCTCACCAGCGCTGCCGAGCACGGCGAGCTGATCCGCCATCGCGCCGCCGACTACCTGATGCCCGACGGCCCGCGCGTCGGCGGCATCACGCCCTTCCTGAAGATCGCCGCGCAAGCCGAGAACGCCGGCCTGAGCCTGGGCCCGCACTTCGCGATGGAACTGCACGTGCACCTGGGCGCGGTCTACGCGACGGAGCCCTGGGTCGAGCACTTCGACTGGCTCGAGCCGCTGTTCAACGAGCGCCTGGAAATCAAGGACGGCCGCATGCTGGTGCCGACCCGCCCGGGCCTCGGCCTGAGCCTCAGCGAACAGGCGCAGGCCTGGACCCGCGAAGTCGCCGAGATCGGCAAGCGCGCCTGACCCCATTCCAAGGAGACAAGAAATGAGCACCACACTCCCCATCAACGCAGAGATCGGCAGCACGCCGGTCGCGCAGGAAACCGCCAGGCGCACGCGCGTGCGCTACTGGGTCCTGCTGATGATCTTCATCGTGACCACGGTGAACTACGCCGACCGCGCCACCCTGTCGATCACCGGCCCGGCGATGCGCAAGGAATTCGGCTTCGACACGATCCAGATGGGCTACATCTTCTCGGCCTTCAGCTGGGCCTACGTGCTCTCGCAGGTGCCGGGCGGCTGGTTGCTGGACCGCTTCGGTGCGCGCAAGGTCTATGCGGCGAGCATCTTCTTCTGGTCGGTGTTCACGCTGGCGCAGGCCTCGATCGGCGTGGCGACCAGCGCGGCGCTGGCGGTGTCGACGCTGTTCGTGATGCGCTTCTTCGTCGGCATGGCCGAAGCTCCAGCTTTCCCGGCCAATGCCAAGGTGGTCGCAAGCTGGTTCCCGACCAAGGAGCGCGGCACGGCATCGGCCATCTTCAACGCGGCGCAGTACTTCGCGGCGGTGGTCTTCACGCCGATCATGGCGGCGGTCACGCAATGGCTCGGCTGGCACTACGTTTACATCTTCATGGGCGCGCTGGGCGTGGCGCTGGCGATCGCCTGGTGGTTCCTGATCCACAGCCCGGCGAAACACCCCTCGGTCAACAAGGCCGAACTCGACCACATCGAAGCCGGCGGCGGCCTCATCCACATGGGCGAACGTGGCGGCCCGAAAGCGGCCGCATTGCCCAAGGGCCAGACCGCCTTCTACGTGAAGCAACTGTTGACCAACCGCATGCTGCTGGGCGTGTACATCGGCCAGTTCTCGATCAACGTGCTCACCTACTTCTTCCTGACCTGGTTCCCGGTGTACCTGGTGCAGGAACGGCACATGACGATCATGCAGGCCGGCTTCATGGTGTCGCTGCCGGCCATCTGCGGCTTCATCGGCGGCGTGTTCGGCGGCGTGGTGTCGGACTGGATGCTGCGCCGGGGCTTCACCGCCACCGCGGCTCGCAAGACGCCGATCGTGGTCGGCATGCTGATGTCGATGAGCATGATCCTGTGCAACTACGTGTCAGCCGACTGGATGATCGTGGGCCTGATGGCACTCGCCTTCTTCGGCAAGGGCTTCGGCGCGCTGGGCTGGGCCGTGATGGCCGACGTGGCGCCCAAGCAAGTCATCGGCCTAGCCGGCAGCATCTTCAACACTTTCGGCGCGGTTGCCGGTATCGTGACGCCCATCGTCATCGGCTACATCCTGGCTGCGACCGGGTCGTTTGCCGGCGCGCTGGTGTTCGTGGGATTGAATGCCCTGGTCACCGTGTTCGCGTACCTGGTGATCGTGAAGGACATCCAGCGCATCGAACTCAAGCACTGACCGACTGACGACGAACGGATTCATCGGAGCCCCACATGAAAATCGAAACGCTGCCACAGGCGCCTCTCTACATCACCATGCACGATGCCGACAATGTCGCTATCGTGGCCAACGACGGCGGACTGCCGGCCGGCACGCAATTTCCCTCGGGGTTGACGCTGGTGGACAAGGTGCCGCAGGCGCACAAGGTCGCGCTGGTCGACATCCCCGAAGGCGGCGAGGTGCGCCGCTACAACGTGCCGATCGGCTACGCGATCAAGGCGATTCCGGCGGGCAGCTGGGTGCATGAGCGCCTGCTGAAGATGCCGGCTGCGCGCGAGCTGGTCGGCCTGCCGATCGCGACCGTCAAGGTGCCCGAACAGCCGCCGCTGGAGGGCTACACCTTCGAGGGATTTCGCAATGCCGATGGCTCGGTGGGCACGCGCAACATCCTGGCGATCACGCAGACCGTCCAGTGCGTGGCCGGCGTGACCGAATTCGCTGTCTCGCGTATCAAGTCGGAACTGCTGCCGCGCTTTCCGAATGTCGATGACGTGGTCGCCTTGGAGCACGGCTACGGCTGCGGCGTCGCCATCGATGCACCCGACGCCATCATCCCGATCCGCACGCTGCGCAACATCAGCCTGAACCCGAACTTCGGCGGCGAGGTCATGGTGGTGAGCCTGGGCTGCGAGAAGCTGCAACCTGAGCGCCTGATGCCGCCCGGCACGATTCCGCTGATCGACGAGCGCAACGTCGCCGATGTGGGCGACAACGCCGGCGCCAAGCTGGACGTGGTCTGCCTGCAGGACGATGCGCATGTGGGCTTCATGTCGATGGTCGAGTCGATCATGCGGCAGGCGGAGGAGCATCTGGAACGCCTTAACGCCCGCAAGCGCGAGACGGTGCCGGCAAGCGAACTGGTGGTGGGCGTGCAGTGCGGGGGCAGCGATGCCTTCTCCGGCGTCACGGCCAATCCGGCGGTGGGCTATTGCACCGACCTGCTGGTGCGCGCGGGTGCGACGGTGATGTTCTCGGAAGTGACCGAAGTGCGCGACGGCATCGACCAGCTCACCTCACGCGCCACCACGCCCGAAGTGGCCGAGGCCATGATCCGCGAGATGGCCTGGTACGACGCCTACCTGGACAAGGGGCGCGTGGACCGCAGTGCGAACACGACGCCGGGGAACAAGAAGGGTGGGCTGTCGAACATCGTCGAGAAGGCGATGGGGTCGATCGTGAAGTCGGGCAGCTCGCCGATCTCGGGCGTGATCTCGCCCGGCGAGAAGTTGAAGCAGAAGGGGCTGATCTACGCGGCCACGCCGGCGAGCGACTTCATCTGCGGCACCTTGCAACTGGCTGCCGGCATGAACCTGCATGTGTTCACGACCGGGCGCGGCACGCCGTATGGACTGGCGGAAGTCCCTGTGATCAAGGTGGCTACGCGCGCCGATCTGGCACGGCGCTGGCATGACCTGATGGACATCAATGCGGGCACCATCGCCACGGGCGAGAAGACGATTGCGGACGTGGGCTGGGAGATGTTCCAGCTGATGCTCGACGTGGCGAGTGGGCGCAAGAAGACCTGGGCGGAGCACTGGAAGTTGCACAACGCGTTGGTGCTGTTCAATCCAGCGCCGGTGACCTGAACGGATCACCACCCTGGCGTCAACCGAGCGCCGCCGCGCCCTCGCTTAGTGCTGCGCTGAGATGCGTTCCCATGCATCCCGCGGGTTGAAGATCGCAATGCCTGCATGACTTTGCATCTGGAGCAGGTGTCGGTCGCCCGAGACGATCACTTCGACCTGGCCAGCCACCGCCGCAGCCACCACGTGGTCATCGTCAACATCGTTGGGGACAACGCGCGGCACGTCGAAGGGGTGAACCAGCGTCACGATGGACTGGTATTGCTGCACCAACTCTGCCACGCGGAGGGCCTCCCGACAACGCACTGACGACCACGTTGGTGTCCAGCACCAACCGGCCTTCCGTGGCGGGCGTGGCGACCGAGGAGCCCGCCATCAGTTGCCGTTGCCCTGACGACGCTCGGCTCGATCTCGGCGAATCTCCTCCTCGAGTTCCTCCGCCAAATCGGGCGGCATCTCTTCGTCGTCAGGCAGGCGCCTGTCCAGTGCACGCAATCCTTCGATGGCGGCTGCGCGTTGCTCGCGTGCGGCGAGAAATTCCACAAAGTCCGCCACCTCGGCCACGCGGCCGGGCGGCAACTGCTTCAGGCGTTCGATCAAGCGGAATTCAAGTGCGGTCATCGATAAAACTCCAGGCCGCGCGCGGCGGCCGATCTTCATTTGTACCGTAGATCGATAAGTTGGTGTTGGACGTCGCCTGCACTTCAGGATACAGGTATGAAGAGAGATGCTTCGGCATTCCGCAGATCAGCAGCTGACACAAACTTCCGCCCCACAAGCAACGACCAGACCTATGCGCGCCTCCGACGTTCAGGGACGCGATTGCGTCGCCACGTGCCGCGCGGCCTCCGCAATGCTCGCCGCATCGACGCCGAAGAAGTCCCGCAATGCCGCACGCGTATCGCTGCGGCCGAAACCATCGGTGCCAAGCGTGAGGTAGCGGCGGCCTTGTGGCAGGTACGGGCGAACGCTTTCCGGCACGGCGCGCACATAGTCGGTAGCGGCGATGACAGGGCCGGCGCCATGTGCCAGTTGCTGCGCGATGAACGGTGTGCGTGACGTCTCTCCCCGCAACCCGGCCTCTTCACACTCCGCACCGTCGCGGGCCAGTTCGCTCCAACTCGTCACGCTGATCACCTCGACCGCGATGCCCTCGGCCGCCAGCAATTCTGCGGCCTTGATCACCTCGGTGAGGATCGCGCCGGAGCCCATCAGCGTGACCTGCGTCGCTTTCGCATCCGCAGGGAATTGACCGAAGCGATAGCACCCGCGCAATACATCGCCATGTACTTCCGCGGGCAGGCTGGGCTGCGCGTAGTTCTCGTTCATCAGCGTGACGTAATAGAACACGTCCTGCTGCTCGACCATCATCTCGCGGATGCCCGCATCGATGATCACCGCCATCTCGCCCGCGAAGGCCGGGTCGTAGGCCTTGCAGTTGGGGATGGTCGCGGCGACCAGGTGGCTGGTGCCGTCCTGGTGTTGCAGGCCTTCGCCGCCGAGCGTGGTGCGGCCCGAGGTCGCGCCGAGCAGGAAGCCACGCGAGCGCTGGTCGGCCGCGGCCCAGATCGCATCGCCCACGCGCTGGAAGCCGAACATCGAGTAGTAGATGTAGAAGGGCAGCATCGCCAGCCCATGCACGCTGTAGCTCGTGGCCGCCGCCGTCCAGCTCGCGATGGCGCCGGCCTCGCTGATGCCTTCCTCGAGGATCTGGCCGTCGGTGGCTTCGCGGTAGCTGAGGATGGTGTCGATGTCTTCCGGCGCATAGCGCTGGCCCACGCTCGAATAGATGCCGACCTGCTTGAACAGGTTGGCCATGCCGAAGGTGCGCGCCTCGTCGGCCACGATGGGCACCACGCGCGGGCCGATCTGCCTGTCCTTCAGCAGGTTGCCGAGCATGCGCACGAAGGCCATGGTGGTACTCATGTCCTTGCCATCGGCCTCGATGGCGAACTTCGCATACGCGGCCAGGTCGGGCTTGGGCACCACGTCGCACACCGTCTCGCGACGCGGCATCGCGCCACCAAGCGCCTGCCGATGCTGCTTCAGATACTGCATCTCCACACTGTCATCGGCCGGTTTGTAGAAGGCGAGCGAGGTGGCCTGCTCGTCGGTGAGCGGCAGGTTGAAGCGGTTGCGAAAGCCGATGAGGTCCGCGCTCTCGAACTTCTTGTGCGAGTGCGTGGTCATCTTGCCCTGCCCCGCGCCCATGCCGTAGCCCTTCTTGGTGTGGGCCAGGATCACGGTCGGCTGGCCCTGGTGCGCGGCTGCCGCGGCATAGGCGGCATGGATCTTCACGAGGTCATGACCACCGCGCTTCAGGCGGTCGATCTGCTCGTCGGTCATGCCTTGCGCGAGGCGCGCGAGTTCCTCGTTCTGGCCGAAGAAGGTGTCGCGGTTGAAGCGGCCGTCCTTGGCCGCGAAGGTCTGCATCTGGCCATCGACCGTGTTGGCGAAAGCGCGCGCCAGGGCGCCGGTGGTGTCGCGGGCGAAGAGGCCGTCCCAATCGCTGCCCCAGACCAGCTTGATGACATTCCAGCCTGCGCCGGCGAAGAGCTTTTCCAGCTCGTCGATGATGCGGCCGTTGCCGCGCACCGGGCCGTCGAGGCGTTGCAGGTTGCAGTTGACGACCCACACGAGGTTGTCGAGCTTCTCGCGGGCGGCCAGGGTCAGCGCGCTCATCGATTCGGGCTCGTCCATCTCGCCGTCGCCGAACACGCCCCACACTTTTCGCGCGCCGCAGTCGAGCAGGTTGCGATGCGTGAGGTAGCGCATGAAGCGCGCGTGGTAGATCGAGCTGATCGGGCCGATGCCCATCGAGCCGGTCGGGAACTGCCAGAAGTCGGGCATCAGGTAGGGATGCGGATAGCTGCTCAGGCCGCGTGCGCCCTCGCCCTTCGTGAAGGCCGGTGCGGTCAGTTCCTGGCGGTAGTGCGAGAGGTCGTCTTCGCTGAGGCGCCCTTCGAGGAAGGCCCGCGCATAGACACCCGGTGCGCTGTGTGGCTGGAAGAACACGAGGTCGCCGCCGTGTGATGCGTCCTTCGCGTGGAAGAAGTGGTTGAAGCCCGTTTCGAACAGGTCCGCCGCGCTGGCATAGCTGGCGATGTGTCCGCCGAGTTCGCCATAGGAATGATTGGCTCGCACCACCATCGCCAGCGCGTTCCAGCGCATCAGCGAGGCCAGCCGCTCCTCGATCGCGAGGTCACCCGGGAATGCCGGCTGCTGGTCGACCGCGATGGTGTTGACGTAGGGCGTGCACAGCTCCGGCGCCCAGCCGATTCGCTGGTCTCGCGCCAGGCGAGCGAGTTCGTCGAGCATCCACCGCGCACGCGCCGGCCCGTTCGCCGCGACCAGCGCGGCAAAGGCTTCGCGCCATTCGGCGGTCTCCTGCGGATCGGAATCGGCGGCGCCGGAAGCAAGGGCGGCAAGGTGCGGGGCAGAAAGGGCGTTCATGCCAGCACTTTAGAGCGGCCGGTCCGGAATGTGTTGCCGTCGAGGCATGCAAGCGCGTGAATCAACAGCATAAACTGCTTCGCATCCAGAAAATGACGGCATCCAATGAAGCTCGACAGCCTCGACCTCCGCATCCTTGACGAGTTGCAACGCGACGGCGCGCTCTCGAACGTCGAGCTGGCGCGGCGCGTACACCTGTCACCCTCCCCTTGCCTGGCGCGGGTGAAGGCGCTCGAAGCCGCCGGCGTGATCGACCGCTATGTGGCCATCGCCAATTCGGCGGCCCTGGGCCTGGGCCTCAACGTCTTCATCTCCATCAGCCTGACCACGCAGAGCAAGGCTTCGCTGGCCGCCTTCGAACAGCGCATCGTCGAGCACGACGAGGTGATGGAGTGCTACCTCATGACGGGCGACAGCGACTATCTGATCCGCGTCGCGGTGGCCGACATCGGGGCGCTGGAGAAGTTCATCCTGGAGCAGCTCACGCCGATCGCCGGCATCGAGAAGATCAGGTCCAGCTTTGCGCTGAAGCAGGTGCGCTACAAGACCGCGCTGCCTTTGCCGAAAGGCTGAGATCGGATCATCATCCTGCGATGCCCTTTGCGGAGACCCGCATGCACACGATGAGTTTTCAGGACTTTGAAGCGAGCGCGCTGGCGCAGGGATTCGACGAGGTGCTGGAGCGCGTCTGGGAACCCGGCCAGGTGGTCGACACGCACACGCATCCGTTCGCGGTGAAGGCGCTGGTGGTGAGGGGCGAGATGTGGCTCACCGAGGGCGACCGGACACGACGTCTGGCGCCCGGCGATCGCTTCGAACTGGACTACGCCGCGCCGCACGCGGAGCGCTATGGCAGCGAAGGCGCGACCTACTGGGTCGCGCGGCGAAGCACCAAGTCGGGCTGACGCAGCCGCCCGTGAATCCAGGGCGAGTCACGAAACGCACCGGGCGTTTCGTGGACCGATGTTCAGGCCGGCTCTTCGTTGCAAGCAGGCGCTTCCGCCGCAGCGCCGAGGTGGAACCGCCGCTGCCCCGTCCCTGCCGTATGCGGATGCCGCGCCGAGTCATACAGGCTGCGCGCCAGCGCCCGATGCATCGCCAGCAAGGGCTCCAGCTCCACGTCGATGAACTCTCCATCGCGAATCCGCACGCGCCCGTTGATCACGCTCAGCGACACGTTGATGCTCTGGCAGAACACCAGCGCCGCGACCGGGTCGTGCCCCGCGCCCGCATGCCCCACACTGCGCAGATCGAAGGCCACCAGGTCGGCCGACATGCCCGGCGCCAGCGCGCCGATGTCATCCCGACCCAGCACCTTGGCACCGCCCAGCGTCGCGATCTCCAGCGTCTCGCGCGCCGTCAGCGCCGCCGGCCCGAAGCCGACGCGCTGCAACAGCATCGCCTGCCGCGCCTCGCCCAGCATGTGCGCGCCATCGTTCGATGCGCTGCCATCCACGCCGAGGCCGACCGGCACGCCCGCGCGCCGCATTGCGCCGATCGGCGCAATGCCGGAGCCCAGCCGCATGTTCGAGCAAGGGCAGTGCGCCACGCCGGTGCCGGTGCGCCCGAACAGCGCGATACCGGCCGGGTCCAGCTTGACGCAGTGCGCATGCCAGACGTCGCGCCCGACCCAGCCCAGGTCCTCGGCGTACTCGGCCGGCGTCATGCCGAACTTCTCGCGCGAGTAGGCAATGTCGTTGTCGTTCTCGGCCAGGTGCGTGTGCAGCGAGACGCCGTACTCGCGCGCCAGGAAGGCCGATTCGCGCATCAGGTCGCGTGACACCGAGAACGGCGAGCACGGCGCCAGCACGATGCGGCGCATGCTGTGGCGCGAGGCGTCGTGCCAGCGCGTGATGAGGCGCTCGCTGTCCTTGAGGATCGCCGCTTCGTTCTCCACCACCGAATCCGGCGGCAGGCCGCCCAGGCTCTGGCCCACGCTCATGCTGCCGCGCGCCGCGTGGAAGCGCATGCCCATGGCCTCGGCCGCCTCGATCGAATCGTCGAGCCGCGCGCCGTTCGGGTACAGGTAGAGGTGGTCGCTGGTGGTCGTGCAGCCCGACAGCATCAGTTCCGCCATCGCCGTCTGTGTCGACACCTGCACCATCTTCGGCGTGAGCCGCGCCCACAGCAGGTAGAGGTTGGTGAGCCAGCCGAACAACTCCGCATCCTGCGCCTCGGGAACCACGCGTGTCAGGCTCTGGTACATGTGGTGGTGCGTGTTGACCAGGCCCGGCATCAGCACATGGCCGCGCAGTTCGATCGTGTCGGCCGTGCCGCTGACGATCGCCTCGCGCCATTGCGGAGGAAGTTCGCTGGTCGGGCCGACCCAGGCGATGGCCGGACCGTCGACCACGACGGCGCCGTCGGCGATCTCGCGCCGCGCGGCGTCCATGGTGACGACCACGTCGGCGTGGCGCAGGATCAGGGGGCGATGCTTTTTCAGGTTGTTGCTCATATGGGTTTCTTGTGACCGCTGCGTCATCCCTTGGGGCAGAAGCTCAAGCCTCGGCCGAGTGCGCGGTGCCGGCGGCCAGCGCGAACGAACGTTCCCGCGACAACACGCCGTGATAGAACAGGTTGAGGATCACCGCCGACAAGGTGCCCAGCACGATGCCGCTGTGCGTAATCGGATGGGTCCAGGCCGGGAGGTGCTGGAAGAAGGTCGGCGACAGCGTCGGGATCAGGCCCAGGCCGATCGAGATCGCGATGACATACAGCGCATGCTTGTTCGCCGCATAGTCGATCGAGCCGAGGATGCGCACGCCCGTCGCCGCCACCATGCCGAACATCACGATGCCCGCGCCGCCCAGCACGAAGGTCGGCACCGAGGCCACGATGTGCGCGACCTTCGGGAACAGCGCCAGCACGATCAGGAACACACCGCCCATGGCCGCCACATAGCGCGAGCGCACGCCCGTCACCGTGACCAGGCCGACGTTCTGCGAGAACGAGGTGTACGGGAAGGTGTTGAAGACGCCGCCGATCACGGTGCCGAGGCCGTCGGCGCGCAGGCCGCGGGTCAGCATCTCGGGCGTCATGCGGCGGCCGGTGATTTCACCGAGCGCGAGGAACATGCCGGTCGATTCCACCAGCGTGATCATCATGACGATGCACATCGAGACGATGGCCGGCATGCTGAAGCTCGGCATGCCGAAGTGGAACGGCGTGGTCAGGGCCAGCCAGCTGGCTTCCTCGATGCCGTCGAAGTTCATCAGGCCGAGGCACAGCGACACCGCCACGCCCGCGATGATGCCGAGCAGGATCGCGATGTTGGCCCACAGCCCGCGGCCGAAGCGCGTGATGGCCAGCACCACGCAAAGCACCAGCGCCGCAATCGCCAGCTTGGCCGGATCGCCGTAGCCCGGATTGGCCACGGCATGCGCCACGCCGTCGATCATGCGCGTCGAGGTCGGTTGTCCGCCCCCTGCCCAGTTGAACGCCACGCCCATCAGCGAGACGCCGATCAGCGTGATCACGGTGCCCGTGACCAGCGGCGGGAACACGCCGAGCATGCGCCCCATCATCGGCGCGACGAGCATGCCGAAGAAGCCGGCCGCGATGGTGGCGCCGTAGATGGCGCGGATGTCCAGCGAGGGGTCGAGGCCGATCGCGATCATCGGACCGACGGCCGCGAAGGTCACGCCCATCATCACCGGCATGCGGATGCCGAAGCCCCAGATGCCGAGCGCCTGGATCAGCGTGGCGATGCCGGCGGCCAGCAGGTCGGCATTGATGAGGAAGGCGATGTCGGCCTTCGAGAGTCCCAGCGCCCCGCCGACAATCAGCGGCACCGCGACGGTGCCCGCGTACATCACGAGGACGTGTTGCAGGCCCAAGGCCGCGCAACGTGGAAGGGGGACTTTCTGGTCGACCGCGTCGCGGGTGCTGTCGTCTCCGGCGGCGGTCGTGTTCGTGTGGGAACGCATGTCTCTGGACCTTTCTCAGTGGGGCGCTCGAATGGCGCATCTGTCGGCGGGACCGGAGTATGGAAGCGCACCTGGGTCTGGCGCAAAGTCAATAAATCGCGCGGCATGTGCACTAAAAGTGCACGTCCGGGAAGACCCGGGTTGCGGGCGGAGGGCGCCAGGGGGCCATCAACCGCATTGCGAGGGGCTCTGGCGAGACCCCGACGATGCAGGCGATGATCCGTAGCCGTTGATCCTCCTTGCCTTTGCGCGAGACCGCACACCTCCACCTTGATGATGAAACCCGCCTCGGTCATGCTGCTGCTCCTCGCCAGTTGCGCGATCGCACTGGCTGCACCCGCCATGTTCCAGGACCGACTGCTTTACTACCCCGCCAAGGTGCCGATGGCCGAGATGGTGTCCCCCGGGCTCGCAGCCTGGCCGTCGGAGGGCGAGTTTCGAGGGCTGGTCGCGCAGCCGGCCGGTTCCGCGAAAGGCACGGCCCTGGTCTTCCACGGCAACGCCGGGCATGCGGGGCATCGCAGCTACTACGCCACCACGCTGACCCGCCTCGGCCTGCGCGTCGTCCTGGCCGAGTACCCGGCCTATGGCCCGCGCGAAGGCGAGGTGGGCGAGCGCAGCCTGGTCGACGATGCGGCGCAGACCATTGCGTTGGCCCACCGGCTCCACGGCGCGCCTTTGCTGGTGATCGGCGAGTCACTGGGGGCCGGCGTGGCAGCCGCGGCGAGCGCTCGCCAGCGCGAGAGCGTCGCGGCCGTGATGCTCATCACGCCCTGGGACAAGCTCGAAAATGTGGCAGGCCATCACTATCCGTGGCTGCCGGTGGGCTGGCTGCTGCGCGATCGCTATGACAGCGCCGCGAACCTCTCGGCGATCGGCCGTCCTGTGATGATCGTTGTCGCCGAACGCGACCGAGTCGTTCCGGCGCGCTTCGGCACGGCGTTGTACGAAGGCCTGCCCGGCCCCAAGCGACTGGAGGTGGTACGAGGCGCGGACCACAACGACTGGATCCGCTCGGTCGACGACGCCTGGTGGCGCAACGCGATGCGATTCCTCCTGGCCGAGCCCGCCGCACGCTGAAGGCTACCCCGCCACCATCGTCTCCTCGATGCAGACGATCACCTGCTGCACCAGCACATCCGCCGCCGCGCTCAGGGTGGCACCGGCGCGCGTCACCAGCGCCAGGCTTTGCGGACGCAACCCGCTGTCGCGCAGCGGCACGAACACCAGCGTGCCGGCGCGCACGTCGTCGCTGACGTCGAGCCGGTTGAGCAGGCTGACACCGCCACCCTGCCGCGTGAGCTGGCGCATGAGGGCAGTCGAGGTGGTCTCGATGACCGGCGCCACGCTGATGGCCGAGCGACCCAGCGCACCGTCGAGGATCGGCCGCAAGGTCAGCGAGGCGGTCGGAAGGATCAGCGGAAAGCCGACGCAATCGGCCAGCGTCGTCGAGGTGCGCGCGCTCAGCGCATGGCCCGGTGGTACCACCGCGCCGATCGGCCATTCGCTGGTGAACAGCGTGCGCAGCCCGGCGTTGTCGGGCACGTCATAGGCCAGCGCCACATCCACGTCGCCCTCGGTGGCGGCGCGAAGCAGCGCGGTGATCTGCATGTCGATGAGCTTGAGATAGATGCCGGGGTAGCCAGCGCGGCAACGCTGCGCCACTGTCGGCAGGAAGGCGCTGGCCAGGCCCGCGGTGGTTGCCAGCGAAGCCTCGCCCTGTCGCAAGCCGCGCACTGCGTCGATCTGTTGCCGCACGCCGTCGAACTCGCGCAAGGTGCTGCGCGCATGCGCCAGCACGATCTCGCCGACCGGCGTGAGCTTGAGCTTGTTGTGGATGCGTTCGAACAGCGGCGCGCCGAGTTCGGCTTCGAGGTTCAGGATCTGCCGGTTGACCGCCGTCGGCACCACATGCAACTGCTCGGCCGCCTTGCGGATCGAGCCCGCGCGCACCACCTCGACGAAATAGCGGACGACCTTGGCATGCATCAGGGTGAACCGCCTGGAACCGGAGTCCGGCAAAGAACCTGGGCCAGGCGCGCCAGCGCATCGCCAGCCGATGGCACCAGCACGGTCGAGCGCGTCAGCATGAGGTTGAGCCGCTGCCCCAGCCCCTCGACCATCACGCCGCTGTCCGCCTCGCGCAGCACGCCCTCGTCATCACTCACACACTTCATCGCGGCGCACACCCGTTCCGCGTAGCTGCCCTCCGCCACGCCATAGCCCACCACCGGCTTGCCCAGCGCCACCGCAAAGCCCACCTCGAACACCGTGCCCGAATCCGGCTCATGTCCGCGAAACGGCACGAGGTTGGCAATGACACCGTCCGCTTCGCGGATGAGCCGGATGTTGCCCTCGTAGATGCGCTGCGCGCGTTCGTCTTCCGTGCCGCCGAATCCCTCGTCGATGCCGGCATCCGACGGCGCCAGGCCGACCATGCCGAGCCGCTCGCACTCCGCCTTCAACAGCCGAAAGATCGACGCACAGTCGCGAAAGAACACATCGGGTCCGGCAAGGTACACACGGGGTCGGCGGGGAGAGGAAGGCGGGCTCGGGATCGATGGCATGTCGGCATTCTCAAAAGCAGATGATGCCTTCCTTCATCACCATGCGCAGTTTGGATTGCTTCTGCAGCAGGCTCACGTCCTGGGTCGGGTCGCCCTCCACCAGCAGCAGGTCGGCCAGGAAGCCCTCGCGCACCAGCCCCAGTTCATGGCCCAGCCCCATCAGGTCGGCGCCCACGGCAGTGGCGCAGCGCAAGGCATCCGCCGTGCTGAAGCCGAAGAACTCGACGAAGTGCGAGATGTCCCGCGCATTGGTCCCCATCGGCGTCAGGCTGAAGCCATAGTCCCCACCCACCACGATGCGCACGCCACGCTTGTGCAGTTCCTTGTAGGTGGCCACGCAGCATTCGAACTTGTGCTCCATCTTCATCTGCTCGACCATCTCGCGCGGCATGCCGAAGAGTTCGTGCTCCTTCACCGTGTTGTGCAACAGTCCGAAGGCCGGGCCGACGAAGAGCTTGTCCTTGTTGGCCTCCAGCATGTCCAGCGCCTCGCTGTCGGCATAGTCGCAGTGGTAGATGCAGTCGATGCCGGCGCGCACCGCCATCTTCACGCTCTCGCTGGAGCGGGCATGCGCCACCGTGGTCTTGCCGTACTTGCGCGCGATCTCCATGAAGGCGTCGAGTTCGTCGACGCACAGCGGCGTCTGCTCGCCACGCGCATGCGGCACGAACTGGTCGCCCGAGATGTTGATCTTGAGGTTGTCCACGCCCTCCCGCACGCAGGTGCGCGCCGCGAGTCGCATGGCCTGCGGGCCGTCCGCCACGAGGCCGAAGCCGATGCGGTCCTGGTGCATCTGGCCTTCGTCGCCGAGGCCGCCGGTCACCGTCAACTCCGGCCCTGCGGCACGCAGCCGCGGGCCCGCCAACTGCCCCGCGTTGATCGCATTGCGCAGCGCCACGTCGATGCGCATGCGCGCCGACGCCGCCGAGAAAGCGCTGGTGAAACCATGCCGCAGCAACAGCGTCGCGTTCGCCGCGGAGGCCAGCACATGGTCCTCCGGCGGGATGTTGCCGACGTCGGCGTTGGTCGTGAGGGCCGTGAACGACAGGTGGCAGTGGCCTTCGACCAGGCCCGGCATCAAGGTGCAACCGGTGCCGTCCACATGGCGGCCGACGTCCCCCGTCTGCTCGCGCAGGGCGCCACGCTGCTCGCTGATCCTCGCGATTCGCCCTTCGTCGACCAGCACATCCGCCGCGCGCCGTCCAGCGCGCTCCGCATCCCAGACCAGCGCGTTCTCGATGAGTGTCAGCATGGTTCCCTCTTCGTGGAAAGGAGTCGCAAAGTGTCCGCGCGAAGCCCGCCTGCCGCAAGGCGGGGAACGCGGGGCGCCAGCCTCCGGCCGGCCTCGCGGACCGTATCGGCGGCGATGCACCTCCCCTCGATGGGTTAGGGCAATCGGCGTATACGCCGTCTGCACCTTTGCTTTCCTGCCGCGTCGGAGCGACCATGAGCCATTGCACCATCGGTCGCATGCCAAGGAGTCGACATGGAACACGCCATTTCCTTCTTTCGCACGTCTTTGCTCGCCGCGATTTCGCTGCCCTTCTTCTGCGCGGTGCTGCCAGCCCCGGGCGGCCTCATCGAGCCGCCGCCCGTCGAGGGCAGCCCCGCCTACCTGGCGGTGCAGCATTCGCACGATGCCTTCGCCACGCACTTCCGCCTCCACCTCTCCGACACCGAGGAAGCGTTGGCCAGGATCCATCAGACCAACCAGATCGTTGCGCCGACTTTCTGAAGAGGCTTCCTGAAGCTGCAGGAGCCAGAGGGCGGTGGTTGCCCCGCCGGCTTGCGTTGCCTTGTATTGCATCGCACAGCTACGATCGATGCATTCGCCGCAACTGGCGACAGGACATCCCCCATGGACCTCCGGCGCTGGACGCACATCGTCGCCGTTGCCGACCGGCGCAGCTTCGTGCGCGCGGCCGAGCAGGTGCACCTCAGCCAACCCGCCCTGACGCGCAGCATCCAGGCCGCGGAGTCGGAGCTCGGGCTGCTGCTGTTCGACCGCCGCGGGCATGACATCGTGCCGACGCCGGCTGGTGAATTCGTCGTCGAACGTGCGCGCCAATTGGTGTTCAGCAGTCGCTGCATCGAACGCGACATTCAGCTCTACCGCAGCCATGGCCTCGGCGACACGGCCTTCGGCCTGGGACCGTTTGCCGCGGCCAGCTTCGCGGCACCGCTGCTGGCATCGCTGCGGCGCGAGTTTCCGGACATCAACGTGCGGGTGGAGATCAGCAACTGGCAACTGTTGCTCAAGCGGCTGCTCGAGGAGGACATCGAATTCGTCGTCGCCGACATCACCGACCTGCCCGCCGACCCTGGCCTGCAGATCCGCCCCTTGCGCCAGGAGCCTGCCGGCTTCTACGTGCGCGCCGGCCATCCGCTCCTCGCGCAGCCCGTCGTCACGCTGAACCAGGTGTGGGAGTACGGCGTTCTCTCCGTGCGACTACCGAACGCCAAGCGCCGCGTGCTCGCGCGCATGCTCGGGCTGGGCTCGGCCGACGAGCTGGCACTGGCGGTCGAATGCGACGATCCCGCCTTGCTCAAGCGCCTGGTGCCCGAATGCGATTCGGCCGTGATGCTGCCCCATGTCGCCGTCGCGCAGGAGGTGGAGGGCGGCAGCCTCCAGCAACTCCATGTCGACGGCTTGCCGCCGGCTTCCGCGGTCATGGGCGTCGTGACGCTGCGAGGCCGCACGCCCTCGCCGATGGCCGAGTTGATCATGGGCCGGCTGCCGACCGACGCCGTGGCCCCGTCGGCGAAAGCGCGCGGCAAGGCCGACCCGGCCAGGCGCGCGAAGCGATCCGCCAGGGCGACTACAAGACCAACATCGCGCGGAAGTCGTTGACGTTGGTGTGGGTCGGCCCCGTCACCAGCAGATCACCGATCGCGTCGAAGTAACCGTAGGCGTCATTGCGGTCCAGGTGGTCGCTGAGCTTCCTGCCTGTGGCCTGCGCGCGCGCCAGCGTGTCGGGCGCGACGAAGGCGCCCGCGTTGTCTTCCACGCCGTCGATGCCGTCGGTGTCGGCGGCCAGCGCCCAGACCGACGCCTGCCCCATCAGCGCGCCCGCCAGCCCCATGCAGAACTCACCCGCACGGCCGCCGCGCCCCTTGGCCTGCCCGGGCTGGCGCGGCCGGATCGTCACTGTCGTCTCGCCCCCGGACAGGATCACGCAGGGCCGCGCAAAGGGCGCTCCCCGATGCGCCACGGCACGCGCCAGCGCCGCATGCACCTTTCCGACTTCGCGCGACTCGCCTTCGATCTCGTCGCTGAGGATGTGCGCCTCGATCCCCGCCGCCCGCGCCGCCGCGGCGGCGGCTTCCAGCGACTGCTGCGGCGTGGCGAAGAGGTGCACCTCGTTCGTCGCAAAGATCGGATCCTTCGGGTCCGGCGTTTCCAGCGCGCCGCTTTCGAGGCTCGCCCGCACCGGCGCGGGGATCTCGATGCGATAGCGGTCGAGGATCGCCAGCGCATCGGCGCAGGTGCTTTCATCCGGCACCGTCGGACCGCTGGCGATGATGGCCGGGTCATCGCCCGGCACGTCGCTGATCGTCAGCGTCACCACCTTGGCCGGCGCGCAGGCCGCGGCCAGCCTGCCCCCCTTGATACGTGACAGGTGCTTGCGCACGCAGTTCATCTCGCCGATGCCCGCGCCGCTGTCGAGCAGTTGCTTGTTGATGCGCTGCTTGTCGGCCAGCGTGAGCCCTTCGGCCGGCAGCACCAGCAGGGACGAGCCACCGCCCGAGATCAGGCACAGCACCAGATCGTCGGCCGTGAGCCCCTGGGCCAGCGCCAGGATGCGCTGTGCCGCCTGCTCGCCCGCCGCATCCGGCACCGGGTGCGCGGCCTCGACGATCTCGATGCGTTGCGGCAAGCCTTCAGGCCGTGGCGGGATGTGCTCATAGCGCGTGACCACCAGGCCCGACAGCGGCGCGTCCGCAGGCCACAGCGCCTCCAGCGCCTGCGCCATCGAACCGCCCGCCTTGCCCGCGCCCAGCACCAGCGTGCGGCCCTTGGGCGGCGCCGGCAAGTACGCGCCCATCGTGGACAAGGGCAGCGCCCGATCCACCGCCACGCGATACAGGTGCTCCAGGAATTCGCGCGGCTGCGCACGCGGGTCCGGCGATGTCTGCAAGCCAGTGTTTGATGCGATCATTTGTGCCTTGTTCAATCAGGGATTCACCGCGCCATGAGCACGCTATTGATTCGAAATGCAGAGTGCATAGCCACCTTCGACGATCAACGCACCGAACTGCGGCATGCGTCGATTTATATCCGGGATCACCGCATCGAGGCCATCGGCGCCGACGCGGACATGCCCCCCTCTGCTGACGAGATCATCGACGCGCGCGGCCACCTCGTGGTACCGGGGCTGGTCAACACGCACCACCATATGTACCAGTCGCTCACACGCGCCATCCCCGGCGTGCAGGACGCGGAACTGTTCTCCTGGCTGCGCGGCCTGTACCCGATCTGGGCCGGCCTCACGCCTGAGATGGTGCAGGTGTCCACGCAACTGGCCATGGCCGAGTTGCTGCTCTCGGGCTGCACCACCAGCAGCGACCACCT
The DNA here is from genome assembly GCF_037889955.1 of Variovorax robiniae. Taxonomy (NCBI): domain Bacteria; kingdom Pseudomonadati; phylum Pseudomonadota; class Betaproteobacteria; order Burkholderiales; family Comamonadaceae; genus Variovorax; species Variovorax robiniae. The sequence continues at coordinate 23,110 of NZ_JBBKZS010000023.1, forward strand.
CTACATCTATCCCAACGGCGTACGCCTGGACGACAGCATCGAGGCCGCGCGCCAGATCGGCATGCGCTTCGTCGCCACGCGCGGCAGCATGAGCGTGGGCAAGTCGCAGGGGGGCCTGCCGCCCGACAGCGTGGTCGAGAAGGAGGACGCGATCCTCAAGGACACGCAGCGCCTCATCGAGACCTTCCACGACAAGGCGCATGGCGCCATGGTCAACGTCGCCGTGGCGCCCTGCTCGCCCTTCAGCGTCAGCCGCGACCTGATGCGCGAATCGGCCGTGCTGGCGCGCCAATTTGGCGTGCGCCTGCACACCCACCTTGCCGAGAACGACCACGACATCGCCTACAGCCGAGAGAAGTTCAACTGCACCCCCACCGAGTACGCGCAGGACCTCGGCTGGCTGGGCCACGACGTGTGGCACGCGCACTGCGTGAAGCTGGACGCCAAAGGCATCGCGCTGTTCGCGAAGACCCGGACCGGCGTCGCCCACTGCCCCTGCAGCAACATGCGCCTGGCCTCGGGCATCGCGCCCATCCGCAAGATGATCGATGCCGGCGTGCCGGTCGGCCTCGGCGTGGACGGCAGCGCCAGCAACGACGGCGCGCACATGGTCAACGAGGCGCGGCAGGCCTTGCTGCTGGCCCGTGTCGGCCGCGCGCTGGAGCCCTTCGGCTGCGACCACGGTCCTTCGGAGATGACCGCGCGCAACGCGCTCGAAGTCGCCACGCGCGGCGGCGCCGAAGTGCTGGGCCGCCCCGACATCGGCCACCTCGCGCCGGGCATGTGCGCCGACCTCGCGCTCTTCGATTTGCGCACGCTGGGCTTTGCCGGCGGCGCGGTGCATGACCCGGTCGCGAGCCTGCTGCTGTGCGCCAGCCCGAACAGCGCATGGACCATCGTCAACGGCCGCGTGGTCGTGCGCGAAGGGCAGTTGGCGACGGTGGACCTGGGGCCGCTGGTGGAAAGGCACAACCGGCTGGCGGTGCAGTTGGCGGCAGGCGCGCGCTGACACGGCAAGCCCTTGCGCCACCGCCTGAACTGGCGGTTGTCGCCCCACTCAGGCCCCTGGCTCCTTTGCGAATCCGGGGGCCTATTGCTTGCCGGCCCGCGGAGCTATCGATTTCCCTCCCTGTAGACCTTTGGCGGACGACGCGCATCCGCCATCCGTCTAGCATCGCCGCACATTTCAACAGGGAGCGAATATGCAAAGCACGCGTGTCGACATCATCGGCACCCCAGGCAAGGACGATCTGCGCGGTTCAGACCGTACCGTGGCCGAGAACATTTACGGGCACGAGGACGACGACCTGCTCGACGGCCGTGGCGCCCCCATCGGCGAAAGCGATGTGCTGTATGGCGGCCCGGGCGGCGACCAGTACGTGTTCGACCAGCGGTACGGCGCGGCGACCATCATCGAGGACCCGACGAATGCAACGCCGGGCAAGGTCGACTGGGTCAAGTTCGACGTCGGCAGCGACGAAGTCAAGACCTTCCGCCATGGCGCGGACCTGACGATCTACATTCCCGTCGTTTCTTCATGGGAGAACTCGCTGGAGACGCTGGAGATCCCCGGCTTCTTCTCGGCGGACGCGCCCATCCAGGCCCTGGTCTTTTCCGATGGCGTCGTGGTGGGTCCGGACGCCCTTGCCGCCGTCCTGCCAGGTGATGGCTGGGGCCCCAGCGAACGAATCGGCACCCCTGGCAGCGACTATCTCGTCGCCTCGGACGACACTTCCTCCTCCCTTTTCGGCCTGGGCGGCGATGACTTGCTCGACGGTGGAACTAAGGGCTACCGGCACGACCTTTACGGCGGGGCGGGCAGTGACCAGTACGTCTTCAACAAGGGCTCCGCCTATGTGGAGATCCATGAGTTCGAACAGGATGCCACGCCGGACAGGACCGATTGGGTGAACATCGGCGCGCGCAGCGATGAGGTCGACATCCGACGCGAGTCCAACGAGTTGCGCATCACCCTGCGCGACAACCCCAGGGACGTCCTCGTGATCGGTGGATTCTTCGCGGACCTGGAATCCCCCGACCGACCCGACTGGGCCGGCACGATCCAGGGGCTGGTGTTATCGGACGGCGTCGTCATCGGCCCCCGCGACCTGGCGACCTACATGGCGCAACAAGGAGGCGGACCCGGCAACGATGTGATCTACGGCACCGCTGACGACGACCTGCTGGAAGGCAGGGGCGGAGACGACGCGCTCTACGGTGGCTATGGCAACGACACGCTGGATGGGGGACCCGGCAACGATGTGCTGGTCGGCGGGCCGGGCAACGACACCTACGTCATCAGCCGCGACGGTGGTTTCGACTCGATCAATGCCACCAGTTGGTCCGGCAACGTCGGATCCGACACGGTCCAGTTCGAACCTGGCATCGACGCCAAGGACATCGAGTTCTATCGCTGGGCCGACGATCGACTGGCCGTTCGCATCCGAGGGACGGAAACGAGTATCTCGATCTACGATCCCCAAGCGAGCGCCATCGACTGGTTCCGCACCAGCGATGGCCAGGTCGTTTCGATGTCCGACGTCGAGATGCTGGGCGCTGACACGCACACTTACAAGCCCTGGCCCCAGACCGCGGCGCTGGCCGCTGCTGCCTCGACGGTCCTTCCCGCGCCCACGCCCGGCTACACCTCCATCTACGGCACGCAAGGCCCGGACTACCTGGGCACGACAGGCGGGAACCAGGAGCTCTTCGGGCTGGGTGGCGATGACCAGTTGGACTCCACTTCCGGCGCCAACAGAACACGCCAGGTCATCCTGCGCGGCGGCGCGGGCAGTGACCACTATGTGTATGACGGCAGGGTCGCTACTTCAGCCCGCATCATCGAGGACGCCATCGATGCCAGTCCCGGCAAGGTCGACTGGGTCGACATCCGGTGGGACAGCAAGTCAGTCACGCTTCTTCGCCATGATTCCGACTTGACGATCTATCAGTTGGGGGACTACAGCCTCTCACTCTCCGTCCTTGTCCCAGCCACCGCCAAGCTGGAGCTACCTGGCTTCTTCGGCCAGGAGCCGGCAGATCCTGCGTCTTTCAAGCCTGTGCAGATGCTGTGGTTCGCCGATGGCATGGTCGTGGGCCCGGACGCGGTGGCGGCATACCTGCCGGCCAATGGCTGGAGCTCGAATGTCGGCACCGAAGGCAGCGACTGGCTTGTCTCCAATCCCTATTCGGCAGTCCTCTATGGCCAGGGCGGAGACGACCTGATGGACCCTGGCCCCAGCAAGGGGCCTGATGTCGAGAGCCGCCTGGTCGGCGGTGCCGGCAGCGACCAATATGTCTTCAACCGGGGATCGGGTTCCGTCGTCGTCACCGAATTGGTGGCCATTCCCGATGACGTCGACTGGGTCAACATCGGCGTTCGCAGCGACGAAGTCGTCTACGACTTTCAAAACGGAGACCTCGCCTCGATCAACATTCCGGACCCCGCGCAACCTGGCACCGTGAGCGACAAACTGTTCATCCGCGGCTTCCTCTCCGGGTACACGGTCGAAGGCTTGATGTTCACCGACGGCGTCATCCAGCTCCCGGAAGATATCCAGGCCATCCGACTGGCGGGGGCAGCCACTTCCGGTGACGACTTGATCCACGGCTCGCGATGGAACGATGTGATCTCCGGCCTGCAAGGGAACGACACTCTCTATGGCTGGGACGGGAACGACATCCTGAACGGCGACACCGGCGACGACTATCTCAACGGCGGTGCCGGAGACGACATCCTGAACGGCGGCCCCGGCAACAACGACCTCGACGGCGAGACCGGCAACGACACCTATGTGATCGATCGCGACAGCGGCCGTGTCACGATCAGTACCGCTGGTGGAACCGATGTCGTGCAGTTCGGGCCCGGCATTCGCGCCAGCGACATCGAATTTCAACGCGACGCCGATGGCGGGCTCCGGGTGAAAGTCGCCGGGACCGATGCCGAGATCCATATCTACGAGGACGACGACTTCGTAGGCGGAAACGCGGTCGCAGAATTCCGCACGAGTGACGGCAAGGTGGTCTCGAAGGCGGCAGTCAATACCCTGGTCGACAGTGCTCCCGGCGATCACCCCTGGCCCCTGGCGGGCGAGCAGGCTGCCGCCGCCACCCTGGCGCCAACGCCCGGCTACACGCCCATCTACGGCACGGAGGGCAAGGACTATTTGCCCGCGACCGATTGGGGACAAGAGCTTTTTGGCCTGGGAGGCGATGACCTGCTGGATTCAAACACCCCCACCCACTGGCCAAGCTTTCGAAGCCTCCTTCTTCGCGGCGGCGCAGGCAACGACCAATACGTATTCGGCTCCCAATCGGTATCGGCAAGGATCATCGAAGACCCGCTGGACGCGACCCCGGGCAAGGTCGACTGGGTCAACATCCAGGCGCGCAGCGACAGGGTCACGCTGTTTCGCCAGGATTCGGATTTGACGATCTACCTTCCCCCGGACTCTTCGGACAACCTTGGGTTGTGGACTTATTCGGGTTACGGCGTGAGCAAGCTCAAGATACCCGGCTTCTTCGGCCAGGACCCGGCTGATCCGACATCGTTCGCGCCCATCCAGGGGCTGGTGTTTTCCGAGGGCCTCGTCGCCGGCCCGGACGCGGTGGCGGCGTACTTGCCAGGGAATGGCTGGAGCTCGAACGTAGGCACCGAGGGCAACGACCATATCGTCGCCAACCCCTATTCCTCCGTGATCTATGGCCTCGGCGGAGACGACCTGCTCGACCCCGGCAGCAGCAAGGGCCCGGACATCGTGACGGGCCTCCATGGCGGTGAGGGCAGCGATCAATATGTCTTTGGAAGAGGCTCGGGCACCGTCAGGGTTTTCGAGGTGTGGGATGCGCCGGCCTCCGATGTCGACCGGGTCGACATCGGCGTTCGAAGCGATGAAGTGGTCTACGGCTTCGACCACAGTTCGGGGGTTTGGGATCTCTCGATCGGAATTCCGGATCCGGCGCACCCCGGGACCGTGACCGACAAGTTGCTGATCAGAGGGTTCGTCGAGGGAAGAACAGTCGAGCAGTTGGTGTTTGCCGACGGCGTCGTCGTGCGCCCGGAAGACGTGCAACTCCGGTTGGGGCAACCGACCTCCGGCGACGACCTCATCCATGGCTCGGATGGGGACGATGTCCTCTTCGGGCTTGGGGGCAACGACCAGCTCTATGGCGGTGGCGGGAACGACAAGCTCGATGGCGGCCCCGGCAACGACGAACTCCATGGCGGCGACGGCGACGACACCTTGAACGGTGGTCCCGGCAACAACAAGCTCTACGGCGGATCCGGCAGCGACACCTATGTGATCGACCGCGACAGCGGACGCGATTTGATCCATGACTCCAGCGGCGCGGACGTCGTTCAATTCGGACCCGGCATCGACGCCAGCGACATTGAATTCACGCGCGCCGACGAGTTTGGATTGCAGGTCAAGGTCCTCGGCACCGATATCCAGATCGACATCGCCGGACCGGCCTACTCGATCGCCGAGTTCCGCACGAGCGACGGCAGGGTGATCTCGACGGCAGATGTCTACAGGTTGGTCCAGAACGGGCCCCACATGTGGCCCCAGGCCGTCGAACCGGTCACGCCCGACGTACCCCTCCCGGCACCGACACCGGGCCACGATCCCATCTACGGCACTGAAGGCAATGACGAACTTGGTGCAACGGTGAATCAGGCCGAGGTTTTCGGCCTGGGAGGTGACGACGTGCTGTACTCCGTCTTTGGATCGGAACGCCAGGTCCTGCTGCATGGCGGGGCCGGCAACGACCACTACATATTCGGAGACTACTCGGGATCCGTCCGGATCATCGAGGATGCAGCGGATGCGAAGCCGGGCAAGATCGACTGGGTCGACATCCGGGCGACCAGCGACAGGGTCACGCTCTTTCGACAGGGTCCGGACTTGACGGTCTACCTCCCGATGGACCCCTACTCGACACCGGAGGATTGGAACTTGCCAGGCGGGGGAGCAGAAAAGCTGGAAATCCCCGGCTTCTTCAGCCAGGACCCGGCCGACCCGGCCGTGTTCGCGCCCATCCAGATGCTGCAGTTCTCCGACGGCCTCGTGGCGGGCCCGGACGCGATCACCGCCTACCTGCCCCACAACGGCTGGAGTTCGAACGTCGGCACCGAAGGCAGCGACCGGATCATCGCCAACCCGTACGCCTCGACGATCTACGGCCTCGGTGGAGACGACCTGATGGACCCCGGCACGAGCAATGGGCTTGCTCGTTTGATGCTGGGTGGCGACGGCAGCGACCAGTATGTCTTTGGCAGGGGCTCGGGCACCGTCACGATCCATGAATCGGCCTACGGCCCTTCCACGGACATCGACTGGGTCAATGTCGGCGCGCGGAGCGACGAAGTCGTCTATGGCGAGGCCACGTCCTACTCCCCTTTCTCGATCCGCATCGCAAATCAGGAGCAAAGTGGGACCACATCCGACACCTTGTACATCGACGACTTCCTGGGCCTGGGTGTGGCAAGCACGGTCGAGGGGCTCATGTTCACCGACGGCGTCATCCTGCGCCCGCAAGACGTGCAAGCCCTCTTGCTGGAGCAGAAGACGACCCCCGGCAACGACACGATCTATGGCTCGCAATGGAACGATGTCCTCGTCGGCGCGGAAGGCGATGACACCCTCATCGGCTTCGGTGGGAACGACGTGCTGAACGGCGGCCCGGGCAACGACTACCTCCAGGGCGATGAAGGGGACGACATCTACCTCGTCGACCTGCAAAGCGGACAAGACCACCTGAGGGAATGGAACAACGAATGGACGGACATGGGCAATGACGTCGTCCAGTTCACCGATACCGGCATCCATGCCGACCAGCTCTGGTTTTCCCGGCAAGGCGATGACCTGCTGGTGAGCATCATCGGCACGGACGTCGAACTCACGGTGGAGCAGTGGTACGACGCGGCCTACGGCGGCCCCAACGTCGAGCAGTTCAAGACCCAGGACGGCAAGACATTGCTCAACAGCGACGTGCAGAACCTCGTGGACGCGATGGCCGGGTTCGAAGCGCCGCCCGCAGGCCAATACACCCTGCCGGCCGACTTCCAGGCCGCGCTTGAAGGCGTGATCGCCGCCAACTGGCACTGACACGCCCCGGCCCCCCCCAAGAAGAAAGCCCCGGATTCATCACGAATCCGGGGCCTTCTTCAATCGATGGGCGGTATGCCTACTTCGTCGGCGCACCCGCGTCGAACCACTTGCCGATCAACGCCCGCTCCGCATCGGTCATTCCGGTGGCGTTGTTCATCGGCATGATCTTCGTGACCACCACCTGCTGGTAGATGCCCTGCGCATGCGCGGCCACCTGGTCCGGCGAATCGACGCGCACGTTCTTCATCTGCATGGCCGTGCCGTGGCACATGTAGCAGCGTTGCTCCAGCACCTTCTGCACCTCGCCGAAGGACACCTTCTGCTCCACCGCGCCCGGCGCCGGCGCCGCGGCCGGTTCCGGCCTCATCCACACGATGGTCAGGCCCAGCACCGCGATGCCGAACAGCGCATACGGCAGCGGGTTGCCCGCATTGCCCAGCTTGAAGCGATGGCGCACCACGAAGAACTGGCGAATCGCCGCGCCGCCCAGCATGATCAGCAGCAGCACGATCCAGTTGTACTTGTGCGTGTAGGTGAAGCTGTAGTGGTTGCTCAGCATCGCGAACAGCACCGGCAGCGTGAAATACGTGTTGTGCACGCTGCGCTGCTTGCCGCGCTGGCCATGCACCGGGTCGACCGGCTGGCCGGCGCGCAATGCCGCGACGTTCTTGCGCTGGCCGGGAATGATCCAGAAGAACACATTGCCGCTCATGGTCGTGGCCATCATGGCGCCGACCAGCAGGAAGGCTGCGCGGCCCGCGAACAGGTGGCAAGCCAGCCAGGTCGCGAACGCGATGAACACGGCGATCAGCACGCCGACGATGGTGTCCCCGTTCTTGCGCCGGCCGAAGATCTGGCAGATGCCGTCGTACACCATCCAGAACACGACGAAGAAGGCCAGCGCCACGCCGATGGCCGCGCCCGGCTGCCAGTCCATCTTGCTCTTGTCGATGAGGTAGGTGCTCGCGTTCCACAGGTACGACATGGTGAAGAGCGTGAACCCGGTGATCCAGGTCGTGTAGCTCTCCCAGTACGACCAGTGCAGGTGGTCCGGCAGTTTCTTGGGGGACAGCAGGTATTTCTGCGAGTTGTAGAACCCGCCGCCGTGCACGGCCCATTGCTCGCCGCCCACGCCCTTGTCGAGCGATTCCTGGTCCTCGGGCTTCTCGAGGCTGTTGTCCAGCATCACGAAGTAGAAGGAGGCGCCGATCCAGGCGACCGCGGTGATGACGTGGACCCAACGCAGGAGCAGATTGGCCCAATCGAGGTAGTAGCTTTCCATGATGCTCTCAACCCTGGCGGCACTGCATGGCGCCGCGATTATGTTTGTCACCGTTCACCACTGCGGGGCTGTGAACAGCAAGAAAGCCGCGATTCCCTCGCTCCGCTGCGGCTTGTGAACCGAAGTGTATACAGTTTCGGTTCGCCTGGTACAGGATTTTTTAGACGGTGCGTCGTTGCAACAACTGTGCCGCAACTGCAACCGCAATCACCTCCGGCTCCTTGCCGGTGATGCCGGGCACGCCGATGGGGCAGGTGACCCTGGCCATCTCGTCTTCCGTGAAACCGCGCGCCTCCAGCCGGTGCCGGAAGGTCGCCCATTTGGTCTTGCTGCCGATCAGGCCGATGTAGGGCAGGTCGTCCCGCTCGCGCAAGCGTCGCAGGCAGGCGATGACGATGTCCAGGTCTTCCGCATGGCTGAAGCTCATGATCAACACATGCGAACCCGGCGCCAGTTGCGCCACCGCATCCTGCACCGGCTCGGAGTACTCGGTTTCGACCTGGGCCGGCAGGGTCTCGGGGAAGACACCATCGCGGCTGTCGATCCAGCGCACCGAATACGGCAGGCCGGCCAGCAGGCGCGCCAACGCCGCGCCGACATGGCCGCCGCCGAACAGCGCCACCGGCGCCAGCCGGGCCACGAGTTCCTGCTGCAGCGCGGCACGGTCGGCTGCCGTGATGTATTGATATGAAAGAAACACCACGCCGCCGCAACACTGGCCGAGGCTCGGGCCCAGCGGGTAGCGGCGCACTTCAGGGATCGGCGTCCCGCCCAAAAGCCAGCCGCGCGCCTCCTGCGTGGCCTGGAATTCGAGTTGGCCGCCTCCGATGGTGGCGGTCAGCCCGTCCTTCCACACCGCCATCCAGGTGCCGGCCTCGCGCGGGGCGGAACCCTGCGTGCGCGTGATGCGCACGAGCACGCCGTCCTCCCTCGACAGGCGGTCGAGCAACAAATCAACGTCGCCGCTCATCCTGGGGCCCTCATGCGGTACGCGACGCTGCGAAACCTCGCGCAGCCCCGGGTCAGGACGCGCGCGGTATAACCCCGCCGATGAACTTCTCGCCCATCCATCGCCATCTCGCCCGCGCCGGCGCCCTGCTCTGCGCCCTGGTTCTCGCCGCTTGCGGAAGCAGCGGCCCCACGGTCCCCGGCCAGTTGAGCGATGCCACCGTCGCCAAGGGCAGCGCGCCCGGCACGCCGCCCCGCCCGTCCAACGCCGCCAATCCGCGCGAATACCGCCGCGATGCCGCGCGGCACGTGTATGCCGTCAATTCGCAACGCATCTACGAAGGCAAGCTTCCTGCCCTGCTCTACGCGATCGGCACGCTGGAAGTCAACGTCGACGCCAACGGCAAGGTGCAGTCGATGCACTGGATGCGCGCGCCTCAGCATGCCCCTGAGGTCATCAAGGAAATCGAACGCACCGTGCTCGCCGCCGCGCCCTTCCCCGTGGCCACGAAGTTGGGCAAGGTGACCTGGACGGACACCTGGCTGTGGGACAAGGATGGACGATTCCAACTCGACACTCTCAGCGAAGGTCAACTCTGATCAGGAGCCGCGATAGGTGGAATAGCTCCACGGGCTGACCAGCAGCGGCACGTGGTAGTGCTGGTCGGTGTGCGCCACGCCGAAGTCCAGCGCCACCTTGTTCAGAAAATTCGGCTCGGGCAGCTTCACGCCCTTGGCCTTGAAATAGCCCGCCACATCGAACACCAGCCGATAGGTGCCGACCTTGATGGTGTTGTTGTCGTACAGCGGGCCGTCGCTGCGGCCGTCGTGGTTCAGCGTGAACTGGCGCACCAGCGTCGCCTGCTCGCCGTCGGTGGTGTACAGCGCCACCGACATGCCGGCGGCCGGGCCGCCATGCATCGTGTCCAGTACGTGGGTGCTCAAGCCCATGGTCTTGCTCCTCGAATCTTGCCGCGGAAAATTCCGGTGGACAAAAGTGTATACAGTTATTCACTTTGGGGCTATCATAAAAATCATGGAGACTTCATCCGCCACCCGATCCATCGTCGACGCGCTCACCAAAGCGATCGTCGACCACCGCCTGCAGCCCGGCACCAAGCTGGCCGAGCAGAAGCTGGCGGACCATTTCGGCGTGTCGCGCACGCTGGTCAGGCAGGCCCTGTTCCAGTTGTCGCAGAACCGATTGATCCGCCTGGAGCCCGCGCGCGGCGCCTTCGTGGCGGCGCCGGCGGTGGATGAAGCCAAGCAGGTGTTCGCGGTGCGCCGCATGCTCGAGGCGGAGATGACGCGCGCATTCGTGCGCACGGTCACGCCGGCCAAGATCAAGGCGCTGAAGGAACACGTGGCATTGGAGAAATCCGCCGTCCAAGGCGAGGACATCTCGGGCCGCACCGAGTTGCTGGGGGACTTCCATGTGCGCATGGCGGAACTCATGGGCAACACGGTGCTGGCCCAGATACTGGGAGAGCTGATTTCACGCTGCGCGCTCATCACCTTGATGTACCAGAGCGCCAGTGCAGCAGAACATTCGAATGATGAGCACGCCGACATCGTGAAAGCGCTGGCGGCGAGGGACGAAGAACGCGCAGTGCGCCTGATGACCGAACACCTTGAGCATGTCGAGGCCAACCTGACCTTCGACCGCAAGGTTCCGACGAACGACATTTCCCTCGCGTTGTCTTAGCGACGCAACCCATCATGAGCGATTCACCCAAGACTCCCTACCCACGGGACATGGTCGGCTATGGCCGCAATGTTCCCCATGCCCAATGGCCCAACGGCGCGAAGATCGCCGTCCAGTTCGTCCTCAACTACGAGGAAGGCGGCGAGAACAACGTGCTGCACGGCGACCCGACTTCGGAGACCTTCCTCTCCGAACTGGTCACCGCCCAGGCCTACGAAAACCGCCACATGACGATGGAGTCGATGTACGAGTACGGCTCGCGCGCCGGCGTCTGGCGCATCCTGCGCGAGTTCGAATCGCGCGGGCTGCCGATGACGATCTTCGGCGTCGGCATGGCGTTGCAGCGCTACCCCGAATTGCTCGACGTGTTCTTGAAGAACGACTACGAGATCGCCAACCACGGCCTGCGCTGGATCCACTACCAGAACCTGCCCGCCGCGAACGAGAAGCGCCACATGGAACTGGCCACGCACGTCATCCGCGACATGACCAAGGGCCAGTGGCCGCTCGGCTGGTACACCGGGCGCGACAGCCCCAACACGCGCCGCCTGCTGGCCGACCACGGCGGCTACGAATACGACAGCGACTACTACGGCGACGACCTGCCCTTCTGGACGCAAGTCACCAAAACCGACGGCAGCGTGGTGCCGCACCTGGTTGTGCCCTACTCGCTCGATTGCAACGACATGCGCTTCGTGCAGGCCCAGGGCTTCAACACCGGCGAGCACTTCTTCAACTACCTGCGCGACAGCTTCGACGCGCTGTATGCGGAAGGTGAAGAGGCGCCGAAGATGATGAGCATCGGCATGCACTGCCGCCTGCTCGGCAAGCCCGGCCGCATCGGAGCGCTCAAGCGCTTCCTCGACCATGTGCAGAAGCACGACAAGGTCTGGATCTGCCGCCGCATCGACATCGCGCAGCACTGGAAGAAAGTGCATCCGTTCAAGGCTTAACAAGGGAGACCCTCATGGCACTGACCATCGAACAACTGAACAGCGCTTCGGCGCCTGAAGCCGTCGCCATGCTCGACGGCATCTACGAGCACTCGCCCTGGGTGGGCGAGCGCGCGCTGGCCGAGCGGCCCTTCAAGTCGCTCGCGCATCTGAAGTTGGCGATGGTCCAGGTGCTGGAGCGCGCCAGCGAGGAAGAAAAGCTGGGCCTGATCCGCGTCCACCCAGAGCTCGCGGGCAAGGCGATGGAAGCCAAGACGCTCACGGCCGAGTCGACCAACGAGCAAGGCAAGGCGGGGCTGACCAACTGCACGCCGGAAGAACTCGCGCACATCCGCGGGCTCAACAAGGCCTATGGCGAGAAGTTCGGCTTTCCCTTCATCCTCGCGGTGCGCGGCCCGCGTGGCGCGGGGCTCGGCAAGAAAGCGATCATCGAGACCTTCGAGCGCCGGCTGCACCACCATCCCGCCTTCGAACTGGGCGAGGCGATGCGCAACATCCACCGCATCGCGGAGATCCGCCTGAACGACAAGTTCGGCCGCGACATCACGCTCGGCAACGACGTGTGGGACTGGCAGGAACAACTCGCGGTCTACACCGATCCGGGCTATGGCGAACTGGGCCAGCTCACGGTCACCTATCTCACGGATGCCCACCGTGCCTGTGCCGCGCAGATCTCGACCTGGATGACCGAATGCGGCTTCGACTCGGTGCACATCGACGCGGTCGGCAACGTGGTCGGCCGCTATGAAGGCGCGACGCCCGGCGCGAAGGCGCTGATCACCGGCTCGCATTACGACACGGTGCGCAATGGCGGCAAGTACGACGGCCGGCTCGGCATCTTCGTGCCGATGGCCTGCGTGCGTGAACTCAAGCGGCAGGGCAAGCGCCTGCCCTTCGCCTTCGAGGTGGTCGGCTTCGCGGAAGAGGAAGGGCAGCGCTACAAGGCGACCTTCCTCGGTTCCGGCGCGCTCATCGGTCACTTCAACCCCGAATGGCTGGAGCAGCAGGATGCGGACGGCATCACCATGCGCGAGGCGATGAAGCACGCGGGCTTGAAGGAAGAAGACATCCCCAAGATCCAGCGCGATCCGTCGAAGTACCTCGGCTTTGTCGAAGTGCACATCGAGCAGGGACCGGTGCTGACCGAGAAGGACCTGCCGCTCGGCATCGTCACCTCCATCAACGGCAGCGTGCGCTACGTTGGCGAAGTCATCGGCATGGCCAGCCACGCCGGCACCACGCCGATGGACCGTCGCTGCGACGCGGCGGCGGCGGTGGCGGAGTTGATCCTCTTCGCCGAGCAGCGCGCCGCAAAGGATGGCGACTCGGTCGCCACGGTCGGCATGCTGCAAGTGCCCAACGGCTCCATCAACGTGGTGCCGGGCAACTGCAAGTTCAGCCTGGACATCCGTGCGCCCAACAACGCGCAGCGCGACAGCATGGCCAACGACATCCTGGCCGCGTTGAAGGAAATCTGCGAGCGCCGCAGCGTGCGCTACACGCTGGAAGAGACGATGCGTGCCGCCGCCGCACCGAGCGCGCCCGAATGGCAGAAGCGCTGGGAAGACGCAGTTGGCTCGCTCGGCCTGCCGCTGTTCCGCATGCCCAGCGGCGCCGGCCATGACGCGATGAAGCTGCACGAAGTCATGCCGCAGGCCATGCTCTTCGTGCGCGGCATCAACTCGGGCATCAGCCACAACCCGCTGGAGTCCAGCACCTCGGACGACATGCAGCTCGCCGTCGAAGCCTTCCAGCACCTGCTCAACAACCTCACCGTCCAATAAAAAATGACCGACTACGCCAAACTCGACGCCTGGATCGACGCCCACTTCGACGAGGAAGTGAAGTTCCTGCAGCAGATGGTGCAGGTGCCCACCGACACGCCGCCCGGCAACAACGCGCCGCATGCGGAACGCACCGCGGAACTGCTGAAGGACTTCGGCTTCGACGCCGAGAAGCATGCCGTGCCCGAGCAGGAAGTAAAGGACTACGGCCTCGAATCCATCACCAACCTGATCGTGCGCCGCAAGTACGGCGAAGGCCGCACCGTCGCGCTCAATGCCCACGGCGACGTGGTGCCGCCCGGCGAAGGCTGGACGCATGACCCCTACGGCGGCGAGATCGTCGACGGCGCGCTCTACGGCCGCGCCGCCGCGGTCAGCAAGAGCGACTTCGCGAGCTTCACCTTTGCGTTGCGCGCCTTGGAAGCCGTCGCCAAGCCGACCAAGGGCAGTGTCGAACTGCACTTCACCTACGACGAAGAATTCGGCGGCCTGCTCGGCCCAGGTTGGCTCTTGCAGAAGGGCCTGACCAAACCCGACCTGATGATCGCCGCTGGCTTCAGCTACGAGGTCGTCACCGCGCACAACGGCTGCCTGCAGATGGAAGTGACGGTGCATGGCAAGATGGCCCACGCCGCCATCCCCACCACCGGCGTCGACGCGCTGCAAGGCGCGACGAAGATCCTCACGGCGCTCTATGCGCAAAACACGCTCTACCAGCAGATCACATCCAAAGTCGCGGGCATCACGCACCCCTACCTCAACGTCGGCCGCATCGAGGGTGGCACCAACACCAACGTGGTGCCCGGCAAGGTCGTGCTCAAGCTGGACCGCCGCATGATCCCGGAGGAGAACCCGGTCGAGGTCGAGGCCAGCATCCGCAAGGTGATCGCCGATGCCGCCGCGGAAATGGCCGGCATCACGGTCGACATCAAGCGCCTGCTGCTGGCCAACTCGATGCAGCCGCTGCCCGGCAACAAGCCGCTGGTGGATGCGATCCAGAAGCACGGCCAGGACATCTTCGGCGAGCCGCTGAAGGCCGTCGGCACGCCGCTCTACACCGACGTGCGGCTGTACGGCGAGGCCGGCATCCCCGGCGTGATCTATGGCGCCGGCCCGCGCACCGTGCTGGAGTCGCATGCCAAGCGCAGCGACGAGCGGCTGGTGCTGGAAGACCTGCGCCGTGCGACCAAGGTGGTGGCGCGGACGCTGGCGGATCTACTGGCCTGAGCAGATAGCTCCTTCGCGGCGCGGGACGCCGCCACGCACTGAAAGGCGAGCCCATGGGCTCGCCTTTATTTTTGACCGCTCGAAACATTCTTCCTCCGTACGCTGAACGCGGCTCAAAGGGCAATTACAGGCTGTTGCAGGCGACCACGGGAAAACGATAGGTTATTATTTTTGTCCGAATGGATAAATTTAGCCATCGTCCACGATGAAGGTTGCACCCCATGGCCCACGTCCGCCCACGCAGTCGCTTCTGGTCCGACCTGACCAGTGAAGAGTTTTCGCGGCTGGACCGCAACCGGCTCATTGCGGTGCTGCCCGTCGGCGCCACCGAGCAGCACGGCCCCCACCTGCCGATGTCGACCGACACGGCCACCATCGACGGCATGGTGCAGGCCACGCTGCCACACCTGCCCGACGACCTGCCGGTGCTGTTCCTGCCCACCGTGCCCTACGGCAAGAGCAACGAGCATTCGCGCTACCCCGGCACGCTGACCGTGTCGGCCACCACGCTGATCTCGATGTGGAAAGACATCGGCGACTGCGTGGCACGTTCCGGCGTGCGCAAGCTGGTGCTCTACAACAGCCACGGCGGCCAGATGTCGGTGATGGACATCGTCGCGCGCGACCTGCGCGAGGCGCACGGGATGATGGTGGTCGCAGCCAACTGGTACACCCTCGGCCTGCCGGACGGCCTCTTCACTGCGCATGAAGGCAAGCACGGCATCCATGCCGGCGATCTGGAGAGTTCGGTGATGCTGCACCTCACGCCGGACTATGTGCGTCGCGACCAATTCCGGAACTTCCGCTCGATGACGGAAGACATGGCCAACGAAAGCAAGTTCCTGTCGATCACGCCCAGCGGCAAGCTCGGCTGGCAGATGCACGACATCAACCCGCAGGGCGCGGCAGGCGATGCCACGCGTGCCTCGGCCGGCAAGGGCGCCGCGGTGCTCGACCACGTCGGGCGCCGCTTTGTCGAGTTGCTCCACGAGGTCGACCGCTTCCCCATCGAGCGCCTGGCCAACGAGCCGGCCTGGCACTGAGCCCATGACCCGGGGAGCCACCATGGAAAGCCACACGCCATCCGCCACCGCGTCGCTGGTCAGCCTGCGCAACGTCGGCAAGCGCTTCGGCAACGGAACGCTGGCCCTGCAGGGCATGAACCTCGATGTCGGCGAGCACGACTTCATCAGCTTCCTCGGCCCCTCGGGCTGCGGCAAGAGCACCGCGCTGCGGCTCATTGCCGGTCTCACCCGCATCAGTTCCGGCGAGATGCGCTGGTCGGATGCCAACAGCGTCAAGGGCACGAGCGATCGCGACCTCGGCTTCGTGTTCCAGGAGCCAACGCTGATGCCCTGGACCAAGGTGTTCGACAACGTCTGGCTGCCGCTCAAGCTCACCGGCGTGAGCCGTGACGCCGCCGCGCCCGTGGTGCAGCAGGTGCTCGAACTGGTGGGCCTCACGCGCTTTGCCGACGTCTATCCGCGCGAGTTGTCGGGCGGCATGAAGATGCGCGTGTCGATCGCCCGCGCGCTGGTCACGCATCCACGGCTGCTGCTGATGGACGAGCCCTTTGCCGCGCTCGACGAGATGACGCGCATCAAGCTCAACAACGACCTGCTCGCGATCTGGAAGGAGCACCGCTTCTCGATCGTCTTCGTCACGCACAGCGTCTACGAGTCGGTGTACCTGTCGAACCGCATCGTCGTGATGGCGGCGCGGCCGGGCCGGGTGATCGACGAGATCCGCATCGACGAACCCTATCCGCGCGGCGAGGAGTTCCGCACCTCGAGCCGCTACAACGCCCATTGCACGGCGGTGTCCCAATCCTTGCGTGGAGCGCTCCATGGCCTCGACATCGATCATTGAACCCGTGGCGCCCGTGAACACCACCGAGGCCACGCCGTCCGCAGAGATGCTGCGTGCGCGTGAAGACAAGCTGCGCCGGCGCGAGTCGATGTTGCGCATGGCCGTGCCCGCGGTCATCGTCTTCGCGCTGCTGCTGGCCTGGGAATGGATGGTGCGTGCCAACGACATCCCCCACTACATCCTGCCCGCGCCGTCGCTGATCCTGCGTACGCTGTTCGACAACTGGGATTCGCTGTCCAGCGCGCTGTGGTTCACCGTCAAGCTCACCCTGCTCGCGCTCACGGCGGCCATCGTCGGCGGCGTGCTACTGGCGATCGCCTTCGCGCTGTTCAAGTGGGTCGAGATCGGGCTGTTCCCGATCGCGGTGATCCTGCAGGTGACGCCGATCATCGCGATCGCGCCGCTGATCCTGATCTACGTGTCGAACACCACGGCGGCGCTGCTGCTGTGCGCCTGGATCGTGGCCTTCTTCCCGATCCTGTCGAACACCGTCATCGGGCTGAAGAGCGCCGACAGCAACCTGCGCGACCTGTTCCAGCTCTACAAGGCCTCGCCCTGGCAGACCTTCCGCTACCTGCTGGCGCCCAGCGCGCTGCCCTACTTCATGGCGGGGCTGAAGATCGCGGGCGGCTTGAGCCTGATCGGCGCGGTGGTGGCGGAGTTCACGGCCGGCACGGCGGGCAAGGAAACCGGGCTGGCCTCGCGCATCCTGGAATCGAGCTTCCGCACCGAGATCCCGATGATGTTCGCGGCGCTGCTGCTGGTGTCCCTGCTGGGCATCGTGATCTTCATCGTGTTCGCCGCACTGTCGCGCATGGTGCTGGGCCACTGGCATGAAAGCGAGATGCGCCGTGAACGCTGAACCGGCGATCGAGGTCGAAACCGTGGACGTCATCAGCCTGACGGAGCAATCGGCCGCACGCGTTGTGGACTGGGATGCCGTGCGCCATGAACTGCGCGGGCTCAACCTGATCACCGCGCCCAGCCAGCGCAAGCAGTTGTCCAAGGACTTCTTCTGGTACAGCCCCATCCTCAGCGCGCAACTCGCCGATTGCGTGGCCGACCTGGTCGTCAAGGTCAGCACCGAGGCGGACGTGCGACAGGCCGCCGCCGTGGCCGCGAAGTGGAAGCTGCCGCTCACCGTGCGTGCCGGCGGCACCGGCAACTACGGCCAGTGCGTGCCGCTCGAAGGCGGCATCGTGCTCGACGTGACACAGATGTGCCGGGTGCTCGACATCGGCGAAGGCCGCATCCGCGTCGAGGCCGGTGCACGCATGCACGACATCGACCTGACGGCGCGGGAGACCGGGCAGGCCCTGCGCATGTGGCCCTCGACCTGGCATGTGGCCTCCATCGGCGGCTTCATCGCGGGTGGCTTCGGTGGCATCGGCTCGTTCCGCCACGGCATCCTGCGCGACCCCGGCAACCTGTTGCGGGCACGCGTGATGACGGTGGAGCGCGAGCCGCGCATCATCGAACTGGTGGGCGACGAGATCCAGCAGGTACACCATGCCTATGGCACCAACGGCGTGATCCTCGACGTGGAAGTGGCCCTGAGCCCCGCCGTCGAATGGGTTCATTGCACGGTGCTGTTCGAGACCTACCGCGGCGCGCTCGACTTCGGCATCGCGGCGCAGGCACCGACGCTGGACATCTTCCTGCTGTCCACGGTCGAGGCGCGCTTCTCGCCCTACTACAAGTCCATGCGCGATCGCTTTCCCGCCGACCGGCATGCGGTGTTTGCGATGGTCTCGCCCGATTCGATGGCGGACTTCCGCGCGCTGGCCGAGTCGCTCGGCGGCAGCATCTCCGTCGCCGGCACCGAGGCCGAGCTGCTGGCCGAGGGCCTGCCGCCCGCCTACGAATGCGCGTTCAATCACACGACGCTGCAGGCGCTCAAGGCCGATCGCAGCTGGACCTATCTGCAGGTGGCCTATGCGCAGCCCTTCGATCCGGCCGTGGTCGAGCGGCACCTCGCCCTCTTTGGCGACGACGTGCTGCAGCACCAGGACTTCGCGCGCGCCAATGGCGAGTGCGGCACCTTTGGCATCCTGCTGGTGCGCTGGAAGGGCGAGGCGCACCAGTACGAAGTCATCCGCGAGATCGAGTCGCAAGGCGGCTGCAAGATCTTCAACCCGCACGTCGTGACCATCGAGGACGGCGGCATGAAGACCATCGACACGCAGCAGATCGATTTCAAGAAGCGCAGCGACCCGATGGGGCTCATGAACCCCGGCAAGACGCGCGGCTGGGACGCCTCGATGGCCCGCGACCGCTGACCCGATTCCATACCCATCCATCACACCAGGAGACCCGCAGCCATGCACACCCCCACCTCACCGCTCTTGCGCGGCTTCACGCTCGGCCTGGCCCTCGCAGGCGCCGCCTTCACGGCGCAGGCGCAGGAGAAAGTCGTGTTCGCCACCAACTGGAAAGCACAGGCCGGCCACGGCGGCTTCTACCAGGCGCTGGTGGATGGCACCTACAAGAAGTACGGGCTCGACGTCGACATCCAGCAAGGCGGCCCGATGGTCAATAACCGTCCGATGCTGCCGGCCGGCAAAGTCGACTTCCTGATGACCGGCAACCTGCTGCAATCCTTCGACAACGTGAAGAACGGCGTGCCCACGGTGGTGGTCGCGAGCTTCTTCCAGAAGGACCCGCAGGCCATCTTTGCCCACCCCGGCCAGGGCTACGACACCTTCAAGGACCTGACCAAGGCGCCCGTCGCCTTCATCGGCAAGGACGGCCAGTTCAGCTTCTGGCAGTGGATGAAGTCGGAGCATGGCTTCAAGGACGCGCAACTCAAGCCGTACACCTTCAACGTCGGGCCCTTCCTGGCCGACAAGAAGTCGATCCAGCAGGGCTACGCCATCTCCGAGCCGCTGTCGATCAAGGCCCAGGCGGGCTTCGACCCGGTGGTGTACCTGCTGGCCGATCATGGCTTCTCGACCTATGCCAACACCATCGAGACGCGCGCCGACCTCATCAAGAACAAACCCGAGACAGTGCGCAAGTTCATCGAGGCCTCGATCATCGGCTGGAACAACTACCTCTACGGCGACAACAAGGCCGCCAACGAGATGATCGCCAAGCTCAACCCCGACTCGCCGGTCGCTTCGTCGCAGGGCTCGATCGAACTCATCAAGAAGATGGGCATCGTCGACAGCGGTGAATCGCTGACCCGCGGCATCGGCGCCATGGACGAAGCGCGCATCAAGGACTTCTACGAAAAGATGGTCAAGGCCGGTCTCTACAAGCCGGGCGAGATCGACCTGTCGAAAGTTGCGACGACGCAGTTCGTGAACAAGGGCGTCGGCCTCGACATCCGCAAGCAACTCGCCGGGAAGTAGGCGTCGGCGAGCGGAGGTCTCCTCATGAAAACGCTCGTCATCCACTGCCATCCGAACCCCGACAGCTTCAACCACGCGCTCTACCAGACCGCCCTCGAGACGCTCGCGCCCCGGCATGCCGTGAAAGCCATCGACCTCTATGCCGAAGGCTTCGATCCCACGCTGACGTGCCAGGAGCGCATTGCCTACATCGACAACCCGGAACTGATCCGCGAGCGCGTGAAGCCCCATGTCGAAGCACTGCTCTGGGCTGAACACCTGGTGTTCGTCTACCCCACGTGGTTCCATGGCCCGCCGTCGATGCTCAAAGGCTGGCTGGAGCGGGTATGGCTGCCGGGCGTTGCCTTCCTGCCGGCGGAGCGCAAGGGACAAGCGGTGAAGTCGGGCCTGCGGCATATCCGGCGGCTGACGGTAGTGACCACGGGCGGCTCGCCGCGCTGGTTCGTGTTCGCGATCGGCGATCCGGGGCGGCGCCTGTTCACCCGCGCGTTGCGTGCCTTGTTCGCGTGGCGATGCAAGGTGACCTGGCTGCAGTTGCACGACATGAACGCCGTCACCGCGCAGGATCGCGCCCGCTTCATTGCGCACGTTTCACGCAAGCTGCAGTCCATCTGAAAATCCTTCAAGACCAAGGAACCAAGACCATGAGCCTTGAACGCACACTCACTGTCCGCGTCGAACGCATCTCGCGGCAGACGCCGGAAGTCCTGGCCTTCGAGCTGGCCCATCCGTGGGGCCGCGCGCTGCCAAGCTATGAGGCCGGCGCGCACATCGACGTTCACATGCCTGGCGGCTTCTCGCGCCAGTATTCGCTGGCGCGTGCGCCGTCGGATGCCGGTTCGTATGTGATTGGCGTAAAGCGCGAGCTGGCCAGCCGTGGCGGCTCGGCCTCGATGCACGAGCGCGTGCGCGAGGGCGACCTGCTGCCCATCAGCGCGCCGCGCAACACTTTCCCGCTGCGGACGGAAGCAAGGCATCACCTGTTGCTGGCGGGTGGCATCGGCATGACGCCGCTGCTGGCGATGGCGCAGGCGCTGGCTGCACGCGGCGCGTCGTTCACGCTCTGCGTGTTCGCGCGCGGCGAGGAACACCTGGCCTTTGCCGACGCCTTGCGCGCCCCGGACCTGGCGCCGCACCTGCGCCTGCACCTCGACCAGGGCGATGCATCCCAACGCATCGACCTGGCCGCCCTGCTGGCCGAGCGCGCAGCAAACACGCACCTCTACGTGTGCGGCCCCGGCGGCTTCATGCAGGCCGTGCGCAATGCCGCGGCACACTGGCCCGAAGACGCGGTGCACGCCGAATACTTCGCCGCCCCGACGGATGCCAACACCACCACCGGCCTGCCCTTCACGCTCAAGCTCGCGCAACGCGGGATCAGCGTGCCGGTGGCCGCCGACCAGACCGCGGTCGATGCACTGCACGAGGTCGGCATCGACATCCCCGTGTCGTGCCAGCAGGGCCTGTGCGGCACCTGCGTGGTGGAAGGCGATGGCGAAGGCGCGGAGCACCGCGACTACTGTCTCACCGGGAGCGAGCGCCGCACCCGCATCGCGCTCTGCTGCTCGCGCGCCAAGGGCCAGGAACTGGTGCTGCAACTGTGAGTGCGAGACCCGACATCCACTCCGACGAGGGCGCCAACGAAGCGCCGGCCACGCGCGGTCGTTCGCGCAAGTACACGCAGGTGCTGGCGCTGATCAACCAGGCGGCGATCGAGGTGTTCGCCAGCGAGGGATTGGCCGGCGCATCGACCCAGGCCATCGCGGACAAGGCCGGCCTGTCGAAGGCGCAGTTGCACTACTACATCGAGAGCAAGGAAGCGCTGTACCGGCAGGTGCTGCAGGACATCCTGAGCGACTGGATCGTGGTGTTCGGCTTCAGCGACGAGGCCTTCGGTCCGCGCAAGGTGCTGGGCGACCTGATCCATCGCAAGATGATGTTCTCCTTCGAGCATCCCCTGCGCTCGCGCATCTTCACCGCGGAAATGATGCGTGGCGCGCCGGTGCTCAACGACATGATGGGCACGAGCAAGGCGCGCACCGACCAGGCTGCGGCCGTGATCCAGAACTGGATGAACCAGGGCTTGATGGACAAGGGCGACCCGATGCTGCTGCTCTTCCACATCTGGGCCGTGACGCAGTTCTATGCCGACCATGCGACCCAGGCCGCCTACTACCGCGCCGAGGCGCTGCAGGGCGATGACAAGGAGCGCCGCCAACTGATCGAGCAGGTGACCGCGTTCCTGCTGAAGGGCGCAGGCGTCAGGTAGCCGCGGAAGCCGCGCGCTGTGGCAGGTACATCGTCGCTTCGACCTCGACCAGCACGTCGTCGCCCGGCAGGAAGCGCGAGACCTCGACCACGGTGCTGACCGGCGGCTCGCCCGGATAGAACAGCCCGCGCACGCGGTTGTAGAAAGCGTAGTGCGGAAGGTGGCGGAAGTACTGCACCAGCTTCACCACGTCGTCCATCGTGCCGCCATGCTCAGCCGCGATCTGCCGGATGCGCTCCAGCACAAACCAGCTCTGGGCGACGATGGCCGCCTCGAACACGTCCACCGACATCTGGCCGGTCGCATAGCCGAGGCTCTGCAACGCGGTGCGCGCCGTTTCTGGAATGTCTTCGTAGCTCGCCACGGCCCGGCGCGTGGAAGGGTCGACTGCGACCACCCCGCTCATGAAGACGAGATCGCCCACGCGCTTCGCGGCGGCGTAGTTGGCCATTGGTTTTCCCATGCTCATGCTGCGATTGTCTCCCCGGCGCGGATCACGGTGCGGGCCCGGCCCTTGCCATCGAGCAGTTCGTGCTCGTCCGTGGCGGCCAACAGCACCAGGTCGGCCGGGCAGCCGATGGCGATGCGCCCGTCCCATGCGAGGCCCATGGCCCGCGCGGGGTTCACGGTGATGGTGTCGAGCCAATCGTCGGCGGGCGCGAGGTGCGCCATCTGCACGCCGAGGGCGAAGGTCTCGACCAGGTCGTAGCCGCCATAGGGGTAGAAGGAGTCCTGCACGTTGTCCGTGGCCAGGCAGGCACGCAGGCCCTGCGCCGCCGCCTCGCGGATGCGCGTGATGCCGCGGTGCACGGGCGTGCCGTCCCAGGCACCCTGCAGGTAGAGGTTGGTGGTCGGCAGCGATACCAAGTGGATGCCGGCCTCGGCGCAACGCGCCAGGGTGCGCAGCGCGCTCGCTTCGTGCTGCACCGACAGCGAGCAGGCATGCCCGCACACGACGCGCCCCTGCATGCCGTGCGCGATCGTCAGCTCCGCAATGTCGGCCAGCCCCGTCGCCTCGCGGTCGAGCCCTTCGTCGACATGGAAGTCGAGAGCCAGCCCGTGTGCCTTCGCCAGTTCGAACACGCGGGCAAGCTTGCCCTGGACGTCCGCGTTGCGATAGACGAAGGCGCCCAGCACGCCCTTCGCATCGCGGACAGCCTGCGCGATGCGCTCTCCCACCTTCGCGTCCGCAAAGACATCCAGCGCGACCAACGCCACGAATTGCAGTTCGACCCGCCCCCGCCATGCTTCACGCAGGTCCGAAAACGCGGCCAGGGACAGCGGCGCCTCGGCATCCTGCCAATCCAGGTGGGTACGAAGTGCGCGCGTGCCGGCCCGCCATGCCTCGTCGATGCCACGCGTCATCCGCGCGTGCAGGTCGTCATGGGTCCAGCCCGCGCGATGCGTGGCCATGCGCTCGATGGCCGCGAAGAGATTGCCTTGCGCCGCGCCGGCTTCGCGCACGGTGAAGTTCTTGTCGATGTGCGCGTGGACGTCGACCAGCGCGCTCAGCAAGGTGCCGCGCGACGGCTTCCGCGAGGGCTGGATTGCTGCGACACGCCCGCCGGCCAGGCTCACATCGAAGACCTCGGCGCCGTGCGATTCGAAGCCTTGCAGGCGCGGGGGAATGCGGACCGCTTCAAGCGTTTGAAATGAAGACATGGGGGTGTGCATGCAGCGACTGTACGTGCGCGCATGACAGACCCGCGGCGCCGCGCCCTCACCAGCTGTACTTCACCCCCGCCCGCGCCGTCCAGGCGCTGTACGACGAGCCCGCCTGCCAGCCGACATCCCCCCATCCGGCCCAGTTGCGTCCGAGGCGCAGGTCGGCGCCCGCTTTCAGTTCATAGCGACTGGACGGAAACACGTCCTTGCTCGGCAGCTGGCTGCCCAGCGTCAGTTCGTCGTCGAGGTGGTCGTAGAGCCAGTTGACGGCCGCATAGGGCTTGATGCGCGTGTCTCCCTCGCCGATCCAGCCGGGATACATGCGCACGCCCAGGCGCGAGGTCCAGCCGCCGCGCTTGGCGCCATCGACCTGGACGCCGTCGGACTGGGTCACGTTGTAGGCGTGGTTGTGGGCATAGATGAGTTGGCCCTGCGGCTGGATCACCCAGGTGCTGCTGTCCGACAAGCGCAGCGCGTAGCCCGCCTCCACCGACGCCATGCCGTTGTGCGAGGTGTAGCTGACCTGCCGGATCAGCGGGCTGTCGACCTCGTTGCGGAAGCGCGCGTACTGCGTCCAGGTGTCGGCATACCAGCCGAGCCGGGTCTGGTCGTCCTGGAACCAGGTGGCATAGAAGCCGAAGCCGCCGCCGTTGGCGCGACCTTGCGCGGTGAAGAAATTGCCGGGTGAAGTGCCGTCGGTGCGCCCGCCGCCGACGCTGAGCAGCGCACCCACCGACAAGCTGCCAGTACCGAGCGACCATTTCCACACATCAGCCCCGGCCTGCAGGAAGGCCTGCCTGCTGTCGACGCCGAAGCCGATGCCGCTGTCCTTCAGGCGGAAGCCCTCGCCGCCCGTGCGCATCCAGAAGCCGCGCCCGAAACCGGACGCATCCGGGCTCGCTGCCGGCGCCAGCGAATAGTCGCCCATCCGGTCGCTGAGGCCGTAGACAAGAATGAGATCGCTGACGCGCCGGTTGCCCATGTACGCGCCGGTTTCAGGTCGAAGGGCACAGCCGGCGCCGAAGCCCACAGAAGCCGGCACGCATTGCGCGAGGGCGCCACCGGTGCCACCGCACAGCAAGACCGCGATTGCAATGAACGGGCGATGCACGGATCCAGCCTCCACGTCTGACGACGCATTCTGTGACCGGATTCTTATAAAAGTAAATGACTGTGACCTGAACGCCGCGAGCGCCTGCCGTCACGCCGACGGGACAACGCTGCCGAGCAGCAACTCCCGGAACGCCGCCGCCGCCGGCGACAGGGAATTGCCCGGTGCGCGCAGCAAGGTCATGGTGCGTGCGAACTGGGGTCGGCCGACGGTGCGCACCTCCAGCCCGTTCCATTGCGCCAGCGGCCGCAACGCCATGGTCGCCACGGCGATACCCAGGCCCTCGCGTGCCAGGCCCATCATGGTCCAGGGCAGCGCGATCTCGTAGGCATAGTCCAGGGTGATGCCGCGGCCCGCCAGCTTTTCCTCGAGCATGCGCCGTACCGGGTTGCCCGGCAGGTAGCCGATCAAGGGCTCGCGGGCCAGCTGCGCCCATTCGAGCGAGCGACGCGCGGCCAGCGGATGGCTCGGCAGCAACGCCGCGATGCACTCGTCGGAGGACATGGCCGTGGAGACGAGGTCGGTGCGCGCGTCGGTCTGTGTGGCAATGCCCAGGTCGGCCACCCCGCTGCGCACCAGTTCGTGCACCTCGTGCTCCGGCACGTCGTGCAGCACCACGCGCACGCCGGGATGCGAGGACGCAAAGGCCCGGATCGCCGGTGGCAGCAGCAAGGCGCATTGCGCGTTCGGCGCGGCCACCGTGACGCGGCCGCGCGAGAAGCGGGCAAAGTCGCGCGCATCGGAAAACAGATGGTCCCAGTCGGACACCAGGCGCCGTGCGGCGGGCAACAGCGCGGCGCCGGCTTCGGTGACGCGGCAGGCCCGCGTGTGCCGGTCGAACAGCCGGGTGCCAAGCTGCTTCTCCAGCTTGACCAGCGAGGCGCTCAGCGACGACTGCGACATGCCCAGCCGCTCGGCGGCACGCGTGAAATGGCCGCTCTCTCCAAGCGTGACGAACACCCGCAACTCGGCCAGGGAGGCTTTCATCGTGAATCCAGATTGATTTATACGATTGTGCGTCTTTTTCGATTTGCGCCGTGGGCCTATTCTTTGCATGCACGCACGCGTTCCTTGCGCATTCGTTTGCCACCCCAATTCGTCAGCCGCCCAGGAGTTCCTTCATGAGTTCAGCCGGTTCGTCTTCCGTCCACCCCATCGACCAACGATTGCCGGCCGGCAAGCTGACGGCGCTGGGACTTCAACACGTACTGGTGATGTATGCCGGCGCGGTCGCGGTGCCGCTGATCGTCGGCCGCGCGCTCAAGCTGAGCCCGGACGAGGTGGCGATGCTGATCTCGGCCGACCTGTTCTGCTGCGGCATCGCGACGCTGATCCAGTCGCTCGGCGCGACGCAATGGTTCGGCGTCAAGCTGCCGGTGATGATGGGCGTGACCTTTGCGTCGGTGGCGCCGATGGTGGCCATGGCCAATACCAACCCGGGCACGGCCGGCGCGCAGTTGCTGTTCGGCTCGATCATCGGAGCGGGCATCATCTCGATACTGATCGCGCCGCTGGTCAGTCGCATGCTGCGCTTCTTTCCGCCGGTGGTGACCGGCACGATCATCGCGGTGATCGGCATCAGCCTGATGCGCGTGGGCATCAACTGGATCTTCGGCAATCCCTTCGGCCCGACCGCGCCCAACGTGGTCGACCCGGCGCACCTCAAGTGGTTGTCGGACATCACGGCGCCCGGCTCCGCCCTGCCGCCGGTGCCCAAGGGCCTGGCGATCGTGCCGACCGTGCCCAATCCCAAGTACGCCGACCTCACCGGCGTGGGCATCGCTGCGCTGGTGCTGGTGTCGATCCTGCTGATCGTCAAGTACGCCAAGGGCTTCATCGCCAACATCTCGGTGCTGCTGGGCATCATCATCGGCGCCATCGTGGCCACGATGATGGGCATCATGACCTTCGAGAAGGTGGGCAAGGCGGAATGGGTGGACATCGTGACGCCCTTCCACTTCGGCATGCCGCAGTTCGATGCGCTGCAGATCCTGACGATGACGCTGGTGATGATCGTGGTGATGATCGAATCGACCGGCATGTTCCTTGCGCTCGGTGAGATGACCGGCCGCAAGATCACGCAGCAGGACCTGGCAAGGGGGCTCCGCACCGACGGCCTGGGCACGCTGATCGGCGGCATCTTCAACACCTTCCCGTACACGAGCTTTTCGCAGAACGTGGGCCTGGTGGCGGTGACGGGCGTCAAGAGCCGTTTCGTCTGCGTGGCCGGCGGCGTGATCCTGATCGTGCTGGGCTTGCTGCCGAAAATGGCGGCGCTGGTGGAGTCGCTGCCGACGGTGGTGCTGGGCGGCGCCGGGCTGGTGATGTTCGGCATGGTGGCCGCGACCGGCATCCGCATCCTGGCGAACGTGGACTTCAAGAACAACCGCTACAACGCGATGATCGTGGCGGTGTCGATCGGCTTCGGCATGATTCCGCTGATCGCGCCCAACTTCAAGCAATGGATGCCGCACAGCATTCACTCGCTGATCGAGTCGGGGATCCTGCTGACCTCGATCTGTGCGGTGGCGTTGAACCTGTTTCTGAACGGCGCGAAGCACGATGAGGACGCGATCATCGCTGCGGCCAAGCAAGCAGAAGCGCACTGACGCCCTGCCCCCGGCGGTGGCGCACGTCTTGCGCCGCGACCGGGGCAACATCGGCGGCCCGGCAACGCAGTCCGCCTCACTAAAAGGCACGATTCCGTTCACCGAGAAACAAGGGTTTTCCGCGATATAGGCTTGTCGATAAAGTGTATACAGTTTGGCGTACACCACGGTGCACGCCGCGGTGATCCCATTCCTTCATCCTTCACACAGGCAGGCGGACACCCATGGAACACGGCGATCACGGCATCCGGGGCGCGGACCCCCAGCTCATCAACGAAGACTTGGCGCCCGTCACCGGCGCGTGCAAGGGCTGGTCCTACTACAGCGTGTTCGCGATGTGGATGTCCGACGTGCACAGCGTCGGCGGCTACACCTTCGCGGCCAGCCTTTTCCTGCTCGGCCTTTCCGGCTGGCAGGTGCTGGCGGCGCTGGTGATCGGCATCTCGGTCGTCAACATCCTCATGAACTGGATCGGGAAGCCGAGCCAGCAGCATGGCATTCCGTTTCCGGTGATGGCGCGCGTCAGTCTCGGCGTGATGGGCGCCAACTTCGCGGCCGTGATCCGCGGGGTGGTCGGCATCGTCTGGTACGGCGTGCAGACCTACTTCGCCTCCAAGGCGGTGGCCACGCTGGTGCTGGTGTTCTTCCCCGGCGCGGCGGCGCTGCACGACACGAGCTTCCTGCGACTCGACCTGCTGGGCTGGGCCTGCTTCCTGTTCATGTGGTTCTTCCAGTTGCTGATCTTCCAGCGCGGCATGGAAGCGATCCGCAAGTTCATCGACTTCTGCGGCCCTGCCGTGTACGTGGTGATGTTCCTGCTCATGGGCTGGATCATCTGGAAGGCCGGCTGGTCGCTCGACCTCACGCTGAGCGACAAGACGCTGACCGGCACCGAGGCATGGTTCGCGATGGGCAATGCCATCCTGCTGGTGGTGAGCTACTTCGCTGCGCTGCTGCTGAACTTCGGCGACTTCTCGCGCTATGCCAGGACTGAGCGCGACATGAAGATCGGCAACTTCCTGGGCCTGCCGGTCAACTTCATCCTGTTCGCGATCATCGTGGTGGTGGTGACCTCGGGCAGTGCCAAGGTGTTCGGCCACATGATCATGGACCCGATCGAGATCGTCTCGAAGATCGACAACAAGTGGGCCGTCGTGCTCGGCAGCCTGACCTTCATCGTCGCGACCATGGGCATCAACATCGTCGCCAACTTCGTCTCGCCGGCCTTCGACATTGCCAACCTGTTCCCCAAGCACATCAGCTTCAAGAAGGGCGGCCTGATCGCCTCGATCCTGGCCGTGTGCGTCTGCCCCTGGATCTTCGTGGACAGCCCGAAGGCGATCACCGTGTTCGTGAGCGTTTTCGGCGCGGTGCTGGCACCGATGTTCGGTGTGATGGTCGCGGACTTCTACCTGCTGAAGAAGCAGGTGGTCGATGTCGAGCAGCTCTACACGATGGCGCCCAACGGCCGCTACAACTATGACGGCGGCTGGAACAAGGTGGGGCTGACGGCGCTGGGCCTGGCGAGCGTCATCGCGATCGGCTGGGAGTTCGCGGCGCAGTTGTTCCATGTGATTCCGGAGAACAACTTCGGCTGGTTCATCGGCGCGATTGCCGGTGCCGTGATCTACATGGCAATGATGCGCGGCGCGAAGCGGGTATAGCCCACACCCGCAGTGCCTGCGGCGCACCCCCTCGAGGGGACGCACCCAGCGGCCCGGCAAAGCCGGCTCCGCGGGTGCTCCCGAAGGGGCCCAATCAAATCATCGCCAGCGGCGTCTTGCGATGCGGCGGTGGGTGGAGGCGATCGACTTCGGCAACTTCCTCCGGCGTGAGCACGAGGTCCGCCGCAGCAAGGTTCTCCCGCAGGTGCGCTTCCCGAACGGCTTTCGGAATGGCGACGACACCGGGCTCCGCCAGCAGCCGCGCCAGCGCAAGCTGCGCCGCCGTCACGCCTCGGCGCGCGGCCATCTCTCCCAGCTCCGCATCCAAGGCCAGCGTGCCCTGGTCGATCGGGCTGTAGGCCATCAGCGGCTGGCCGTGCTTGCGCAGCCAGGGCAGCAGGCTGAACTCCGGGCCGCGTTCGCTCAGCGAGTAGTAGACCTGGTTGGCGGCGCAGGCCTTGCCCTCGCCGAGCGCGTTCAAGTCGGCCATGTCGTCGACGTCGAAATTGCTCACGCCCCATTCGCCGATCTCGCCGCGCGCGGCCAGCGCCTGCAACGCGGCACAGGTGTCGCGCAAGGGGTGCGAGCCTTGCCAGTGCAGCAGGTAAAGGTCGATGCGATCGAGCCCCAGGCGCTGCAGGCTGCGCGCACAGGCCTGTTCCGTGCCCTTGCGGCTGGCGTTATGGGGCAGCACCTTGCTGACGATGAACAACTCGTCGCGGCGCACCTCGCCGGCGCCGATGGCCTGTGCAATGGCCTCGCCCACCACCTCCTCCGAACCCCCGTCGCCGTACATCTCGGCGGTGTCGATCAGGCGGTAGCCCATGGCGATCGCGCTGCGCACAGCGGCGACTTCGGCCGCGCGCAGGCTTGCGTCCTCACCGAGTCGCCAGGTGCCGAGGCCGAGGGCCGGCATGGCGGCGCCGGAGGGAGTGGAGACGGTTCGCATCATCAGTCCATTGTGCGCAGATCGGCACGCCACGGCGCCCCTGCGCCAATGCACCATGGTGCTATTGCCGCGACACGCAGACGGTCATGTCTCCGGAATGCCGGTCGCCTTTTCGTGCGCGCGCGCCAGCATGGATTTCCGGGCGCGACGCTTGCTAGGTGCCTTCACCCTCGGGAATACCCTCTGCATCCCGCAGCCTGATCTTGCCTACATTTCTTGCATGCAAGATTGATCGATGTTGCATGCAACCTTGCACTTAACAGGAGCCTTTTCATGCCCCGTTTCGCGAAATCCCTTTTTGGCCAGGTTGTCATAGCGCTCGTCGTCGGCGTGCTGCTCGGCATCGTGGCGCCCGACTTTGCAGCCAAGCTCAAGCCGCTTGGCGACGCCTTCATCAAGCTGATCAAGATGATCATTCCCGTGCTGGTCTTCTGCGTGGTGGTGCATGGCATCGCCGGCGCGGGCGACCTGAAGCGCGTGGGCCGGGTCGGCGTCAAGGCGCTGATCTACTTCGAGGTGCTGACCACCATCGCCCTCGCGATGGGGCTGGTGCTGGCCTATGTCTTCAAGCCGGGGGTCGGCATGAACGTCGACCCCAAGCTGCTCGACGCCTCGGCCATGAGCGCCTACGCCTCCACTGCCGAGAAGCTGACCAGCGGTGGCACGGTCGACTTTCTCATGAAGCTGATTCCCACCACGGTGATCAATGCCTTCGCCACCGGCGACGTGCTGCAGGTGCTGCTGTTCGCGGTGCTGTTCGGCTGTGCGCTGACGCTGCTCGGCGACCTCGGCAAGCCGGTGGCACAGGTGGTGGACGCGACCTCCCTGGTGCTGTTCAAGATCATGGCCATCATCATCAAGCTGGCCCCGCTCGGCGTGCTGGGCGCCATTGCCTTCACGGTCGGCAAGTACGGCGTCGGCTCGCTCAAGCAACTCGGCATGCTGGTCGCGCTGTACTACGCGTCGGTGCTGATCTTCGTGTTCGTCGTGCTGGGGCTGATCATGCGGATGTCCGGCTTCAGCCTCGTCAAGCTGTTGCGCTACCTGCGTGAAGAGCTGACCATCGTCTTCGCCACCACCTCGTCCGACAGCGTGCTGCCGCAGATCATGGGCAAGCTGCGCCACATGGGCATCCGCGACTCGACGGTCGGCCTTGTCATCCCCACCGGCTATTCGTTCAACCTCGACGCTTTCTCGATCTACATCACGCTGGCCGCCGTGTTCATCGCGCAGGCCACCAACACGCCGATCTCGATGTCCGACCTGCTGACCATCCTGGCGATCGCGCTGGTCACCTCCAAGGGCGCACACGGCGTGCCGGGCTCCGCGATCGTGGTGCTGGCGGCGACACTGCATGCGATCCCTGCGATTCCCGCGATCGGCCTGGTGTTGGTGCTCTCGGTGGACTGGTTCATGGGCATTGCCCGCGCCCTCGGCAACCTGATCGGCAACTGCGTGGCCACCGTCGCCATCGCCGCATGGGAAGGCGACATCGACCGCGAACGTGCGCATGCGGTGCTCAATGGCAGCTACTCGCCGGACGACGAACCGCTGGCCGAGCCGGGCGTGGTAGTGTCGCCCGCTCTCAACCCTAGCCATTGAACGACATGGACATGCCGAGCGCAGCGCCGGGCCGCCCCAAGCAAGCTCGCACCCCCTCGGGGGGCAGCGAGGACACGCAAGTGCCGAGCGTGGGGGCCCTGGATTTTGCCGTCTCGCCCACCGTCATCGCCGAGCAGGTGGTCGAGTCCATCCTCGCCCAGAAGCTCGCCCCCGGCGAGCGGCTCGGCGAGCAGGACCTGGCCACCCACTTCGGCGTGAGCCGCACGATGGTGCGCGAGGCGCTGATGCAGTTGCAGGCGCGCGGCTTCGTCGAGGTGCAATCGAAGCGCGGCTGGTTCGTGGTGGAGCCCTCGGCCGAGGAGGCGCGCGACGCCTTCTCGGCGCGGCGCATCGTGGAGTCCGGCATCCTGGCCGACGCGGGCAAGCCGCTGCAGAAGGTGATCCGCCGCCTGCGCGAGCACATCGCCGACGAGCAGCGCGCCATCGACGGTGCCGACGCCGCCACCCGCGCCTTCCTGCTGGCCGACTTCCACGTCTGCCTGGCCGAGCAGATGGGCCACCGCCTGCTCAGCGACATGCTGCGCGACCTCACGGCGCGCACCACGCTGGCCGCCACCCTGTTCCAGTCCAAGCATGAGGCGGCGCAGTCCTGTGCGGAGCACGGCGAGATCGTCGCCGCGCTGGAAGCCGGCAACAACGCGCTGGCCCGCACGCTGATGCTCCAGCACATCGGCAACGTGGAGAAGGAACTCGAGGTCGAGCGCGCGGCGGAACCTGACGCGCCGACGCGGCTTCGGGCCACGCTGGCACCCGTCGCCCGGAGACGCGTGGCGACCTGAGTGCACGCGAAGCTGCGGTGAATATGAATTCATCGCAACTTCAGCGCGGCGTGTTCCTGGCATTGCTGGCGGCTGTCACGGCCGGCTTCGTCTGGATCCTCCTCCCCTTCTTCGGTGCGGTGTTCTGGGCGATGGCGCTGGCCATCCTGTTCACGCCGATGTACCGCTGGCTGTTCAGGCGGCTGCCCAAGGGGCGCAATTTCGCCGCGTTTGTGACGCTCACGATCTGCCTGGTCATCGTGATCCTGCCGTTGATCCTGGTCACCCTCTCCGTCATCGACCAGGTCAACCTGCTCACGCAGGCGATCACCTCCGGGAAAATCAACGTCGCGGACTACTTCCAGAAGATCCTCGATGCGTCTCCGGGCTGGCTCGTGGACCTGGCCAAGCGCTTCGACCTCGGCGACATGTCGGCCTGGCAGTCGCGCATCACGGAAGGTGCCTCGGCGGCGAGCCAGACGATCGCCACGCATGCGCTGTCGATCGGGCAGAACACCTTCGACTTCCTGGTCAGCTTCTTCGTCATGTTGTACCTGCTGTACTTCCTGCTGCGCGATGGCGCGGACTTGTCGAAGACGGTGCGCAACGCCCTGCCGATGGCCAAGCCGCACACGCACTACCTGCTCAACAAGTTCACCACCGTGATCCGCGCGACCATCAAGGGCAACGTGGCCGTGGCCGTCGCGCAGGGCACGATCGGCGGGCTGGCGTTCTGGTTCCTCGGCGTGCAGGGCGCCCTGCTGTGGGCGGTGCTGATGGCCTTCCTCTCGCTGTTGCCAGCCGTGGGCGCCGCGCTGGTCTGGGGACCGGTGGCGATCTATTTCCTCGCCACCGGCCACTACTGGCAAGGCGGCGTGCTGATCTTCGTCGGCGTGGTGGTGGTCGGCCTGGTCGACAACATCCTGCGGCCGCTGCTGGTCGGCAAGGACACGCAGATGCCCGACTACGTCGTGCTGATGTCGACGCTTGGCGGGCTGGCCATCTTCGGCATCAATGGCTTCGTGATCGGGCCGGCGATCGCGGCGCTGTTCATGGCGGCCTGGAGCCTGTTTGTGGACTCGGGGAACCTGGACGACATGCCGGACGAGACGACGCCGCCCAAATGATCAGTGCGCCCACCAGCCTTCCGCAAAGCGCCCCTGCATGAACGCGATGAGGCTCAGCACCTTGCCCGGCACCAGCTTGGGCGAGGGGAACACCGCATGGATCTCCTGCTCGGCCAGCGCATGGTCGGCCAGCACCTGCACCACCTTGCCCGTGGCCAGCGATTCGCTCGCGACGTAGTGCGGCATCATCGCGACGCCCAGGCCATTGCGGGCCGCGACCAGCACCGCGGAGACGTTGTTGGAGCGCAGCCGGCCGGAGACCGGCACCGTCACCGGCTCGCCCTTGGGCGTGTGCATCTGCCAGACGTCGTCGCCGACCACGCTGCTGTAGATCAGCGCGACATGCGTGCTCAGGTCCTGCGCCCGCTTCGGCACGCCGTGCTTCTTCAGGTAGCTGGGCGCGGCGACCATGACCCAGGGATTGCGCCCGAGGAAACGCGCGCCCAGCGATGAGTCGGCCAGCTTGCCCATGCGGATCGCGACATCGATGCCCTGCGCCACCAGGTCGACGTAGCGGTCCTCGAAGCTCAGGTCCACCTGCACCTGCGGATGGCGCGCCATGTATTCCAGCACCTGCGGCACCACGATGCGCCGGCCGAAGGCGACCGAGGTGCCGATGCGCAGCAGCCCTTGCGCCTGCGATTGGCGCAACTGCACAATGCTGTCGGCCTCCTCGGCCTCGCGCACGATGCCCTTGCACTTCTCGTAGTAGAGCGCGCCGGATTCCGTCAGGCTGACGCCGCGCGTGTTGCGGTTGAGCAGCCGCGCCTTCAGCCGCGACTCGATGGCCGCGACCTGCTTGGTCACGGTGGGCTGGGTGGTGTTGAACTCGCGTGCGGCCTTGGAGAAGCTGCCGGTCTCCACCACGCGCACGAACATCTCCATGGCCAACAAGCGATCCAATTCCTGCTCCTGTTTACGCCCGCTGAACAACGGTCCGACGGCTTGCGGATCGTAGCCACTTATTCCAAGGCGGAATAGGTTTTATGGCTGCATACCCACTTCTTACAAACGGCGTTGATTCCCAGAATCGAGCCATTCACAAGGAGATCCCAAATGGCAAAGATGACAGCGGCCCAGGCCGCAGTGCTGGTGATGGAGAAGGAAGGCGTGACGCAGGCCTTCGGTGTTCCGGGTGCGGCCATCAATCCGCTGTACTCGGCCTTGCGCAAGCAGGGCACGATCGCGCACATCCTGGCGCGCCACGTCGAGGGCGCGTCGCACATGGCCGAGGGCTACACCCGCGCCGTCGCCGGCAACATCGGCGTGTGCATCGGCACCTCCGGCCCGGCCGGCACCGACATGATCACCGGCCTCTACTCGGCCTCCGCCGATTCGATCCCGATCCTCTGCATCACCGGCCAGGCGCCGCGTGCACGGATCTACAAGGAAGACTTCCAGGCGGTCGACATCGAGTCGATCTCCAAGCCCGTCACCAAGTGGTCGGTCACGGTGCGCGAACCCGGCCAGGTGCCGCAGGTGTTCCAGCAGGCCTTCCACATCATGCGTTCCGGCCGCCCGGGCCCGGTGCTGATCGACCTGCCCTTCGACGTGCAGATGGCGCAGATCGAGTTCGACATCGACACCTACGAACCGCTCAAGCCCTACAAGCCGGCCGCGACGCGTGCCCAGATCGAGAAGGCCATCAGCATGCTGAACGAAGCCGAGCGCCCGTTGATCGTCGCCGGCGGCGGCATCATCAATGCCGATGCGGCCGACCTGCTCGTCCGCTTCGCTGAAGCCACCGGCGTGCCGGTGATCCCCACGCTGATGGCCTGGGGCGCGATCCCCGATGACCATCCGCTCATGGCCGGCATGTGCGGCCTGCAGACCAGCCACCGCTACGGCAATGCCACGATGCTCGCGAGCGACTTCGTGCTCGGCATCGGCAACCGCTGGGCGAACCGCCACACCGGCTCGGTCGAGGTCTACACCAAGGGCCGCAAGTTCGTCCACGTCGACATCGAGCCCACGCAGATCGGCCGTGTGTTCACGCCGGACTTCGGCATCGTGTCGGACGCCAAGGCCGCGTTGGAACTCTTCGTCGAAGTCGCCGAGGAAATGAAGGCCAAGGGCCAGTTGCCCGACCGCGGCGGCTGGGCCGGCGAATGCCGCCAGCGCAAGAAGACCATGCTGCGCAAGACCAACTTCGCCGACGTGCCGATGAAGCCGCAGCGTGTCTACCAGTGCATGAACAACAACTTCAGCCACGACACCTGCTACGTGAGCACCATCGGCCTCTCGCAGATTGCGGCGGCGCAGTTCCTGCACGTCTACAACCCGCGCCACTGGATCAATTGCGGCCAGGCCGGCCCGCTGGGTTGGACCATCTCGGCAGCGCTCGGCGTGCGCGCCGCAGACCCGACCCGCAAGATCGTCGCGCTCTCGGGCGACTACGACTTCCAATTCATGATCGAGGAACTGGCCGTGGGCGCGCAGTTCAAGCTGCCCTACATCCACATCGTGGTGAACAACAGCTACCTCGGCCTGATCCGCCAGAGCCAGCGCGGCTTCGAGATGGACTACTGCGTGCAGCTCGGCTTCGACAACCTTAATGCCGCACCGGACGCGGGCATCGAAGCGAGCTACGGCGTGGACCACATGAAGGTCGTCGAAGGCCTGGGTTGCAAGGGCATCCGCGTCTACAAGCAGGGCGAGATGCAACCGGCCATCCAGCGTGCCGAACAGCTCATGGCCGAGTACGGCGTGCCGGTGGTGATCGAAGTCATGCTGGAGCGCGTGACCAACATCGCGATGGGCACCGAGATCGATGCGATCAACGAGTTCGAGCCGCTGGCCGAAGGCATCGAGGATGCGCCGACTGCCGTGGCTGCGGCGATGCTGGACTGAGGAAAGCACCGCGATGCCAAAGTTCGCCGCCAACCTCACGATGCTCTTCACGGAGCTTCCGTTCATGCAACGCTTCGAAGCCGCCGCCAACGCGGGCTTCGAAGCGGTGGAATACCTGTTCCCCTATGCCTTCAGCAAGCAGGAACTGACCGCCGCGCTGCGTGACAACCACCTGCAGCAAGTCCTGCACAACCTGCCCGCGGGCAACTGGGACGGCGGCGATCGCGGCATTGCGGTCGACCCCGCCCGCACCGCCGAATTCCGCGAAGGCGTGGCCAAGGCCATCGACTACGCGACGGCGTTGGGGTGCCCGCGCGTCAACTGCCTGGCCGGCAAGCTGCCGGCTGGCGTGAGCCCACAGGTCGCAAGGGCCACGCTGATCGAGAACCTGCGCTTTGCCGCGAAGGAATTGCAGGCCGCCGGCATCCAGTTGCTGATCGAGCCGATCAACACCTTCGACATCCCCGGCTTCTTCCTGACGCGCACCGACCAGGCGCTGGCCATCATCGACGAGGTCGGCTCGCCCAACCTCTTCGTGCAGTACGACATCTACCACGCGCAGCGCATGGAAGGCGAACTGGGCAACACGCTCAGCAAGCAACTCGCGCGCATCGGCCACATCCAGCTGGCCGACAACCCGGGGCGCGGCGAACCCGGTACGGGCGAGATCAACTACGAGTGGCTGTTCAGGCACATCGACGCGATCGGCTACGACGGCTGGATCGGCTGCGAATACAAGCCCCGCACCACCACCACCGCCGGCCTCGGATGGCGCGAGGCACTGACCCAACAAACAGAGGAGAGCAACGCGTGAGCGCTCAGAAGATCGGTTTCATCGGCCTCGGCATCATGGGCGCGCCCATGGCCGGCCACCTGCTTGATGCAGGCCACCAGTTGTTCGTCAACACCCACGGCAAGACGCCCGAGCCCTTCGCGTCGAAGGCCACGGTTTGCAAGACGGCCACCGAGGTCGCACAGCAGGCCGACATCATCTTCGTGATGGTGCCGGACACGCCCGACGTCGAACTGGTGCTGTTCGGTGAAGGCGGCGTCGCGGCCGGCCTGTCGAAGGGCAAGACCGTCGTCGACTGCAGCTCCATCGATCCGGTGGCGACCAAGGGCTTCGGCAAGAAGATCGAGGCGCTGGGCTGCGGCTATGTCGACGCGCCGGTGTCCGGCGGCGAAGTCGGTGCGAAGGCCGCGAGCCTCACCATCATGTGCGGCGGCCAGCAGGCGGAGTTCGACAAGGTCAAGCCCCTGCTCGACAAGATGGGCAAGAACATCACGCTGGTCGGCGGCATCGGCGACGGCCAGGTCTGCAAGGTGGCCAACCAGATCATCGTGGCGCTCAACATCGCGGCGGTGGGCGAGGCGCTGGTGTTCGCCAGCAAGGCCGGCGCCGACCCGGCCAAGGTGCGGCAGGCGCTGATGGGCGGCTTTGCTTCATCGCGCATCCTGGAAGTGCATGGCGAGCGAATGATCAAGCGCACCTTTGCGCCGGGCTTCCGCATTGCCTTGCATCAGAAGGATCTGAACCTGGCGATGCAAAGTGCGCGCGCGCTTGGCGTCGCGCTGCCCCAGACGGCAGGCGCGGCACAGCTCATGAACGCCTGTGCTGCGCTGGGCCATGGCCAGTCCGATCACTCGGCGCTGGTGCGAGCGCTCGAAGCGCTGGCGCAGCATCCTGTTCAGCCCGACTGAGATCGCCCCTCGGCCTGTCCAAGGCCGAGGGCATCGGGTGTCTCCTGCAGCGAAATAAAGGAGGAGCCGAAGGCGGGGGACATTCGCGGAAGGAGATACCCGGTGGCCTCGGCCCGCGCACAAACCTTGCGCAACGAAGCGCTGGTCAACCTTTCTCGTAGACCGCGTCCCTCGGCGCCTCCAGCCCCGACACCGCCAGCGAATCCTTCAGGTTCTTGCGCCGCCAAGCCCACGTCCCGAAGGCCTGCTTCAGGATCGTCAGGCACGAGATGTAGTAGATGACCTTGAAGCCCATCAGCCGCGGCCAGATCGGCGTCTTGCGGAACAGGTCGCCGGCCAGGATCGAGATCAGCGCCTCCTGCATGCGCCAGATGTTGCGCGGGTTCATGAACATGTTGCGGATCACCGGCGAGGTGATGCGGTAGATGAACCACGAGAACATGTTCGGCCCGTGCCGCATGGTCTTCTCGAATTGGCGGAAGGCCCGCTCCGCTTCCTTCGCCTCGCCCTTCAACCAGAGGTCCACCGCCGCCGCACTCGCGAAGGCGCTGTTCATCGCCAAGTACACGCCCGAGGAGAACATCGGGTCCACGAAGGCATAGGCATCGCCAATCATCGCGAAGCGGTCGCCGCGGCAGAACTTCGAGTCGTAGGCATAGTTGCCAGTCGTGGTCGCCCCTTCGAGCAGCGTCGCATCCTTGAGACGCTCGGCCAGCTTGGGCGCCAGCGCGATCGTCTCCATGAGGAAGTCGGTCAGCGTGCCGGTGCGCCGCTTGAAGTAGGCCGGCGAGGCCACCGCGCCCACGCTGGTGGTGCCATCGCGTAGCGGGATGAACCAGAACCAGCCGTGGTCGAACCAGAACAGCGTGACGTTGCCCTCGTACTTGCCCTGGGTGCGCCTGGCATTCGCGAAGTGGCCGAAGATCGCCGCGCTTGCATGCTTCGGGTTGCGCTTCTTGGCATCGAGTTGGTTCGACAGCACCGTGTCGCGGCCGCTGGCGTCGATGACGAAACGCGGACGCCATTCGGTTTGCACGCCATCGCCAGACTTCACCTTGACCAGCGCGCGGTTGTCAGGCGTGCCTTGGCCGGCGTTCATGTCGACATGCGTGACCTTGTGGCCTTCGAAGGTGCGCGCGCCGCGCTTGCCGGCATGGCGAAACAGCAACTCGTCGAACTCGGAGCGACGCACATGCACGGCATAGGGGAAGGACTTGTCCATCGCCTCGCCGAACAGGAACAGGCTGGTGTGATCGTGCCAGGGCGAGACGAATTCGCCGCCATGCTTCTGGATGCCGATGGCTTCCACTTCATTGCGCACGCCGAGGCGGTCGAACAAGGGCATGTTCATCGGCAACAGCGACTCGCCAATGTGAAAGCGCGGATGCTGCGCCTTCTCCAGAAGTACGACGTCGTACCCCTTGTCCGCCAGCAGGGCCGACACGGTCGATCCGGCCGGGCCTCCGCCGATCACGAGGACATCGGGCGAAGCCTCATCAAGATTCTGCATTGCCATGGAAAGCGCCCCCTCCGGCGCAGTGTGATCTCAGCCCTCCCTGGTTGCGGGCTGAGTTTATCCAGCGGCGCGGCCCTGCCGGAGGACAAAAACATGCCACGGTGCTTCCACTACGCGAAGGCTGTTCACTTTTGGAGTAGCCTTCCGAGCCCAGAGAACAAAGGAGCATTTTCATGGCCGCCCCCCTGTCACCGGCAGAAGAAGCGCTGCGCGAAGCAGCCCGTGAATACCATCGCAGCCCCGTCAAGGGCAAGATTTCCGTCACGCCCACCAAGCCGCTGATGAACCAGCGCGATCTGTCGCTGGCCTATTCGCCCGGCGTCGCCTATCCCTGCCTCGACATCGAGGCCGACCCGTCCAAGGCGGCCGAGTACACCTCGCGCGGCAACCTGGTCGGTGTGGTCACCAACGGCACGGCCGTGCTCGGCCTCGGCAACATCGGCCCGCTGGCGAGCAAGCCGGTGATGGAAGGCAAGGGCTGCCTGTTCAAGAAGTTCGCCGGCATCGACGTGTTCGACATCGAACTGGCCGAGAACGACCCCGACAAGCTGGTCGACATCATTGCCGCGCTGGAGCCCACGCTGGGCGGCATCAACCTCGAGGACATCAAGGCGCCCGAGTGCTTCTACATCGAGAAGAAGCTGCGCGAGCGCATGAACATCCCGGTGTTCCACGACGACCAGCACGGCACCGCCATCATCTCGGCCGCTGCCTTGCTCAACGGGCTGGAACTGGTCGGCAAGAAGATCGAGGACGTGAAGATCGCCGTCTCCGGCGCGGGTGCCGCAGCCATTGCCTGCCTCGACGTGATGGTGGGCCTGGGCGCGAAGACCTCGAACATCTACGCGGTCGATTCCAAGGGCCTGATCTACGACGGGCGCGCCGGCGGCTTCGATGAATCGAAGAAGCGCTACGCGCAAAAAGATACGGGTGCGCGCACTTTGGCCGACGTGGTCAATGGCGCCGACGTGTTCCTCGGCTGCTCCGCGCCCGGCGTGCTGACGGCCGAGATGGTGAAGACCATGGGCACGCAGCCGATCATCCTGGCGCTGGCCAACCCCGAGCCCGAGATCCGGCCCGAACTGGCCAAGTCAGTGCGGCCCGACTGCATCATCGCTACTGGCCGCTCGGACTATCCGAACCAGGTCAACAACGTGCTGTGTTTCCCCTACATCTTCCGCGGCGCACTGGACTGCGGCGCCAGCAAGATCACGGAAGAAATGAAGCTGGCGTGCGTGCGCGAAATCGCCGACCTGACCAAGGCAGACATCAGCGAGGAAGTGGCGACCGCTTATGAAGGCCAGGAACTCGCCTTCGGCCCCGACTACATCATCCCCAAGCCCTTCGACTCACGGCTGATCCTGCGCATCGCGCCGGCTGTCGCCAAGGCGGCGCAGGACTCCGGCGTGGCCGCGCGGCCCATCGAGGACATCGAGGCCTACCGCCAGCACCTGACGCGCTTCGTCTACCAGACCGGCATGTTCATGCGGCCGGTGTTCAGCGCCGCCAAGGTCGCGACCCACAAGCGCGTGGCCTACGCCGAGGGCGAAGACGACCGCGTCCTGCGCGCCGCCCAACTCGCGGTGGACGAAGGCCTGGCACGGCCGATCCTCATCGGCCGCCCCGGCATCATCGAGGCGCGCGTCAAGAAGGCAGGGCTGCACCTGCGCCTGGGCGAGGACGCCGATGTGGTCGACCCCGAGAACGATCCGCGCTTCCGCAACTACTGGGAGGCGTACCACAAGATCATGGGCCGCCGCGGCATCACGCCCGACGCCGCCAAGGCCATGGTGCGCCGCTCCAACACCACCATCGCCGCGCTGATGGTGCACCTGGGCGATGCCGACGCGATGCTGTGTGGCCTGGTCGGCCGCTTCGACAGCCACCTGAAGATCCTGCGGGAAGTCACCGGCGTGAAGCGCGGTGCGCCCGGCTTTGCCGCGCTCAACGCGCTGACGCTCGACAAGGGCACGCTGTTCATCGCCGACACCTTCATTCATGAAGATCCGAGCGCAGAAATGCTGGCCAGCATCGCGGTGATGGCCGCCGAGGAAGTGCGCCGCTTCGGCATGCCGCCCAAGGTGGCTTTCCTGTCGCATTCCAATTTCGGCTCGTCGGAACGACCTTCGGCAAAGAAGATGCGCCTCGCGCGCGACCTGTTCTCGCAGATGGCGCCCGATATCGAGTGCGACGGCGAGATGCACGGCGACGCGGCCCTGTCGG
This sequence comes from Variovorax robiniae, assembly GCF_037889955.1. NCBI lineage: Bacteria > Pseudomonadati > Pseudomonadota > Betaproteobacteria > Burkholderiales > Comamonadaceae > Variovorax > Variovorax robiniae. The sequence continues at coordinate 65,408 of NZ_JBBKZS010000023.1, forward strand.
AAGAGGTGCGCTACAAGGCCCTGCCTGACAGCTCACTGAGCGGAGAGGCCAACCTGCTGATCTGCCCCAACCTCGACGCCGCGAACATTTTGTTCAACGTGCTCAAGATGACGGGCAGCAACGGCGTGACCGTGGGCCCGATCCTCATGGGCGCGGCCGGTTCGGTGCACATCCTGACGCCGTCGGCGACAGTGCGGCGCGTGGTGAACATGACGGCGCTGGCCGTGGCCAACGCCGGAAGCCACAAGTAGAGTCCACGGCACGCGCCCCGAGGCGGGGCGCGTCCTCGTTGCGGCAACGAGCCTCGCCGCACCGCCCCAAGGCATGTTCGCGGGTTCGCACCATTTGCGTGCGGCCCCGTTTTTGCTTGAATCCCCGCACTGCTCTCCCATTGGATTCAAGAATGAACAAGCGCCAGTTGATCAAGAATTTCCTCGCCGTCTCGGCCCTTGCTATGGGCCTCGGCGCCACGGCGCAAGCCCAGAACGTCACGCCCATCAAGTTCCAGTTGGACTGGCGCTTCGAAGGGCCCGCCGCCCTCTTCCTGCACCCCGCCGCCAAGGGCTACTTCAAGCAGGCCGGCCTCGACGTGGCCATCGACGCGGGCAACGGCTCCGGCGGCACGGTGACGCGCGTGGCCTCGGGCGCCTACGACATGGGCTTTGCCGACCTGGCCGCGCTGATGGAGTTCCATGCCAACAACCCCGACAGCCCGAACAAGCCGGTCGCAGTGATGATGGTCTATAACAACACGCCAGCCTCGGTCATGGCGCTCAAGAAGAGCGGCATCACCAAGCCGGCCGACCTGGCCGGCAAGAAGATGGGCGCGCCGGTGTTCGATGCCGGCCGCCGCGCCTTCCCGATTTTTGCCAAGGCCAACAACCTCGGCACGCTCGCCTGGACCACGATGGATCCGACGCTGCGCGAAACCATGCTGATGCGCGGCGACGTGGATGCGATCACCGGCTTCACCTTCACCTCGCTGCTGAACCTCGAGGCGCGCGGCACCAAGGCGGCCGACGTGGTGGTGCTGCCCTACCCCGACTACGGCGTGAAGCTCTACGGCAACGTGATCATCGCCTCGCCCAGGCTCATCAAGGAGAACCCGGCCGCGATCAAGGCCTTCCTCACGGCCTTCACCAAGGGTGCGAAGGAAGTCATCGCGAACCCGGCAGTCGCCATCGAATCGGTGAAGGCGCGCGACGGCATCATCGACCAGACGCTGGAGACCAAGCGCCTGAAGCTCGCGATCGACACCGTCATCAACAGCCCCGATGCGCGTGCCGAAGGCTTCGGCGCGGTGAACGCGGGTCGCCTGTCGCTGATGGCCTCGCAGGTGTCCGACGCCTTCAACACCAAGAGCCGCGTGAACCCGGATGCGGTGTGGACCGCGGCCCTGCTGCCGCCCGCCGCCGAACTGAACATCCTGCGCAAGTGATGGGCGCCGCCGACGCGACGCCCGCTGCGCCACTTGAAGCGCCCTTCGTCGACTTCCAGGACGTCTGGCTCGCCTACAACGAGGAACTGCTGCGCGCCAACCACTTCGCAGTCGAGGCCATCGACCTGAAGGTGATGCGCGGCGAGTTCATCGCCATCGTCGGGCCTTCAGGCTGCGGCAAGTCGACGTTCATGAAGCTGGCGACGGGACTGAGGATGACGTCGCGAGGGAACATCCGCATCGACGGTGCGCCGGTGACGGGGCCGCTGAAGATCTCGGGCATGGCCTTCCAGGCGCCTTCGCTGCTGCCCTGGCGCACGACCGTGGACAACGTGCTGCTGCCGCTGGAGATCGTCGAGCCCTATCGCTCGTCTTTCAAGGCGAAGCGAAAGGATTACGTCGAGCGTGCACGCAAGCTGCTCCAGAAGGTGGGCCTGGCCGGCTACGAGGACAAGTTCCCATGGCAGCTGTCCGGCGGCATGCAGCAGCGCGCGAGCATCTGCCGCGCGCTGATCCATGAGCCAAAGATGCTGCTGCTCGACGAGCCCTTCGGCGCGCTGGACGCTTTCACGCGCGAGGACCTGTGGTGCATCCTGCGCGACCTGCATGCGGAGCAGCAGTTCAACGTGATCCTGGTGACGCATGACCTGCGCGAGTCGGCCTTCCTCGCGGACACGGTGTACGTGATGAGCAAGAGTCCGGGGCGTTTCGTGGTCAAGCGAGAGATCGACCTGCCGCGTCCGCGCGAGCTGGAGTTGACCTACACCAAGGAATTCACCGACATCGTGCTGGAGCTGCGTGGTCATATCGGCGCCATCCGCAACACCGGCATCGGCGCAACGTCGGGAGCGGTCGCATGAAGAACAGCAAGCAGATCGAACGCTGGTCGCCGTGGATCCTGCTGGTCGCGGTGCTGGTGCTGTGGCAGGTGATCTGCGCCGGCTTCGAGGTGTCAGAGTTCATCTTCCCGAGCCCATGGCGCATCTGGACGCAGTTCTGGGAGTTCAAGCTCATCATCGCGGGGCATGCGTGGCGCACCTTCTGGGTGACGATGGCGGGATTTGGCCTGGCGATCGTGGTGGGTGTGCTGCTGGGCTTCGTGGTCGGCAGTTCGAGGCTGGCCTATGCGGCGATGTACCCGTTGATGACCGCGTTCAATGCGTTGCCCAAGGCGGCCTTCGTGCCGATCCTGGTGGTGTGGTTCGGCATCGGCGCGGGGCCGGCGATCCTCACGGCGTTCCTCATCAGCTTCTTCCCGATCATGGTCAACATCGCGACCGGGCTGGCGACGCTGGAGCCCGAGTTGGAGGACGTGCTGCGGGTGCTCGGCGCAAAACGTTGGGATGTGCTGATGAAGATCGGCCTGCCGCGCTCCATGCCCTACTTCTATGCCTCGCTCAAGGTGGCGATCACGCTGGCCTTCGTGGGGACGACGGTGAGCGAGATGACGGCGGCGAACGAAGGCATCGGCTACCTGCTGATCTCGGCGGGGTCGGCGATGCAGATGGGCTTGGCCTTTGCGGGCCTGGTGGTGGTGGGGGCGATGGCGATGGGGATGTACGAGGTCTTCAGCGCGATCGAGAAGCACACGACCGCCTGGGCGCATCGCGGTTCGCAAGGCGAGTGAGCTGATCTACTCCCTCTCCCCTCTGGGGAGAGGGCCGGGGTGAGGGGCAGCGGCGGCGGCACAGGCAGCGCACCATCCAAAGCCCGGAGCCCTCACCCCCGCCCCCTCCCGAAGGGAGAGGGAGTAAGACAGAGGGGGCAAAATTCGCCGATGACCCCAGACCAGATCCTCCGCGCGCTCCGCCGCGCCAACGAAGTCGCGCAACGCGCCATGACCATGGGCCGCCATCCGTTCGGCGCGGTGCTCGTCGCACCCGATGGCGAAACCATCCTGGCCGAGCAAGGCAACATCGACACCGTGCATCACGCCGAGGCCACGCTGGCCCGCACCGCCTCCCTCAACTACCCCGCCGACTATCTCTGGCAGTGCACGTTGGTCACCACCTTCGAGCCCTGCGCGATGTGCGCCGGCACCACCTACTGGGCCAACATCGGCCGCGTGGTCTACGGTGCGGAGGAAACGGCGCTGCTCGCACTCACCGGCGACCATCCGGAGAACCCGACGCTGTCTCTCCCCTGCCGCGAGGTGTTCGCGCGCGGGCAGAAGAAGATCGAGGTGATCGGCCCTGTGCCCGCCATCGAGGAAGAAATGATCTCCACGCACCGCGGCTTCTGGGAAAGCCGCGGCGCGGGCCACTGAGCCGGGGTCAGTCCAAGATCAAGCCCAGGTGCAGGAAGCCCTGCGTATTGGCATTGCCACGTGAGCCCACGACGGCTTCCAGCCTGGCGGAGCGCATGAAAAAATAGCGGTCGGGGCCGTTGCCCGCCACACGCATCCCATATGGCGCGGACGGACCGACACCGCCGAGCGCAAATTGGGTCGCCGAAGCCGACCCGAGCGGGGCATAGCTGTAGTCCGTCGCGGTGGCGCTGCTGACGTCCAGGGTGTGGCGGGTCGATCCGCCCGCGCTGCTCTTGAAGCCGGTGTAGGCAGGCGTCTCGGGCAGGCCGATCGAGAACACCTGGCTGCTTCCCGACGGCGACGGACCGGCGGACAGATACACGTTCTCGCCGCCCATGCGCGCGATGGCAAAGCGTCCCTGAAAGGTGGAGGTGGCGGTGTCGGCCAAGCTCCACATGCCGCTCTCGGCATCGGCCGCCACCGTCGAACTCACGAGCGATGCAGGCGGGCATTCATCGACGCGGTAGATGATGTTGTCCGTGCATTGCTTCATCAAGGTACCGCCCGCCGAGATCTGCACCTGTCCGATCCGGGAATCGCGACCGGTAGGCGACGCATCGACGCGGAAGCGGTTGTAGGTGCCGTCGAGGCTGGCTTGCGTCGTGACCAGCGCGCGCGACGCGACGAGCGGGTACGACGCGTACGTGACCGGGTTCGCGTACGGCACCGCATACGGAAACGCGCCGAGGATGGTGTCGTCGAAGGGCCGCAGCACAGAGGTGTTGATGCCCGTGACGCGGTCGCTGATCACGCTGAACCATCCACTATCCTCCGCGCCGAGCGCGCCGGTGGCCTCGACGCCGTTGCTGTCGGTCATCGTGAAGGTGCGCTGGTCGAAGTCGACCGTGAGGCTCTGGCGCGAGCCATCGGCGCCGAACACCTTGTAGTCGCCGCTGCGGTAGTCGCCTGCCGCCACCACGAACTTCAATGGCTTCGACAGGCCGTCCGCGGTTCGCGCGACCAGGGTGTAGGAGCCAGGCTGCGTCTTGCTGGCATTCGCAAGCCGCGAGGCCCATGCGGTCGGGATCGTCGAGATCTCATGGCGCGTCACCACCGCATCGCCGGTGGAGCTGCCACTCCATTCGACGGCTTCGCTTGCCATGACGGTGATGTTCCTGCCGGGCGCCACGGTGTAGTTGCCCGATGCGTCGGGGCTTGCTGCGTTGCCCGCGACAGTGACAGTGAGCGTCACTTTCGATTCGGCGGGTGCCGGCGGCTGCACCGGTACGGGCGTGACCGGCAAGAATCCGCCGCCACCCCCACTCCCACCGCCACAACCCGCAAGCGCTGCGACAGTCACGGTCGCCAACGCCAATACCTTGTTCCGAACTCTCATGTCCTCTTGCCTCCCCGTGGATTTTTGTGTGTCAGGGCAGGCACGGAACCGCGCAACAACCCGACTCGAAAAATGTAGCGGGAAGCTTCCTGGAGAGGGTGAACTTTGAACGAGGCGACGTGGCTGCGAAGCCACAAGCTCAGCCCGGTATCGTCACCAGCGGCATCCCCTCGCGCGCCCCGGAATCGGCCAGCGTCGAGAAGATCATCACCATCGCGAAGGTGCGCTTGGACGCGATGTCGCGGTCGTCGATCCAGTACCAGCCGTCGCGGTATTGAACGGAGACCAGCGCATCCGCGGGCCGCTCCTGCGCGACCTTCACCTTGAGCAGGCGCCCCAGCACCGCGCTCGACGGCGCCTGGCTCTCGGTCGTGCGGCCGTCGCGCACGGCGGCCTCTGGTACGTCCACGTATTCGCCGAGGTCGATCAGAATCTGCAGCATCGACCGCGTCAGCATGGCAATCTCGCCTTCGCCCGCCGCGGCGGCACCGAAGCGTACGTGGTATTCGCTGCGTCCCGGAACCAGGCGCAGCAGACCGCGCAACTCCTCGACCCGGGCGGTTTCCTCCGGCGCCAGCACGCGCGTGTTGAAGAACAGGACCACCTCGTTGTCTTGCTTCACGCCGCCCCGCACCCGCATGCCGAGCAACTCGGAGTCCTGGAGCATGCGCATCAGTTGCACCATGCGTTCATAGCCCGCGGCGCCGCGCCCCGTGCTGTTGAGTCCGTTGATGCTGTGGACCACGACCCGGAACACCAGGTCGATCGGCCAGCCGGCCTGCATCGCGAACAGCACGGCGGCCGGCGGTATCGGCGTCAGCATGCTGCGATTGAACTGCTGGCCCGTCAGCGGCGTGTAGGTGATGGTCGGGCGATCTGTCCATTTGCCCTGCGCACCGAAGTTCAGGTTGCTGCCCGGTGGCGCGACCGCGTTGTTCTTCGCAAAGACGCCACCCGCCGACACCGTGCTTTCGAGTGTGTAGCCGCTGACCACCTGCGAGACCTCCAGGAACAGGGGCATGTCGGCATAGCGCGCACGCACGATGTTGAGCAGCGTCTGCTCCTTCCAGGAACGCGCGATCTCGCCGTTGTAGTCGAAGCGATCACGCGAGACCGACGGGGGTCCGATGGCCGCGCAACCGGCCAGCGACAGCGCGGTCATGCACAGCGGCGCCTTCAGGAGACTCCTGCGATCGGTCAAGGTCATGCGTTGCTCCTCGCGCTGCTTGCTGACACGGCCCGCGCTGCGCCGGGCGGCATGGTCGTTCGCGTTTGGTTGCGCGCGATCTTGAACGGAGGTGCGGCGCGGGTCAAGCGCCGGGAAAGGATACGGTTGCGTGCACTGCGGCTTCCGCAAAACGCTGCGCAGTGTTCACGCTCCGAGAGCCGCCTCGACATCCCGATGAAACCGCGCGGCGCCGCATTCGGTCGCACCGAAGTACAGCGCCTCCTGCGCCCCGCTCGCCAGCGTCGATTGCGCCGACACCCCCAGCGCAAAGTCCTCGTCCAGCGCACCCCAGAACGAGGCCACGTTCTTGCGCCAGTAGTTGGCGGACTTCTCCGTCGTCGGCAGTTCGGGCACCAGCGTGCTGCCGATCACGCGGCAGCGGTCCACCGCCTCCGGCAGCACCGTGAAGGCATTGGCATGGTCGCCTTCATGCAGGATGAAAGTGGCCGGGAAGAAGTAATAGATGATGTTCGCGTGCGGGCCGACCTCCCATTCGCTCACCGGCCGTTCGCGCAGGCCTTCGATGCTGCGCTTGGGCAAGAACATGCGCTGGTGCTGCCTGTCATGGTCGGCCACCAGGAGGTTGTCGTAGAACATCGGCGCGATGCTGTCGCGGTGCGCGTATTGGAAGTGGTACGACTCGAGATTGCCTTCGAAGGGGATCTTCCAGTTGGTCGGGTTGACGAACTCGCGCTCGCTCACCGGCTTCCAGCTGTCATAGCCCCAGTTGCGCAGGTCGGTGCCGAAGCGTCCCGACCAGTTGCTGATGTCGAGCGCGGCGCTTTCGCCGGCCCTGGCGACGCGCGGGACGACCCACACGAGCCCCAGCGCCTCGGCGGCCGGGACGCGTGCCAGCGAGCAATCCGACGCGGGTGCATGCGGGAACTCATTGGCATGCGGCCTGCCCCGCAAGGCGCCATCGAGGCCATAGGTCCAGCTGTGGTAGGGGCAGATCATCACGCGCTGGCTTGAGAGGCCCGGCGCCTTGATGCGCGCGCCACGATGACGGCAGGCATTGACGAAGGCGTTGATCTCGCCGCCCTCCGCTCGCAGGATCACCAGCGGAATGCCCGCCACATCGATGGCGAATGAATCGCCGGCCTTGGCCAGCGACGCCGACGCGCACACGGCCAGCGGGTACTGGCGGAAGATCTTCTCCACTTCCTGCTGGTAGCGCGCCGCATCGAGGTAGCGCGACACCGGGCTGATGGCGGGCTCGCCGCGTTCGCTGTCCCTGGATTCGATCAGCGCGAGGGTGCGCTTGATCATCGCGATCTGTTCTTCGTGGTCCATCTTCTTGTCTCTCCTCCCCGAATTCTGTCAGGCCAGCACGGTTTCGATCTCCGTCTTGACCTCGGTCATGAGCCGATGCAAGGGGCACTTGCCGGCCACGCGCAGCAGTTCGGCGCGCTGCTCTTCGCTGAGATTGCCGGTGAGCCGCAGCGTCGTCTTGAGGCGGTAGGTGCCCTGCCGTTCCTGCGCGTTGTCGCGGTCGACCGTCACTTCGATGTCCTCCAGCGGCATCTGCTTTCGCCGCGCATAGAGCAGCACGGTCAGCGCCTTGCACGAGGCCAGCGAGGCATCGTAGAGGTCGTGCGGCTCCGGGCCTTCGTCCTTGCCCCCGGCGGCTGGCGATGCGTCCACGGTGATCTCGTGGTTGCGGATCTTCAGGACATGGCGCGTACCGGCCATGTCGTCGCGACGGATGGTGATGCTCATGGTGGATCCTTCGGGAAGGTGGCGTTGAACGAGGCAGCGAGAATTCCTGCGGCTATCGGGCGGGCGACGGCGCTGGCGCCGGGGCGGGCGCAGGCGGCGCAGCAGAGGCCGCAGGCGCCGGCGCGGCCGTGGCAACGACCACGGGCGTCAACTGGTAGCTCCACGTCTCGCTGAGCACCTTGCCCGCCGCCACCAGCGCGGCGCGCATCTCGACCGGCACCTTCGGGTCCTTCACCTTGATGCGGATCGTCACGCGCCAGCCCTTGATCGCGGGGTTGCGCTCCAGCGTGCTGCCGATCAACTCGGCATTGCTGTCCACGCTGACCTGCGGCGTCACCGCGACATCGGCCGGCATCGCGGCGGGCGGCGGGCCTTCGAAGTCGACCAGGAAGGCGGTCGTTCCATCGGGCTGGCGGATCAGGTTGGCCTGGGTCTGTTCGCCGGGCGTGTGGATGGTCTGCCGCACCCATGCGAGGTTGCGCGGCATCAGCGCGGCCTCGTCCATGGTCCAGTGCATGCGGTAGTCGAAGGAGAGCGCCTGGCCGGCTTCGGGTTGCACGTCGGGCGTCCAGTAGGCGACGATGTTGTCGTTGGTCTCGTCGGCGGTCGGCAGTTCGACCAGCTGGACCTTGCCCTTGCCCCAGTCGCCCTTGGGCTCGATCCAGGCGGTCGGCCGCAGGTCGTAGCGGTCCTTCAAGTCCTCGAAGCGCGAGAACTCGCGGCCACGCTGCTGCAGGCCGAAGCCGCGCGGATTCTCGACGCTGAAGCTGCTGATCGCAACAGCCAATGGATCATTGAGCGGGCGCCAGAGCCATTCGCCGCTGCCGGTGCGGATGGCCAGTCCGTTGGAGTCGTGGATGGCCGGGCGATAGCTGCGCTTGTCGGTCTGCTGGTTGGGACCGTAGAGGAACATGCTGGTCAGCGGCGCGATGCCCAGCGTGCCGACCTTGCCGCGCATGAAGATGCGGGCCTGCACGTCGAGGATCGCGTCGGCGCCGGGCCGCAACGTGAACTGGAAGGCGCCTGTGGCGCGCGGCGAATCGAGCAAGGCATAGATCACCAGTTGCTGGTCCTGCGCCGCTGGACGCTGCACCCAGAACTCACGGAAGTTGGGGAACTCCTCGCCCCCGGGCGGCGCGGTGTCGATGGCCAGGCCGCGGCCCGACAGCCCGTACACCTGCCCCTTGCCGATCACGCGAAAGTAGCTCGCGCCCAGCAAGCTCATGATCTCGTCTTCCTTGCCCGGCTGGTTGATCGGGTACAGCACGCGGAAGCCGGCATAGCCGAGATTCTGCGTGGCGCTCTTGTCCAGCGGCAGGCCGCCGAAGTCGAAGCGCTGCGCGTCGTACTTGATCTCGCTCACGTCGTTGCCGACGATCTCGTTGATGGTCACCGGCGCATTGAATTGCATGCCCTGGTGATAGAAGTTGAGCTTGAACGGCGTGGGCTGGTCGCGCCAGCCGAACTTCGCCGGCAGCGGCTGGATCCTGGCGTAGTCGGCGTATTGCATCTGCGCGAAGGCCGGCGGCAGGTTGCTCACGGGCGCCGCATAAGGCGTGGCCATCAGGTAGCGCGCCTTGGCGACCACGTCGTCGAGCGAGAAGGCGTGGGCCTGCGCAGCAACACACAGCATCAGGATGGTGGCGGCAAGGCCCTTCAAGGCGGCGGGCATTCCGCGATGGACGATGCGCCGGGTGGCAAGAGGAAGCACGAATTTCTCCTTTGGAACAGGCGCAACGCTGGCCAGGATCCCCGTGGATGCGCGATGCACCGGGAACTTGTCCAGCATTGCCCAACCCTCAATGTAGCGCCCTGCCCCGCACATCCGGCGCCGGGAAGAAAAGGCGCGGCGATGGCTGACAGTAGACTTCGCGTTTCTGCGACACCATCGACGTCCCGGCCGCCGGGTCCACAACTTCATCGAATGAAACATCTGTTCGTGCTGGGTCTGGTTGCCAGCATCGCCTGCCATTCGGTCCAGGCTCAATCAAGCAGCACACCGCCGTCGATCAACGACAAGTCCGCCTTCATCACGGACTTGATGTCGCGCATGACGCTCGACGAGAAGATCGGGCAGCTGCGGCTGATCAGCATCGGCGGCGACATGCCGCTCACGCGCCTGGCCGACGAGATCGCCGCCGGCCGCGTCGGGGGCACCTTCAACTCGGTCACGCGCAAGGACAACCGGCCGCTGCAGGACGCTGCCATCCAGCGCAGCCGGCTCAAGATCCCGATGTCCTTCGCGTACGACGTGGTGCATGGTCATCGGACCATCTTCCCGATCCCGCTGGGCCTTGCCTCGAGCTGGGACATGGACGCGATCACGCTGACCATGCGCACCGCCGCCATCGAGGCCAGCAGCGATGCGGTGGACATGAGCTTCGCGCCGATGGTCGACATCTCGCGCGACCCGCGCTGGGGCCGCACCTCGGAAGGCTTTGGCGAAGACCCCTACCTCGTGTCCGCTGCGGCGCGCGCGGCGGTCAAGGGCTTCCAGGGCACGTCGCCGAAGAACGCGGACAGCGTGATGTCGGCGGTCAAGCATTTCGCGTTGTATGGCGCCGTCGAAGGCGGGCGCGACTATGCCACCGTGGACATGAGCCCGATGCGCATGTACCAGGAGTACCTGCCACCGTACAAGGCCGCGATCGATGCAGGCTCGGGCGGCGTGATGGTCGCGCTCAACTCCATCAACGGCGTGCCGGCCTCCTCCAACACCTGGCTGTTGCAGGACCTCTTGCGCAAGGACTGGGGCTTCAAGGGCGTGACCTTCAGCGACCACGGCGCCATCGTCGAATTGATCCGACACGGTGTGGCCAAGGACGAGCGCGAGGCCGCCAAGCTGGCGATCAAGGCCGGCATCGACATGAGCATGGCCGACGAGGTCTACCTCAAGGAACTGCCCGGGCTGGTGAAGTCGGGCGAAGTGAGCGACAAGGAAATCGACAACGCGGTGCGCGAAGTGCTCAGCACCAAGTACGACATGGGCTTGTTCCACGACCCGTATCGCCGCATCGGCAAGCCCGCGGACGACCCGGCCGACGTCAACGCCGAAAGCCGCCTGCACCGCGCCGAGACGCGCGATGTGGCGCGCAAGTCGATGGTGCTGCTCGAGAACAGGAAGCAGACGCTGCCGTTGAAGAAGGCCGGCACCATCGCGCTGGTCGGCCCGCTGGCGGACGCGAAGATTGACATGATGGGAAGCTGGTCGGCCGCCGGCGTGGCGGCGCAATCGGTCACGCTGCGCGAAGGCATGCGCAACGCACTGGGGGACAAGGCGCGCCTGGTCTACGCACGCGGCGCCAACGTCACCACCGATGAGAAGATCGTCGAGTACCTGAACTTCATGAACTGGGACAAGCCGGAAGTCACGCAGGACAAGCGCACCCCGGCAGCGATGATCGCGGAAGCGGTGAAGGTCTCGAAACAGGCCGACGTGGTCGTGCTGGCGGTCGGTGAATCGCGCGGCATGTCGCATGAATCGTCGAGCCGCGTCACCATCGACCTGCCGCCCGGCCAGCGCGAACTGCTGACCGCATTGAAGGCCACCGGCAAGCCGCTGGTGCTGGTACTGATGAACGGCCGCCCGCTGGCGCTGGCGCGCGAGCAGAAGGAGGCCGACGCCATCCTCGAGACCTGGTACACCGGTACCGAAGGCGGCAACGCGATCAGCGACGTGCTGTTCGGCGACTACAACCCTTCCGGCAAGCTGCCCATCTCATTCCCGCGCTCCACCGGACAGATCCCGACCTACTACAACAAGCCGCGCCTGGGCCGCCCCTTCACCGAGGGCAAGCCGGGCAACTACACCTCGCAATACTTCGAGGAAGTCACCGCACCGTTGTATCCGTTCGGATATGGCCTGAGCTACACCGACTTCAGCCTGTCGGACGTGACGCTGTCGAGCCCCACGATGAAGCGCGGCGGGAAGATCGATGCAAGCGTGACCGTGAAGAACACCGGCAAGCGCGCCGGAGAGACGGTGGTGCAGCTCTACATCCAGGACGTTGCGGCTTCGGTGGTGCGACCGGTGAAGGAGCTGAAGGACTTCCGCAAGGTCATGCTGCAGCCCGGCGAGGAGAAGGTGGTCCGCTTCACCGTCGACGAGGACAAGCTGAAGTTCTTCAACGCGCAATTGAAGTACGCTGCCGAGGCCGGCGAATTCAACGTGCAGATCGGACTGGACTCGGCGGCGGTGAAGCAGCAAGGATTCGAATTGCAATGACACAACCCTCGGGCCTCTTCGACAGTGGCGACGGCCAGATGCGTTGCAGCTGGTGCGCGGCCACGCCGCTCTACCAGCACTACCACGACAACGAATGGGGCTTCCCGGTGACGGACGACCGGCGCCTGTTCGAGAAGCTCTGCCTGGAGGGCTTCCAGGCCGGCCTGAGCTGGCTCACCATCCTCAACAAGCGCGAGGCCTTCCGCGCGGCCTTCGCCAACTTCGAGGCCGAGAAGATGGTGCGCTTCGGCGAGAAGGACATCGCGCGGCTGCTGGCCGACGCCGGCATCGTGCGGCACCGCGGCAAGATCGAATCGGCCATCAACAATGCGAAGCGGGTACTGGAACTGCGCGAGCAGCACGGCTCGCTGGCGGCTTACTGCTGGAGCTTCGAGCCGGATCCGAAGACGCGGCCGAAGAAGTTCACGCTGGCCAATGTGAAGGCCATGACCAGCTCAGCCGAATCCGTGGCGCTGTCGAAGGACCTGAAGAAGAAGGGCTGGACCTTCGTCGGGCCGACGACGATGTATGCGCTGATGCAGGCAATGGGCCTGGTCAACGACCACTTCGATGGGTGCCATGCGCGGGAGAAGGCGTTGAAGGCGCGGGCTGGGTTGGTGGTGCCGAAGTAGCCAAACACGCGCGGACGAAGAAGAGCGCCGGCCGATCCCTACCAGAGCCGCCACCACTTGCGACGCCGGACGCGTCCTTGCGACAGGGGTGCGTCCATCGTCGTCGTGGCGCCCAGGCGACGGCGCATCTCGATCTCATGGGCACGGGCGTACTCCGCCGCGTCGCGCGATCCCATCATCGACTTCCTGCGCCACAAATGGGCGCGCGCCATCAGCTGGCTGTCGGAAAGCGCGCTGGGTTCGGTCATGGGCGGCATTTTGCTTTCGACCTGCCCGACGACCGCTTTCGATGTGCCCGGATACAACACTCACGCGCGCTTTGCCGTGACATAGACGCGCGTGTCGTGATTTTTGTTACATGTTGCCGAAACCCGGGGCTTGCTCGCATGCACCCGGTTGCCCGGCATGCGTCCTGCATGGCATATTGATGACACCGAATCGCCTGGCAGCGAACGCATGAATCACGGCGACAACCACACGAAATTCCCCCCGGAAACCTCACTCGACGAGCGCGACGGCCGCTACCTGCGCAAGGCCATCGGCTGGTCGCACGCGGCCGCGCGCCGCGGCAACCGCCCCTTCGGCGCCGTCATCGTGTCGGCCAGGAACGAGGTGATCTGCGAGGCCTACAACAACACCAGCGAGACCGGCGATTGCACCGGCCATGCGGAAACCAACGCCGTGCGCGCGCTGGCCGGCAAGGGCTTGTCACGCGAGGACCTGGCCAGCGCCACCCTCTACTCGTCCGGAGAACCCTGCGTGATGTGCGCGGGTGCGATTTTCTGGTCGAACATCGGGCGCGTGGTGTTCGGCATCGACGCCGGGCGGCTGCGGTTGTTCCGCGGTGAACGGCAGGACCAGCGCGATGCGGAACTGTCCTGCCGGGATGTGTTCGACGTCTCGCCGCATCCGATCGAATGCATCGGGCCGGCGCTGGTGGACGAGGCGAGTGCGCCGCATGTGGGGGCCTGGAAGGTTTGACCTTCCACTGACCCCCTGCTGCATCGCAGCAAAAAAAACCAACCTTTAGTTTGGCGGCTTGATCAGCCGCCGCTGTTCGAATGCCTCCACCGCCGACACAGGCGGAGGAGACATGCTCATGATCGAACTGCAGGGCCGCAAGGCCCTCATCTCCGGCGCGGCGCAGGGGCTCGGCCTTGCCATCGCGCGGCTCTTTGTCGAGCGAGGCGCGCAGGTGATGCTCGCCGACATCGACGAAGCGGGCGCCGCGAAGGCGGCGGCCGAACTGGGGGCGATGGCGAAGTCGGTGCGCTGCGACGTCACCAAGGCGGCCGACTGGGCCGGCGCGGTCGAAGCCACCACCGCCGCCTTCGGCGGCCTCGACACCCTGGTCAACAACGCCGGCATCGAGATCGTCAAGCCGCTGTTCGACCAGAGCGAGGAAGAGATCGGCCGGCTCATGAACATCAACGTGATGGGCGTGTTCCTCGGCATGCGGGCCGCACTGGGTGCGCTGGTGGCCTCGGGCAGAGGCTCGGTGGTGAACATCTCTTCGCTGGCGGGCACCAATGGCGTGCCGCTGTTCGGCTCCTATGCGGCATCGAAGTCGGCGGTGCTCCAACTCACGCGCACCGCGGCGGCCGAACTGAAGCCGACCGGTATACGCATCAACGCGGTGTGCCCGGGCTTCGTCGGCACGGCGATGGTGGATCGGCTGATCCCGACCGTCGAGGCGATCGTCGGCGTGCCCTTCGATGCGCTGGTCGCGGCCAAGCAATTGCGCCTCGGCACGCCGCAGGAGGTGGCCGAGATGACCGCCTTCCTTGCCTCCGACGCCGCCAGCTGGACCACCGGCTCCCACTACATCCTGGACGGCGGCCTGTCTGCCGGATTGCTATGAATACCGCCAAGCTTCTTCAGGACAAGGTCGCCATCGTCACCGGCGCGGGACGCGGGCTCGGCGAGGCCATTGCGCGCGCCTATGCGGCCGAGGGCGCGAAGGTGATCGTGTCGGACATCGATGCCGCTTCGGCGCAGAAGGTCGCCGCCTCGCTGCCAGGCGCGACGGCCATGGCTTGCGACGTGCGCGTGCCGGAGCAAGTCGAAGCGCTGGTCGCCGCTGCCGTGAAGCAGCATGGCCGCCTCGACATCATGGTGCCCAACGCGGGCATCGGGACGCTGTCGCCGCTGGCAGCAACCAGCTACGAGCAATGGCGCGAGGTGACGTCGGTCAACCTCGACGGCGTGTTCCTCTGCATCCGCTACGCAGCCCCGGCGCTGATCGCGGCGGGCGGTGGTGCGATCGTCACGATGGCCTCGGTCACGGCAAAGGGCGCGGTCCCGCTGATCGGCAGCTACGCGGCGGCCAAGGCCGGCGTCATGTCGCTCACTCAGACGGCGGCAGTCGAACTGCGCGCGCACAACGTCCGCGTCAACGCGATCCTGCCGGCCTTCATCGAGACCGACATGGTCAAGCCGCGCAAGAAGGAGTTCGAGCAGTTGCTCAACATCCCCGACTTCGATGCGGTGATCGCGCAGCGCCAGGGCCGCTACGGCACGCCCGAGGAAGTCGCGAACCTGGCCGTGTTCCTGGCCTCGGAGCGCGCCAGCTTCTCCAACGGCAGCGGCTTCGTGCTGGATGGCGGCGTGAGCTCGTCCCTTCTCTGAGATGAGGCCCACCCCCGAAGCGCCTGCGGCGCTACCCCCTTCGAGGGGGCGCACCCAGCGGCCCGGCAAAGCCGGTTCCGCGGGTGCCCACGAACAGGCATTGCCCGCACGGATAACTGAAATGAAATCGTCACACTCCTGAGGAAGCACAACATGAGCGACAACACGACAAAGAAGCCTGTCATCGTCTACGGCGCGAGCGGCTACACCGGCCGGCTGATCTGCGAGTACCTGCGCGAGTTCGGCATTCCCTTCATCGCGGCTGGCCGCAGCGCCGACAAGCTCCATGCGGCGATGAAGTCCAATGTGGCCGGTATCGAGACCGCGACGTATGAAGTGGTCGAAGTGGCCCACACGACCGAGGCGCTGACCGCCCTCTTCACCGGCGCCTCCGTGGTGCTCAACACCGTCGGCCCCTTCGCCAAGTTCGGCCCCGAGGTGGTGGACGCCTGCCTCGCCGCCAAGTGCCACTACACCGACACCACCGGCGAACAGGACTGGCTCATCACGCTCGATACGCAGTACGGCGCCAAGTTCGCGCAGGCCGGCCTGCTGCTGTCGCCCGGCCTCGCGCAGATGTACACCACCGGCGAGATCGCGGCGCAGCTCTGCCTAGAGACGCCGGGCCTGGACACGCTGGACATCGCCGTGTTCTGGGGCGGCAGCCCGACCATCGCGTCGACGCAGACCATCCTCGTCAACGCGGCCACGTCGAAGGCCTTCCACCTCTACCAGAACCAGTACGTCGAATGGCAGCCCGACGCGGGCCTCTACAGCCTCGCGATCCCGGGCCAGCACGAGATGGCGTTGGCGCTGCCCTGGGGCGGCACCTCGCACCCGGTGTGGTTCAAGAAGGACCCGCGCGTGTCCAACGTCAAGGTGCTGGGCGGCGTGTTCAACAAGCCGCTGATGCTGGGCGTGCCGCAGATCGTCGCCGCCGCGCTGAAGGCCACGGAGGGCATGAACCCCGATGACCGCTACGCTGCTCTGGCGCAGACCGCCGCCGGCGTCATGAACAGCATGCCGCCGCGCGAGAACCCGCGCCTCAACAAATCGGTGGACTCGGTCCATGCGACCGGGCCGCTGGGCCGCGCGCACTGCGTGATCTTCGGCAACTGCAACTACAAGCAGACCGGCTTGCTGCAAGCCTATGCGGCGCATTCGCTGCTGCAGCAGCCACCGAAGCGGGTCGGCTTCGCATCGGGCTGCCAGGCTTTCGGGCACCACGAACTGCTGGGCGTGCTGCGCAGCTTCGGCCTGGTGGCCAAGCCCGAGCTGACCGTGCAGAACTGAAGGCGTTCAACGATGAGCACGAGCGCGCACGCGCCGCTGCGCACGCTGGAAGACGTCGAGGCGCTGGAGCAGTTGCCGATCGAGAGCCGGCTGGAGCAACCGATCTCCAGCCACGCGGCCATCGCGCGGCAGGCCGAAGCCACGCCCGATGCGCCGGCGCTGACTTTCGTACCCACCGGCGATGCGGCCGACGGTGAAACGCGCTACGACTACGCCACGCTGTACCGCCGCATCACGCAGGCAGCCAATGCCTTCATCGGCCTGGGCGTGGGGCGAACGGATGTCGTCTCGTACCTGCTGCCGAACCTGCCTGAGACGCACTTCACGCTCTGGGGCGCGGAGGCGGCGGGCATCGTGAATCCGGTGAATCCGTTCCTCGAAGTCGATCACATGGTCGGCATCCTCAACGCGGCGGGCACGGTGGTGCTCGTGGCGCTGGGCCGGCAGGAACAACCGGGCATCTGGGAAAAGGTCGAAGCCCTGCGCGACCGCGTGCCGACTCTGCGCGCCGTTGTGCGCGTGGGTGGAAACGGACCCTGCCCGCCCTGGGCGCTGGACTTCGATGCGCTGCTGTCGCAGCAACCCGGCGACGCGCTGGTCGGCACCGCGCCGCCGCAGGGCGAGGACGTGTCCTCGTACTTCCACACCGGCGGCACGACAGGAACGCCCAAGCTCGCGCGCCGCACGCATTTCAACGAGGCGGCCAATGCCTGGGCCGTGTCCACCGCGCTCTCCATGGGCCCGCAGGACACGCTGCTGTGCGGCCTGCCGCTGTTCCACTCCAACGCGATGCTGATCACCGGGCTGGCGCCCTTCAGCGTGGGCGCGCATGTGGTGATGCTGTCGAGCGCGGGGTACCGGGATGCGCGCACCATCGGCGGCTTCTGGCGCTCGGTGGCGCGCTACAAGGCGACGCTGTTCAGTTCGGTGCCGACGGTGCTGTCGGCGCTGCTCAACGTGCCGCGCGAGGGCGTCGACGTGAGCTCCTTGCGCTTCGCCGTGTGCGGCGCGGCGCCGTTGTCGATCGAGCTGTTCAACCGCTTCGAGGCGGCCACCGGGCTCAAGCTGCTCGAAGGCTACGGCATGACCGAGGCGACCTGCGTGAGTTCGCTGAACCCGCGCGACGGCCATCGCGCGATCGGCTCGATCGGCCTGCGCCTGCCCTACCAGCAGATGAAGGTCGTGCAGCTTGGTGCCGATGGCCATGTGCAGCGCGATGCAGCGGTCGACGAGATCGGCACCATCCTCCTGCGCGGCCCTTATGTTGTTGGCGCCGGCCGAAAATTGACCCACCTGTGAGGGTTGTGCCGGTTCAAATTTGACCCGGGTGTTCAGCCTACCCTGCTGCTTTTTTAAGCGGCGGGGGTATGAGGATT